>NZ_QUET01000001.1 GCF_003478445.1 Roseburia sp. AM59-24XD
CAATGCTTTGATAAATACGCATCCGTACGACTGAGCTCCGTAGGTGAGCTCAGCTATTTCGGACGGCACGCTCCCGCTACCACTGCACCACGCAGCGGTACATAACGCCATATTGATTTTACAGTAAGATATGAATATTTTATTTAGTATGGGGCGTAAGTACCGGCGGGTGCAAGTGCCTTTCGAAACATCTGAATCCCACCTCGGAGCGAGTACGGCAGGATGCGTTTATCAAAAATCAAAGCAGCAAAGCAATTAGACTTTTTGAAATCCGTAAGTGACAAGACAATTTTAATACCACCAGCTCACGGTTTCGTCAGATATCCTGAGGCAAAAATCTATATTAATTTTCCTCGGACATAAGAAATAGTATGGGCGCAATCAACTAATCGGTGTGCGAAGTTTGAGTTATTTATTTAAGAAACGCTGAATCGTATAGTTTAACCATCCGCCAAAGAACAGAATATACATACAGGCGTAGAGCCATACCATCAGCAACGCGATCGTAGTCATGGTTCCGTAGATGGAAGAATAATTGCTGATATGATCTACATAGAAGGAATAGAGAAAGGAAAATCCCAACCATCCGATAGTTGCGGTGAGGGCACCCGGAAGCTGGCTGGCAAACGGCACGCGTCTTGGGCGGATCTGATTGCCGGTGATCTCTTCGGATGGAACAAATTCCGGCACATAACCATGCAGCCGGTGATTTGGGATCAGCACATACATGCCGGTGAAAAACAGCAGCATGACAAAGAATCCTGCGGTGGAACGGAAGCTGATGATCGGCAGCAGGATATGCGTCAAAAGCGGAAATATTTTCGTGATATGCAGATAAAGCTGGTTGCCGAAAACAAACAGGATCAGAGTCGCTACGATCAACAGGGCAAAAAGCAGGGTGTAGAACATAGCCCAGAGTCGCAGTGTGAAATAGCCACGTGTCTCCGGAATCTTGTATACGGAGTTTAATCCATAGATGATCGAAAGAAATGATTTCGAGCCGAGCCACAATGCGGCGATGACGGTCACGGGCAGGAGAGTCGCTGTCTGTGCAGTATAAATATTATTGATGATATCCGTCATGAATGTGCGGAAGGATTGCGGCACAAAATGCTCCAATGCCGTGATCAAAAGCTCCGGCGATAACGGGAGACGCTGCAGAAGAACAAGCATAAACATGACGAACGGAAAAAAGGACAGGATCATCATAAATGCAGCCTGTCCGGCATAGGCAGAAACAGCGGTATCAAGAAGATTAAAGCCAAGAAGTTTTCCCTTGCGGTAAATAACCTGTGGAACAGTTTTGGGCTCTTCGTTCCACTGCTGTTTCAGGCGATCAAATGCTTTTTGGAATTTGTTCAGATTCTCATTCTTTTTCATTGCTTTTCCTCACTTCATACTTCTTGGATACCGGCGTGTGGTTTACGGGGTTAAAAGCTGGTATTGTCCCGAAAGAAGGACATCCCTGAGCTGTCTGGTATCTAAGATCGTTTCATCGGTCTTAATGCCTCCCTTGGCAACATCCTCCAGCTCATGAAAATCGCTTCCGGAGGATTCGATCATATGAAATTCATCGGTCCATTCGCGCGCAAGCTCATTCCGGTTGTCGTGTCTCGGATTGCCGTTGTAGCTTTCGGCACCGTCCAGATACTGTGGATCGGCAGGATTGCAGTAGGTTCTGTATGGATGCGCCTGAAGCAGCAGAATGTCGTTGTCGTGGCACAAATTGTATAGCTCAGGCAGAGACATTTCATGAATATCCGGGTGTGTGAGGATAAATTCTTCGGTAATTCCATAAAGAAGATAGTCGTTCGAACTGCCCGGCAGATTTGCCTCCGCACCGAGAAGAACCGTAAAGCCGATCTGCCCGGCTGCCTTTCTGGCGGAGCGGTATCCATTTAAGAAATATTGCACATAATCGTCATTATCGGTAAGACCGCTGCGGTCCTGCGCCCATTTACAGTAATGATCGGTAATGACAATGGCATCATAACCTGCTTTCTGGTACAGAGCAGGAATTTTTGTGGCGGATACATTTGCACATGGACTCGCCTCGCTGGTGTGAGCATGCATTTCTATTTTCATCGGTGAGACCTCTTTTTATAATTCGTAAACGTAAGTTAATGTTGTGGGACAGCTGTTTGAAACCGCCACACTAGCGTTATCCTATCATTTTATGGAGTGCTTGTCAAAAATATGCGGAAATAATATAATGAAGAAAACGAGAACAGAATGGAGGAAGAAATATGCATAGTTTTCAGTCTTTTACAGCAGATATGCTGGAGTGCAGTCCGTTTGACAAAATTGGTAAGGAATGGATGTTAGTGACTGCCGGCAACGAGGAGAAGGTCAATACAATGACTGCTTCCTGGGGTGGCATGGGTGTAATGTGGGGCAAGAATGCGGCGTTTGTTGTGATCCGTCAGAGCCGTTACACAAAAGAGTTCATTGATCGTGAGGGAACATTTTCTCTGTCCTTCTTAGGAGAAAAGCACCGCAATATGCTCAAATATCTCGGAACTGTTTCCGGCAGAACCGAGGATAAGCTGAAGGAAGCCGGTGTGGAGATCGATTATCAGAACGGTGTTCCGTATGTGGATCAGGCGAATCTTGTGCTGATCTGCCGCGCGATGTCTGCGACAGAGATTAAACCGGAGGAGTTTCTGGATGGTGAGATTGATGAAAAATGGTATGCGGATAAGGATTATCATACCTTATATATTGCTGAGATCACGGATTTTCTGGCACGCTGATTGTGACTAAAATGTGATGAAAATATGTCAAAAGTACGGCAGAAAACAGTCATAAATGTGACAGCGTTTAAAATAGAAGAAATCTACAATGAATTGTAAAAACGAAACCCATGGAAAGCTAATGAATACCGTATTTTCCAGTGGTTTCCGCCTGTTTTTTGCCTTGTGACATTGACATAAAAATATGAGTGTGCTAATATGAGTTTGCAAATTTATATTCTTATTAAGGAGGCAATATTATGAGATTATCAAATGTAGCAAAAAGAGTATTTTCCGTTGCATTAGCAGCAACTGTTGCAGCATCTTCTATCGTTGCTGTACCACAGGTTTCCAAGAAGGCTGACGCTGCATCCAGCGCAACTGCATATCTTTGCTTCGCAAGTAAGGGCTATAATGGTGTTCTTTCAAACCATAATGTCTCAGACCGCAGCAAGGGTGTTATGAATGGAAACAAGAAGGCTTCTATTTCCGGAATCAAGCTTTCCAATGCAACCATCAAGAAGGGCAAGTTCACAGTTACTGTATCTGCTTCAGGTGCTAAGCTGAAATCCTTCGCAAAGGATAAGGGCTGGAACAGCATCTATGTTGATACAAGCCTTGCAGGTAAGGATAAGAAGAAACTCAAAGTTACTTCTGCAACCTTAAAGATCGATGGTAAGACTGTAAAGACAGTTAAGAAACCTACCCTCACTCCTGATCCGGGTGCAAAACAGGACTTTACTCAGGTAATGGTTGTTAATACCTGGAACAAGTATTCTCAGAAGAAGTACAAGGCAGCAAGCTGCAAGAAAATGCCTAAGAAGAGCATTTCTGTTACAATTTCCGGTACATTAAAATAATCTGACGTATTGTTGATTGTTTTACAGGATCGTGTAGATATTCTACATAACGAAAGGTGTATGGAAACGGATTGTTTCGTTTTCATGCACTTTTTTCTTTATTGTACTTTTTTTATTTGAAGAGGATATTTCCGGAGACTGATCCGTGTATAAAGTGAAAGGAGGGAAGCGGTGGCAATGACAACGACAGAGATAAAGCAGGATCTGAAAATAATATATGACAGAGAGTGCGACCGTATATATCGTATTGCCATGGTGTATCTGCGCAATGTCTGTGATGCGGAGGATGCAGTGCAGGCAGTCTTTGTGAAGCTGTTGGAAAAACCACAGTGCTTTGAGGATGAAGAGCACGAAAAGGCGTGGTTTATTCTGGTGACGAAAAATTACTGCAGGGATATATTGCGGTCATCGTGGAGAAAACGGATCGATCTGGGGGATATACCGGAGCGTGCATCGGAGGATGCGATGGAAAGCGATGTACTTATCCATATGATGAAGCTTCCCGTGAAATATCGGGAGGTGCTGTATCTGTATTATTATGAGGGGTACTCTGTGGGGGAGATGTCCAAAATGTTGGATAGAAAAGAGAGTACGATTCAGACACAGCTTGCCACAGCAAGAAAGAAGTTAAAAATCGAGTTGGAAAAGGAGGGATTTATCTATGCGGGAAAATGATGTACGGAAATTATTTGAACCTTTTGCGCTTGATGAAGAAAAAAAGGAGGAGCTGTGGACACAGATATCAAACAGGGGGGAACAGACAGAAGCAGAGGACGGGAGCCTTATTGTGTCAAAGCAGCGTAGACTGCGGGGATGGCATCGTGCTGTAGCAGCGGCAGCGATTGTGCTTCTTTTATGGGGGGCCGGCGCAGCAGTAAATGCAGCAACCGGAGGAAACCTGGCAAAGCAGATCAGGGAGTGGTTCCGACAGGCTGCTGATCCACAGACCGAACAGGATATCGTGGAAGAGGCGGTGACAATAGGCAGTAAAACGGGAGAAGTTTACGCACCGGATATTATGGCAAGGAATGAGAGGTATCTGGTGTTTGGCAATCTTCGAGGTATTCTGGTGTATGATCTGCAAAAGGACCGGCTTCTTGGGAGCATAGACACACAGAAAATCGGCTGTGCCTATTTTGGGACATACCGTACGCATACAAGACTGCTGCTGAAAAACAAAGATATTTATGTTTTTAATGAAAGTCAAGGCTCGCTAAAGGGAAAGCTGCATCAGTTCCGGATCCGGGAAGAGGAGATTTCGGATGGACAGAGTGAGGAAAAAATTGTCACGATCGGGACGATGACAGTGAAGAATGAGGCTGCGGATTTGTTCCGACAATGGAAGAAACAGGAAAAGACCAGGGATACGTTTGACACCTTTGCGGAGGATAAGGCTTATACGGATACAATGGGGTATCTGTGGCGTGGCGATCCCGCCCGTTACAGCAGAAATTCATACCCATGGAAAAGCGCAGACGGAAAGAAAACATTAAATTTTCTAACGATTCAGGATGGAATCTATCGGTTGTATGAATGTAATAGGAAAGACAAAAAGCTTGCGGTTTACAGGCTGTGCCTGACGGTGGAAGAACGAAAAAGAAGACCTCTGCCGGAGTTTCGTTATACCGGAAATGACCGGGCACTTGCGGCGATCATATCCTATCAGCAGGAACAGTATAAGGAAAAGGAAGGACAGGGCTGCTGGATTCCGGGCTTCATTATTTTCAAAAGGGTCTGGGAAGGGGATCAGTATCTTGTCTTTGGTTATTTTGGGGGGATCGGATACCGGAAGATCGGGAATATCCTGCAGTGCGTGGACGGAAGCAACGATCCGGCATGCTTCCATCTGAAAAAGACAGCAGACGGCTATCAGGTACAGAAGGTAGACTATACCGGGGATGGTGCATTTTATGGTAAGGGGATCCGCAAGTTTACCCGTAATTATCCGGGACTTTATA
Organism: Roseburia sp. AM59-24XD; assembly: GCF_003478445.1. Classification (GTDB taxonomy): domain Bacteria; phylum Bacillota; class Clostridia; order Lachnospirales; family Lachnospiraceae; genus Jutongia. The sequence continues at coordinate 5,551 of NZ_QUET01000001.1, forward strand.
AAAAATATTTTCATTTTGATAATAACAAGAAAAAAAAGAACCATTTGAGATATCTTCAGATGTATGTAAAAAATAATGATCTGGATGTGAAATATTATATGATATCCGAAGATCCGGTCAAGATTTTTAAATAATGTGACTCAAGCTTCGCACATGGAATGATACCTGAGCCCATACTATTTCTTATGTCCATAAAATGAAATATCCATTTTGCTTCGGAAAATAAGTTGATCCGTGAGCTATGTCTAAAAAATTGACGCAGATCAGTAGGATTTCTGAAAAATCTTTGCTTTGCAATGCTTTGATAAATACGCATCCGCATGACTGAGCCCTATAGGTGGGCTCAGCTATTTCGGACGGCACGCTCCCGCTACCACTGCACCACGCAGCGGTACGTAACGCCCCAAGTATTAAATAATTATAAATATGTATTTGTGCTACTTGGGGCGTAAGTACCGGCGGGTGCAAGTGCCTCTCGAAACATCTGATTCCCACCTTGGGGCGAGTACGGTAGGATGCGTTTATCGAAGATCAAAGCAGCAAAGCAATCAGATTTTTCGAAATCCGTTAGTGACAAGACAATTTTTTAGACATAGCTCACGGATTTTTTATGTGTTGGCAGGCAAAATGTGATTTCGAAATAATCGGACATAAGAAATGTGGTATGGGCGCAATCAAATAATCGGTATGCGAAGACTGAGTAACCGCACACATAAAATATGACCAGATAGCCACAGGCTATCTGGTCATATTTTTAATGTCATCGATCAACTGCAGATCGTCTGTTGTCAGTTTCAGATTGGTGGAAAGCTCGCGACCTTCCGGAGTCGTAATGTTGATCTCAAGGATGGTTCCTTCTCTCATGACATCATTGGCTGCGGCTGCCTGCAGAAATTTTGGAAACTTCGGGTGGGAGACAGTGAACCGCTCCCAGGAGCTTTTAATCTTAAAAATCATTGCCGGATTGATCATTGATTTGTCCTCTTTTCTTTGGAATTGTTCTTTCCCATATTATCATAATCCGAATAATAATCAAGAGTGCCGGAAATTCTTATTTCACATACGGAAAGCCGAGAAAATGATCAACCATATCTTTAGTTGTATTTTGCTTTGGAGTGTTATAAAATGGAGAGAAGAGAGATGGTGGTCAGCCGGGTATTCTGTGTCCGGGATGATCCGGAGGGACTGAGTCTGACAAGAGAGATGATGATCACATTCCGGGAACAGAAGAAACGGGAGTATGGACAAGGGTAGTTGTCTGATGACAGAAGATATGAGAAAATAAACGGGGGAATAAGCAGGAATATTGCCTGAGAATAAAATAAATGATAAAATACGAATATTAAGAGGCTGAATCAGCTTTCGGAAATGAGGATGAATATGACAAATTTTGACTATTATGCACCGACAAAGGTGGTTTTTGGAAAAGGAACAGAAAATCAGGTAGGAGAACTGGTGAAGGAGCAGGGCTGCAGCAAGGTACTGGTTCATTATGGCAGTGGAAGTGTTATCAAAAGCGGATTGTTAGACCGGATCCTTCAGGCACTTGACAAGGCAGGTGTTTCGTATGTTTCTCTGGGAGGCGTTGTGCCAAACCCAAGACTTTCCCTTGTTTATGAAGGTATTGAACTGTGCAAGAAGGAGCAGGTTGATTTCATTCTTGCCGTGGGCGGCGGCAGCGTGATCGATTCCTCAAAGGCGATCGGTTATGGTGTAGAAAACGGCGGTGATGTCTGGGATTTCTATGAGAGAAAGCGTGAGGCAACGTCCTGCCTGCCGATCGGCGTTGTTCTTACGATCGCAGCGGCGGGCTCTGAGATGAGCAATTCCTCTGTGATCACCAATGAGAATGGCTGGTTAAAGAGAGGCTATGGAAATGACTGTTGTCGTGCAAGATTTGCGGTGATGGATCCGGAGCTTACAATGACTCTGCCGAAGTATCAGACGGCGAGCGGCTGTGTGGATATCATGATGCATACGATGGAGCGTTATTTTAATCAGGAGGAGAATCTGGATCTGACGGATGGTTTCAGTGAGCATCTGATCCGGACGGTCATGGAGAATGCACAGATCCTGATGAAGGAGCCGGACAATTACAAGGCACGCGCAGAGGTGATGTGGGCAGGAAGTCTGTCGCACAATGGACTGACCGGATGTGGTACGGCAGGCGGTGACTGGGCGAGCCATCAGCTGGAGCATGAGCTTGGCGGCATGTTTGATGTGGCGCACGGAGCAGGTCTTGCAGCTGTCTGGGGAAGCTGGGCGAGATATGTGCTGGATGGTAATCCGGCGAGATTTGCGCAGTTTGCTGTCCGTGTAATGGGACAGACAGAGGGGGACGATGAGAAAGAGACAGCACTTCGCGGTATTTGTGCCATGGAGGAGTTTTACCGCAGTGTTAATATGCCAACGAGTCTTGCCGAGCTTGGCATTCATCCGAGTGATGAAGAGCTTCGTGAACTGGCAGAAAAGTGCAGCCATTTTGGAAAGAGAACGGTTGGCTGCATAAAGAAGCTGGATCAGGAGGATATGTATCAGATATATAAGAAGGCACTGTAACAATACAGAGGCTTAAGGCAGGGGAGCTATGATTACATTAAATGATTATTTGTATTCGGGGGATACGGTTCTTCGAATCTTACAGAAATACAGCAGTGATCTGGAATTGGAGGCGGCAGCCGCCGGCAATGAGATCGATCTGGTTCATTGCAGCTTTTTGAATCAGATCAAGGACATGCTGGAGCATAATGATTTCCTGACGGCACAGTCGCAGAAAATCCGTGAGTTTTATATGCACATGGCAAAAGAGTATCCGTTTTTAGCGTTTACCTTTAAGGGACGGATCAAATCGCTGATCCGTGCCGAGGAGAAATTTAACGGATATATCGTCGAATATATTTACGATTACTATGGGAAATACCATCGTTTCCCGGACACGGAGGAGATCAAAAGCAGACTTGACTGTTTTCGTGATCTGATCGCATACCGCATTGTGATCTCGATTCCGAAATGTCACTTGCAGGAGGGACAGAGCAGGGAGGACGAGGAGATCCGCTACCTGTATGAGATTGCTAATATGCTGCCGGGATTTATGGAACAGAGGGGATTCCGGGCAGAGTCGGCGAAGGGGGTAAAGGAGAGCCTTTCGGACAGAATGGAAGCGGCGGTACGTCCATATTACAGAGATTATATTTCTGATGAAGGAGAATATGGTTACCGCTCTTTACATATTACATTTTATGATGACACTGCAAAATGCTTTATGGAGGTGCAATTAAGAACAAAAGCGATGGATGATAATGCAGAGATTGGTCCTGCCAATCATTTGGGTTATGAGAAGCGTCAGGAGAATGAGCGGGCCAGAAGGGATGTGATCCCGGAGGGAGAGTGCAGCTGCTTTGATGAGGCGTACGAGAGAGGAATGCGTTTGCAGCAGCTTGCGTTAAATAGGCTCGATGTCAATATGTTTTCCGCTGTCAATAACAGTCTGATCAATGATGGCTGTGGCCTGTACCGCGGACGCCTGATCTTGCCGTATGAGCATCTGTCACGCTTTCAGAATGATCTGACATAAAGGGAAGCACATGGCAGCAGGACGCTGCCGTCAAAGGAGGAGATGAAATGAGAAAACGCAAAGGAAAAGTATTTCAGAAGCTGGCACTGACCCTATCGGCGGCGTTTCTGCTTACCGGCTGTAATGCTGTAAAAACCGGCAGTCCGGATGATTATGCCACCAATAAGGGCTATGAGCAGAGCGAAGGCGACACTGCACAGAAGGGAGAAGGCGGTATCAGCAAGGATCAGATTAAGGTCGGCGTTCTTTATCTGTCCGATCCGGATGAGGGAAGTGGTTATTCCTACACGCATGATCTGGGTGTAAAGGGAATGCAGGAGAATCTTCTGCTGTCGGATGACCAGATTGAGCGTAAGATCGTGGATGATACCGATGAGGACGGAACGAAGAAAGCGATTGAGGAGTGTGTTTCGGACGGCTGTAATATTATTTTCACAACGAGCTGGGGCTATATGCAGGTTACGGCTGATATGGCGGAGAAATATCCGGATGTGTATTTCTCTCATGGCACAGGATATATGTCCAATGGAAAGAACTTCAACAACTATTTTGGAAGGATCTATCAGGCAAGGTATCTGAGCGGAATTGTGGCCGGAATGAATACGAAAAACAACAAAATCGGCTATGTGGCAGCGCAGGATTCGTCAAATGCAGAGGTGACCGGAGGCATCGATGCGTTTGCGATCGGTGTTGAGTCGGTTAATCCAAAAGCGAAGATCTATGTGGATGTCACGAACAGCTGGTACGATGAAAAGAAAGAGAAGAAAGCCTCTGAGCGGCTGTTAAGCATGGGGTGTGATGTGATGACACAGCATTGTGATACATCGTATCCGCAGACGCTGGCACAGGAAAAAGGAGTGTACGGAATCGGATACAATTCCGATATGAGTAAGGAGACGCCTAAGTCCTGTCTGACCAGCGTGATCTGGAACTGGAGTGCTTATTATACGGCAGCGGTCAAGAGTGTGATCGACGGTACCTGGGACGGCAGTAACTATTATGGTGGTATGGCAGAGGGACTTGTGGAGATCACAGGTCTTGCTTCCTTTGCAGCGGATGGAACACAGCAGAAGGTAGATGAAGCAACAGCAGAGATCCTGAGCGGACAGAACAATGTTTTTGATGGCGTTCTGGAGACGAACACCGGAAAGAAGATCGGTCAGAAGGGAAAAACACTGGATGATGCCACGATCACGGGAAAGATCAACTGGTATTATCGCAATGTTGTTGTAATAAAGTAAAGGAGATGCGTATGAAAATCACGTTACGGAAAAAGATTATATTAAGTGCGGTTTTGCCCTGATGCTTCTGGGGATCAGTGTGATCATTATAGCGGCAACAATCGTAAAGGGCGCGATCATCAGTAAGGTGGAGGAGTCATTGAAGGGTACAGCGGTTGCAACACAGGCGGCGTATGACCAGAATACGGGCTCGTATCTGAAGGCGGAAAACGGTGCGATCTGGAAGGGAAGCTATAATATTTCCCAGTCGGAAACGCTGGTGGATACGATCAAGAAAGAATCCGGCATGGAGGTTACGTTTTTCTATGGCTCCGACCGTATTATGACGTCGGCAACGGACAAGGATGGCAACAGATTGCTTGGAAGTCCGGCAGGAGATAAGATCGTCAAAACGGTTTTAAAGGGCGGCAAAGAATATTTCAGTGATAATGTATCGATGGACGGTACGATCTATTACGGATATTATGTGCCGGTTTATCAGGACGGAACAACGAGTGAGCCGATCGGCATGGTGTTTGCCGGACAGGAGAAGCAGAAAACATTCCGCAGTGTGCTGGAGATCATTAATACGATCGTGGCGATTGTTCTGATCCTTATGGTTGCATGCAGTATTGCGGTGGGGATCAGTGCCAATTCGATCACGAAAGCATTGAATAAAAGTATTGATGAGGTGATGGAGGTTTCATCGGGCAATCTGAACGTAAAGCAGAATCAGAAGCTGTTACGCAGAAATGATGAGATTGGAAATCTTTCCAGAGCGATCCATAATCTGCAGGAGGAGCTTTGCAAGATTGTCGGAGATATCAAAGAAAGTACGGATACTCTGCTGCAGGCGTCCAATACTCTTGAGGAGACTTCTCATTATACCTACAATGGGATCGGTGAAGTCAATCATGCGATGGATACGATCACGGACGGAGCAAACAGACAGGCAGAAGATGTCGGAAGTGCTTCCCAGAATGTGCGTGATATGGGAGATCTTATCTTAAAGACCGGCCGCGAGGCAGATAGCCTTGAGAGCAGCGCCGACAGCATGAAGGATGCCAGTGACAAAACGGCAGTCACGATCAATGGTCTGCGTGGCATCAGTGCCGATGTAAAGGAAGCAGTCGCACAGATTGTGGAGCAGACGGCACAGACGAACAGCTCAGCACAGAGCATCCGCGAGGCGTCTCTGTTTATTTCGCAGATCGCAGAGGAAACAAATCTGTTGTCACTGAATGCGAGTATTGAGGCGGCACGCGCCGGTGAAGCGGGAAGAGGCTTTGCGGTGGTAGCATCACAGATCCAGAAGCTGGCAGAGCAGTCCAATGCGGCCAGCGGCAATATCGAAGAGATGGTCAATACTCTTCTGAAAAATTCCGAGCGAGTGGTTGGCACCATGGCACAGACCCAGGAGGTGATCGAGCGGCAGAACGAATATATTGCCAACACGGAGCAAAGTGTGGCGAGCGTGATGAAGCAGATAGAGACCTCGATCGGATATATCCGAAATATCGGACAGCAGATGAAAGCGCTGGAGGCTGCAAGAGCAGAGATCATACAGAGAATTGATGCCATGTCGGAGATTGCACAGAACAATGTAACGGGGACTTCTCAGACGACAAATGCACTGTCGGAGATGGCAGAGAGCTTCGGAAAGATCGAAAAGTCGACGGAAAATCTTCGTCAGACGGCAGATCTTCTGGCAGACAACATTGGTCACTTTACCGTATAGTTAATATACAGATAACGGAGGAAGAACATGGAGATTGATGTGGAAAACAGCGTGTATGGACAGAGGGCAAAACAGTTGTTTTTGGAGGGCTATAACTGCAGCCAGTCAGTATTTCTGGCGTTTGAGGACAAATATGACATGGATCACAGCACGGCCATGAAGCTAAGCTCATCCTTTGGTGGAGGAATGGGAAGACTCAGGGAGGTGTGCGGTGCTGTGTCCGGCATGTTTATGGTGGCCGGCATTTTGTACGGCTATGATGAACCGAAGGACTTTGAGGGAAAGTCAGAGCATTATGCCAGAATACAGCAGCTTGCTGCAGAGTATCAGGAGCGAAACGGCTCGATCGTGTGCCGGGAGCTTCTGGGGCTTGGCAAAGGTAAGGATGACCCGACTCCGTCCAAGCGGACGCAGGAGTATTATAAGAAGCGTCCATGTCCGGATCTGGCAGCAACCGCGGCGGCAATTATGGAGGCATATATCCGGGAACAGGAGAATGCATGATAAAATGCCGCTTGAAAGGAGTTGCGTATGAAGAAAATAATGATCGTAGAAGACGAAAAAGTAATCTGTGAGGAGCTTTGTGCCCTGTTGAAAAATGCAGGATATGAGGCGGAGATCCTCACAGATTTTGCGCATTCTGTGTCCGTTATTTTGGACAGTAATGCAGATCTTGTACTGCTTGACATCAACATTCCGAAGATGAACGGAGAGCAGGTGCTTCGGAAACTCAGACAGAAGTCAGATGTGCCGGTCATCATGGTGACGAGCCGCACAGAGGAACTGGATGAGGTCTTATCGATGAGCTATGGCGCGGACGATTATATTACAAAGCCGTATAATCCGACCATACTGCTTTTAAGGATCCAGGCAATCTTAAAGCGAACAGAGACGAATGCCACAGGCTCCTGCAGCTACCGGGATATTGCAGTGAATCCGGGGAAAGGTGTCCTTGATTCGGGACAGATCCAGATGATCCTGACCAAAAATGAAATGCTGATCTTTATGACACTGCTTCAGCATCAGGGCAGATCGTGTCCAGAGATGAGCTGATGACAAGACTTTGGGACAACAGTGAATATATCAGTGATAATGCGCTGACGGTCAATATCAGCAGACTGCGGACAAAGCTTGCGGAAATGGGATATGCGGATGCAATTGAGACCAGAAAGAAACAGGGGTATGTACTGATATGAGGATAGGCAGATATTTACAGGACAGGCGTGTCATGATCACTCTGTTTGTGGCAGCTTTGGTTGTCTCGGTTGTCTTTATGGCAGCGTGCGGTGTGGGAACAGAGCTGATTGGTGTGGTCTCTGTAGTAATGAGCGTAGCGACTCTTATCGGACTGATCTATGACTACTGCCGGAAGAACGCGTATTACCGGCGTCTTTTCCAGAATCTTGACCGGATGGATCAGAAGTACCTGATCCTGGAGACGCTGCGGCAGCCGGGATTTTATGAAGGCGAGCTGTTTGCGCAGGTTTTATATGAGGCCAATAAATCCATGACGGAGCAGGTCAACGAAAACCGCAGACAGATGAAGGATTTCAAGGACTTTATTGAAATGTGGGTTCATCAGGTGAAGCTTCCGGTGGCAAGCCTTTTGCTCTTGTGTCACAATCACTCGGAGAATCTGGATAAAAAGTTTGTAGAGCAGCTTCGACGCATTGACCGTTATACGGAGCAGGTGCTTTATTATACAAGGGCAGAGCATTCCGAGAAGGATTATCTGTTCCAGCGATGTTCATTGGCACAGATCGTGCATAAATCCGCAATGAAGAATAAGGATGATCTGCTGGAAAATAAGGTGGAATTTCAGGTATCCGATTGTGATCAGGTGGTTGTGACCGATGCGAAATGGATGGAGTTTATTCTGGATCAGATTATCAACAACAGTATCAAATACCGCCGTGAAACAGATGCTATGATACAGATCAGCGCGTCCGCAGAGCAAGGGAAAACAATTCTGTCAATTCGGGACAACGGGATCGGGATTGCAGAAAGCGATCTGCCGAGACTGTTTGAGAAATCCTTTACCGGAAGTAATGGCAGGATCCTTGACCGCATGGAAGTAAAATCGACGGGAATGGGGCTTTATATTGCCAAAAACATGTGTGACAAGCTGGGGCATGAGATCAATGTTATTTCTGAGGAAGGTTCGTATACACAGGTCAACATTACATTTTTGTAATATACAGTCAGATTGGGCGAACGACAAATGGGAGATTCCCCGATACAATGGAGAAAACGTGATCAAGAAAGGGGAATCAACATGCAGAATACATTACATGTAGAACATTTGGAAAAATATTACGGGAGCAGATCGAGTCTGACAAAGGCGATCGATGATCTTTCCTTTGATGTACAGCCACAGGAGTTTGTGGCGATCATGGGTGCTTCCGGCAGCGGTAAGACGACGCTGCTTAACTGCATTTCCACAGTAGACCGTCCAACCGCGGGAAATATTTATGTGGACGGAGAGAACGTCACCAAATTAAGAGGAGAGGCGTTAAATCGTTTCCGCAGAGAGCGGTTTGGATTTATCTTTCAGGATTTCAATCTGTTAGATACATTGACGGCATATGAAAATATCGCACTGGCGCTTTCCATTCAGAATGTAAAAGCAGCAGAGATTGACAAGCGGGTGCGTAAGGTGGCGAAGGAGTTAGACATTGCAAATGTTTTAAACAAGTATCCTTATGAGATGTCCGGCGGACAGAAGCAGAGAGTGGCATCGGCAAGGGCAGTTGTAACAAATCCCAAGCTGGTGCTGGCGGATGAACCGACTGGTGCGCTGGATTCCAAATCATCCCGGCTTTTGCTGGAGAAGTTTGCGTACCTGAATCAGGAACTTCAGGCGACGATTTTGATGGTGACACACGATTCGTTTTCGGCAAGCTATGCATCCAGAGTGATTTTTATTAAGGATGGAAAGCTGTTTCATGAGCTTCACAGAGGTGATTTATCGAAGAAGGAATTTTTCGGACAGATCATTGATGTTCTCGCTCTGTTAGGAGGTGACGTCAGCGATGCTCTTTAAGATAGCCTTAAAAAACATGGGGAAAAGCATACGGGATTATGCGGTTTATTTCTTTACGATCGTGATCGGCGTAGCAATCTTTTATATCTTTAATTCGCTGGAATCGCAGACGGTGATGATGAATGTGTCAAAGGATACCAGAGAGATTATTAAAATGATGATTACGATCATGTCGGGTTTAAGTGTATTTGTATCATTTGTTCTGGCATTTTTGATCATATATGCCAACCGGTTCCTGATGAAACGAAGAAACAGGGAGTTTGGTATTTACCTGACATTAGGAATGGGAAAACAGAAGGTGTCTACAATCCTGGTTTTGGAAACCTTGGTGGTTGGTATCGGCTCTCTGGCAGCAGGTCTGGCGATCGGTGTCGCTGCATCACAGTTTATGAGTGCGTTTGTTGCAAATATGTTTGATGCAGATATGAGTAAATATCGTTTCATTTTCTCGTTGTCTGCCTGTCGTAAAACGATCCTGTGCTTTGTGATCATTTACGCCGTTGTGATTATTTTTAATACCGTCAATGTCAGCCGTTTAAAGCTGATCGATCTGATCTATGCCGGCAGAAAATCAGAGAAGCTTCGCATGAAAAATCCATGGCTTTGTACACTGGTCTTTGTGGCTGCCGCAGCCGTGCTGGCAAACTGCTATTACCGGGTCGGATTCCATGCCGTAGATATTTCGCTCAAGGGAATGAGTTGGGTGATCGTCGCAGGAATGATCTGCACATTTTTAATCTTCTGGTCCGTTTCCGGATTATTGCTTCGTGTTGTGATGTCCATGAAAAGCTTATATTACAAAGGACTCAACAGCTTTGTGCTGCGGCAGTTAAGTAGTAAGATCAACACGACGGTATTTTCCATGACGATCATCTGCCTGATGCTGTTTGTCACGATCTGTATTCTTACCTCTGCATTTGCAATCAAAAATACAATGACCAGCAACCTGAACAAAAAGGCACCGGTCGATATTGAGTTCAGCGCACTGATGAATCTGGATCGCTATGCATCGACGCAGGATGAATACAGCAAGAAGGAGATTGCCTCGTCCCATCGTACCGTAAAACAGAGATATAAGGACATTAAGGTTGATCTGGACGGATATCTGAAGGATTCCTGTGAGGTGTATGTCTACGGAAGTCCGGATTTTACCTTTGAGGACTTCTGCGGCGATAAGCTCGGTGATGTGAAAAAGAAGTATCCGCAAATGATCACAGACACCGGTGAAGATATTATAAAAATAAGCGATTATAACCGTCTGATGAAGCTGTACGGAAGAAAGCAGTATACGCTGGCATCCGATGAATATATGGTGATTGCTGATTTCGATAATATGATGCAGCTTCGGGATGAGGTGCTTTCAAGCGGGCAGACGATTGAGGTGTTTGGAAGCACGTTAAAGCCAAAGTACCGCAAATGTCAGGAAGGCTTTTTGGACATTTCCGCCCAGAGCCTGAATACGGGAATCATACTGGTGCCGGATGATGTCGTTCAGGAGAAATGGATCAAACAGGACTGCCTGTTTGGAAATTATAAGGCAGTCAGCAAGCAGGAAAAGCAGAAGCTTGAAAAGGAGATTAGAAGCAGCTCCTTAAAAGGAAAATATATTTATGCATCCAAGCAGGAACTGGCAGATGCGAGCCTGGGGCTGAGTGCGCTGGTGACCTTTATCGGTCTGTATCTTGGTATCGTATTTCTGATGGCGGGGGCCGCAATTCTCGCGTTAAAGGAGCTTTCAGAGAGTGCGGATAATGTGGAACGTTACCGGATGCTTCGAAAGCTTGGCGTGGAAAATAAAATGTTAAACGGAGCATTGTTTAAGCAGATTGTGATCTTCTTTCTCTGTCCGCTTTTGCTTGCCGTGATCCATTCTTATTTTGGAATGCGGTTTGCCGTTGATGTTCTGTCTTATTTGGCACAAAAGGATCAGCTTCTTTCTTCAACACTGCTTGCGGCAGCGATCATTGTGGTGATCTATGGTGGTTATCTGGTTATCACCTACTTTAGTAGCAAGTCGATCATTCGGGAATAATGGGGGATATTGTTATTTGTAAAAGAAACATAAGTTTGCTATAATGGAGGTATGAAAGAACGGATATATATTGCCATTGACCTGAAATCATTTTATGCATCGGTGGAGTGTGTGGAGCGGGGACTGAATCCTCTTACCACCAACCTTGTTGTTGCCGATGCCAGTCGAACAGAGAAAACAATATGTCTGGCGGTCTCGCCGTCCCTGAAAAGCTATGGGATATCGGGACGTGCCAGACTTTTTGAGGTGGTTGAAGCAGTCCGGCGCATCAATGCACAGAGAAGGGAAAAGGCACCCGGACACCGTCTGGAAGGGGAGTCGTTTCTTGACGCGGAGCTGTCGGCAGATCCGAAGCTGGCACTCGGTTATATTGCGGCACCGCCGCGGATGGCATATTACATGGAGTACAGCACAAGGATCTACGATATTTATCTGAAATATGTGGCGCCGGAGGATATGCATGTGTATTCGGTTGATGAGGTATTTATGGATGTGACCGATTATCTGGACACCTATCAGATGACGCCGGAGCGTCTTGCCGCCACGATCATACAGGATGTGCTTGACAGTACGGGAATCACGGCGACAGCGGGGATCGGAAGCAATCTGTATCTGTGCAAGATCGCAATGGATGTGGAAGCAAAGCATATCGAGCCGGATGAAAACGGAGTGCGGATCGCAAGACTGGATGAGATGAGTTATAGGAGAAATCTCTGGGATCATCAGCCGATCACGGACTTCTGGCGTGTCGGACCGGGCTATGCGAGGAAGTTAGCGCAGGCAGGCATGTACACGATGGGAGATGTAGCAAGATGCTCGATCGGCAGTGATACCGATTATTACAATGAGGATCTGCTTTACCGGTTGTTTGGCGTTAATGCGGAGCTTCTGATCGATCACGCCTGGGGCTGGGAACCTTGCACGATCGCACAGATCAAAAGCTACCGTCCTGCAACAAACAGTCTTGGCTCCGGACAGGTGTTATCCTGTCCGTACGATTATGAGAAGGCAAGGCTTGTGGTCAAGGAAATGACGGATCTTCTGGTATTAGAGCTGGTAGATAAAGGACTTGTGACGGATCAGATGGTATTGACGGTCGGATATGATGTGGAGAATCTGGACCGGACCGGCAAGAAAAGCTACCGTGGGGAAGTGACAACGGACCGGTATGGAAGAAGAATCCCCAAGCATGCGCATGGAACTGCAAATCTTGGCTGTAAAACATCATCCACACATCGGATCATGGAGGCGGTTTTATCGCTGTATGACCGGATTGTCAATGAAAATCTGCTTGTCCGGCGAATCAATATTACTGCAAATCATGTGATCGATGAAAGAGAGGCGGCACAGGAGGTGCAGTATGAGCAGCTCAGCCTTTTTGAAGATGTCGCTCTGGAGGAACAAAAGAAAGAACAGGAAGAGAAGGAACTTGCCAGGGAAAAGCGCATGCAGCATGCCGTGATTGATATCAAGAAGAAATTTGGCAAAAATGCGATCTTAAAGGGCATGAATCTGGAGGAGGGCGCAACGGCAAGAGACAGGAACAGGCAGATTGGAGGACACAGGGCATGAGAGAGCGAACAGATCCGTTTCCGTATGAAGATATTGTGAATCTGCCACACCACAGATCACAGACGCATCCGCATATGTCAATGGAGGAGCGTGCGGCACAGTTTTCTTCCTTTGCGGCACTGACCGGTCACAAGGAGGCAGTGCAGGAAAAGGCGCGCCGGACGAGCGAACGCATGGAACTGGATGAAGACCAGAAGAGGCGGCTGGATGAAATGCTGCAGGTGTTGATGCAGGAGCAGGGGGGCGAAGCAGAGTTTACCGTATTTCGTCCGGATCAAAGGAAAAGCGGAGGGGCGTATGTAAAGGTAAACGGTGTGGTAAAGAGCGTGGATGCATATGCGAAAGTTATAAAGCTTGAAAGCGGGGAATGTCTGAATATTACGGATGTTGTGGACATTTCCATACGGGGAGGGAATTGACGATTTTCCGAAAAAATGGTATGATTTATACAAAGAAGGGAGGCGGAAGATATGGGAAAACAATGGATTATTTCAATCAGCAGAGAGTACGGAAGCGGTGGACATAAGATCGCAGAGAAACTGTCCGAGATATTCGACTTTCCGATGTATGATCGTGAACTGCTGGACAACGTGTTCGGAGATGAGGCGAACGTGGAGGAGTGGCGTGAATGTGACGAGATGCCGGCTCCGTTAGCATTCTCCAAGAAGTTTTCCGGTACGAAGAATTCTTCAGAGTACACATTGGCGAAGCGTCAGTTTAATTATCTGAGAAAGAAAGCCAACGAAGGAGGCTCCTTTGTTGTTGTCGGAAGATGTTCTGAACATATTCTGCGCGAGTATGATGGATTGATCCCAATTTTTATTCTGGGTGATGAGGATACGAAGATCAAGCGTGTCATGGAAAGACGTAACTTCACAGAGAAGGAAGCGAAGGCAGCACTTGCCCGTCATAACCGGCTGAGAGAGAGATATCACAACAGCTACTGTGAAGGTAAGTGGGGAGATTCAAGGTGCTATGATGTCTGCATTAACAGCAGTCGTCTGGGACTGGATGGTACGGTCAAGATTCTGGAGGATTATATCCGCGGCAGAATGGAACAGGAAGACGAACAGTAATTCGAAACTGCCGGAGTGTTACAGCGTGAAGCGGTAATGTTCCGGCAGTTGTTTTTCGTTTAAAATATGTAACAGGAGAGAACAGATGACAAAGAAGCAGAGAGCCTTAGAAATCATTGAACGCTTGAAAAGAGAATATCCGGATGCGGACTGTACGCTTGACTATGAGGAGGCATGGAAGCTTTTAGTCAGTGTGCGCCTGGCAGCGCAGTGTACCGATGCCAGGGTAAACGTGGTCGTACAGGGACTGTTTGCAAAGTATCCGGATGTGGATGCACTGGCCGCAGCGGATGTGGATGACATTGAACAGATTGTGCGCCCGTGTGGTCTTGGAAGGAGTAAGGCGAGAGATATCAGCGCATGTATGAAAATGCTGCGGGACGAATATGGTGGAAAGGTTCCGGAGGATTTTGATGCTCTTTTGAGCTGCCGGGTGTGGGGCGCAAGAGTGCCAATCTGATCATGGGAGATGTATTTGGCAAGCCGGCGATTGTAACGGATACCCATTGTATCCGGCTTAGTAACCGGATGGGGCTTGTGGACGGGATCAAGGATCCGAAGAAGGTGGAGATGGCATTGTGGAAGCTGATCCCTCCGGAAGAGGGCAGCGATTTCTGTCACCGTCTGGTCAATCATGGACGGGAAGTATGTACGGCGAGAACGAAGCGTATTGTGACCGGTGTTGTCTGGAGGATATCTGTCCGAAAAACGGGATATAGATATAATAAATCCTAAAGAGCTCATATTGTGTGCGACTATTCTTTTTATCTGGAAAGTTTTATTCATAATATCCGGGTACATAATAAATTGCAGAAATGAACATAATGAAAAAAAGAATCAATAATGTGATTGACGCAGGGAGAGAAAAAGGGTATTCTAGTCATGAAGTTAGTTAAAACTAACAGTAAAAAGACTGGACTAACATCGGAGGAGAAGAATGAGCCAGGGATTATCGAAGATGCTCCAGAGCATAGATGGAAATAATATTGAGATGAGGATTGCCTATCAGTGTGCTCCGCTTTTAGCGGGTTTAAAGCCATCCAATCTTCTGATGCTGCGCAGCCGTGAGCTGGTTTGTGTTCAGCATCTGCTGAAAAAGGCGGGGATATCCTATTTCATTGTAGCACAGGAAAAGGAGAAGGCAGCGGTTCTTTTATACAACAAAAAACAGCTTGAAAAATACATGGAACAGGAATGTGTGGCAGAGGGACTGTGCCGGATGGGTTATGAGGATCTGAGTCTGGGCAGGGTTTTGTATGTATTTCGTGTTCATTATGAGGCATTTCTGCGGGGAGAGGGAGATTTTCCTCATGAGATGGGATTTCTGCTTGGATATCCGGTGGAGGATGTTGAGGGATTTATCCGTAATGGCGGCGAGAACAGCCTGTATACGGGAGACTGGAAGGTATATGACAACCTGACAGAGAAGCTTCAGCTGTTCAGTAAATTTGAGGTGGCAAGGGAGAGCCTTCTCGGAATGGTTTCGGCAGGTACCGGGATTGTTGAGATCATGAGGAATAAACGTCTTCAGCAGCCGGTAGCATAAGCAGTTTCTGAAACGTTAAATTTTCATGGAAGATCAAGGTGAGCCGTCCGGAAAATACGGTAAAGTAAAATTATACAAAGTGAAGTGAAATATCCATGGATGGATTGTTGTATCTGTCTATGGATATTTTTTTTAATGTAGACTATCATTAAAAGAGAATGAGAGACAGAAAGGCGTGATACAGAGATGAAATATGATTTGGTTATTTTTGATATGGACGGAACCATTTTAAACACACTGGAGGATCTGGCGGACAGCCTGAATGCAACACTGCGTCATTTCCATTATCCGGAGCATACGATCGGGGAGGTATGCTCCTTTGTGGGGAACGGAATCCGTCTGTTGATCGAGAGAGGTGTTCCGAAGGGGCTTGAGGTTTCCGAGATTGACAAGGTTCATGCATATTTTATGACATATTATCAGGAGCATTGTGCAGACAAGACAAAGCCATATGACGGCATTCATGAGACGATACAGAAGCTGCGGGAAGCCGGAATCAAGACAGCCGTCGTATCCAACAAAGCGGACTGTGCGGTAAAGGAGCTGGCAGAGCAGTATTTTGAGGGAATGTTTGATGTGGCAGTCGGAGAACGTGAGGGCATTCTTAAGAAGCCGGCACCGGATGGAGTGAATGATGTTCTGCGCCAGCTTGGTGTTGCGAGAGACAGGGCAATTTATGTGGGTGATTCCGAGGTGGATGTTGCAACGGCACAGAATGCACAGATGGACAGCCTGATCGTGGAATGGGGCTTCCGCAAGGCTGATTTTCTGAAGGAGCATGGTGCAAAGCTTTTGATCAGTGATCCGAAGGAAATCGTAGAATATTGCGTGCAGCAGTAAGGAAGAAGTTACCGGCAACCACATTCATTTGTCGTTTTGCCACGCAATACAAGGGAAAAGGCGAAAAACTTGTGCAAAATAAGCTGAAAAAAGGGGCTGACTTTTTATACTAAAAGTTGTATAGTATAAAATGGTTTGTTTAAAAACATAGGATTATATAAATTTATAGGAAAAGAGGACGAGGGGGACACATGGAAAAAAATTGGTTACTTCGGATCATACTTGGAATCGCAGGCGTGCTCGTAGTGGCAGTGATTGCAGTTTTAATCTGGCAGAAGGGATATTATGGCGGACGCTGGTATGGCGGAACGACGATCAACGGCGTGGATGTGTCGAAGCAGACGCTGGCACAGTCTAAGCAGAAGCTGATCGATACGCATAAGGACTATTCCCTGACGATCACGGCGAGAGATGGCGGCAGCCTGACTCTTTCAGGAGAAGACATTGATTATAAGTTTGATATTGGTTCACAGTTTGATGAGTTGTTTGACAAGCAGCATGCTTCTATGTCTTTCTTTGGAAAGAAGAGAGAGTACACCATGGATTATGATGTGACATATGATGCCGGTAAGGTGGCACGCATTGCTTCCGAATCAGCATTGATGACCGGGGACGGCTATCAGATCCAGAAGCCGGTCAGTGCGCATGTGCAGTATTCTTCCGAAAAGAAGCAGTATGAGTGTGTTGCTGAGGTTCCGGGTAATAAGCTGAAAAAGAAAGCATTCATCAATGCGATCGAGGAGACTCTGCAGAGAGCACAGACCAAGATGGATCTGACGGATGAGAAGACATATCCGGGTGTATATAAGGCGCCGAAAATCACATCAGAGGATGAGGAACTTAAGACGGCACTCAGCACCTGTAATAACGCAGCCATTCGTTTCATTAAGTGGAACATGGGCGAGGGAGTGACCGAGCAGATCACACCGGAGGAAATCTCGCAATGGATTACATATAAGAACGGTAAGGTTAAGTATGATAAGGATGCAATCTCTGACTGGGTGGAAGCCTTCTGTCTCAAGTATAAAACAGTAGGAAAGACCAGAACCATCAAGGATCACAATGGCAAGAATGTTAAGATTTACGGCGGTGATTATGGCTGGCAGATGGATTATGAGAAGACTTTAAGTCAGACGATGAAAGCTTTGAAGAAGTCTTTGGATACATCGGCAACCGAGGCGTACCTGAAGGAACCGGACAATCAGGATAATAAGAAGGCACTGACCATTAAGAATACAGTCGAGTATCTGAATACGGCATTCCAGAAGGATTATCAGAACTTTGCGGTGGACTGGGATACGCAGAATTATACAGAGATTTCTCTGGCAGACCAGATGGTTTATGTATTCCGTAAGGGCAAGGTCGCATATTCCTGCAAGTGTATCAGCGGACTTCCGGTGGAGGGAAGAAGCACACCGACCGGTGCATACTTCATCAAGGAGCATAATACACATCGAGTCCTGAAGGGCGATAATTACGAAACTCCGGTTGATAACTGGGTACGTATTACCTGGTCCGGTACAGGTTTCCACTCTGCACCATGGCAGAGATGGTCTTCATGGACAAAGAATTATTATAAGGTAAGAGGTTCTCATGGCTGTCTGAATCTGGAACCATCGGTTTCTAAGCAGATTTATGATATGGTTCAGTATCGTGAGGCAGTATTTATTCACTAAAATTGATATTGATTCCGACAGGGCAGATTTGCGGTTTTGTCGGAATGACAGGATAAGTAAAGGCGGATTCCAAATGGAGTCCGCCTTTTAAAACAGG
This sequence comes from Roseburia sp. AM59-24XD, assembly GCF_003478445.1. Taxonomy (GTDB): domain Bacteria; phylum Bacillota; class Clostridia; order Lachnospirales; family Lachnospiraceae; genus Jutongia. The sequence continues at coordinate 23,965 of NZ_QUET01000001.1, forward strand.
TTTAATTGCATGTGATCCGATATCTACTGAATATCGTTATCATCGAAAGGATCACCGCATTCCGGACAGAATTTCGGTGGATTTGCAGGATCCTCCGGCTGCCATCCGCATTTATCACATTTGTATAAAGGAACGCCGGTCGGCTTTCTTGCACCGCACTCGGAACAGAATCTGCCCTGATTGACTGCACCGCAGGAGCAGGTCCATCCGGCGGCAGGGGCTGGCTTTGGAGCACCGCATTCTGCACAGAATTTACCGGTGTTTACGGCACCGCACGAACAGGTCCAGTTATCAGAGGATGGTGCTGCCGGGGAAGGAACAGCTGTACTTGCTGCGGTAGCGGCCTGCTCAGCCTGCATCTGGAACAGGTTGCCGGCATTGATTCCGCCAGCCTGCGTTGCCATATTCATGCCTGCAAATGCCATCATCGGTCCGGTAGAGGTGTTGGCAGCAGCAGATTTCATTGCCTCTGCCTGTGCCTCAGTCAGTGTGGCAGCAGCCATACCCGGATTTCTCATAACAGCAGTACGCTGCAGGTTCTTAATCATCTCCTCGTCCTCCGGCGGAGCGTGATGCTGTTGACACCAAAGGAAATGATCTTAATGCCACGGAGGTTAGCCCATTTTTCGGACAGAACCTCGTTCAGAGCGTCCGCTAACTCCATTGTGTGTGCCGGAACTGCACTGTAACGGATGCCCATTGCGGAAATCTTTGCAAATGCCGGCTGCAGCGCAGTCAGCAGCTCGGATTTTAACTGATCATCGATCTGATCACGCTTGTATTCCTCGACAATATTGCCACAGACGTTTGTATAGAACAGGATCGGATCCACGATCTTGTAAGAATATTCTCCGTTACATCGTACCGTGATATCGACGTCAAGACCAATGTTCTGGTCAACAACACGGAATGGGATCGGATTCTGTGTACCGTACCGGTTTCCCATCAGCTCTTTCGTGTTGAAAAAGTAAATGCGCTGATCTCTTCCGGCATCGCCGCCGAAGGTGATACGGCTGCCAATCTCTGAAAATGTTGCAACAATGCTTTTGCCTAAAGACCCGCAGAATATACTTGGTTCTGTTGATGTATCATATAAGAACTGTCCGGCTTCGGCACAGATCTCAACGACCTTGCCCTGATCAACGATGATCATACATTGTCCCTCGTTGACTGCGATCACAGAGCCGTTGGTGATAATGTTATCGCTTCCACTGTTTTTCGTACCAAACATGCCCTTGACACGTTTGGTTCCCTTTGTTACAAGAACGTCAGCGTCCATGGAGTCACAGTAAAAATACTCCTTCCACTGGTCCGCCATTGTACCGCGGATCGCTCCGCCGATTGCTTTGATTAATCCCATGTAATGTACCATACCCTTTCCGATGCTGTTTTTGAAGTTACTATACTATGATTATATCGTGATTTGACCGAAAAGTCCATGAAAATGTCATTGCCGGGATCGCACAATGACGGTGTCCGGAATTGTTTTTTTGAACTGATGGAGCAGCGAAAAATCGAGCGGGAGGATTCCTGATTCGCAGGATATTTCTGCTTCATGGTTGCACACCGAATATAGAAATGGTATGCTATATCATATACTGAAAAAACATAGAGATAAACTGGGTGATAGACCCGGAATCAGGAATGGAGGATGAAAATGAACGAATATACGATCAATACGAAATGTGTGCAGGCCGGATACACGCCGGGCAATGGAGAACCGCGTCAGATTCCGATTGTGCAGTCGACCACCTTTAAATATGACACCAGTGAGGCGATGGGACGCCTGTTTGATCTGGAGGATTCCGGTTACTTTTATACCAGACTGCAAAATCCGACGAACGATCATGTGGCAGCAAAGATTGCAGCATTAGAAGGAGGAACGGCAGGAATGTTAACCTCCTCCGGGCAGGCAGCCAACTTCTTCGCACTGTTTAACATCTGCGAATGCGGAAGCCATATTGTGGCATCCTCCTCTATTTACGGAGGTACCTTTAATCTGATCGCCGTAACCATGAAGAAGATGGGTATTGACGCGACTTTTGTATCACCGGATTGCACCGGGGAGGAGCTTGCAGCTGCATTCCAGGACAATACAAGGGCGGTGTTTGGTGAGACGATTGCCAATCCTGCATTGACGGTTCTTGATATTGAGAAGTTTGCAAAGGCAGCACATGAGCATGGAGTGCCGCTGATCGTGGACAATACATTTCCAACGCCGGTCAACTGCCGTCCGATCGAGTGGGGAGCAGATATTGTAACACATTCTACAACGAAATATATGGATGGTCATGGTGCAGCAGTCGGTGGAGCAATCGTAGACAGCGGTCGCTTTGACTGGATGGCGTATGCCGATAAGTTCCCGGGACTTTGTAAACCGGATGAATCTTATCATGGAATTACTTATGCGGAGAAGTTTGGCAAAGAGGGTGCTTTTATTACGAAATGTACTGCGCAGCTCATGCGTGATTTTGGATGTATTCAGTCTCCGCAGCATGCATTTATTTTAAATCTTGGTCTGGAATCGCTTCATGTGAGAATGCCGAGACATGTGGAGAACGGACAGGCAGTTGCTGAGTTTCTTAAGGAGCAGCCACAGGTAGCTCATGTTAATTATCCGGGTCTTAAAGGAGATCCTTATTATGAGAGAGCACAGAAGTATATGCCAAACGGCGGCTGCGGTGTTGTTTCCTTTGAGTTAAAGGGAGGAAGAGAGGCTGCAGAGAAGTTTATGAAGAGCCTGAAGCTTGCTGCCATTGAGACGCATGTGGCAGATGCAAGAACCTGCTGCCTGAATCCGGCAACCTCAACGCACCGCCAGATGAATGATGAACAGTTAAAGGAAGCAGGTATTCCGGCAGGACTGATCCGTATCTCCTGCGGTCTGGAGGATAAGAAGGATCTGATCGCAGATCTGAAGCAGGCCCTTGAGGCAGTCTGAAACCATAGTCTTGACACAGGGTCAGATGGTGATTTAATATAAGTTTAATACACCAAAGAAAGGCTTGTGTTTAGTTTAATGACAGAGACAAAACAGATACATAAAATAAAACCGCAGGGAGAGTCGTTTGCAGATCTGGCAGAGGAACTTTTCCTGTGGGCGAAGGAAGAGACGTTTCCCAAAAATGTCAGCGCAGATGCAGCACGCATTCTGCAGGCGCAAAGGCAGCGTCTTCGTGAAAAAGGTCTTGAGATGGAGTATGCAATGACATCTCAGGACTTTTTTTCGGATGCAGGGAAACAACATTTCCTTTTTCTGCATTGGCTGTGTGAAGGAGATATTATATTCCGGTCAGACCGGAGACGGCCGTATAAGCTTTTGAAACGACTGCGGCTTCAGGCGGTGGCGCGTTATCAGGGACGCGGTTATCTCATTCATCAGTTATATTTTCAGAGAGAACATGGCAGTGACTGGAAGAGAAGCTTCCGGCGCATATTAAAATGCTTCGGCATCGGTGCGGGCGCAGGATTTGTTGTTTCGCTATACCGGATTCTGGCTTTAAACAGCCTGGACTATGCAAGCCTCCTGATTGATCCGCTGGTGGGTGCGCTCCTGCTTTATGTCGTATATGCGGTGGGACAGTTGGGAAAGCTATTGGTGGAAGGTGTTCGGACGATGCCGTTGATCCGCAGGAGCGGTCAGACGCGCATGGAGATCACATCGGTAATGCAGTTGTTAAATCATGATTTTTCGTTTCATGAATTTGAGGCAGAATTAGTAAACCTTTTACAGCGGGTATTATTTGAGAAGGACATTTCAGATATTGCGCAGTATGAACCAGAGGCACGGGAGGGCTGTCTGGGAGATATCATATACAGTGAATATACAGGAATGATGATCTTTCGTGGATATCATTCAGAGGAATCCGTCTGTACGTTGCATGTTGATCTGTACATGCAGGATGTATATATGACCGGTGGCAGATTCCGTCAGAGAAGAGATCTGTTCCATATAACGGTCAGAAAGGATCTGTCCGCAAAATCGGACAGATCGAAACGCTGGAGTATGCAGGCAATGTGGAGGGAAGCATAGAGATCGGAGGAAGATTCATGAACAATAAATTTGATTTTGACAAGGAGATTAATCGGAGAAATACAGGTTCCCTGAAATGGGATGTGCCGGAAAACGAACTGCCGTTATGGGTGGCAGATATGGATTTTGAGACGGCACCGGCCGTCAGAAAAGCACTTCAGAAGAGAGTAGAGCATGGTGTGTTTGGGTATTCCGTTCTGCCGGACTGTTGGTATCAGGCTTATCAGGACTGGTGGAAGAAACGCCATCATCTGGAGATTGAAAAGGACTGGCTGATCTTTTGCACCGGTGTGATCCCGGCTTTATCAACTGCAGTACGCAAGCTGACAACGCCGGGGGAGAAGATTCTGATCCAGACGCCGGTATACAATATTTTCTTTAATTCGATCATCAACAATGGAAGATTTGTGGTGGAGAGTCCGCTTTCCTATGAGAATGGCAGGTATACGATCAACTGGGAGGATCTGGAGACGAAATTATCGGATTCGCAGGTGTCCATGATGATCCTGTGTAATCCGCACAATCCGGTAGGAAATATATGGGATGCAGACACCTTATCGCGGATCGGTGAGCTGTGCCGGAAGCATCATGTAGTTGTGTTCTCGGATGAGATCCACTGTGATCTGACGGCACCGGGGAAGGAATATATTCCGTTTGCGTCAGTATCTGATGTGTGCGCGGCGATCAGTGTGACGGCGATCGCACCGACAAAGGCATTTAATATTGCGGGACTGCAGACGGCGGCGGTTATGGTTCCGGATCCGCTCCTGCGCCACAGAATGTGGAGAGCGTTGAACACAGACGAAGTGGCAGAGCCGAATGCATTTGCCGTGGACGTGGCTGTGGCAGCCTTCGAGGAAGGCGGCGAGTGGCTGGATGCGCTCCGCGAATATCTTCAGGAGAATAAGAAGGCTGCGGTACAATTTATTCAGACGGAGATGCCGATGATCACAACAGGCTCCCTTGATGTGACATATCTTATGTGGCTTGACTGCAGTCAGGTGACGGATGACAGTGAAAAGCTGTCTGTATATCTGCGTGAAAAGGCAGGTGTTTATCTGTCAGAGGGCAATATCTTTGGCGGAAACGGAGCACAGTTTTTAAGACTGAATACGGCAACGACACGAAAGAATCTTATGGAAGGGTTAAGACGTTTCAAGAAGGGCATCGAGGGCAGGTGTCATGAAAAGGAATCATAAATAATATGAAAAACGACAAAAGTGCAGAGCTGCTGGAGGGATTGAGAGCGGGAAGAAAGCTTTCCCTGCAGCAACAGCTTCTGCTGATCATTCATTTAAGCGTTCCGGCGATCTTTGCACAGATATCCTCGATCGTGATGGAATACATTGATGCATCCATGGTGGGAAGGCTCGGTGCAGACGCATCGGCATCCATCGGACTGGTAGCATCCAGCACATGGCTTTTAGGTGGTCTTACCTCTGCATTTAACACGGGCTTCAGCGTGCAGATCGCACATCGGATCGGAGCCGGGGATGACGTTGGGGCAAGGCGGATCATGAAGCAGGGACTTGCAGTGGCATTGTTATATAGTCTGGTTCTGCTGTCGATCGGCACCGGCATCAGCCGGACACTTCCGGAATGGCTTGGCGGAGAAAGCCGGATCTGTCAGGATGCATTTCATTATTTTCTGATTTATTCACTGGCGCTGCCGGTTATGCAGATGAACCTGGCGGCGGGAGCTATGCTGCAAAGCAGCGGGAATATGCGTCTGCCAAGTATTCTGCATGTGCTGATGTGCTTTTTGGACATGTTGTTTAATATGTTCTTGATCTTTCCGGGACACAATATCCGTCTGGCGGGAATTACGCTGTTGATACCTGGGATGGGACTCGGTGTGCTTGGAGCAGCACTTGGAACAGCACTGGCGCAGCTTGTGATCATGATCTGTATGATGTATTTTCTGCTTGCCAGATCACCCGCACTTCATCTTAGGAAGGGGGAGAAGCTGTGCTTTCACCGGAAGGATCTTAAAAGGGCCGTTTGTATTTCCGTCCCCGTGGCAGTGGAGCAGTTTATCATGAGCGGGGCGCAGATCATGTCGACAAGAATTGTTGCGCCGCTTGGCATGATCGCGATCGCAGCCAATTCATTTTCCATTACTGCGGAGAGCCTGTGCTATATGCCGGGCTATGGGATTGGTTCAGCGGCAACGACATTGATCGGTCAGAGTGTCGGTGCGGGACGTCATGATCTGACCAAGAGACTGGGATGGATCGCTACCGGCTTTGGTATGGCGGTGATGGCAGTCAGCGGGGCAGTGATGTATCTGATCGCACCATGGATGATCGCGGTGCTGTCACCGGATGTGGCAATTCGCGCTCTCGGTGCGCAGGTGCTTCGGATCGAGGCGTTTGCGGAGCCGATGTATGCGGCTTCAATCGTGGCATCGGGTGTGTTTCGTGGAGCCGGTGATACGTTGATTCCGAGCTGCCTGAATTTTTGCAGCATGTGGCTTGTGCGTTTGCCGCTGGCAGCCTTTCTGGCTCCACGGCTGGGACTTCGCGGTGTATGGATCGCCATGTGTATTGAGCTGTGCATCCGTGGCGTTCTTTTTCTAATGCGACTGGCATTCAGCAAGAGCTGGGACAAGGCGGACAAAAGGCACGGAACAAAGCAGCTGACATAAAATAGGAAAAAGGGTTTGGTGCTTTTCTTTTGGCGCAGGATGATGTATAATTGTTCTGGTTAAGGAGAATAGTGTGAATAGAAAGGCATTGGATTGTTAATATGAAGGAGAATTACAATGCAGGAGATCAAAGAACAAAGATTAACAGGGGAAAGGGCATTATTCCGCAGCAAAGACCTTTCTATTGAATATTCGATATTTGCAGATGGCGAATCACCGTTAAAGGAGAGCAGAGATATTTCGCTGAAGAACACATCCTTTCAGTGGAAGTATCCATTATGGTACTGTCGTAATATTACCGTTCAGGACTGTGATTTTGCGGAGATGGCAAGAGCAGGGATCTGGTATACGGACAATATTACCGTGGCAGACACACTGTATGAGGCTCCGAAGGGCTTTCGACGCGTGAAGGGACTTACTTTACGCAATGTAGATCTTCCTCATGCGGAGGAAACACTGTGGCACTGCAGTGATGTGACGCTGGAGAATGTAGTGGCAAAGGGTGATTACTTTGCTATGAACTGCGATCATATGAAGCTTGATCAGTTCCGTCTTGTCGGCAATTACTGCTTTGACGGATGCCATGATGTGGAGGTGCATCATGCGAAGATGCTTTCCAAGGATGCATTCTGGAACTGTGAGAACATTATGGTATATGATTCTTATATCTGCGGAGAATATCTGGGATGGAATTCCAGAAATGTCACATTTGTAAATTGCGTGATCGAGAGTCTTCAGGGCATGTGTTATATGGACAATGTTGTCATGAAAAATTGCAGACTTTTAAATACAACACTCGCATTTGAGTATTCTACAGCAGACGTAGAGACTGCGGGACGGATTGAAAGCGTGAAGAATCCATCCGCAGGCGTGATCAGGGCAGGGGAGATAGGAGAATTGATATTGAATGAAAAGGAGATTGATCCTGCGAAGACAACAATCATTACAGTAGATTGATGCCGCTGTCTGACAGGATTGTTTCATAAGGGAGACGATAACGTTGAGAAAAAGAATCGCTATTTTATCCTCGCAGCTGGAGGAAAATTATCAGGCAAATTTCATGCAGGGATTTCTCGCAAAGGCGTTTGCTTTTGATTATGATGTCTGTACATTTGCCACATACCGGAAATATCAGGATACGTCAGAGCGTGAAGTCGGGGAGACAAGCATTTTCTCGCTGATTGATTATGATGCCTCGATGGAGTTGTGGTACTCCCGGAGACATTGCAGACGCCGGGACTGATGCTTACTCTGGAGCAGGATTTCCGGGAGAAGTTTCAGGGAAAGATTCTGTATGTTGACCGAAAGAGCGACGAGTACAATTATATCATGCTGGATCATTATCATCCGATCAAGCGGATGATCGCGCATCTGATCGAAGAACACGGAATCAAGGATATTATGTATCTGACAGGACCGCGTTATAATGCACATTCCGAGCAGAGACTGCAGGGGTTTCTTGACTGTATGAAGGAGCATGACATTGATGTCCGGGAGGATCAGATTTTTTATGGGGATTACTGGTATGACGGCGGCAGGGATATGGTGAAGAAGCTGTTTGATGATGGCCGGGCACTGCCGCAGGCGATTGCCTGTGCCAATGATCTGATGGCAATCGGCGTAGCAGAGGCGCTGGTGGAGCGGGGCGTACGGGTACCGGAGGATATTGCTGTGATCGGGTATGATTCTGTGCCGGAGGGAAAGGAAAGTCCAAGTCCGATCACCTCGATGGATATTCCCTCCAGAGAGTTCGGAGAATATGCGGCAGCATGCATGGATAGTCTTTTGAAGCAGGAAAGTATGCCGGAGTTTGAATATGAGGCTCCGTTGTTTATCGGTGGAAGCTGTGGCTGTCACTGTGAGAGCGTGATCCCCCGGCGGATCGTCAGAGAGCAGTGGTCCACGGAGGTTTCCAGGAAAAGCTTGTATTCCAATTTTAATCATCTGACAGAGGACTGGATCTCGCAGAATTCATTTCCGGAGCTGATGGATTCCGTTCAGACATACAGTTATCAGATCCGCGAGTTTGACAGCTTTCATATCTGCGTTAATGATCTGTGGATCCGGGAGGATAAACCGGCAAGTGTAAATATCATCAAGGGACATTATACAGATCAGATTGCACCGGTATTACATTGTGGACACTCCGGTAAGGGGGAGGACAGGCTGAACTTTACTGAGAGTTTTCCACGTGAGCAGATGCTTCCGGAGATATATGAGGAAAGCGCAACACCGAAGGCGTATATTTTCAGTCCGCTTTATTTTGAAGATATGTGCTTTGGCTATGCGGTGCTTGGCTATGGCAATGAACCAAAGGCTTATGATGAGCGTTATTATATGTGGTTACATAACCTGATGATCGGCATGGAGTGCTTCCGCCGTATGGATGCACTGCAGAGAACCAATCAGAGAGTACAGGAGAAGAAGATCCACGATGAATTGACAGGAATGTTTAATTACACCGGTTTTGTGAAGCATTCCAAGCCAATGGTGGAACGTGCCTGCGAAGAGAATCGGTTTGTCAGTGTGCTGGCAATGGATATGGCGAATCTGGATAAGATTAACGAGAAGTATGGACGTACCGAAGGAGACAGAGCAATCCGTAAGGTTGCCGGGATCATTCAGCAGTGTGCGGATGAAGGGGCGATGTGCTGCCGTCTTGGTGATGATGAATTTATCATGGCAGAGCTGGTGGATGAGGCAAGTCATGAGAAGATCCATGAGGTGCGCCGCCGAATTGATCAGAGTCTGGAGGAGTATAATCAAAGTCCGCAGAGCCGGTACGAACTGCGCCTGTTTAGCGGAAGCAGAACGAAGCGTGTGAAGGATCTGGTGGAGATGGAGGATCTTGTCAATGCAGCGGTGATCCGCAAGAACGGTCATAAGGCGAGCGAGAAGAGGCTGCATGGAGATGTGACGCTTTCTGTACAGGAGCAGGAACAGGCGGCACAGGTTAAAAAGGTTCTTGACGAGAATCTTTTTACCTATCATTTTCAGCCGATCGTCAGTGCGAAGGATGGTTCTATTGTCGCCTATGAGGCATTGATGCGGGCACAGGTACAGCCGGGGATCTCACCGATCAATATCATCAAGTACGCCTCTCATCTGGAACGTCTTTATGATGTGGAGAGAGCGACCTTTTTCAATATCCTTCAGCTTGTGGATGAGCATGAGAATGAGTTCGCAGGCCGGAAGATCTTTATCAACAGTATTCCGGGAAGCCAGATTTCCGGGGAAGAGGCACAGATGCTGGAGAAGAAGTTGACGAAGCATGCCAATCGCGTGGTTGTCGAACTGACAGAGCAGACGGAGGCCGATGACAAGACGCTTGCCGATATGAAGAGCGGATATGAGAAGCTTGGCATTGAGACTGCTGTTGATGATTATGGTACAGGATATTCCAATATTGTGAATTTACTGCGCTATATGCCCAATTATGTGAAAGTAGACCGTATGCTTCTGACGGGTATTCAGGACAATCCACAGAAACAGCATTTTGTCAAGGATATCGTGATCTTTGCGCATGAGAACCATTTTCAGGTTCTGGCTGAGGGCGTTGAGACCTCGCAGGAGCTTGAGACGGTGATCCGCCTTGGTGTGGATCTGATCCAGGGCTATTATACGGCAAAGCCGAATCCGGAGATCCTGACCAGCATTGACCGGAATGTACAGGAGGAAATCTGCAGGTATCAGGAAGAATCAGCGTAAACTGATACAATAGAGCAATCCGTGGTATCAGTTAGGATCAAAATATCTTTTGACCTCGGCATTGCAAAATAAAATCAAAGAAAAATGCCCGAACCGGCAAATATATTGATCTTTCATTGTCAGAATTCAAGGTCTGACGTTTGGAGTCATGTACCGGTTCGGGCATTTATTTTTACATTATAAATTAAACTTTAAAAATATGTTTTAAGAGCGGCATTCCGGCTGGAATGTGAATTGTTCTCCGGACATTATTCGCCGAACAGCTTTACGCCGTCCTCCTGTCCATAGACCGCAAAGCCGTCAAAACCCTGTGCCTCCAGCTTGTTCAGATATTTACCAAGCTTCTTTGGACGGGCAATTACAGATACGATATAGTCGTTGCGAAGCTCTTCTGCGTAGATCAGAGCCTCGGCGTAGGTATCTGCATCATAGAATACAGCGATCTTTTTCTTGCGGTTTGGAATCGAGTAGTTCTGCTCCATGAGAATACCAAAGATACGCTCAAAACCAATGGAAAATCCAACGGCAGGAATATCTTCATTTAAGAACTTGCCGATCAGGTTGTCATAACGTCCGCCGCCTGCGACTGCGCCGCTGTAGCCTGCAGCTTCCACCTCGAAGATCGTGCCGGTGTAGTAACCCTGACCACGGACGAGGGAAGGACAGAACTCAACCGGGATCGCACCCTTTGATACCTTTGTGACAGCGTCGATAATGCGCTGAAGCTCTGTGACATAAGATGCGTCACAGACATTTGCAACAGATTCCAGAGTCAGGGATCCGTCTGCAAACAGCGCAATGAATTTATCGATGCCGGTCTGGTCAAAACCGTTTTCCTCCAACTCCGCTTTTACACCGTCAATACCGATCTTATCCTGCTTATCAAAAATAATGGCGAGCTTTTCGTTGTCTTCCTTTGCAAATCCTGCGTAAGCGAAAATATCGCTTAAGATACGGCGGTCATTGATCTTTACCTTATAATCGGTAAGACCGACGCGGTTTAATGCCTTTGTTGTTGTCAGGATCAGCTCGATCTCTGCGTCTCGGGACTCATTGCCGATGATATCGATATCGCACTGCATAAACTCGCGGAGACGACCCTTCTGTGGACGTTCAGCACGGTATACACGATCCATCTGGATCACCTTGAACGGTGAGAGAAGCTCGTTGCGGTTGTTAGCATAATAACGGGAGAGCGGAAGCGTCAGATCGTAGCGAAGACCCATATCCGCCAGCTCCTTCTCGGTAGGATGATCACCGGCAAGGGCACTTTCCAGCTTTTTGCCCCTCTTCAGAATCTTAAAGATCAGATTAAGGTTTTCACCACCCTCGCTTTTGTCGAGGTTTACGGAGTCCTCGATGATCGGGGTAGTGATGCGCTGAAATCCGGCGCTGCTGTATGTTTCCATAATAATATTCTGCAGGAAATCACGGATCTCGGTTTCCTTTGGAAGGTAATCCCTGGTTCCCTTGACTGGTGTAGCTTTCATAATTGACATCCTTTCTGTTTATAATGTATCTTACCGGAAACGGTGAGATTAAGATCTTGCGAACAGTAACGATTTTATCACAGCAGGCATGAAATCACAAGTCCGGTTTGACTTATGTTTTAGAATAGTGTAAAATCGGAGAAAATGCGAAAGAGAATCATACGTGTTTTCAGAAAAAGTTATTTTGGAGGTCATCATGGATAAGAAGTTAAAAGTAGGTATCCTTGGCGGTACCGGAATGGTAGGACAGAGATTCATCTCTTTGCTTGAGAATCACCCTTGGTTTGAGGTTGTTGCGATTGCAGCCAGCCCAAGAAGTGCAGGCAAGAAGTACGAGGAAGCAATCGGTGGACGCTGGAAAATGACAACACCGATGCCGGAGGCAGTTAAGAACATCATTGTTGAGGATGTCAGCAATGTTGAAGAGGTTGCTTCTAAGGTAGATTTCGTATTCAGCGCAGTAGACATGAGCAAGGACGAGATCAAGAAGATCGAGGAAGAGTATGCAAAGACTGAGACACCTGTCGTATCTAATAACAGTGCACACAGATGGACTCCTGACGTACCGATGGTAGTGCCGGAGCTGAATCCGGAGCACTTAGAGGTTATAGAGTCACAGAAGAAGCGTCTTGGTACAACAAGAGGTTTCATCGCAGTAAAGCCAAACTGCTCTATCCAGAGTTATACACCGGCTCTTCATGCATTAAAGAAAGCCGGCTATGAGCCAAAGACAGTTGTTGCTACAACCTATCAGGCGATTTCCGGAGCAGGTAAGACGTTTAAGGACTGGCCGGAAATGGAGGGCAATATCATCCCATTTATCGGTGGTGAGGAAGAGAAGAGTGAGCAGGAGCCGCTTCGTATCTGGGGTCACATCGAGAACGGTGAGATCGTGAAGGCAGACGGTCCTGTTATCACAACACAGTGTATCCGCGTTCCTGTACTCAATGGTCATACAGCAGCTGTATTCGTCACCTTCGAGGAGGGCAAGAAGCCTTCTAAGGAAGAGATCATCCGTGTATGGAGAGAGTATTCGGGAGTGCCACAGGAGCTTAAGCTTCCAAGCGCACCGGAGCATTTTATCCAGTATCTGGAGGATGACAACCGCCCACAGGTTTCCATGGATGTTGACTATGAGAACGGATTTGGTGTATCTATGGGACGTCTCCGTGAGGATACAGTATTTGATTACAAGTTTGTTGGTTTATCCCACAATACCGTCAGAGGAGCAGCAGGCGGAGCAGTTCTTACCGCAGAGCTTCTGACAGCAAAGAAGTATATCACTGCGAAATAATCAGGCAGATTTCGATTGCAGTATTGAAAAGCGCGTTTTGGTGAGTATGAGGGAGTGAGGTGGCTGCATGAATGCATATAGGATTCTGGTGAAGGGGATTGTCAAAAAGGATGACAGATATCTGATTGTGGAAAAGTGGTACGATGATAATATCATGGATCCGTATCAGTGGGAATTTCTGGATGGGGAAGCCGAATTTGGCGAGTCGCCGGATGTGGCTGTTGTCCGCATGATCCAGGAGCAGACAGGGCTTACCGCAGAGATTGACCGGATCTTATATACATGGACATTTATGGTTGGCTCCGTGTGCAGTCTCGGTCTAACCTACCTTTGTTACACCGACATGGAAGAAGAGGATGTGCAGCTTTCTGAGGATCTGCACGACTGCCGATGGGTATCCGCGGATGAGTTTGGAGATTACATCTCCAATAAGAGAATGTTAGAGGATATCGACAAGGCAGAATTATATTAAAAGATAAGGGGTGTCAATGCCGTAAGGCTGACATCCCTCTTTTTCGTGATATGAGAGAGGACGGTGATTGGATGAAGATACTGATCAAAAATGGAAAACTGGTTGATCCGGCCAATGATGTGGATGCATTTTATGATGTTCTGATCGATGGTGATAAGGTTGCCGAGGTGGCGCAGGATATTGATCCGGAGGTGTTAGGAGAAGGTGACAGACTGATCGATGCCTTTGGTAAGGTAGTTATGCCGGGCTTTATTGACCTTCATGTGCATCTGCGCGAGCCGGGCTTTGAATATAAGGAGACGATTCAGACAGGCTGTGCTGCAGCAGCGCGCGGTGGCGTAACAACGATCTGTCCGATGCCGAACACGAAGCCGGTGATCGACAGTCCGGAGAGGGTGAAGGATCTTCTGGAGAGAGCGAAGGATGCGCCGGTGCATGTTCTTCCGATCGGTGCTGTCACCGTTGGTCAGGAGGGCAGGGAGCTGGCAGATATCGAGGGCATGTTAAATGCCGGTATTGTGGCACTCAGCGAGGATGGAAAGTCCGTGATGGACAGTCTTTTGTTCCGTCATGCGATGGAGCAGGCAGCGCAGTATGAGATACCGATGTTTTCCCACTGTGAGGACAAGCCGCTTGTGGACGGAGGTGTTATGAACGCCGGCGAGAAGGCGGAGGAGCTTGGACTTCCGGGCATCACAAATGCTGTTGAGGACGTGATCGTAGCGAGAGATATTCTGATCAGTAAGGAGACAGGTGCAAAGCTTCATCTGTGCCACTGTTCGACATCGGACAGTGCGGTGTTAGTCGGTATGGCAAAGGATCAGGGACTCCGGGTGACCGCAGAGGTTTGCCCGCATCATTTCACGATGTCCGATCAGGAGATCACAGAGGATGATGGCAGATTCAAAATGAACCCGCCGCTTCGCAGTCCGAAGGATGTGCAGGCGTTAAAGGATGCTCTTGCGTCCGGTGTGATGGATGTGATCTCAACCGATCATGCACCACATGGCGCTGAGGAGAAAGCACAGAGTATGTTGAAGGCTCCGTTTGGAATTGTGGGACTTGAGACATCCTTTGCACTGGGATTTACAGAGCTGGTGCAGGGAGGCTGTCTGTCCTTGTCGCAGCTCGTTGAGAAGATGAGTGTGAATCCGGCAAGAGTGTTGGATATTGACAAGGGTAATCTCGCACCCGGCAAAATTGCGGATCTTGTGATCGCGGATGTAGAGCATCAATATGAGATTAACAGTGCTTCGTTTGCTTCCAAGGGAAAGAATACACCGTTTGACGGACGTAAGGTGACGGGACGCGTGGTAACAACGATTGTGGATGGAAAGATCGTATACGAAGAAGGAAGATCATGAATCAGGAAAGGAACAGGTAATTAAAATGATCAATAAGTTAGTAGAGCAGATTCAGAAAAAGGATGCACCGGTTGTAGTAGGTCTTGATCCGATGCTTGGCTATGTGCCGGAGCATCTGACGAAGAAAGCATTTGAGGAGTATGGAGAGACTTTGGAAGGAGCAGCAGAGGCAATCTGGCAGTACAATAAGGGAATCGTTGATGCGGTATATGATCTGATTCCTGCCGTAAAGCCTCAGGTTGCAATGTATGAGCAGTTTGGTATTCCGGGCATGATCGCCTTCAAGAAGACCGTGGATTACTGTAAGGAGAAAGGTCTTGTCGTGATCGGTGATATCAAGCGTGGTGATATCGGGTCTACTTCTACGGCATATGCAGTTGGACATCTGGGTAAGGTGACAGTCGGAAGCAAACAGTATTACGGTTTTGATGAGGATTTTGTTACAGTGAATCCATATCTGGGAAGTGACGGAGTGAATCCGTTTATTGATGTATGTAAGGAAGAAAAAAAGGGAATCTTTGTGCTGGTTAAGACCTCTAATCCATCCAGCGGAGAGTTTCAGGATCGTCTGATCGACGGACGTCCGCTTTATGAGTATGTTGGTGAGAAGGTTAACGAGTGGGGCAGCCAGTGTATGGGTGATACCTACAGCTATGTCGGCTGTGTGGTTGGTGCTACTTATCCGGAGATGGGTAAGATCCTTCGTAAGATCATGCCAAAGGCATACATTCTTGTGCCGGGCTATGGAGCACAGGGCGGTAAGGCATCCGATCTTGCCCCTTATTTCAACAAGGATGGACTTGGTGCGATCGTAAATTCGTCCCGTGGAATCATCTGCGCCTATAAGCAGGATAAATATGCGAAGTTCGGCGCAGATCATTACGCAGAGGCATCCAGACAGGCAGTGATCGACATGATCGAGGATATTAACGCAGGACGCAGATAAGTTCGCGGCTCAGGATACATCTGTAGCGAGAAGCTGCAGTGTTATGGCAGAAATGGAGACAAGAATGGCAGAGAAAAAGAAATGTATGGCGGTGATCGTAAGCCAAAGTAAGATTTCCGAGGGAATCTACAGCATGTGGCTTCAGTTCCCCGGGGATTATAATATTGCGGCACAGGCTGTGCCGGGTCAGTTTATTTCCATGTACTGTGCGGAGGGAAGCAGACTGCTTCCAAGACCGATCAGTATCTGTGAGATTGATGCGGAGGGAAGAAAGCTTCGCGTTGTTTACCGTGTGGCAGGAAAAGGAACAAAGGAGTTTTCTGCTATGGGTGAAGGAGATCAGATCCCGGTGATCGGACCTCTTGGCAATGGATTTACGAGAAAGGAAGGAAAAGCGGTTTTGATCGGTGGAGGAATCGGAATCCCGCCGATGCTTGCACTGGCTGAGGCACTTCACGCAGAGGGCGTGGAGGTGTCTGTGGTGCTTGGATACCGGGACAGCGATCTTTTCCTGAAGGAAGAATTTACTCGGTATGCGTCCGTCTATGTATCTACAGAGGATGGCAGTATTGGAACGAAGGGTAATGTCATTGATGCGATCCGTGCAAATGAGCTGGAAGCAGACACAATCTATGCCTGCGGACCAATGCCGATGCTTCGCGGAGTGAAGGCATATGCGGCAGAGAAGAAGACAGAGGCACAGATCTCCATGGAGGAGAGAATGGCGTGCGGCATAGGTGCATGTCTGGGATGTGTCTGCCAGTCTACAGATGTAGACGGACACAGTCATGTACATAACAAGCGTGTGTGCAAAGATGGTCCTGTCTTTAATGCGAAGGATGTTACATTGTGATCGTGTGTCTGTAATCGGTGTTTGCCGGATTTGATCAGACAGACAGTACAGAGCAGACAGCTTATAGGACATGGAGGATGAATATGAATTTATCAGTTGATTTTGCCGGAGTATCGATGAAGAATCCTGTGACAACAGCATCAGGAACCTTTGGCTCCGGTGCAGAGTATGGAGAATATGTGGATCTGAACCGTCTGGGAGCAGTTACCACAAAGGGTGTTGCCAATGTGCCATGGCCGGGTAATCCGACGCCGCGTGTATGTGAAACCTACGGTGGTATGTTAAATGCTATCGGACTTCAGAATCCGGGCATTGATGTTTTTATTGAGAGAGACATTCCTTATCTGAAGCAGTTTGATACAGGAATCATTGTAAATGTGTGCGGTCATACCACAGAGGAGTATCTTGAGGTGGTAGAGCGCCTGGCAGACCAGGATGTGGATCTGCTTGAGATCAATATTTCCTGTCCGAATGTCAAGGAGGGTGGTATTGCTTTTGGTCAGAATCCAAAGCTGGTTGAGAAGATCACGGCGGACATTAAAAAGCGCGCAAAACAACCGGTGATCATGAAGCTGAGTCCGAATGTGACGGACATCACAGAGATGGCGAGAGCGGCAGAAGCAGGTGGTGCCGATGCTCTTTCACTGATCAATACACTGACCGGAATGAAGATCGACATCAACAGACGCTGCTTTGCATTGGCCAATCAGACCGGCGGTATGTCCGGTCCGGCAGTCAAGCCGGTGGCGGTCCGCATGGTATATCAGGTGGCACAGGCAGTGAAGCTTCCTGTGCTTGGCATGGGAGGTATCCGCACAGCGGAGGATGCACTGGAATTTATTATGGCAGGGGCTACGATGGTGGCGGTCGGAACGGCGAACTTTAACAATCCGGCGGCAACGATCGATGTGATCGAGGGCATTGAGCAGTTTATGAAGGAGAATCATGTGGAAGATATTCATGAGCTGATCGGCTGTGTTCACGCTTAATAAATACAGGAATATTTAACATTATCTTTACACTTGCAGTGGGCTATGATATGATGAAATCTGTGCGAGCAAGCTTATTTGCAAGCAACAGATTCCGGTCCGGCATTTTGGTGACCGGAGATGAAAGCAACAGACAGTAATACGAGGAAGGAGTTACATAATGAAGAAGAAAATACTGGCAATGGTACTTTCACTGGCAATGTGCTGCAGTATGACGGCATGTGGAAGTGCAAATAAGGACACGGCAACAAGCGACGGCGCTTCATCTGATAAGAAGGCAGCTTCCAAGAACGACAATGGCTCTGATCTTGCTTACATTCAGGATAAGGGAACACTGATCGTTGGTATCACGGATTTTGAGCCGATGGATTATCAGAAGGGTTCTGATGAGTGGATCGGTTTTGATGCGGATATGGCGAATGCATTTGCAAAGAGCCTCGGCGTTAAGGCTGAGTTCGTAGAGATTGACTGGGATAACAAGGTTCTGGAGCTTGATGCAAAGTCCATCGACTGTGTATGGAACGGTATGACACTTACCGATGAGGTGACAAGCTCTATGGCATGCACCAATGCATACTGCAATAACGCACAGGTGGCAATTGTCAAGGCAGCAGACAAGGATAAGTACAGCACCGTAGAGAGTATGAAGGATCTGAACTTTGCGGTTGAGGCAGGCTCTGCAGGAGAGAAGGAGCTTTCCAAGCTTGGTTACAATTATACATCCGTAAAGGCACAGGCTGATGCGCTGATGGAGGTTTCCGCAGGTACCTCTGATGCGGCAGTGATCGATTCCCTGATGGCAGCAGCAATGGTTGGTGAGGGAACCGGTTATGAGAAGCTTACTTATACAGCAAGCTTTAATAGCGAGGAGTATGGTGTAGGTTTCCGTAAGGGATCTGACATGGCAGACAAGTTAAATGACTTCTTTGCTGAGAGCTACAAGGATGGCAGTATGAAGAAGACAGCCGAGAAGTATGGTGTTCAGGCTGCACTTATTGAACAGTAATATAATCATGCAGGGCTGCCGTGATGTTACATCTGCGGCAGCTTTTGCCATGCAAAGAGAGAAATAATAAAAGGCAGGTATAATAATGTCAACGATCATGGAACAGATGCCCATCGTATTTCATGCATTAAATGTGGGCTTTTTACAAACATTAAGGCTATTTTTTGTAACGCTTTTAGGAGCCTTTCCACTTGGACTGGTCATCGCATTCGGATCTTTATCCGGTTTTCGTCCACTGAAGTATCTCACAAGACTGTTTGTGTGGATCATTCGTGGAACGCCTCTGATGATCCAGCTTCTGATCATCTATTATTTTCCGGGACTTGTTCTTGGACAAACGATCTGGAGCGGCGGTGAGGACGGAAGATTCATGGCGGCAGCTGTTTCCTTTATTATTAATTATGCGTGCTATTTTTCGGAGATCTACCGTGGTGGTATCCAGAGTGTGCCAAAGGGGCAGCAGGAGGCTGGTCTTGTACTCGGTATGACCAAAAGACAGATCTTTTTCAAGGTAACATTGTTACAGATGATCAAGCGGATTGTTCCTCCGATCTCCAATGAGATCATTACACTGGTTAAGGATACTTCTCTGGCGCGTATTATTGCGCTGCAGGAGATTATCTGGGCAGGTCAGGCATTTCTGAAGGGCTCCAACGGAATTTCCGGACAGATCTGGCCGTTGTTCTTTACTGCGGTTTATTATCTGGTATTTAGCGGTATTCTTACCCTGTTCCTTGGATGGCTGGAGAGAAAGCTGGAATATTTCAAATAGGAGGACAATGTCATGGCAATATTAGAAGTACAAAATATCGAGAAATCCTTTGACCGAACACCGGTATTAAAGGACATTTCCTTTTCGTTGGAGCAGGGACAGGCTCTGGCGATCATTGGTTCCTCTGGTTCCGGCAAGACAACACTGCTTCGTTGTCTGAACTTTTTGGAGAAACCAGATAAAGGAAGGATCGTTGTTCAGGGAGAGACGCTTTTTGATGCAGAGGATGCAACCTCTGTCAAGGAGAAGGATATCCGCATGAAGCGGCTTCACTTTGGTATGGTTTTTCAGGCGTTTCATTTGTTTCCGCAGTACACGGCACTGCAGAATGTTATGCTGGCAAGACAGCTTCTCGAAAAGGGCAAGCCGGGCTTCAAGGAAAACAAAAAGAAAATCTACGAAGAAATTGAGACAGAAGCTAAAGAGCTTTTAGACAAAATGGGATTATCGGACCGGATGCAGCATTATCCGCATCAGCTTTCCGGCGGACAGCAGCAGCGTGTGGCAATCGCGAGAGCGCTTGCATTAAAGCCGGACATTCTTTGCTTTGATGAGCCGACCTCAGCACTGGATCCGGAGCTTACCGGGGAAGTTTTAAAGGTCATCCGCAGTCTTGCCGATCAGAATATGACCATGGTCATTGTCACACATGAGATGGCGTTTGCAAGAGATGTGGCGGATCAGGTTATCTTTATGGACAGTGGAGTGATCGTGGAGCAGGGCGACGCAAAGCAAGTGATCGAGAATCCACAGGAAGAGAGAACAAGACAGTTCCTGTCGAGATTTTCGCAGGGGATATAGTGTCTTTTAAATGAATAAGGAGGTATTTACAATGGAACAGTACAAGCAGGAATTTATCGAGTTTATGGTGGAGAGTAATGTGTTGAAGTTTGGTGACTTTACACTGAAGAGTGGTCGTAAATCTCCATTTTTTATGAATGCGGGAGCTTATGTGACAGGCGCACAGCTTCGTAAGCTGGGACAGTATTATGCGAAGGCGATCCATGAGCATTATGGGGATGATTTTGATGTGCTTTTCGGACCGGCATATAAGGGAATCCCACTCAGCGTAGCTACGATAATGGCATTTGACGAGCTGTATGGCAAGGAGATTCGCTATTGTTCTAACCGTAAGGAAGTCAAGGATCATGGAGATACCGGCATTCTTCTGGGAAGCAAGATCAAGGACGGAGATAAGGTTGTCATCATTGAGGATGTTACGACATCCGGTAAGTCCATTGAGGAGACATTCCCGATCATTCAGGCTCAGGGGGATGTGGAGATCCTTGGACTGATGGTATCCTTAAACCGTATGGAGAGAGGTCTTTCCGGCAATGCCAGTGCCCTTGATGAGATTCAGGAGAAGTATGGCTTTGGCGCAAATGCGATCGTAACGATGGAGGATGTGGTAGAATACCTTTATAATAGGGAATGTCAGGGTAAGATCGTGATCGATGATACGATTAAAGCGGCGATTGATGCATATTATAAAGAGTACGGTTGTCAATAAATGATTCGTGGCGGTTTCTCAAACAGCGCGAAACCGTTCATAAATGAAATGGAGGAGGGACCTTATGGCAGAGAAGGTTTACAAAACAATGAAATCCGTGGGAGCATTTAGTCTGGTGACAGGGATTCTCCTGATCGTAGGCGGAATTGCTGCCGGTGTTGCCGTTATCATTAATGGAGCAAAGCTGCTTCATGCAAAGTCAGATCTGACATTTTAAAGAGATGGGATATTATTACTTAGGACTTTACAAAGACTTTTCCTGCATGGCAGGAGATTGTCCTTCGACCTGCTGTGCAGGTTGGAGGATTCGTATTGATCAGGAGACAATGGAGAGATTTCAGGCATTGCCGGATCACAAACTGCGGGATGATATTCTGCAGCATGTCCGTAAGAAGGGACAGGACTGTTATTTTGCAAACCGTTCGGATGGAAGCTGTGCGATGCTTGATCCGGACGGTTTGTGCCGCATTCAGAGAAATACAGAGGAACAGATGCTGTGTGTTACCTGCCGCAAGTTTCCGAGACTGGCAGGAAGGGTAAATGGGGATCTGTGGATGTCCATGGCGGCATCGTGCCCGGTTGTTGCCAAGTATCTGCTTCAGCAGTCGGTCAGCTTTTACAGAACGGATGGACATGTTACCGGTGATGTGTCCCGGCAGGAGATTCCGAAGTTTTCCGGGGAGTATGGATCGCTGATAAGGCTTCTGAAAGAAGCCAGTGCAGACGAGCAGATACCGGATATGAGGGAACAGATCCGCAAAATGTGGAACCGCTACTGCAAAATGTACGACATTGTGAATGGATGTCTGGAAATCATGGCGTCATCGCCGGAGCTAAACTATCTGGATGGAAGCTTCGATTATTTTGAGGGTGAGCGTGAGACGTCAAAGATTTTGCAGGAAATGATGGATTTTGAGGAGAGGAACAGAGAGCTTATACGGCGCTTCGCTGCCAATTATCTCTGCTACCGGGTCTATAGCTGCAGGCTGGAATATCCGGAAAGCAGTGATGCAGAGAATCAGTTTCGGATATTGGGAGAGTTTTTTTTGTTTATGATTTTGCGGTTTTCAAGAGATCTTGTATTGGGGCGGTCAGATGATGATATTGTGATTGCGGAAATCAACTGGATGTACCGCTTCTGCGTGCATGGACGGAAACGGTATGTGAAATTTGGAAAATTAGTCAGGGAAACATTCAAAAAAACAGAATATTTAGCCGAAATAATTAGTAGTATAACCGGAAGCGATTTTCAGGATGCAGTGTCAGAGTAGGCAAAATCAGAAAATGCCTTGTATCACGCGGCATTTTCTGGCGTTTACGACAAAATATGACAGACTGATTTATTAAAAAAGTAGAAAAAATAAAAACCTCTTTACGAAGCCGTAAAATTATCATATGATTGTGATACCAAAACGGGTGAGGAGGAAATTTATGAAAATTGCATTTTGGAGCAATGTACGAAAGAACGGCGGAGTGTCGACCAACATGGTATGTATGGCGGCTGTTTCCGCAATTGCAGGGATGGGAAGAAGTGTTCTTCTGGAGAATCACTATAATGTGAATAATCTGAATGGTATGCTGCTATCACAGGACAAGATCGATATGCTGCATGAGACCGGACAGTATTATAACAAGTATGGGATTGAGTATATACTCAAAAGGCTTTATACGGGAGCACCCGGAGAGCAGTTGATTCGAAGAGCATCTATTCCTCTGTTATATTCGAGCATCTATTATCTTCCGCAAAGTTATATTGTAAATAGAGAAGTTTTTGACTATGAGTTTGAGCTGGCACATAAGGATCTGTTCCGCTGTCTGGAGAATATTTCCGATATGGTATTCATTGATACGGAATCAAAGGGCAATGCAAGCTCGGTACAGATCCTGGAGGAAGCTGATATTGTTGTGGTCAATATTGATCAGGAGCAGGCAGCATGGGACGATTTCTTTGAACACTTTGAGGGACTGGCGAGCAAATCAATCTTTCTGGTCGGGCAGTATGAAAAGGAAAATCCCTTTGATCTGGAACAGATCCGGAAGGAATACCGGATTCCCAAGGAGAGAATTGGTGCGGTTCCTTACAATATCGATCTGCGTATGGCAGCGGCCGAGGGAAGGATCATTCCGTTTCTGAACCGCAATTATCTGAGGAGCAGCCGTGCAGAGAACAGTGAGTTTATGAGTCAGTTAAAGCAGGCAGCTGTGATGTTGAAGGAAAATATCGTTCGGACGGGGAAGCAGGACGTGGCGAGCCGGTACAGAGCGGATGAAAGGAGGCGTCATGGACAGACATCATCCGTATTGGAAAAAAGATCTGGAGTTTAAATATACCTATTGCTTTGGACTTGGCGTAATGTCTATGGGACATATGAAGTCTATTATGGAAACGCAGGATTTCTTTGAGGAGCTTATGAGGTCGATCGATCTGGCGAAAGAGCAGGAACAGCAGATATTCTTTGACCTGAACAACCACTTTGATGAATGGGTTGACTATGTATTCGGAATGCTGCAGGGGAAAGAAGAACAGTATTGCTTTGTGCTTGATCTGTACAGCATTCTTTCTTTCGCATCCTGGGCGAAGGAATATTGTCAGGCAGTGCTGGAGGACTATCTGCAGGTGTTTCAGTTTTCAACGGCGGAGCGTGAATTTTTTGCGGCATTTGACCGCTGCCGGCAAATGGGCAGAGTTGAGGCTGCAGTAGAAGTATACCGCAGATTTGTGGAGCAGGGCTTCCGGATCAGGTATGATTTTCTGACCTGGTTCTTTCCGATGTTTCATCTGGAGGAGCAGCTGGAGGCGATGCGGATTCGTGACGGGGAGACGGTGATTCTGGACTATCCGGTTGTGATACAGGGAGATATTGAAGTAGATAAGGGTGGACGTCTGTTGATCCATGGAGCGGATATTCATATGAACGGCAGAGTGATCGTGCATGGTGGACGCTTTGTAGCAGATCACGGGCATATTGAGGTGATGGGCTGCTCTGCAGCATACTGGCTGACAATCGAGGAGTCCTCGGTTGTCACCCTCACAGACACCACAGTGAACTGTCAGGAGCACTGCGGCATGCTGCATCAGACAACGGGGTATCTTCTGATCCGCGAATGTTGGATTTGTCACACAGCAGGAGCCAGAGCAATCTCCTTTGAGGGCGATGCAATGAAGCTTGCAGATACGCATTTCTGCTATGGACAGGGAGGGATGTTATCGATTGAGGATGCTGCCAGTGCAGAGATCGTGGACTGTACCTTTAAGCATGCACAGGCAGAGTATGGAGGAGCTGTTTACGCGGATACCATACACGATGTTTTACTGCGCCGATGCAGTTTTGAGAGCTGTCATGCCAAATATCTGGCGGCGGCTGTGTACTTTAAGTATCAGAAGCTGGGGCAGCGCATTGAGGAATGCAGCTGCAGAGATTGCACGCCGCAGGAGCATCCGTTTTTTAACACACTTTGAGAGTGGGGATCTTACGGGAAAAGATCAGGAAGCTTCTGTTTGCAGTCTGGCAGACAAGAGTCCGTATAAGCATTTTGGGAAAGGCTGGTGATTCGTATGATCATAGGGAATCAGAAAAAGCTTTATTATAAAAAGAAATCCTGGCTGACGCCGAAGCATCCTCTGTACTTTGAATCGGAGGAATTTAAGATGTATTATGCGGCGGCAGTTATGATTCACGCTGCCATGAATCCGCAGGTGCCGCCGGAACAAAACTACGAGCTGGACCGGCTGATACACCGGGGGCTGGAGCTTCGGGCAGAACAGATGGCGCTGGCATTGAAGAAATCTGCAAATCCAAGCGAGGTGCTGGGATATCTTTGTGATCATATGGATTCTGATGAGAAACGTTATCTGTTGATGTTAGATCTGTACAATATATCTTCGGAGGATGATCCGTCTGAAAAGGAACAGGAAAATATAAGGCTTGTAATGCACATGCTTGAAATCCCGGAGAAGGCATCGAGGCTGTTAGCTCATTTTATACAGGCGGCTGGACAGGAGAAGGATGAACAGTGCCGTCGGATCTATCAGCAGATGACAGAAGCGAAGATGGAGCTGTCTCTGATGGAATTAAAATATTACCGGATGACATTATACGAGACCTCGCTGTGTACCCAGGAAGATCTTGATAAAGCCGGAAAGCTGCGGCTTGTAGATCGCTGTGAGATCCGGGAGGATATTGTTTTAAGGGATGGCATGGTGCTGCGGCTGGATCATGCCGTGGTGCGCATTTATGGCAATATTTCTATTGAAGGAGGTACCTTGATCGCTGAGAACAGTAAATTGATCCGTAAAAGTGATTCTCACCGGGCATGTGTCAATATTCGTCGTGCCGGAAAAGTGATCATGGAGCAGTGCGATATTGACTGCCGGAATTACGGAATGTTTCTACGGGCGCAGGATGGGGAGGCTGTCATTCGGGACAGCGAGATATATCATACGACAAGGGGAGCTGCGGTGCGTTTCTGGGGAAAGACACTGGAGCTTACCGGGACGGTTTTCCATCACTGTTATTCCAGAGAAAACGGTGGTGCAGTAATGGCGAGAGACGGAAAAGTAACGATCCGGCAGTGCCGTTTCTGGCATTGCGAGGCAGTTCGTGGCGGTGCTGTGTATATCAGACAGTCGATGGAGATAAGAGACTGCTTTTTTAAGAAATGTTATGCTTCCGAATATGGAGCAGCCGTCTTTTGCATTGGTTGGATCGGAGATGGCGTGTCAGGTCTGCGATATCAGGAGTGTTTTCCGGAGAGAACGGAGACGATACAATATATCATTGCGCCGAGAGGTCTGGAGATTTCGGGAGAGTGTGAGATCGCGATCCATACGATTGTGGACTGCGAATTGCAGGTGCAGCCACAGGGAACTCTGCGGATCCATGATGCGGTCGTGTATTTAAGATATCCGATCCGGTGCAGAGGTTATCTGGAGATTGAGAAGTCGTTCGTGCGTGCAGATGATATGGAGGCAAATGACATGATCATACTGGAGCATGCAAGAGGCTGTACGGTCAAGGAAAGCAGATTGGACGGTATGGGCAGAAAGGGAGGCATTTTTGCAACCGGAAGCCGGATGGAGGCGTACCGGTCGGTTTTTTGTAATATGCGGGGCGGAAGAGCGGTATTTAATGCATATTTTCCACAGATCACGCAATGTATTTTCAATTACTGTCAGAATGGCGGTGTACATTGTCAGAGTGGAGTTGTGGAGGGATGCCTGTTTGTGAACTGCCGGGGTAAGAGTGGCGCGGCGGTCACGATGCTTGGCAAGAAAGGTATGATCAATAACTGTCGTTTTGTCCGCTGTATTTCGGATATCAGTGGAGGAGCCGTGGACAAGGCGGTCGGAAGTCAGCTTGAAAACTGTGAATTTCAGGATTGTACGCAGTGAGTTTTGAAGACGACTTGTATCCGGAATTTATTCAGAAGCTTCTTCAAAACGCCGTCATGTAGGAAAATCGTGTATAAATGCATGAAAAGCGTATCGCAGATTGTTATACTCTGTGATACGCTTTGTGTTTCTATACCCATACAGTGATGTAATATAAATTCCGATGACAGCGATATAAAACGCATGGTAAAGCCGTGAAAAGCAGGTTATGCCTCGGATGCTTCACCTTCCGTGGAACGGTCGCTGTCAGAAACTTCGTCCTCGTTGATCTGAGGAAGAAGATGAACCTTTACCTTGTCAATACGGTTTTTCTCAGCGGCGAGGACAATATATTCGGCAAAATTATCGGAAACACGTTCTCCGGTCTTTGGAAAATGATCTAACAGGTTGATGATATGTCCGGCAATGGAATCATAATCCTCGGATTCGATATTGATTCCAAGCTCTTCATTGATATCATCCAGCTTGGCAACGCCTAGCAGAATGTAATTCTCATCATCCAGCTTTGTGATCTCATCCTCTTCATA
Source organism: Roseburia sp. AM59-24XD (assembly GCF_003478445.1). Taxonomy (GTDB): domain Bacteria; phylum Bacillota; class Clostridia; order Lachnospirales; family Lachnospiraceae; genus Jutongia. The sequence goes on from NZ_QUET01000001.1 coordinate 50,968, forward strand.
TCCATCATATTCATCGCGGATCTCACCAACGATCTCCTCGATCAGATCCTCGATAGTAAGCAGTCCGGCCGTGGCGCCGTATTCGTCAAGCACGATCGCCATGGGGATCGATTCCTGCTTCATTTCGAAGAAAAGCTCGGATATTTTCTTATATTCGTATGTGAAATAAGGTTCTCTCATGACATCAGAAATCTTAAAATCCTCATGGGATCCCTCGTAGAAGAAGATGTCCTTGAGATTGATAATGCCGATGATATTATCACGGCTTTCTTTATATACGGGCATTCGTGTGAATTTCTTTTTGCCGTAACATTCCATGAGCTCCTGATATGTAAGCTCAACGTTCGCAAATTCCACATCCATCTTCGGTACCATGACATCCTTGGCGAGCGAATCGCCAAAGTCTACCACGTTCGTGATCATTTCACGCTCTTCGCTTTCAATAACACCTTCCTCATGGCTGACATTAACCATTGTCAAAAGCTCATTCTCCGTGATCGCCGGTCGCGGCGACACATCGACACGTAAAAGCTTCAGTAAGCCAAAAGAAATCTGGTTCATCAGAAAGGAAACAGGGCGAAGAATCTGTGTCAGTGCATAGACAGGCTTCGCATAGATCAATGCCAGTTTCTCCGCATTGATTGTCGCCAATGACTTCGGAACGATCTCTCCAAAGATCAGGACCAGGATCGTCAGAATAGCAGTTGCCGCTCCGGTCAGGAGACTGGCAGATATCGGAAGCCCATTTCTCTGCGAAATACGGATCGCGTAAGAGGTCGTCAGCGAGGAAGCGGTCAGGTTCACGATATTGTTTCCAATCAGGATGCCGCTTAAAAGCTGTGTAGGCTTCTCGATCAATTTTAAAACAGTGGCAGCATTTTTGGTGTTATTCTCTGCCATAGACTGCATACGAACTTTGTTTACGGTTGTCAGACACGTTTCTGCGGATGAAAAAAACGCAGAAAGAAGCAGAAGGATCAATAAAATGATAATCTGCGAGGCGTCACTCGAATCCAAAAAATCAACTCCATTTCTTAAATATATTATTTATATATACTATGTAGCAATACCGGTCGGGATTAAATGATAATCCGATATTATCAGATAGTATTGCCCCTATTTTACCTAGCAGGGTGTCTCTTGTCAAGATGCTGAAAACGGATACTAAGACTTCCTGCACTAATAAAGGGAATGCGCCCATACTATTTCTTATGTCAGGTTATTGTAAACCAAATTTTGCCTGCCAAAATATACAAGAATCCGTGGACTGCGACAAAAAAATTGTCTTGTCACTTACGGATTTCGAAAAGTCTAATTGCTTTGCTGCTTTGATGTTTGATAAACGCATCCTGCCGTACTCGCCCCGAGGTGGGATTCAGATGTTTCGAGAGGCACTTGCACCCGCCGGTACTTACGCCCCAAAGTTAATAATTAACCTTTTACTTTGTTTGACACTTGGGGCGTTATGTACCGCTGCGTGGTGCAGTGGTAGCGGGAGCGTGCCGTCCGAAATAGCTGAGCCCACCTACGGGGCTCAGTCGTGCGGATGCGTATTTATCAAAGCATTGCAAAGCAAAGACTTTTTAGAAATCCTACTGATCTGCGTCAATTTTTTTGTCGCAGCCCACGGATTTATCTGTTTTTCGAAGCAAAATTGGCATTTTATTTCCCTGACATAAGAAATAGTATGGGCGTATACCATAGCGCGGGAAGTCTTAGAATGTTATTTTCTGACAATTTTGTGAAAAATTTGAAAATATCAGAAAAAACTTGAAAAAGAGAGAAGATGGATGTACAATTATTTCAGGAAAACGATATACGCCTGATCACATATCAGGATATAATTTCGTATATCGATTGGGAGGTTGATATGAGGAAAAAATCCCATATTTCACTTGCATGGTATCTGATGAACAGCGAGGGGATGGATGCGTTAAAGCTCCACAAGGGTTCCTTTTACATTGGCAGTGTATTGCCGGACTGCATGCCGTCATTTCTGGTACGCAGACATACGATCGAGGATTCCTTTGAGGTTTTGGAGGGCGAGTTTCAGAAACTGGTATCACATTTTGATCCCGAGAAAGGGATAAACTGCTATTTCTGCAGACATTTAGGGATGATCACCCATTATGTTTCTGATTATTTTACATTTCCGCACAATGCGAATTATCCCGGAAATATTAAAGATCATTGTATCTATGAGGAGGAGCTAAAGAAAGAGCTTCGTGCCTATGTTCACAGTCCGGAAGCAGTTCGTCGGCGTGAAAAGATGGAAATGCATACACCGGCAGATATTCTGGCGATGATCCGACAGATGCATAACCGTTATCTTCAGATGGAAAGTGTCGTAAAGCGCGATTGTCAATATATTATTGAATTATGCCATAAGGTTGTAGATGCGGTGTTATGTTTTCTGGAGTCCCTGTCCGCAGCAAAGGTATCCGTTGCAATGTAGTGAAAATCATGGAGGGCAGCCTGTTTTATGAGGACAGTGCTGTAATACGATAGAACCGGAGAGTTGTATTTGATGACAGCTCTCCGGTTTTTTGCCCCTTTGTATTCTCTTGACAAATGAATGAAAATGAGTAAAATGAAAAGAGTTTTCAGATTTAAAATGAAAAGAGTTTTCAGATTGAAAATATTGAAATGGGAAATCCGCATTAGAAAGTGAAGTGTGAGCATGAGTGAGAATAGAGAAAGAAACTGGCTGATATCCTGTCGGGATGCCTCGCTGGGATATGACAACAAGCCGGTGTTGGAGCATCTGGATATTGAGATACAGGAGGGAGAATATATCTGCGTGATCGGAGAGAACGGTTCCGGCAAAAGCACGCTGATCAAATCGCTTCTTGGTCTTTTGAAGCCGGTCAGCGGTTCGGTGCAGATCAACCGCCGCATCGGAAAGGGAGCAGTCGGATATCTGCCACAGCAGACACAGGTTCAGCGTAATTTCCCGGTCAGTGTCCGTGAGGTTGTATTATCAGGCTTTCTGAATGATATGCGTTTCCGTCCTTTTTATAATAAGAAAGAGAAGCAGGAAGCAAGACATCATCTGGAGCATCTGGGAATTGCTGACCTCGAGAAAAAGTGTTACGGAGAGTTATCCGGCGGACAGCAGCAGAGGGTGCTTCTGGCGCGTGCTTTATGTGCTGCTGACAAGATCCTGGTGCTTGATGAGCCGGTCACGGGTCTTGATCCGATGGCAGCCAATACGCTTTATGAAAGTATGGAGCTTTTGCATCAGGAGGGTATGGCGGTTGTCATGGTTACGCATGATATGGGAAATGCGTTAAAATATGCGGACAAGATTCTCCATATCAGCGATAATGGCTACTTCTTTGGAAGCGTGGGGGAATACAAACAGTCCGATTATGCGAACATGTTTCTGGTGAAATAAGAGAAGAAATTTGAAAAGGGAGGAATTGCAGCAATGGAACTGATTATGCAGATCATGTCCTATCCGTTTATGGTCCGGGCATTTATAGTAGGAATATTAGTGTCTCTGTGTGCAGCATTGTTAGGAGTAAGCCTTGTATTAAAGCAGTATTCAATGATCGGAGACGGTTTATCACATGTGTCCTACGGGGCACTGTCGATCGCTCTGGCGTGCGGGATCGCACCGCTGAAGCTTTCGATTCCGGTCGTGATCGTTTCTGCGTTTTTCTTGCTCCGGATGACAGAGAACAATAAAATGAAAAGTGATGCCGCCATTGCAGCGTTGTCTGCATCGGCACTTGCGATCGGCGTGTCGGTGACGGCATTGACCACCGGAATGACAACGGATGTCTGCAGTTATATGTTTGGCAGTGTTCTGGCGATGACAAAGGAGGATGTGGTTCTCAGTGTGATCTTGTCCATTCTGGTGCTGATCCTGTTTGTATTTTCTTATCATAATATCTTTGCGGTAACCTTTGATGAGAATTTTTCCAAGGCGACAGGTGTGCGGGTTGGATTATATAATACCCTGCTTTCGATCCTGACAGCGGTAACGATCGTTCTTGGCATGCAGATGATGGGAGCAATGCTGATCTCCAGTCTGATCATTTTTCCGGCACTGACCTCAATGCGTCTGTTTAAGAGCTTTCGTGCCGTGATCATCAGCTCCGGCATATTATCGGTGGTATGCTTCAGTATCGGAATGATCCTGTCATATTGTGTATCAACACCGGCAGGAGCAAGTGTTGTTCTGGTCAATCTGGCATTTTTCCTTCTGTTTGCATTGATACAGAAGCTGCGTGAAAGTTTTGGGATGGCGTAAAGTCCCATGTTTTCAAGACTTTTTAAAGTTTTTGAAAAAAATATCAAAAAAAATGAAAAAAACACTTGCAAAACAGGAAAAATTGTTTTATACTAAGCAAGGCTTGTGAGACAGAAACTCATGAGCAGAGCATAGTGCTATCGCCAAACGGTAAGGCACTGGACTCTGACTCCAGCATTTCTAGGTTCGAATCCTAGTAGCCCAGTTAAAGTCGTAAAATTGAATGATTCGGTTTTACGACTTTTTCATTATATGAGAAAGTGCTTGTAACGCAGCAGAAAGCCGGTGAGAATTGCAAGTTAATTTCAGAAAGGTAAAATGCTTGTTTGGCCTTTTTATATCATGATATTCTGACAAACAGATCCGGTCAGAAGGAGCAGCCGGGCGGTTTGCCGACACGAAAGACTGCATCAGTACAATGGATGCGGGGAAGGAGAGGGTGGTCTTCCGTACATATTAAAGGAATGGAGAGAAAAATGAAGAAAAGCTTAAAAAAAGTATTATCCATGGTACTGACTCTGGCGATGGCAGCCGGTGTAGTAAGTGGAGCAGGTAATGTAAACAGCGCAAAGGCAGAAACCGTTGCTATGGTTACACCGGCAGTTGTAACAGATTTCGCATCTTTACCAACACCGGCACAGGCAACCGTTACATTACAGGGAAAGAACGCACAGACACAGATACCGAACGTGATCGTTCCGATCCGCGTAGAGAAGCGTGGTGTTATAGAGATCGGAGCAACTGTTACAACAGGAGCCGCTGCTTCTATCGAGATGGGATTTTTCTCTGATCAGAACTGTACAAAGTCAGCTGGAAGCAGCACAACGATCGCATCCGGAAGCACACAGGTTATAGATAAGACATTTACAGTAGAGACAGCGGCAACCTATTATGTAAGATTTAAGTGGTCTTCCACAGTTCCTGCCGGTGCAGCAACGATCAAAATGCTGGCATATGCATATTCCGGTACGGAGATGACCCTGACAAGTACATTCCAGCCGGTATTTAACGGTGATGGTGTTAATACACTGTACCATAAGCTTAATGTGAAGAAAACCGGTTTTGTTGCTATCTGTGGTAATGAATACCGTGAGAGCGGAACATCTTTGATGGCATCAAGTCTGTCCTTTAAGATCTGCAATGCGAAAAAGAAAGCACTTCACAACGGATATCTTTCTTCTCTGAATAACTACACAGAGAAATATGCATTGAAAAAGGGAACTTATTATGTTGCCGTAACCAGCAGTCAGAGATATCAGTTAAAGGCTGAGAGCCGAGCATGGAAAGATCAGGGTGGCAAGAGCAAGAAGAAGGCGAAGACCATCAAGAGAGGTAAGTCAGCAAACGGTACTGTACTTCTGACAGAGGGAACGAAGAAGGCAGACTGGTATAAGATTAAACTGCCAAAGAAGTCTAAAATGAAGATTAAGATCGCTACAGCATGTACGGGTACAGCATCTGTCATGAAGGTTCAGATCATTCCTGCCAACCGTCACTACACACTGATCAACAGCAGTTCACTGGTAGCAGATAAGGGCAAGACACTTGCTTCCCGCAATAAGCTGAAAGCAGGAACCTATTATATCAAGGTGACAAAGCTCACGAAGTCTACAAGTGGTGTTTACCGCATCAAGTTCATGAAGTAGACGCAAAAGAAATAAAACAGAAATAAAACAGAAATGAAACCCGCCCGTTCCGGCAAGTGCCGGTCGGGCGGGTTTTGCTCTTGTTATGCTTATTTGTAAAACAGGTTTAGTATTCACAGTTTCCGGTTGTTCTTGGAAAGGGAATAACATCGCGGATATTGGAAATGCCGGTCAGATACATGATGCAGCGCTCAAAGCCAAGACCGAAGCCTGCATGCCGGGTAGTGCCGTATTTGCGCAGATCCAGATAAAAATCATAATTCTCCGGATTCATACCGGTCTCCTTCATGCGCTCTAACAGAAGCTCCATATTCTCCTCACGCTGGCTTCCGCCAATGATCTCACCGATGCCCGGAACAAGGCAGTCCATAGCGGCGACGGTTTTGCCGTCTTCATTCAGCTTCATATAGAATGCTTTGATCTCCTTCGGATAATCTGTTACGAAAACAGGACGTTTAAAAATCTCTTCGGTCAGATAACGTTCATGTTCTGTCTGCAGATCGCAGCCCCATTTGACCGGATAAGAGAAGTGTTCCCGGTGCTGCTCAAGCAAGCGGATCGCCTCCGTGTAAGTGACATGCGCAAATTCTGAGTGTAATACATGCTCCAGCCGGGCAAGAAGTCCTTTGTCGATATACTGATTCAGAAACTGCATCTCCTCCGGTGCATTTTCAAGGACATACCGGATGATATATTTTAACATATCCTCAGCGAGCGTCATATCATCGGAGAGGTCGGCAAATGCCATCTCCGGCTCGATCATCCAGAATTCTGCGGCATGGCGGGCGGTGTTGGAATTTTCGGCGCGGAAGGTCGGACCGAAGGTATAGATGTTACGAAATGCCATTGCGTAGGTTTCACCGTTTAGCTGACCGCTGACGGTAAGATTGGTTTCTTTTCCGAAAAAGTCTTTTGAATAATCCGGAAGTCCATCGTCGGTCAGAGGCACATCCTTCATATCAAGTGTTGTCACATGGAACATTTCACCGGCCCCTTCGCAGTCGTTCGCTGTGATCAGCGGGGTATGAACATATACAAAATCATGTTCCTGAAAGAAACGGTGGATTGCATAGGCTGCCAGAGAGCGGATGCGGAAGACAGCCTGAAAGGTGTTGGTGCGTGGACGCAGATGTGGGATTGTCCGCAGGTATTCCAGTGTGTGCCGTTTCTTCTGAAGTGGATAATCCGGCGAGGAAGCTCCTTCAATCCGGATGGATCCGGCGTGAAGTTCAAACGGCTGCTTGGCATCCGGTGTAGCGATAAATTGTCCGGTAATGATCAGTGCGGCACCAACATTGAGATGGCGGATCTGCTCCAGGTTGTCCAGAGATGAATCATAGACGATCTGGAGAGGCTCAAAAAACGTACCGTCATTGATGACAATAAATCCGAAATTTTTGGAATTGCGGATGCTTCGCACCCACCCGCATATGGTAATACTTTTATTATAATATTTTTTTGAATTTTCGAATAATTCCTTGATATGAATCGTGTGCATGATGTCCTCCTTTACTGATAGAACGATTAAACTTAACTTTCTAAATTATAGTATGCTCATTTTCACGGATAAGTCAAGAAAACATAATACCATTCACCTAATAGTATTATTGACTTTTAAACATGAACATTATACAATAGAAATATGTTTTTTAATTTTGGAGGAGATTATGAAAACAATTTTAATCAGTGGAGAACCCTGTGTGATCGAAGGATTTCTTCACGAAGCAGGAAATGTGGAGGAACTGGAGGTCTTAAGAACCTTCCAGGAAGAAAATGAAGCACTGGATATGGTCAGCAGGCAGGAGGTTGATCTCGCTGTGATCGATCTGGAAATGCAAAAGGTAAATGGTGCAGATATAGGCTGGGAGTTAAAAAAACGAAACCCGGACATACAACTTATTTATCTGACCAGACAACAGAGGAGCCTGATGGATCTGATCACACTTCATCCGGTAGCGGTTCTGGAAATGCCGTTTCAGGAGGGAGAGATCGAATACGTTGTCGAATCGGCTTATTTGCTGTCAAAACGAAAAAGAAAGCGGATCTATGCCAGAACTTTTGGTCATTTTGATGTATTTGTAGACGGACGTCCGATTATGTTTAAAAGTGCCAAGGCAAAGGAGTTTCTGGCGTTTCTGATCGACCGGAGAGGAGGTACCGTTTCGACCGATCAGATGATCAACGTGCTCTGGGAGGACAGGCCTAATGATGAGTCAACACAGAATCTGTGCTGTAAGCTTGTCAAAACTTTGCAGAGGGAGCTGCGTGCAGCGGGTGCGGAGGAGATGCTTGTGGTAGCACGGGGAAGCAGAAGCATCAATGTCGAAACATTTCAGTGTGATATGTATGAGATGCTGGATGGCAATCAGAAGATCAGATCGCAATATATGGGTGAGTATTTGGTTGACTACAGCTGGTCGGAAGGTCAGACGGCATTCTTAGACCGTTTTTTACATGAATAGCTATATTTTGCGGTGAATTCCATTTTGGCTCCTTTTTATTGACAAATAATTTCACTTTTTGTTCCATACTATGGCAAAGGAAGGTTGTAAAATGACGTTGTCAAAGAAACTTGAAAAAAGTAAAAAAGGAGAAAAAATATGGAAAAGAAAGGATTAAAAGTGGTACTTGCCGATAATAATGTACAAGACAGGGAAACCAGGACGAAGGCAATCGAAGAAGCGGGAATGCAAGTGGTCTTTTCGACAGGAGACGGAAAGAAAGCACTTGATGCCATTTACCGCGAGCAGCCGGACATTGTTGTAATGGACATGATTCTTCCGGGACTTGATGGCATTGGAATACTGGAAGAGATTGAGAAGGTGGACATGCTTCACAGACCGGTGACGATGATCGTAACAGCACTGAAAGCGTCACAAATGGTTTCAAGAGCACTGCAGAGAGGGGCAGGCTATTATATGATGAAACCAATCTCCAACAAGGTATTTGGAGAACGTTTGCAGCAAATTGCAGAGGAAATGAAGGAAAACAGCACAAAACAAGATAATTTGACAAAATCGGAACAGGAATATGCCGTAACGGAATATGCGGCAGCCGAGGAAAGCATGACAATCAGAAACAGAGAAGCCGGAAGGAGAGATAATGTGGTGGCAATTGAAACAAATCCATCCTGTCCGGAGAGAAAACAGGGATTTCCCCATAGCAGCAGATATTCCGGAGATCTGGAAAAGGATGTGACGAATGTATTGCTGGAAATTGGGATTCCCGCACATATCAAAGGATATCAGTACATACGGCAGGGAATCATCATGTCGTTTAATGATAGAAGTATGCTCCAGTATATTACGAAGTATCTGTATCCGGCAATTGCAAAGAAGAATAAAACGACTTCCAGCAGTGTCGAGAGAACGATACGCCATGCAATCGAGGTTGCATGGCGCAGAGGAAGTATGGATGTGCTGGAGGATATTTTCGGAAATACGGTCTGCGCCGGAAAGGGTAAGCCGACTAATTCCGAGTTTCTGGCATTGCTGACGGACCGGTTCCGTCTGGAATACCGCGAAAAGATTGTTTCTTAAGCAGCGCAGCTACAATCAGGACAATTAAATATTTTTGATTGAAATTTACGGGCGGGATGTCATTGATCGCAGGATCAAAATGACATCCCGCTTGACGTAACAGTGAAAATTAGGGTATACTTGAAAAGTTGTATGTTATATATAAGGAATACAATATGTAAACTCTGTATACATGTATACAATATAGTCGAGAAAGGGGGCCTGTATATGGATAGCAAATCAATGATGGAATTAACAAAGGAGCTTGATGCGGAATTTGACAATCTGGTGAACAATTGTATGACATCGGGCGCCATTGATTTAAATTTATATCAGGAATATGATGTGAAAAGGGGACTTCGTGATAGTGCCGGAAAGGGTGTACTGACGGGATTGACAGAGATCTCGGATGTCGTTGGTTTTCAGGTAGTCAACGGAGTGAAGGAGCCTGCCGATGGTAATTTATATTATCAGGGCTATGATGTGAAGCAGTTAGTAGGCTCTGATCCGCAGAAGCGATTTGCGTTTGAGGAGGCAACCTATCTGCTGCTGTTTGGACGTCTTCCGAATGAGACGGAGTTTAAGGTGTTCCAGCAGATCATAGCAAGTCTGCAGGAGCTTTCCGGTCCGTTTGTCCGTGACGTTATAATGAAGGCACCGAGTGAGAATCTCATGAACGGTCTGATGAAGAGTGTCCTGACACTGTATTCCTACGACAGCTGCCCGGATGATATTTCCGTTGCCAACGTACTTCGTCAGTCTCTGCAGCTGATCGCAAAGCTTCCGTTGATTGCGGTGTACAGTTATCATGCATACCGTCATTTTACATTTGCGGAAAGTCTGGTCATTAAGCAGCCGAAGAATGAGTATTCTACAGCAGAGAATATTTTATATATGCTTCGTCCAAACGGAAAGTTCACACCGTTGGAGGCGAGAGTGTTGGATGCAGCACTTGTGCTTCATGCAGAGCACGGTGGTGGTAACAACTCAACGTTTACGAATCATGTAGTTACTTCCTCCGGCACCGATACATATTCAGCAGTGGCAGCGTCCATTGCTTCTCTGAAGGGACCTCGTCATGGTGGAGCGAACCTCAAGGTTCAGCAGATGTTCGATGATCTTCGCGCAAATTGCGGCGATACGACAGATGATGAGCAGGTAAGAGCATATCTTTCCAAGGTATTAAACCGTGAGGCATTCGATAAGAGTGGTCTGATCTATGGTATGGGGCATGCCGTTTATACGATTTCCGATCCGAGAGAGGTTGTTTTGAAGTCGCTTGCCGGTATGCTTGCTGAGGAGAAGGGACTTTCTGAGGAATTTGCATTGTATGACAGAGTAGAGCATATTTCAGCAGATCTTCTGCAGAAGAACAGGCATGTGTTAAAGCCGGTTTGTGCAAATGTCGATTTCTACAGTGGATTTGTTTATACCATGCTTGGAATCCCGAGAGAGATGTTTACGCCGCTGTTTGCAATCTCACGTATTGCGGGATGGAGCGCACATCGTCTGGAGGAGTTGGTCAACAAAGGAAAGATTATTCGTCCGGCGTACAAATATGTAGGACATCACAGAAGATACAAGGAAAGAAGCAAGAGAAAATAGTGATGTCCGTGATCCCGTTCAGACGGAATAGTGCTTGAGACAGAGTTTTTCCAGCAGTGATATCAACAGATACAGCCCTGTTGATATCAGGCACAGGATCACAATGGAAAGCAGTACATAATCCAGCTTAAATACCTGGCTGCCATAAATGATCAGATAACCAAGACCGGCTTTGGCAGCAACAAACTCTCCGATGATAACTCCGACCAGAGTCAGCCCGATGTCAACCTTCATGGCACTGATGATGGCCGGGACATTACCGGGGAGTATTAATTTGCACAAAATATCCTTCTTTTGTCCGCCAAGCGTCCGGATCATCTTGATCTTGCCCGGATCCATTTCCTGAAATGTATTATAGAGCGTGATCGTTGTGCTGAACACGGCGACACTGACGGCGGCAACGATGATTGTTTTCATGTTATTGCCGAGCCATACGATAAATACCGGGGCGAGTGCTGTCTTTGGAAGACTGTTTAACACAACAAGATAAGGCTCCAATACCCTGGCAACGGTTTCGTTCCACCACAGCAGCACGGCGAGAAGGATTCCGATCACAATAACAAGGAAAAAACTGAAAAAGGTTTCCCCGAGAGTCACACCGACATGATAGAAAATGGTGTGGCTCTCTGCCATTTCAAGAAAGCAAAAAAGGATGCGGGAAGGACTGCTGAAAATAAACGAATCAATCCATTCCAGCTTTGTGGAAATTTCCCAGAGAGCAATGAAAAGAACAAAAATGAGCAGGCGCAGACCGAGAATGATTCTCTTTTGCCGGGCTGCCTGACGGATAAATGCAAGCTGACGATCACTCATCATGATTCAACTCCTTCCAAACCAGATTGAAATAGTCTTTAAATTCGGGAGAACTGCGGGAAAGAAATGGTGTCCGTTCTCCGGGACAGCTCAGTTTTACGGAAATCTCCTTTTTGACGGTGGCAGGACGGGCGGAGAGGATGATAATACGGTCTGCCATGCTGATCGCTTCCGAGATATCGTGGGTGATCAGAAGTGCGGTCTTTTTTTCATGTTTTAAAATATCCCACACATCATCGGAAACGGACAATCTTGTCTGATAATCCAGAGCTGAGAAGGGTTCGTCTAAAAGGAGCAGATCCGGCTCCGTCATCAGCGTGCGGATCAGGGCTGCCCGCTGGCGCATGCCGCCGGAAAGCTGGTTGGGCTTGGCGTTGCGGAAACCGTCAAGTTGATAATTGGTGAGCATGGTGTCTATTTTTTGGGACAGATCCAAGGATGACTGACAGGCGATTTCAGGACCGAGTGCAATGTTTTTGTAGGTTGTACGCCATTCTAACAGATGATCCTTCTGGAGCATGTAGCCGGTTTTTTTGTGATCACCCAGCACAATTTCGCCGCTGTCCGGTTCCAGAAGATGGCAGATCAGGGAAAGCAGCGTTGATTTGCCACAGCCGCTTGGACCGACGATCGCAACAAATTCGCCCTGCTCAATGGAAAAATTGACATGATCCAGTACAAGCGTTTCTCCCTGCAGCGTGTGATAGGCATAGGAGAGATTGTTTACTTCCAACAGGTGTTTCATATCCGCCCTCACAGAGACATTTATTTACGATAATATATTCAATAAAAAAAATAATGTGAAATCCGTGATAATGCATATTTTTAATTCCGGGTGAAATAATAGTACAGAACAATGAAAAGGAAAGGTATGGTATTGATATGAGAAAAAAGATATTGTTACTGGGAACTGTAATGACGTTGACTGCATTCTGCCTGGCAGGATGTGGCGCAAACAATTCCGTGACCGATCAGGCAACAGCATCTCCGGCGGCAGAGGATGATATGGATCGTACCAATGAACCGGCGGTTTCTCCGAATGGCGATGACAACAGTGCTGTGGATGATCTGGGAGACGGAGTGGAGGATGCTGTAGATGATGCCGGAAACGCTGTGAATGACGTGATCGATGGTGCCGAGGATGCTGTGGATGATGTCGGTGATGCGTTGGACGGCGATGACAGCACGAACAATACGGACAACAATCAGAAAAACAATAAGAATACGAAAAATAATCAGAAAAAGAACGCGAACAAAAATACAACAAAAAACAGATAACGGGATCCGGGGATCAAGGGCAGGGGACGGAAATTTTTATGCTTCCGTTCCCTCCTCGTTTACATATAAACGGCATGTCTGATTCTGGTAAACGGTATCCTTGACAAAGGTAAAACCGAGCTTCCCGGCAAGCCGGACCGATGCTTTATTATCCGGCGCGATCACAGCAGTGATACGGTCAAATTCCAGCTCTTCGCGGGCATATTCCAGAATTTTCCGACAGGCTTCCGCAGCGTATCCGCATGACCGGTAACGTCTGTCCAGAAAATAGGACAGCATGATCTCACTTTCTTCATCGATGCTCTGACATTCCAGACCCGCCTGACCAATCAGGGTGCCTGAGTCCTTCTTGAAAATACCCCATAATCCGAAGCCGTAAAAGCCGTAGACCATCTGGATGTATGACACAAAACGGGCATATTCCACATCGCGGTTGGTGGTGATGTGGGACAGATATGGATGAATCTCCTTCTGATGGCAGATGGTAAAATAGTCATCGAAATCCGCAGCAGTCAGCTCGCGTATGATGAGTCGTTTTGTTTCCAGTGAAAGCATAATAAATGAAGTCCTCCCGATTGTTGGATTTTGTAAGATACGTTCTTTAGAGTATATCATATTTTTTGTGAAAGGGGATAGGATTTGGCGTCATTTTTTGGTATAATTGATTTATTATTTTCAGGAGGTTGACAAAATACTATGGCACAGATAAAACCTTTTCAGGCAGTAAGACCAACGGAGGAGTTTGCAGACAGAGTTGCGGCACTTCCTTATGATGTATATAACCGCGAGGAGGCAACGAAGGAAGTACAGAGGGAGCCCCTTTCTTTTCTGAAGATCGACCGGGCAGAGACACAGTTTCCGGCGGACGTGGATACCTATGATGACCGGGTATATGATAAGGCAGCCAAGCTGCTTGGTGAGATGGAGAAGGACGGCGTATATATTTCGGATAACGAGCAGGCATATTATATCTACCGGCTGACGATGAACGGCAGAGCACAGACCGGAATTGTAGCCTGTGCAGGCGTTGATGATTATCTTAACAATGTGATCAAGAAGCATGAGAATACCAGAGAGGAGAAGGAACAGGATCGTATTCGTCATGTCGACACGTTGAGTGCGCAGACAGGACCGATCTTTCTGGCATACCGTTCCAGAAGTGAGATCAATGAGGTGGTAAGCCGGGTGATGGAGACACAGAAGCCGCTGTATGATTTTACGGCAGTGGACGGAATCTCTCATACAGTGTGGAAGATTGCGGATCATAAGCAGGTTGCACAGATTCAGGATACCTTTGCATCCATTAACGAGATCTATATTGCAGACGGACACCACAGAGCCGCTTCTGCAGTGAAGGTGGGACTCAAGCGCAGAGAGGAGCATCCGGGATACAATGGAACAGAGGAGTTCAATTATTTCCTGTCTGTACTTTTCCCGGACGACCAGCTGATGATCATGGATTATAACCGTGTGGTAAGCAGTCTGAACGGTTTATCCACAGAAGCATTTCTCGAGGAGACCGGTAAGGTATTCAAGGTGACGAAGCTTGGGGAGACTGCAAAGCATCCGGTGCATAAGGGACAGTTTACGATGTATCTGGATGGACAGTGGTATAGTCTGGATGCATCTGAGGAGATGCTTAAGGAGACCGATGCGGTGAAGTCACTGGATGTGTCTCTTTTGCAGAATTATCTGTTAGAGCCGGTGCTTGGTATTCATGATCCGCGAACGGATGCAAGGATCGATTTTGTCGGTGGTATCCGTGGATTGGAGGAACTGGAGCGACGTGCGCAGAGCGATATGAAGGTGGCGTTTGCAATGTATCCGACGTCTATCGCTGAGTTGTTTGCTGTGGCGGATGCAGGACTTTTGATGCCGCCGAAATCGACCTGGTTTGAGCCAAAGCTTCGCAGTGGATTATTTATTCATAAGATTTAGGGGATAGTTATGGATCGTTTTTTTGAGAGTAAACCTGTAGTATACATGTCTAAATTTTTTGACATGGTTCTTTTGAATGTGATATTTGTGATCAGCTGTATTCCAATCGTTACGATCGGAGCGGCATGTACGGCACTTTATTATACCTGTGTAAAGGTGATACGGCGTGACCGCAGTAAGCTCTGGAAGGAGTATAAGCAGAGCTTTGTGGACAATTTTAAGACATCGGTCGGGATATGGATTCCACTTATTCTGACGGAGACGGCACTTGCGGTTGTGACATACCGGCTGCTTTCACAGGGACATACCAGTATGTCGGCAGCATTGATCGGAATTTGTATGGCATTCTTTCTGTTTATACTTGCGATCATGATTTATTCGTTTGCAGTTCTGTCCCGTTTTACGGTCAGTGCAAAGGAAGCGATCCGGAATGCGACCGTGCTCTCAATCCATCATGGCGGAGAGACGATCTATATGCTGGTCATGACACTCGGACTTGCCACAATGTTTGTTATGGGTTGGAAGTTCATGCCATTGATCCTGCTGATCATGCCATCGGTGTATACCCTGCTGATCTCATATTTTATGGAAAAGGTTTTGATTCAATATACTCCAGAGGAGGAACAGGATGCTTCGGACGAGGACGAGGCGGTTTCTGAGGACATGCTTTATACCGAGGAACATAAGGAGAAGCCTTGGTATCTGGAGGGAGGAGATAAGGATGAATAAAAGGTTATATGATTTAATGGATTGGGAGGCAATCGAGGGGATTGTCTATTCGGAGGAGGATCACCCGGAGAATATTCTGGGACCGCATAAGATACGTGGCGGATTTCTGGTACAGACCTTTATACCGGGAGCACAAGAGGTTACGCTTCAACTCAGAAAGAGCGGTAAGACGATCGCAATGGAGCTGGCGGATGAGGCAGGCTTTTTCGCGGCGATCCTTCCGGAGAAGAAGCCGGTGTCATATTTTTATAATGTTGTGTACGATAATGGGGACAGTGAACAAAGAGAAGATCCATACCTTTATCCGGACCTTCTTGGCGCCAACGAATTAAAGCGTTTTGAAAGCGGGATCCATTATTCTGTTTATGATTATCTGGGTTCCCATACGATGGCAGTGTATGGCTGCGGAAGTCAGGCTGAGCCGGAGTGGGATGTGCGCACGGTGAAGAAGGACGGCGTGTTCGGTACTCATTTTGCAGTGTGGGCACCGAATGCCATGCGTGTCAGTGTTGTGGGGGATTTTAATCATTGGGACGGCAGAGTGCACCCGATGTGCCGCATCGGCGATTCCGGCGTATTTGCCCTGTTTATTCCGGGAGTGGATCAGGGAGCGGTCTACAAATACGAGATCAAGGTTAATTATAAGACCCTTTTACTAAAGACAGATCCGTACGGAACATATTGTGAAGAGCGTCCGGCGAATGCAAGTATTGTCTGCAATACGACGGGTTACAAATGGAAAGACAAGAAGTGGATGGATGCCCGTAAGAAGGACAGCTTTGAGAACGAGGCAGTATCTATTTACGAAGTTCATCTTGGTTCCTGGATGAAAAAGGAATGGGATGGAGAGGGTGAGCTGACCTGTGATAAGGAGTTTTATAATTATCGTGAGCTTGCACCGCTTTTAGCAGATTATGTCAAGAAAATGCACTATACACATGTGGAGCTTATGCCGGTGATGGAGCATCCGCTGGATGAATCCTGGGGATATCAGGTGACGGATTATTATGCGGTGACATCGCGCTATGGCAGTCCGGAGGACTTTATGTATTTCATCGATCATCTGCATCAGCAGGGAATCGGCGTGATCCTGGACTGGGTTCCGGCACATTTTCCGAAGGATGAGAATGGTCTGGCAAGATTTGACGGAACCTGTCTGTATGAGCATCTGGATCCAAGGCAGGGAGAGCATCCGCACTGGGGCACACTGATCTACAATTACGGACGCCCGCAGGTGGCGAATTTTCTGATTGCAAATGCATTGTTTTGGGTGAAACGTTATCATGCAGATGGTATCCGCATGGATGCGGTTGCTTCGATGCTTTATCTGGACTATGGCAAGAAGGATGGCGAATGGGTTGCCAACATGTATGGCAGTAATGAAAATCTTGAGGCGATCGAGCTTCTTAAAAATCTCAGTGAGATCTTTAAAAAGGAATGTCCGGGAGCATGGCTGATCGCAGAAGAATCTACCGCATGGCCGCAGGTGACAACGAGAGCGTCCGAGGGCGGACTCGGCTTTGATATGAAGTGGAATATGGGCTGGATGAATGATTTCATTGCCTATATGCAGACAGATCCTTTGTTTCGTAAGGGACGCCATGGCATGCTGACCTTCAGTATGATCTATGCGTACAGCGAGAAGTTTATTCTGGTGCTGTCACACGATGAGGTGGTTCATTTGAAGGGGTCTATGCTTGCCAAGATGCCGGGAGATGAGGATCAGAAGTTTGCCAATCTCAGGGCAGCGTACGGCTTTATGATGATGCATCCCGGCAAAAAGTTATTATTTATGGGACAGGAGTTCGGACAGACCACGGAATGGAATGAAAAGCAGAGTCTTCCATGGGATGAGGCGGAGAAGCCGGAGCACAGAAAGCTTCAGAAGTTTGTTGCCGGGTTAAATGAATTTTATCAGGCACATCCGGCATTGTATGAGATGGATTATGACGAGGACGGCTTTGAGTGGCTCAGCAGCATGGATGCGGATCACAGCATCATCACGTTTATGCGGTACAGTGCGCAGAAAAAGGAACGGTTGTTAGTGGTATGCAATTTCACGCCGGTATTATATGAGAATTTCAAGGTAGGTGTGCCGGAAGCCGGCAAATATAAAGAGATCTTCAACAGCGATGCAGAGGTCTATGGAGGATCCGGACACGGCAATCCGAGACAGAAACGTGCCAAGAAGGTTGCATGGGATGGAAAGGATTATTCCATTTCCATTGAGGTGCCGCCGCTTGGTGTCTGTGTATTTCGTTATATTGAGTCGTAATTAAATAGAGAGAAGTGGGCTATAATGACAGGAACAAGGATATATTCCCAAATGATGCTTTTGGCGGCATCGGCAACGCCAAGACCAACAGACAGTGCAGTGCCGGATGTGCAAGAGGTTGTGAATCAGATGAATTCCAATGCCTCGGCGGAGGATAAAACAAGCTTTCTTTTGGAATATCTGATGGCACAGAGAGAACCGCTGTTAAATTTCGGTAAGACATTACTGATCGCATTGATTGTATTTCTGATCGGTAAAAGGATCATCGCACTGCTGTTAAAGCTGTTGAACCGCTGGATGGAACGCAGTCATGTGGAGGTCAGTGTGCATAAGTTTATTATGTCGCTTGGCAGGGTGCTCCTATATATTTTATTGATCTTTTGCGTGGCAGGCATTCTCGGTGTCGGCACCAGCTCGATCATTGCAATCATCGGATCGGCAGGTCTGGCGGTTGGTCTTGCTCTGCAGGGAAGCTTATCGAATCTGGCGGGTGGTATTTTGATCCTTCTGATGAAGCCGTTCCTCGTTGGTGATTATATTGTCGCAGGTGGCGTGGAGGGAACTGTTCGCAATATTGATATTTTCTATACACGGATTGTTACAACAGACAATAAAGTGATCGTAATCCCGAATGGAACATTGTCAAATGGGAATATTATCAATACCTCACAGGAGGAATACCGTCTTTTGATTCTGGATTTTATGGTGGGATATGATGCGCAGATCAGTAAGGTACGCGAGGTTGTGTTAAATCTCATGGAGAAGGATGAGGGTGTCTGCAAGGATCGTCCGCAGAGCGTGAACATTGATAAGCTCAATCCCGGACGTGTCAGGCTTCAGCCAAGGCATGGGTAACGAATAAGGAATACTGGGACGTTCGCTACCGGATGCTGGAGGCGATCAAGGAAGAGCTTCCGAAGCAGGGGATTTCTCTGTTTTAGCAGGCGTTTTGTAAAAAGCAGGTAAAGATAGGGGCATTCCGGAAAATGTGCCTTGTCGAAATATGAGAGAACATGGTATACTTATATTTAGTGTAAGGGTATCAGATAGAAACTATAGATTGGTGTGATTGTATTGGTTAAGATATATCGTACGGATGACAGAAAGATTCACGAAGAGGAAGAACTGACCGAGGGTGTATGGGTTCAGATGGTTAATCCTTCCGAAGGAGAGGGCGAAGAATATGCCAGAAAGCTGGATGTTGATATTACAGACCTGCTGGCAGCGTTGGATGAGGAAGAGAGCTCCCGTATTGAACTGGAGGATGGATATACCCTGATTCTGGTGGATATCCCAACGACGGAGATCCGCATGGACAAGGAGGCATACACGACCATTCCTCTGGGCATCATTTTGACGAAGGATGCGATCATTACGGTGTGTACCGAGGATACACCTGTGCTTCAGTCCTTTGTGCTCGGCAGAGTTAAGGAGTTTAGTACCAAGAAACGTCTGCGTTTTGTGTATCAGATCCTGTTTCGGATCGCAACGCTGTATCAGAGTGCACTGCGCATTATAGACAAGAAGCGGACTGAGATCGAGGAACGGATTGACGGTGATACCGAGGACATCGATCTGATCGATCTGCATGCACTTGAGTCAACGCTTGTATATTTTGCAACCTCGCTTCGTGCGAATGCCGTTGTGTTGGATCGTCTGACCAGATATAAGAGACTGGAGCAGTATCCGGAGGATAAGGAGCTGCTTGATGATATTATTGTCGAGAACCAGCAGGCGATTGAGATGACGGGAATCTATCGAGATATTATAAACGGAACAAGAGAGCTGTTATCTTCTGTGATCGATAACCGGCTGAATAACGTCATGAAGTATTTGACATCGATCACGTTAGTGATGGCAGTGCCAACCATTATCTCCGGTTTCTTCGGAATGAACGTAAGAGTTCCGCTGGCACTGGCAACACATGCGTTTTTGATTATATCACTTGCCACAACTTTGATCTGTGGAGTAATCTTTGTTGTTCTGAAAAAGAATCGAATATTATGATCGGGTGATCCGATGAATTGTTTCATTCACCTTGGCGTAGATCCGCTCCGGATCCTCGTCAAGGTGAAATTTTTCGTTTTCGTATAAAATTTTCCCTGCAACCATAGTTAATTTCACATTTTGTTTGCTGCCGCTGTAGACGATATTCTTGGAAATTTCATTGACCGGCTGCATATTTGGCTGATGAAGGTCGAGCATGATCAGATCTGCCTGCTTGCCCGGGGCAAGACTGTCGCAGTCCGGCAGACACATTGCATGCGCACCGTTAGAAGCCGCCATTCGTAAAACGACATCAGCGTCCATCGCAGAGGCGTCCTGATCCTGAACCTTCTGCAAAGCGGTCGTAAGAAACATTTCCCGGAACATATCCAGACAGTTATTACTTGCTGGTCCATCCGTTCCGATGGCAAGCCGGATTCCGTTGCGAAGCATGCGTGTCAGAGGCGCGATACCGCTGGCGAGCTTGAGGTTGGAGGAAGGATTGGTGATGACCCAGAGTCCCCCGGAAAGACAGATATCAAGATCTTCCTCAGTCATGTGTACGCAGTGAAATCCACCGCCGCCATGCTCAAACATACCAAGACGATTCAGATACACGGTTGGTGTCGCACCATGACGTTTGATACAGTCAGCCACCTCGGAAGCTGTTTCGGAGCTGTGTGTATAAACCGGAGCACTGTATCTCTGACTTAAAGCAGCAATTTTCCGTAAAAGCTTCTCGTCGGTTGTGTATTCTGCATGAAAACCAAGCTGGAAGGAGATCAGCGGATCTGTGTCGTTGTAGCGTAAATACTGTTGCTCCAGCTCGGCAGGGCTGCTTACAAAATTGTTGACACTGCCGCACAGAACCGTGCGGAAGCCGGAATCAATCGAAGCCTGCACGATAGATTCTGTTTTCTGGTACATATCGAAATTGGCAGTGATACCGCTGGTTAAGTATTCCAGAATCGCAAGACGGGAGCTCCAATATACATCCTCAGCAGTCATTGCCGCTTCCAGAGGGAATACTTTATCATAAAGCCACTGCTGTAGCGGAAGATCATCTGCGTAGGAACGCAAGAAGGTCATGCCGGAGTGTGTGTGTGCGTTTTTGAAACCGGGCATGATCACATTGCCACAGGCGTCAATTTCCCGGTCCCACTGAGTCGATACCGGTGCATCGGCGGAGTTACCGACATAGGTGATCCGGTCATCGGCAATCTGCAGCTCGCCCTCTATGACAAGGGGCTTTGCAGTAACGTCTGATTCTGTCAGGGGAAGGATCAGGGCGTTGTAGATGCGGATCGTATGAGCTTCCGGTGTTGCAAATGTTTCCTGTGTCATATAAATCATCTCCTTTTATTCCGTTAAGTTCAGTTCTGCAGCGATATCCAGGATACATCCGGTCACAAGCTGTTCAAATACAGGAGCCCTGCGGTCGGCGACCTCCTGCACCTCCTTATGGTTTAACGGCTGGTCGGAAATGCCGCAGGCAAGATTCGATATGCAGGAGATACCGCAGATATGCATACCCATATGGTTGGCGGCGATCGCTTCACAGGCAGTGCTCATACCGACGGCATCTGCCCCCAGAGCCTTGCACATCTGAACCTCTGCAGGGGATTCGTAATTTGGTCCGGTAAGCTGGATATAGACGCCCTCCTGCAGCGGAATATCCAGTCTCGCTGCCGTGCGGCGGATTGTCAGGCGGAGCCGGTGGTCATAGATATCGCTCATATCCGGAAAACGAACGCCGAGTTCATCGATATTGGATCCGATGAGAGGGGATGGCACAAAGCTTGCGATCTGATCGCGGATCAGCATAAAATCACCGGCATGAAAATTCGCATTGATGCCACCGGAGGCATTGGTTAAGAACAGCACCTCAGCCCCCATCAGCTTCATCAGACGAATCGGGAGCACGACATCCTCCATCGCATAGCCCTCATAATAATGAACGCGTCCCTGCATGCATACGACAGGAACATCCGCCACATAACCGAAAATGAATCTGCCTGATGACCGGGAACCGTAGAAACCGGAAAACCATCAATATCATGATAATCCAGTGTAGATACAACATGGATCCGGGAGGCATAGTTGCCAAGCCCCGAACCAAGAACAAGTGCAATCTTCGGAGTGAAATTGATTTTTGACCGGAAACACTCATAGCATTTGGTCAGTTTATCGTAAATTGGATTCATAAAATTACCTGCCTTTCTGTCCACAAAAATGTACTGATAAGTACGAAATATTATGTAATTATATTGTAGCTGTAAAACAGGAAAATGTAAACGGTTTCAGGGGGAGAAACTGGCTTATATTCGTTGACATAGCGGATTAGAAGATATATAATTTTTTTTATATTAAAGAGTTATTTTAATTTTAGGAAGGGATAGAAAGTAATGGAAACGAGCAAGGGGAAAAAGAGAAAAAATATTGCAGTTTATCTTCCGCAGATATACTCAAGTTATTTTTCCGAATTACGAAACTCCATTGAGAAAGTTGCGAAGGAACGTGGATATCGTCTTGTGATTTTTACTTGCTTTGGGGATGAGAGCAGCATCGACAGCAGGGCTGCCACTAATGTCCGTTATGACGAGGGTGAGCGAAGCATATTCCGTATCGCCAACACGGATGCGGCAGACGGTGTGCTGATGCTTTACGATGCGTTCGCTAAAAATCAGTATGAGGAGATCTACGATCTGGTTTTGAACAGATACCGGTGTCCGATCGTGAATTTCAGGACGCCGATGGAGATTGAATCGGACAGGATCTATAATGTATATGTGGATGATAAAGCGGCGTTTGCGGATATGATACAGCATTTTATTGATGAACATCACTGCTCTAAGATTGATCTGGTGACAGGTCCGCAGGACAATATGCATTCTATGTTCCGACTGGATATTTATAAGGAAGTTCTGGAGCAAAACGGTATTTCTGTGCAGAAAGAGAGAATACACTGGGGGAATTTCTGGAAGAACTGCGGGGAAGGCGTTGTCGAAGAGATTCAGAATTCGGGAGTGGATTTCCCGGAGGCGATCGTGTGTGCCAATGATTATATGGCGATCTCAGTGATACAGGCATTACAGGCTCGGGGAATCAAGGTTCCGGCTCAGGTGCTTGTGTCCGGATATGACAATGTTGTGGAGAGCCGGTTCTCCAAACCGTCAGTTACAACGATCCGGCAGCCGATGCGTGCAATGGGTCGGAAAGCCTTTGAGATACTGGAACGATGCTGGGCAGGAGAGAAGGTCGAACAGGATAATTACCTGAAAGAAGAGATCGTGTATCGTCAGTCCTGCGGCTGCGGCGCAGAGGGCGGCGATGAGAATGGACAGTACGCGACAAAGCTCAGCGCCGAGTTAGACAAAGTTCTTTATCTGGAGACAGCCGCATCCGCCATGGTTACAATGCTTGCCAATGCCAAGGACATGAATGAATATACCGATTGCCTGAAACAGTATGTGCTGCGGGAGACAGGCTTTAAGAGCTTTGCACTTTGTCTGGCGGAGCACTGGGAGCAGAAGCTTCCTCTGCCGGAGAAGAATTATGGCACAAGTATGTGCAAGGTGGATATGGTTATGGGAATCCATAAGTCGAAAGTGCTGAAACCGGAGCGGTTCCCAATCTGTCAGATGGTTCCGAGTGAATTTGCAAGAGATTCGGATCCGATTTATGTGATCCCGCTTCATTATCTGCAGCAGTATATGGGATATGCGGTTCTTCAGATTGACTATGACCTGGTGTCCAATGTCAATATCAAGTCATGGTTTATTCATCTGGACAGTGCCCTGGAGAATTTCCGTATGAAGCAGAGATTACAGCAGGTGGCAAAGGAGTTGGAGTCTCTGTATATTCAGGATACTCTGACCGGTTTATACAACAGACGTGGTCTGGAAAAGTTCGGCGAGAGGATGTGTGAAGAGTGTATCCGTAATAACGGACAGTTCATGATCATGGAAATTGATATGGATGGACTGAAGCAGGTCAATGACAGATATGGTCATGAGGAGGGCGATGTCTGCATTACCACGATTGCCAATGCGATGATGTATGCTGCCAAAGACGGAGAGATATGTATTCGATCCGGAGGTGATGAATATATTGTCATGGGTAAGAATTATTCGGAGGAGAAAACGCAGAACTATATCCGGTTATTCCGGGAATACATCGACAGCGCCAATGCTTCGCTGAACAAGCCGTATACGATCGGTGCCAGTCTGGGATATTATATGGGAGTCCCGGATGGAAAGCGGACCATCGAGAATTATTTGAAAATTGCCGATGACCGCATGTATGAAAACAAGAAAATGCGAAAAGCGAAATCGCATCCGGGAGTAGAGGTACGATGATCAGTCCTCTGCCAGATTTTCCCATTCTTCCATGAGAGTAAGAAGCCGTTCATCGTTGGCTTCCTTTTCAGAAGCGAGTTTCTGGAGCAGAGCAATGTCTGTCCCGTTTTTGGGATCGGACAGCTGCTCATCCAGAGACTCGTTTTTTGCTTCTAATTCGGAAATTTCTTTCTCGACTTTATTCAGTGCATTCTGCTTCTTGCGAAGACGTGCCTGCTCTTCCTTCTGCTGCTGCCAGGTCAGCTTGGAATCGGAGGCACCGTTGTCTGCGGTATCGGTCGCTGGTTCTACAGGAGTCGTAAGCTGTGCCTGCTCATTTGCCTCCTTTTTCTCAAGATAGTAATCATAGTTACCGATATAGTTGACAAGCTGTTTCTGTGTCAGATCAAGGATACGCGTTGCGGTGCGGTTGATGAAGTAACGGTCATGTGATACATACAGAACCGTTCCCTCAAAGTGATTGACGGCACGCTCGAGGATCTCCTTGGAGTCGATATCCAGATGGTTGGTCGGCTCGTCCAGAATCAGTAAATTTGCATCGGACAGCATCAGCTTGGCGAGGGAGACGCGTCCGCGCTCACCACCGCTTAACTTAGAGATCTGCTTGAAAACATCATCGTCCGTAAACAGAAATGCGGCAAGAATATTGCGGATCTCTGTATTAGTCATGGATGGGTAATCATCCTGTAATTCTTCAAAGATCGTCTTCTCTGCATGCAGTACCTGATGTGCCTGATCGTAATAGCCGATCTCCACATTCGTTCCAAGACGGATCGTGCCGGCATCTGCCTTGACAAGGTCATTGATGATCTTAAGGATCGTCGTCTTGCCGGAGCCGTTATCGCCGATGATGGCAACACGCTCGCCACGTTTGAGCTCAAAGCTGATATCGGTGAAAAGAATCTCACTGTCAAAGGCTTTGCTGAGATGCTCGATAGAAAGGACATCGTTGCCGCTCTGGATCCGCGGGGAGAACAAAAGGTTCATGCGGGTATTTTCCTCAACCGGTTTGTCGAGACGTTCTATCTTGTCGAGCTGTTTCTCGCGGCTTTCCGCACGTTTGACAGATTTCTCGCGGTTAAAGGATTTAAGCTTGGCAATGACAGCCTCCTGATGCTTGATCTCTGCCTGCTGGTTCAGGTATTGCTTCATCTGTGTATCAAGAAGAGCCTGTTTTTTCTCGGAAAACTGGCTGTAATTTCCCTGATAAACGGTTGATTTATGCTGGCGGATCTCCACAACCTTCGTTACGATACGATCCAGAAAATAGCGGTCGTGTGCAACGATGATCACGGCTCCGCGGTAGCCGGAGAGATATCCCTCCAACCAGCGGATCGCCTTCATATCAAGGTGGTTGGTCGGCTCATCGAGGATGATCAGATCCGGGGAGGTTAAAAGCATTTTACCGAGGGCAACACGCGTACGCTCGCCACCGGAAAGGGCAGATACCGGTTTATTAAACTCTTCCTCGGTAAAGCCAAGCCCCTTTAAGACACCGATCAGCTCACTGTGGTAGGTGTAGCCGCCCGCCAGCTCAAAGCGGTGGCGGAGAGTGTCACTTTTGGCAATCAGGTGTTCTAACTCTTCGCCGGAGGCGTGGTTCATCTGCTCAGTGATATCGTTTAACTCCTGCTCAAGAGCGATCACATCCTTCTTGGCATCCTGCATTTCCTCCAGAACGGACTTGGCAGAATCAATGTCCTGATTCTGTGCAAGATAACCGATCACCGCATCCTTCTGGATAATGATCTCGCCGTCATCGGCCTCATATTCTCCCATAAGGATCTTAAGGAGTGTTGATTTGCCAGAGCCGTTGACACCGACGATTGCTGTTTTTTCCTGTTCATTTATATGAAAAGAGATATCATTCAGAATGGTGTTGCCATCGAATGATTTACTGATATGACTGCATTGTAAGATCATGAATAAATCCTCCCTTGTAATTTCGATGCCTCCGGCTGCATTTAACATGCAGGGAAGCTGGAATCATTGATTAGTATATATGAAAATGAAAAAAAAGAAAATACCAAATGCTTATTCTTGAATCGCAGAGGGGATATGTGTTACTATGGAAACGCTGAAAATGAATTACCAGAGCGAGAAAGGACAAAATAGATGACAAGACAGGAATTTCGTGAGTTTGTTCAAAAGGGAAGAATGATCTTAGACGGAGCGACAGGCTCCAATCTGCAGAAGAGAGGGATGCCGACCGGAGTATGTCCGGAGGAGTGGATCCTTGAACATCCGGACGTGTTGATCGGACTTCAGAGAGAATATATTGAGGCCGGTTCGGATGTGCTTTATGCACCGACCTTTTCCGGTAACAGGATCAAGCTGGAGGAGTATGGTCTGGCAGATCAGATCGGAGAGATGAATCACAGACTGGCAGAGCTGTCTTTTGAAGCAATCAGACAGGCAGATACGGACAGAAGAGTGCTTGTGGCCGGTGATCTGACAATGACGGGGCAGCAGCTGTATCCGGTCGGATCACTTCCGTTTGAGAAACTTGTGGATATTTATAAGGAACAGGTTGGTTTCTTAAAGGAAGCCGGCGTGGATTTTGTCGTTGTGGAGACGATGATGAGTCTGCAGGAGTGCAGGGCTGCCGTTCTGGCGGTAAAGGAGAGTTCAGAGCTTCCGGTTATGGTGACACTGACCTTTGCGGAGGATGGAAGAACCCTGTTTGGAACGAACCCGGAGACAGCCGCATTAGTGATGACGGCGATGGGCGTTGATGCGATCGGTGTGAACTGTTCGACCGGTCCGGATAAGATGGTGTCCGTGATCGAGAAGATGTGCCGTTATACCGCGCTTCCGATCGTGGCAAAGCCAAATGCGGGACTGCCGCAGCTTGTGGACGGTGAGACGGTTTATGACATGGGACCTGAGACATTTGCACAGGAGATGTGTGTGCTGGCAGAGGCAGGTGCGGATATTCTGGGCGGTTGCTGCGGAACGACACCGGAGCATATCCGTCAGCTTGTGGGGCTTCTGGAGGAGAAGGAACTGCGGGGAAAGGCAGCTTATCCTGAGAGAAAGGGAAAGGTTGTACGCCGTGCTCTTTCCACAGAGAGAAATATCCTGCCGATCGAGCTGGACGGTGCATTTAAGGTGATCGGAGAGAGGATCAACCCAACCGGCAAGAAAGCGCTGCAGGCACAGCTTCGCGAGGGCAGTCTGGAGTTAGTCGGTGAGATGGCAGAGGCACAGGTTGAGGCCGGTGCAGCCATTCTCGATGTCAACATGGGAACGAACGGTATTGATGAGAAGGAAATGATGTGGAAGGTTGTCAACGAACTGACCCTTTTAACGGACATACCACTTTCCATTGATTCCAGCTATGTGGATGTGATCGAGGCTGCACTCAGGATCTATCCGGGACGTGCGCTGATCAATTCCATTTCAATGGAGCAGGAGAAGATGAAACGTCTTCTTCCGATCGCAAAGAAATATGGTGCGATGTTTATCCTTCTTCCTCTGTCGGATGAGGGACTTCCAAAGGATATTGAGGAGAAAAAGCAGATCATTCACACGGTTCTTGCGGCGGCAGCAGAATATGAGCTGACGCCGGAGGATGTGATCGTGGATGGTCTGGTGGCAACGATCGGTGCCAATAAGATGGCTGCCGTGGAAACATTGGAGACGATTCGTTACTGCAAATATGAGCTTGGTGTAGCAACAGCCTGCGGTCTGTCCAATATTTCGTTTGGTCTGCCGGAGAGAGCATTTGTCAACAGTAACTTTATGGCGATGGCGATCATGAACGGACTTACCATGGCGATCGCCAATCCATCACAGGATCTATTGATGCATGCGGTATATGCATCGGATCTGCTGATGAACAAACCGGATGCAGATCTGCGCTATATTGAACGTGTGAATGAGCATAAGCTGACGATGGTCAGCGGAGAGGTGGACAGCCGGAGCCTGAAAGCGACTGTGAGCACCGGAGGAAAGACGTCTGCTGCAATTCCGGAGGATAAGCAGGGAGACGAGATCTTCGAGGCGGTCATTAAAGGTAAAAAGCAGAGAGCAAAACAGCTTGTGGAGCAGGCGGTGAAGGACGGAAGAGATCCGCAGCAGATCATTGATGAGAGTCTGATCCCGGGTATTATTCATGTGGGTGAGTTGTACGACAAGCAGATTTATTATCTGCCACAGCTGATCTCGAGTGCAGAGACCATGGAGGCATCCATCAATTATCTGGAGCCGATCCTGGCACAGAACCGTTCGAGTGAGTCTCTTGGAACGATCGTGATCGCAACGGTAGAGCATGATATTCATGATATCGGAAAGAATCTGGTTGCGCTGATGTTAAAGAACTATGGCTATCATGTGGTGGATCTTGGAAAAGATGTGCCGGCAGAGACTATTATCGAGGCTGCGATTGAGCATAACGCAGATATCATCGGATTATCGGCACTTATGACGACCACAATGATGGAAATGAAAAAAGTAGTCGATATGGTGCATGAGCAAAATCTTTCCTGTAAGGTACTGATCGGTGGCGCTGTGATCACACAGAGCTTTGCGGATGAGATCGGTGCGGACGGATACGCAGAGGATGCACAGGATACCGTGCGTGTTGTTGGCAGACTGCTTGGCAGATCCGAATAACGGATCAGAACGGGAGGAATGTAAGCGATGGAAGATCAAAATAAACCGGTCATTGATGTGATCATACCGGCATACCGGCCGGATGACTCCTTTCAGAAGCTGATCGGGCTTTTGCAGGAGCAGACGGTGAAGCCGCATCATATTTATGTGCTGCAGACGATGGGAGAGGGCGATGAGTTGATGCAGCCGATGAATTCCGATATGACAGTGCATTCGGTTGCCAAAAAGGATTTTGATCATGGTGCTACGCGCGATTATGGTGCCCGGCTGGCAGCAGAGGGGAATCAGGCAGCATCGGATCGGCATTATATATTATTTATGACGCAGGATGCGGTTCCGGCCAATACACATCTGATCGAGACGCTGGCGAAAGCGTTTGAGGATGAGAGAACGGCGATCGCCTATGCCAGACAGCTTGCGAGAGAGGGTGCCGATGTGGTGGAGGAGCTGACAAGAGTCCACAATTATCCGCCGCAGGATCAGATCAAGCGCAAGGAGGATCTGGAGCGCCTTGGTATCAAGACATATTTCTGTTCGGATGTCTGTGCGATGTATCGTCTTGACCGTTATCAGAAGATGGGAGGCTTTGTGCATCCTACGATATTCAATGAGGATATGATCATGGCATCCAGTGTGATCCGGGCAGGATATCAGGTTGCATATTGTGCCGGGGCAGAGGTGATCCATTCCCACAGTTACACCTGTATGCAGCAGTTTCACCGCAACTTTGATCTGGGTGTGTCCCAGAAACAGTACAGAGAGGTCTTTGAAAGCATTTCCTCCGAGAAGGAGGGCGCGGGCTATGCAAAGACCGTGCTTTTATATCTGCTGAAGAGAGGCAGGATATGGAAGGCGTTCTATTTCGCACTGCAGTGTGGTTTTAAGCTGGCTGGCTATAAGCTTGGAAAGAATTATGACAGACTGCCGAAGGGACTGGTGCTTGCATGCACGATGTCACCGGATTATGTGTTATTTCATGAAGATGCAGCATAATGTCTTGTTTCATGAGGACACATCATAAAGCACTGTCCGGAAAACGGGTCAGATAAGAAAAGAGGAATCAGATTGGATTGTATTAAAATAAAGAATTTGGAAATATTTGCGAAACACGGGGTGATGCCTGAGGAAAATGCACTCGGACAGAAATTTGTGATCTCGATCGAACTGGAATGTGATGTCCGTAAAGCGGGACAGACAGATGACCTCAATTACTCGGTCAACTATGCGGAGGTTGCCGCCTTTGTGACGAAGAAGGCAACCCGGAACACCTTTCAGCTGATCGAGAAGCTGGCAGAATATCTGGCACAGGAGATCCTGCTTCAATATGATGCGGTGCGTGCCGTCACCTTAGAGGTGAAAAAGCCGTGGGCGCCGGTGCATTTGCCGCTTGAGACGGTGTCTGTGACTGTGAAGCGTCAGTGGCATGTGGCTTATTTAAGCATCGGCTCCAATATGGGTGATAAGAAGGCACATCTCGATATGGCGGTTAAAAGCCTGAATAAGGATCCATGGACGAGGGTGAAGAAGGTCTCTTCTTATATTGTGACGGAGCCGGTTGGCGGTGTGGAGCAGGATGATTTCCTGAACGGAGCGGTTATGCTTGAGACGCTGCGGACACCGGAGGAACTGCTGGAGCTGATCGGGCGGATCGAGCAGGAGCAGAAAAGAGAGCGGATCGTTCACTGGGGACCGAGAACCGTGGATCTGGACATTATATTGTACGATCAGGAGATCATACAGACGAAGGATCTGATGATCCCGCATGTGGAGATGGCAAACCGGATGTTTGTACTCGAGCCGATGTGTGAGATCGCACCATATGCGAAAAATCCCCTGAATGGCTGCTGCATGCTCGAACTTAAGGAGCAGCTTCAGAGGAAGGAAATGGATTCTTAAACAGAATATAAAACGAAGCAAAACAACCCACACGAATTACCGGTGTGGGTTGTTTTGCGATATCGTTTCATTACTTTGCAGTCTTTGGATGAAATTCTTCGATCTGTTCATTGGCAAGATTCATCACATAGGCGGTACTCCCGTCAAAGTTTTCAAAGAACAGATAGTGATCAATAATATGCAGATAATTAAAATTGCCGGAGCGTAACTGGGTTTGCGCTCCTGATTTGGTATCCAGAGCATATAAACCATTATCACTGCCATTGTCAATCTGATAATATACTGTAGCACCGTCCCGGCTGATATTATAGGTGGCGATGCGAACCTGTGTCAGATGTGTCATTTCGCCGGTGGAAAGATCCAGCCGGCACAGCGTGTAATCGTTGTCCATATCCATACAATAAAGAAAGCCTTTGACAAAGGACAGACCGGTAAAGTTGCCCTCATAGATGACCCGGGCGCTTCCGCCATCGGTAGAAATGCTGTGGATGCTGTGATCGCTGTCAAGCCCGGTATAGTAGATCGTGTCATCATCGATCACCGGTGATGCACCCTCCTTCAGAATCATGGTGTCTTTCTTGCCGTCGATGCCGATGCGGAAAAGCTGCAGACCGAGCTTGCGGTCATAATGCTGATAAAAGATATGATTGCCAAGCAGACTTAACGACTGGGATGGTTCCCGGTAAAGCTGCTTTAAGCCCTGACCGTTGCTGTTGATCCGGTATAAGCCGGTAGTGCTGAAGGAAAAAAGTGCCTGTGAATCAGTGCCTTTCTTGTCATTACGTCTTGTATAAAAGATATATCTGCCTGCTGCATTGATGTAGCTGGTATAGTCATCGTGAAGCTTCTTAACATGGGAGAGCTTCTTATCCATGGAATAGAGCGAGTTCTGATCATAGGGATTGGCGAAATAGATCGTGTCTCCGGACTCAGCAAACAGACCACCGTTCAACAGATTAGTGCTTGTATTGCCGGTTGTATGCTCATCGGAATAGTAATGTATGCGGGAATTCCACTGGACAAATCCAAAGCAGAATGCTGCTGCAAGGATCAAAATGACTGTGATGATCCGGTTTCTGATATGGTGTGTTCTGCCTGGTTTATTCATACGATTCCCCCTGTTCTCTGTTGTGTTCGTGAGAAAATTTATCACTGCTGTCATAATGTGAACTTCTTGATATTATTATAAAGGTTACAAAAAGGAATTGCAATGAGTAAGGGAAAAGTTGTATAATAGGTCTAATTGAGAAAATTCATAGATTATCCAATCGGGAATGGAGGAGACTGATATCATGCTTAAATTACCAGCTATATTTAGTGATCATATGATCTTACAGAGAAGAAAACCAGTAGTTATCTGGGGGGAGTCCGATGCCAGAAAGGTGACGGTGACTATACAGGATGCCCGAGTGGTGACATACGTTCAGGATGGCAAATGGCAGCTTTTCCTGCCGCCGATGGAGGCAGGTGGTCCATATGTTCTTACGGTCAAGACGGACAATGACGAGGTCAAGACATATGAGGATGTTATGTACGGAGAGATATGGCTTGCAGGTGGTCAGTCCAACATGGAGTTAGAGCTTCAGAATTCCAAGGATGGCGCAGTCGCTGTTTCCGAAGCACACAATGAACTGCTTCGTTTCTATTACACACCGAAGGTATCCTACCTGTGTGATGAGCTTTACGAGCAGGAAGAGAAAAGCTGCTGGGAGCTTTGCTGTCCGGAGAATGTGGGACGCTGGTCTGCAGTAGGTTATTACTTTGCAAGAAAGCTGGCTGCACAGCTTGATGTTCCGGTTGGAATCATTGGATGTAACTGGGGCGGCACCTCCGCATCCTGCTGGATGAGCAGAGAAGCCCTGGAGAGTGATAAGGTGATTTCTTCTTATGTAGAGGAGTATGACGAGATCGTTGCCAATCAGGATTTTGATGCATACTGCAAGGAGCGCGAGGAGTACATTGTTTATCAGGCAGAGTTTGATAAGAACTGCAAGCATTATTATGAGACAACTCCAAACCCTACCTGGGAGGGTGCTTTGGAGGTTTGCGGTGAGAATAAGTATCCGGGACCGATGGGACCACGTTCCGAGTACCGCCCGGCCGGTCTTTATGAGACAATGATCCAGAGAATTGCACCATATACACTGGCAGGATTCCTGTATTATCAGGGAGAAGAGGATGATAAGAAGCCAAGAAGCTACTACAATCTTTTGAGCCGCCTGATCCGTCAGTGGAGAGAGGACTGGCATGACGATAAGCTTCCGTTTATGATCGTTCAGCTTCCGATGTTCTCTAATGTTGGTGAGGAGAATCTCACAAACTGGCCGTTGATCCGTGAGGCACAGCACAGAGTATACCGTACCGTTAAGAACACCGGTCTTGCGGTAGTGCTTGACAAGGGCGAGTACAGCAACATTCATCCGATCGATAAGCAGCCGGTCGGTGAGCGTCTGGCTTTGCAGGCAATGTATCACGCATATGGACTGGATAATGAGGTTCGTGCATTCGGTCCGTTCTATCAGTCCTGCTATACATTACAGTCCTATATCTGGCTGATCTTCAATCATGTAAGAGACGGTATCATATGTACCGGCGAGAAGCCTCTGGGCTTTGAGGTGGCAGGTCAGGATAAGGTGTTCTATCCGGCAGATTCCGTACAGATCCAGGGCAACCGTGTTCGTTTATTCTCTGCAAATGTAAAGGAGC
This sequence comes from Roseburia sp. AM59-24XD, assembly GCF_003478445.1. Lineage (GTDB taxonomy): Bacteria > Bacillota > Clostridia > Lachnospirales > Lachnospiraceae > Jutongia. The sequence goes on from NZ_QUET01000001.1 coordinate 84,591, forward strand.
CGGTATATGCAAGATATAACTGGAGAAACTACGCAGAGGTCAACATGTTTGGTAAGAACGGACTGCCGATGGCACCATTCCGTACCAGCATGAACGATGAACAATAAGAGTATCAGGCAGTCAGTCGATGCCGCGGGAGGCGTGGTTGACTGATGCAAGGGATTCGTGTTAGAATAACACGATAGCGTTATATGTATGGATAGCGCATGATAGCGAATATATCAATAGTTGGAGGGCTTGACATGGCAGAGAAGAAAAACATATTAACCTATGAAGGTTTGAAAGCGCTGGAGGATGAGCTTCAGGATTTAAAGCTGAATAGACGTAAAGAGGTAGCAGCAAAGATTAAAGAAGCACGTGAGCAGGGTGACCTGTCCGAGAATGCAGAGTATGATGCAGCAAAGGATGAGCAGAGAGATATCGAGCTTCGTATTGAAGAGATCGACAAGATCCTCAAGAATGCAGAGGTCGTTGTTGAGGAGGATGTTGACGTTAATGCGATCAATATCGGCTGTACGGTTCGCCTGAAGGATATTGAGTTTGATGAGGAAATGACATACAAGATCGTAGGTTCTACAGAGGCAGACGTTCTTGGCAATAAGATCTCCAATGAGTCTCCGGTAGGTGCTGCACTGATCGGCTCCAAGGTAGGAGATCAGATCGAGGTAGAGACACCGAACGGTGAGGTTGTTAAATACGAGATCCTTGAGATCCAGAAGTCAAAATAAGAGATAGAAACGGAGTGATAGAAAAGTGGCACAGCAGAATAAGAAGCCGCAGGCAGAGCAGGACGTGAATGCTTTGCTGAAGGTGCGTCATGAGAAACTTGCAAATTTACAGGAAGCGGGAAAGGATCCGTTCCGGATCACGAAATATGATGTGACAGTACATTCACAGGATATCAGAGACCGTTATGAGGAGTTAGAGGGACAGGAAGTGTCTCTGGCAGGCCGTATGATGTTTAAGCGTGTGATGGGTAAAGCATCCTTCTGTAATATACAGGATCTGAAAGGGAAAATGCAGCTTTATGTTGCAAGAGATGAGATCGGTGAGGAGTCCTATGCGGACTTTAAGAAATACGATATTGGTGATATCCTTGGCGTAAAGGGTAAGGTATTTAAGACAAAGACAGGTGAAATCTCTGTTCATGCAGAGGAGATCGTTCTTCTTTCCAAGAGTCTGCAGATCCTTCCGGAGAAGCATCATGGACTGACCGATACCGATACCAGATATCGTCAGAGATATGTGGATCTGATCATGAATGAGGACGTGAAAGACACCTTCATTAAGAGATCCAAGGTGATCAGCTGCATCAGACGTTTCCTTGATGAGCAGGGCTTCATGGAGGTTGAGACGCCGATGCTTGTGTCCAACGCAGGCGGTGCTGCAGCAAGACCGTTTGAGACCCATTTCAATTCTCTGAATGAGGACTTAAAGCTTCGAATTTCTCTGGAGCTTTATCTGAAGAGACTGATCGTAGGCGGCATGGAGCGTGTTTACGAGATCGGTCGTGTATTCCGTAATGAGGGTCTGGACACCAGACACAATCCGGAATTTACATTGATGGAGCTTTATCAGGCATATACAGACTATCATGGCATGATGGATCTGACCGAGAAGCTGTATCGTCACGTTGCAAAGGAAGTGACCGGATCCGAGATCTTAAAGTATGGAGATCATGAGATGGATCTGTCCAAGCCATTTGAGAGACTGACGATGGTGGATGCCGTTAAGAAGTATGCCGGCGTTGATTTCAACGAGATTCCGGATACTGAGGCTGCAAAGGCACTCGCAAAGGAAAAGGGAATTGAGTTCGAGGAGCGTCATCAGAAGGGTGACATCCTGAATCTGTTCTTCGAGGAGTATGTAGAGGATCATCTGATCCAGCCTACATTTATCATGGATCATCCGATCGAGATCTCTCCTCTGACCAAGAAGAAACCGGATAATCCGGATTATGTAGAGCGTTTCGAGTTCTTCATGAACGGCTGGGAGATGGCAAATGCTTACTCCGAGTTAAATGATCCGATCGATCAGAGAGCACGTTTTGAGGCACAGGAGAAAGCGCTGGCAGCAGGTGATGACGAGGCTGAGCATACCGATGAGGACTTCCTGAACGCTCTCAGCATTGGTATGCCTCCGACCGGTGGTATCGGCTTCGGTATTGACCGTATGGTTATGATGATGACCAACTCACCGGCGATCAGAGATGTGCTGCTCTTCCCGACAATGAAGTCCTTGAATGATGTAAACAAGGGCAATGATGTAAAAAATCAGCCTGTCGAGGAAATGAAAGCAGAGCCTGAAAAGATTGATTTCTCTAAGGTAAAGATTGAGCCTTTGTTTGAGGAACAGGTCGATTTTGATACATTCAGCAAGTCAGATTTCAGAGCTGTAAAGGTTAAGGCTTGCGAGGCTGTTAAGAAGTCGAAGAAGCTTTTACAGTTCACTCTTGATGACGGAACAGGCACAGACAGAACCATTTTAAGCGGTATTCATAGCTTTTATGAGCCGGAAAAACTGGTTGGAAAGACTCTTATTGCTATCACAAATCTTCCACCGAGAGCTATGATGGGCATTGACTCTTGCGGTATGCTCCTCAGTGCTATTCATGAAGAAGAAGGCGAAGAAAAGCTTCATCTTCTGATTGTAGATGACCACATTCCGGCAGGTGCAAAGCTCTATTAAGATGATGTAAAGATGTACCGTTTTACCGAATAGACGGGACGTACTTCATTTGATAAAAAACTAAAAAAACAGCGATTTACATCAAACTTACATCATTTGATGCAAAATTAAGTGCAAGCAAGAAAAAATCGCATAATTAGTGCAATGAGTGGGCAATTCCAATCGGAGTTGCCCATTTTTAAAACAAACAGAAATACAAATCAGAGTTTGAGATGGTAGATAATATGGAATGGTTTAATGTTTTTGGGCTGATTTTTATTGCAGTCATTATGATACCCAATGTTGTATTTGCGATTAAGTGCAAAGATGGATTTGATAATAAGTGGAACAATAAATATGTTGAGGTCACAGAACAAGTAGGGAGATTGGGTTGTTTCGGATTCATGATAATCAATATTCCGGGAACTTGGTTCGGGTGGTGGTCTGACGAAGCATTTGCACTATATCTGATTGTAGATACCATATTGGTAATGCTTTATTGCGCTATTTGGATTATATGTTTTAAGAAAAACAGCGTTTTCAGAGCATTAGCACTTTCTATTATTCCTTCAATGTTGTTCTTATTTAGTGGGATTATGAGTAGGTCAGTGCTATTGATTATTGCATCAGTATTATTTGCACCAAGTCATATTGTGATTTCATATAAAAATGTAAAATGATATTTACAAATTCAAGTTTGTTAAATTGGAAAATTAGAATTTATATATAAAGGAGAATATTGATGAAACTGTTTTTATGTTCGCACTTTTCAAGTGTAGGAAGTCTGATAAAGGAAGAAATTGAAAATAAAAAAGTCGCATTTATTCCAACAGCTTCGCTGCGTGAAGGCTACACCGGTTATGTCGGCTCGGCTCGAAAATTATTCAAAAAGTTGGGAGCAATCGTAACTGAAATTGATATTTCAACGGAGGCTTATTCAACGATACAGTCTGTTTTTGAAGATGCGGATGTGATATATTTTACCGGCGGAAATTCTTTTTTCCTTATAGACCAGCTCCGTAAAACGGGAACGGATGAGCTGGTGAAAAAAGAATTGGCAAAGGGAAGACTGATGATTGGTGAATCGGCAGGTGCGATTATATGCGCTCCAAGCATCCAATATATCGAGCAAATGGATGAAAAGCCGGAGGACTACTCACAAGAAGATGATGCAGGGCTTGATTTGATTGATTTCTATGTTCTTCCGCATTATCTTACAGCACCATTTAAGAAAGTTACCGAGAAAATAATGACTGAATTTTCGGATTTGAATCTATGCCCTATTAACAACCATCAGGGAATTGTAATTGATGGTGAAGGTTCAAAGGTTATTTGCAAAGACTAATTTGAAAAATCCTTTTTTTGAAACTGGAAAATCGGAAGCTGAGGAGATAGACTATTGAGAACATATGAGAATAAAGACGAGCTTAAAAACGAGATAAATAAAAGCTTTGCAAAGTATATTTCAGAATTTAATGATATTCCGGAGCATTTAAAAGATAAGAGAATTGATGAGGTCGATCGAACTCCGGCAGAAAATCTTGCTTATCAGGTTGGCTGGACAACTCTTGTTATTAAATGGGAATCAGACGAAAGAAAGGGTATTCCTGTCAAAACTCCTTCGGATAATTTTAAGTGGAATCAGCTTGGCGAATTATATCAATGGTTCACAGATACATATGCTCAGCTGTCACTGCAAGAATTGAAAGACAGATTGAATGAGAATATCAACTCTATTTATGTAATGATTGATTCTCTGAGTGAGGAAGAATTATTTAAACCACATATGAGAAAATGGGCTGACGAAGCAACTAAAACAGCTGTCTGGGAAGTATACAAATTCATACATGTTAATACAGTTGCTCCGTTCGGAACCTTTAGAACCAAGATTAGAAAATGGAAAAAGATTGCACTATAACTTCCAGTTTGCCAACTTGCCCTTTGAGAGAGGAGAAATCCCTTTCTCAAAGGGCTTTTCTATTTATACGGATATTCGCAAACTACAAGATAAAGCCAAAACTTCATATACTCTAAGCACAAGGAGGTTGAGGTTTGGCTATGAATAACAGTTTAGCAGAAGTACACCCGGAGCTTGTTTCGGAGTGGTCGGAAAAGAATTTAACGCTTACGCCTGATGACATTACTTTCGGTTCAAATAAAAAAGTATGGTGGAGAGGTGCTTGCGGTCATGAATGGCAGGCAAGCGTTAAGGCTCGTTCTAATGGAGAGAAATGTCCGATATGTTCCGGTGCGAGAGTGATTGCAGGTATTAACGATTTGGCGACATTAGAGCCACTATTGGTAAAGCAGTGGTCGAAAAAGAATAAGATAAAACCGACAGAGGTTTCTATTGGCTCTCATAAGAAAGTGATTTGGAGATGCGAGAAAGGTCACGAGTGGGAAGCAGCCGTTAAGAGCAGGACAATAAATAAAACAGATTGCCCGTATTGCTCCCATAACAAAGTGTTGGCAGGATTTAATGACCTTGCAACACTTCTGCCGGATATAGCAGCAGAGTGGTCGGACAGAAATTATCCGTTACTTCCAACTCAGGTTACGGTCTTTGCCAATCGTAAGGCTTGGTGGAAGTGTAAGGATTGCGGCAGAGAGTGGAACACCCTTATTTCTACCCGTTCCGGTGGGAGCAAATGCCCGTATTGCAGTGGGTACATATTCATGAAAGGGTTTAACGATTTGCAGACAACACACCCTAAAATTGCTTCGGAGTGGTCGGAGAAGAACTTGCCATTGAAGCCTGATGAAGTAAATGCAAAGGCGAGAAAAAATGTCTGGTGGAGGTGTAGTAAATGCGGTAACGAGTGGAAATCAATTATCAATGCCCGTGTGAAAGGGACGGTATGCCCCGTTTGTGCGGAGAGAGAAGTCCTTGCCGGATATAATGATTTGGCGACAACGGACAGTCAGCTTCTCAGTGAATGGGATTATGAACAGAATAAATTGAAGCCGACAGAGGTATCACGAACTTCAGCAAAGAGAGCGTGGTGGAAATGCAGGCACGGTCATTCATGGAGTATGAAGATAAATGAAAGAACGATATTGAAGAAAGGCTGTCGAATTTGTGAGCAGGAGTATTTGTCTCTATTTCCTGCTTTGGCTGTCAGCTATTATTCTAATAAGAAAGGCTTGAAAGCAGAACTTGGTTCTGACCGATTGCTTGGAGTTCCGCTTGAAACATACATACCTTCAGAAAAGTTGGCTATTGAGTCAGGAAGTGCCGATGAGAATTTAGAAATAATGAAAGCATATATGTGCAAGCAAAGAGGAATAAGGCTGATTAAGCTGCCGATGAAAGGCACAGAATTGGATTATGCCAATAATTTAAAGAAAGCTTTTCAGAACGTACATATATTTATTTCTTCTGATACCGAGGAAGATGTGGAGATAATCAAAAATACATTTGAAAGATGGAGGGACAGCCAATGAGAGAAAAAAACTATCATCTATACTTAAATGAAGAAGAACGAAGCCGAGTGATACAATCGCTCATTGAACTGAAGAACAATTTAGCAGCTCAGGGACGATACACCGATGCAGTAGATGATGTCCTCTGCAAAGTGCTTGAAGCAAAGAAAAAGAAAAAGAAAATTGAATACATTTAGAACGTGTTTTGCCGTCTGTTTCCTAACCGGAGCAGGCGGCTTTTTTAATTTCCAAAAATTTTTTTGAAATATTTTTGGAAAAGCGGAGATTTTGGGTGTGCATTTCATACCCCTTTGTCCAAATGAGTGAAGGGGTTCATTCCGGATAGCAAAAACGGAAGCCTTTTCGCTTGAAAATTGAATAAGTCATTCACTAAGACTTTATTTCTGATGATAGCCACTTTAGCAGGTACGCCGTGATTTCTGTATTTCAGAATAGCGAGAACTCCGGTTATGAGTATCAGGTTGCTCCTGATATGGCGATGACAGTCAGAATGATAATGATACTTCTCTACGGAGCTGGCGGAGTACCCGGCAGAGGTTAGAATCCTATGATACAGATAAGCAGTCTGTTCCTTAGTGACTTCCCATAAGCATTTTGCTTGGCAAGGGGTGTTGAGAACAAATATTGCTATGACCGATTAGGAAATGAGTCGGTCAGGTACATAGCCATAATGCGGTGGCTATGAATTTTCAGAAAGGAGGGCAAAAAGAAGTGTCAAACTGCAAAACGATTTCCGTATGTAACCAGAAAGGCGGAGTCGGAAAAACCACCACAACAGTTAATCTTGGAGTCGGGCTTGCAATGCAGGGCAAGAAAGTATTGCTTATTGACGCAGACCCGCAGGGAGATTTAACGACTTGTCTTGGTTGGCAGGATACAGACGGCTTGGGTATCACGCTTGCAACGAAACTCACAGATGTAATCAATGAAACGATGACAGACCCTATGGTTGGTATCCTGCATCACGAAGAAGGTGTTGACCTTGTTCCGGCAAACCTTGAGCTTTCAGCAATGGAATTTAACCTTGTGAACGCAATGAGCAGAGAAACTACACTCAAGAATTATCTGAGTCAAGTGAAGAACAGATATGATTATGTAATTATAGACTGTATGCCTTCACTTGGTATGGTTACTCTCAATGCTTTATCGGCGGCAGACAGTGTTATCATTCCAGTTCAGGCTCAGTATTTGCCTGCAAAGGGTATGACACAGCTTGTGCAGACCATTTCAAAAGTAAAGAAGTATATCAATCCGGATATTAAGATAGACGGTATGCTGCTTACTTTGGTGGATAGCCGAACAAACCTTGCAAAGAGTACGGTAGAAGCACTCAGGGCGAATTTCGGTAATCAGATAAGAATGTATCGAACACAAATCCCGATTGCCGTGAAAGCTGCTGAAACTTCTTCCAAAGGCAAGAGCATTTATGCTTATGAGCCAAACAGCACAGTGTCTAAGGCATACGCTGAATTTACAAAGGAGGTGTTAGCCGATGGCAGGAAGAAAGAGCGACTTCACTCTCACGAAGCTCGATGATTTATTTACCACGCAGGCACAGAGAGATGAAGAACAGCTTTCAAAAATCCGAGATATTCCATTGGAGCTGATTGATGATTTTCCCGACCACCCGTTTAAGGTCAGGGACGATGAAGATATGATGCAGCTTGTGGAGAGTGTCAAGGAAAGAGGGGTTATTACTCCGGCAACGGTAAGGCAGAAAGAGGACGGCAGATACGAACTTGTTTCAGGACACAGACGAAAGCGAGCGTGTGAACTGGCAGGATTTGAAACCCTGAGAAGTGAGATTGTAGACCTGAACAGAGATGAAGCGACCATTTTAATGGTTGAAAGTAATTTCCAGAGGTCAGAGATATTGCCGAGTGAAAAAGCCTTTGCCTATAAAATGCGTTTGGAAGCATTAAGCAGACAAGGGAAAAGAACAGATTTAACTTCCAACCCACTGGGTCGGAAGTCGGATGGCAAAGAAACTGCTCAAATAATCGGAGAACAATCGGGCGACAGTCAAACGCAAGTTCGTCGTTATATTCGTCTGACAAACCTTGTTCCTGAACTGCTTGAATTTGTTGACGAGGGGCGTATTAAAATGCGTCCTGCCGTAGAACTTTCCTATCTTGATGAAGATTGCCAGCGTGATGTGGTTGACGAAATCGACCTGAATGACGCAACCCCGTCACACGACCAGACAATCCGTATGCGAAAGTTATTCAACGAGGGCAACCTTACAACCGAAGCAATCCACGCTGTTATGTCTGAGGAAAAGCCGAACCAAAAGGAAAAAATCGTGTTGAGGGGCGACAGAGTAAGACAGCTTATCCCGAAAAATATTCCCGTCAGTCAGACGGAGGATTTTGTCTGCAAAGCATTGGAGCATTACAACAAGTTTTTGCGTAACCGTGCAGAGCGTGACAGCAGATAGCCTGATTTACAGTTCCCCTTTCTCACACTCTAACCCCTTAGTTATACTTCTACCTACCGAAAATGATATATACTATCTCACTTGAATATAACTATCTCAAAGTATATGTCTATCTCTAAGGGGGGAATCGCACAATATGAACGGACTGGAGGTGTATGGTAAAATGAAAAATTAACGAAAAATCCGCATTTGTTTTTCGGCAGGTAAATCTTGTCGTAAGAGAAAATCCACAAAGGCACATCGTAGAGATACGGTGTGTTTTTCAATTTTACAGGAGGAAACGCAATGATAAAGTCAAAATTCAAAAGAGTCACGTCGCTTTTCTTGGCGACCCTTATGTGTGTGACCACTTTTGCAGGCATTGGCTCGACAACAGCATATGCTGCTTCGGGAGAAAAAGCCGATGTCTATATGGTCGATTTTCCTCGTGATGGCGATGCTAATTACGATGGGGTATGGGGACACAGCAATTTGACCTTGAAAAATGGTTGGCATACCGGACGTTCCAATTTTACCAATCTTAAGGCTATTGGCTCATACTCAGGCAATGTTGCTTATTGTATTGAGCCGGGAATTTCGCTCAAGGTCGGTCAGACAATGAATAAGTATGACGAAAATTATTTTAATAACCTTGCATCCAACGGGGTTATTTCCGGAGATGAAATCCGTCTTTTCGTTGGTCGTATTTTACAGTATGGCTATCGTGGGACAATCTCGACTTCTTGGAGGTCACAGAATGAAGCGGCAGCAAACAGCATTGCACAGGCTTATGCTACACAGCTTCTTATCTGGGAAACTGTTATCGGAGAGCGTGATGCAAACTTCAATCATGTAGCAGCCAGTGGTTGCAGCAATGTGAAAGATGTCATCAATGCAAAGCATCCGCTCCGCAATAAGATTTTCAGTTATTACAACAGTATGGTGCAGAGTGTACAGAACCATGCGACCATACCGAGCTTTTGTAATAAATCATCCGGTTCGGCAAAGACAATAGAACTTGAGTGGAACGGAAGCAAGTACACCACTACCCTGACAGACTCAAACAATGTGCTGTCCAAGTATAATTTCAAGGCAAGTATCAGTGGAGTGAGCTTTTCAGTGAATGGTAACAAACTTACTGTTTCTATGGATACTGCACCGAGTAAGGAATTTACCATTACCGCAACGAAGAAAAATGCAGTCCGCAGAGGTGTGGTTGTATGGTCAGAGGGCAAACACGGTCAGAACTCCAGTGTGCAGGATGTTGTCAGCTATGCTCAGGAAGTAAGCGACAGTATCAACGGTTATGTGAAGATGAAAGTCAGCTATGGTTCTTGTCAGATTGTAAAGACCAGTGAGGACGGCAAGGTTGACGGTATCAACTTCACGATTACCGGAAACGGTATCAATCAGACAGTTACAACAGCTAATGGCGGTAAGTTCCAGATTGATAACCTTATGCCGGGTATCTATACTGTAACCGAGCAGGCATACGATAAGTACGAGCCGCAGGAAACACATAGAGTTACTGTTGTAGCAGGACAGATTGCAAAGGTCACTTTCAATAACAAATTGAAGCGTGGCGACCTTCAGGTAGTGAAGTCCTCGGAAGATAACCTTGTTGAAGGTGTGAAGTTCCATCTTTTCGGTACTTCTCTTTCCGGTGATGCTGTTGACCAGTATGCAGTTACGGATAAAGACGGTGTGGCAACTTTCAAAGATGTGCTTATCAGTGGTTCTGAACCATATACTCTTGAGGAAGTGGACACAGCTATCCGTTATGTTGTGCCAAAAAATCAGACTGCACCAGTGAAGTGGAAAGAAGTAACCACAAGAAACTTCAATAACATTTTGAAGAAATTTACTGTAACAGTAACAAAGAGCGACGCTGAGAAAGGCGAAGCACAGGGAAATGCCAAACTTTCGGGAGCAGTTTATGGTATCTATAAGGGCGAAACGCTTGTAGATAAGTATGTTACTGATGAAAACGGTCAGTTCACTACCAAAGAATATGTTTGTGATACCGACTGGACAATCCGAGAAATTACACCGTCAGAGGGATATTTGCTTGATAAGACTATCCATGAAGTAGGTGCAGACCCGAAACTTTATGAGGTGGAACACAACCTTACTTCCAATGATGTAACCGAGCAGGTAATCAAAGGTAACGTGGCTATCATTAAACACACTGATGATGGAGAAACAAAGATTGAAACTCCTGAAAAGGGTGCTTCCTTTGAGATTTATTTGAAATCTGCTGGAAGCTATGACGCAGCCAATAAAGACGAGAGAGATACTATCGTTTGCGATGAAAATGGCTTCGGTCAGACAAAAGATATGCCGTATGGTATTTATACCGTACACCAGACTTCTGGTTGGGAAGGCAGAGAGATGATGGACGATTTTGATGTGTTCATTTCACAGAACGCACAGACGTATCGTTATCTTATCAATAACCGTAACTTTGAGAGCTTTGTCAATGTAGTCAAGGTGGACGCAGAAAGCGGAAAGAGTATTCCGTATGCAGGAGCAGGATTTAAGATTTACGACCCGCAGGGCAATCAGGTCAAAATGACCTTTACTTATCCGACACCAACCACGATTGATGTGTTCTATACCGACGCAAATGGTTCTCTTGTAACACCTGAGAAACTGGATTACGGCAAGGGATATTCTATCGTAGAGGTACAAGCTCCATACGGGTATGTACTTGATGATACTCCGGTATATTTTGATATTACCGAAGAAAATTCCACAGAGGAAGGCGGCGTAACTGTTGTGAAAGTCAATAAGCCGAATATGGCACAGAAAGGTACTATCACGGTTGAAAAGACTGGAGAAGTATTTAGTGGTGTCAATGTAAGTGGTTCTGAGGACAGTGATGTTATTTATCAGCCTGTTTATGAAGTGGCAGGACTTGAGGGTGCAGTTTATGAAGTCCGTGCTGCGGAAGATATTAGTACACCGGACGGTACACTCCGCTTTTCAAAGGGCGAAGTGGTAGATACTATCACAACAAGCTCCGATGGATTTGTGAAGAGCAAAGAACTTTATCTCGGAAAATACGAGGTCAAGGAAATTACCGCACCTTATGGAATGGTAGTGAGTGGCGAAACACATACGGTTGAGCTTACTTACGCAGGTCAGAATATCTCTGTTACCGAAACTTCCACATCATTCTATAACGAAAGACAGAAAGTGCAGGTAAGCCTTGCAAAAGTCATTGAAAAGGATAAGACATTTGGTATTGGCGACAACGGAGAAATCAAAAACATCAGCTTTGGTCTTTATGCCGCAGAAGATATTGTATCTACAAGCGGTACAGTTATTCCGGCTGATGGACTGATTGAGATTGTCAGCGTAAATGAAAATGGAATTGCTGTTATGAAGTCAGACCTTCCGTTTGGCAAATACTATGTCAAAGAGATTGCAACCGATGAGCATTATATTCTCTCTGATACGAAGTATCCGGTTGTATTTGAATACGCAGGTCAGGATACCGCAACGGTTGAAATCAAAGTGAATGACGGAAAAGAAATCAAGAATGAACTTATCTATGGTTCTGTATCAGGTAAGAAGATTGACGAGAATGGAGAAGCACTTGAGGGTGCTGTTATCGGTATCTTCAAAGCCGAAGAAACAGAATTTACAAAGGATACTGCACTTATGACGACTACCTCTGCAAAAGACGGTAGTTTTTCTTTTGCAAAAGTTCCTTATGGCAAATGGATTGTAAGAGAAATCGAGCAGCCAAAGGGATTTGTTCTTGATGAAAAAGCGTATGAGGTCAATATCAGCAAAGCCGAGCAGGTAGTTGAAATTGAGATTATCAATGAGTATGTTCACGGCAATATCATACTCGCGAAGGTGGATGCTGAATATCCGGACAACAAGCTTACGGGTGCAACCTTTGAGGTATATAAGGACACCAATGAGAACGGAAAGATTGATGATGGAGATGAACTTATCGGAAATCTTGAAGAAACTGAAACCGGAATTTATGAGATGAAAGAGCTGCTTTACGGAAAATATATTGTCCGTGAAACAAAAGCACCGGAGGGCTTCCTGCTTGATAAGGGAGAATACTCTGTTTTCATTGAGAAAGACGAAACAACTTATTCCGTTGAGAATAAGGCTGGTGTTGGATTTATCAATGAAGCTATGCGTGGAACACTGAAAATCGTCAAGACATCTTCAGATGGTAAGGTTAAAGGTTTTGCGTTCAGAGTAACCGGAGCAAACGGTTATGATATGACATTTGAAACAGATAAGAACGGCGAAATTGTGATTGATGGACTTCGTATTGGCGAATATACCGTATCCGAAGTGGCAAACAATGCCTCTGCCGCATATATCACACCTGCCGACCAGAATGTTACTATCAAACTTGATGAAACAGCCGTTGTAAAAATGCACAATGAGTTGAGGGATACTCCGAAAACAGGAGATGATACCAATATGAAACTTTGGTATGTCCTTGCCGGACTTTCTGCTGTCGGTATCGCCGTAACTTCTGTTGTTGCACACAAAAAGAAGAAAAAGGAGGGTAACGAGTAATGGAAGCAAAGACAATTATCGCTATCGCATTAGTTGCCGTTATTGTCGGCGGCTTTATCTTTCTTCAGGTTAAAAACCGTAAGAAGTAAGTAACAAGCGAACATTAACCAGTCGGGGCAGAGCGTAAAAACTCTGTCCCTTTAATTTTTGGAGGGACATTATGAAACAACAGAAAACGGTGGAGAGCCGAGTGCTTGAAATATTAAAGGAATGCCCGATGTCGAGGTATGATGATATGCTTCTCATTCTGCATTATTACAATCGGTACGGATATATACCTGCCGGAAATCTTCCGCTTGAGGATATTGTATTTAATTACCGAGCATACGGACTTCCTTGTTTTGAAACCATACGCAGGGCAAGGCAGAGAGTACAGTCCATTTTTCCTGAGTATTCACGTAATCCGCAGAAAGAAGAACAGAGCGGCAGTATTTCTATTGTAATCAACATTAACTAAGGAGGTGTTTTCGTGAAAGACAAAGCAACTTTTCAGAATAAGGTCAAGGTGCTGAATAAACTCTTTGACTCCGGTTGTGATACGGAGAAAAAGTTGCAGCAGCTTGATATGGAAGCAATCCTGAAAATCCCGAATATCACGATTCCTGATATGGGTGTGATTATGGAGCTTCAGAAGAATACAAAGTCCGGTAAACTCTTTTCGTATTTGGGCGGCGGTTCTGATGAAGCAACAAAAATGAGAGGTAAGGAAAATGAAGCAACAGGAGAATAGAGCAGAGCCGCAGGAAAAGCAAATTCGATTTATAGACAGTCATTACAATTTAAAATTCTATATTCCCGATGGTGGAAAAATCAGGATTACTTTTCGTGATGGACACACAGCAGACAGAGTGTGCAAGTATATTGATGACTACCATTTGTATGTCGGAAATTGCTGCTATCATATATGCGAGTTTGCTGAAAAAATGGAGCTTAGTGGAAGTAAAGTTGAACCTGTCAATCAATCCGAACCGTCAAAAAACAAGACAAGAAACAGAGAAAAACAGCGATAAGGAGGTGCAAGAGTAATGGCACGAAAATATGACCTTATTTCTGAGCTTTACAACCGCACCTGCAAAACGGTTGTGTCAAATCCTCAGAACTGGCAGGCATTCTTAGCTTCGGCTTGCCGAAATTATAAGTTACGTTATGACGAACAGCTTCTTGTATATGCACAGCGACCTGATGCAACAGCAGTTCTTGAGATAGAGCAGTGGAACAAAATTTTTGGCAGATGGGTCAACCGAGGTGCAAGAGGTATTGCTGTTTTTGCTGATGAAAACCGTTCACGGCAAAGACTGACACATTACTTTGACATTTCAGATACTCACGAAAGCAGATATTCAAGAACAGTCCCGATTTGGGATATGCGTCAGGAATACGAAGCTGATGTGATTGAAACATTGGAAAGCACTTTCGGAGAGATTGAGAATAAGAGCAGTCTTGCCGAAGCAATTATGGGAGCAGCAAGAAATGCGGCAGAGGATAATATCCCTGATTATCTGCAAGACCTTTACTATGCAACTGAGGGCAGTTCCTTTGAGGAAGTGGAAGAGGATATTGTAGCTTCCATTTATAAAAATGTTGTAGCAAACAGTGTGGCATATATGATGATGTCAAGGCTTGGCATCGATACGGATGGTTATTTTGAACTTGATGATTTCAGAGATGTTACCAATTTCAATACGCAGGAAACACTCAATGCACTTGGATTTGCTACCAGTGATATTGCAGAAATGGGATTGACGGAAGTATCTAAAACAATTACTGTACTCAACCGTCAAAATCGCATAATTGTCGGTCAGGACAGAAATGAATACAATAAGGTTGAAAATAACGACGAAAGGAGTTTGGACAATGAACGAACTGACCTACACGATGGTGGGCGATTACAGCCTTCCGAACCTGAAACTTCCACAGCAGCCGGAAGTGACTTTGGGCAGATACGCTCAGATGAGGAGAGAGTTTCTGAAGGAACATCACAGAGTCCTTTACTACAATCTCCTGACGAGGGGAGAATTGACACAGCACTTGGCGGAAGTGGAACAGAGAGCCAGCAAGATGGAGGAAACAATCCTGAGCCAGATGGCACAGAAAGAGGGAGTGACCGAACAGATGAAAGCAGAGGATATGATGAAATGGGTTCGTCTGATGAACTCCCTTCGCAGCTCGGCACAGGAAATCGTGAAAGCGGAAGTGATATTCGCTTAGAGTATTACGACAGAACGCACGAGGATAAAAGCCTTCCGTTTTTTGGACGTGATGAAGTAATCAATGAAATTCTCAGAACGACACCACATTTGTCAGCAAGTCTGGAAGAAATCAAAGATTATTATGAACGTAATCCTGATAACAAAGACCGCACAGAGTATATAAAGAGTATTTTCAATAATGATTATACCGAGCTTACTTTAGAGGATGGCAGGACAGTAGGGTACAAGACCTTTGAAAACGTTCTGCATTTGTGGGAGGGCAAATACGACAGCAGAACCGCACAGAGTTTTTATGATTGGGCTGTTATTGCTCGACATTTTGAAGCTATGCGATTATTGGGAGAATTAAGTGACAGCATAAAACCATTACCGTCAATGGACGGTCAGATGACATTCATATTAGACGGTCGGGCAGAGGAAAAGAAAACCTCTGCCTTTACTTTTTCTCAGGAGATTATCGACGCTGTTCTTGCGAATGGAAGCGGATTTTCTGAGGGTAAAATGCGTATCTATGAGCAGTTTGAAAAAAGCCTTTCAGCAAAAGAAAACGCAGACTTCTTAAAAAATGAGTACGGTTGGGGCGGCTCTTATCCAGTAATAATCGGAGCAGGAATTGATGAGAGTCACGATGGAAAAGGTATTACGATTACGAAAGGTATCGGTAAAGAAAATCCACATATCACGCTTTCGTGGTCGCAGGTGGAGAAACGTATCGGGGAACTTATCCGAATGGCAGATACTTAAATCCAAAGGAAAAAGAACGCTATCCTCAGTGGCTTGAAAGTCAAGAGGAACGCAGAGCCAAAATCGAGGAAACGAAAAGAAACCGTGAGATACTCTCTAATGCACCACCGGAGCAGGAACTAGCCGAAAAAGAACCTGAAGAAGCGGAAATATCGCAAGATGTGAAATATGAATATCATCTTGGCGATAAGGTGTATATCGGTGCTTCTGAGTACGAAATCTTATCTGTTGATGATGAGAGAGTAATGCTCTATGACTATGATATGCCACTGTTCAATAAGGAATTTTCACGCACAGAGTTTGACAGAAAAGTGCGTGAGAATCCGATGAATGAGCATTTGATTGTAAAGGAAGAACCTGCCGAAGAAAGAAATGAAACGGAAGAAGTTCAGACCAATATGGGCAGTATGCCGATTGAAGATTATCGAGAGATAGTAGCTTCGCAGTCAGGTTTTGACAGCTATGATGAGATGTATCATCAGGGGTATCGCATAGGAAACGGTTATGATAAAGAGCCTGAGCCGGTAGTTCCCGCTTGGGAGCAGAAGAAAAAAGTCAAAGGCTTTGACTTGCACCCTGATGTATCTATGGCAGAACGCCACACCTTTAATCTCAAAGAAAATGAGGTTGAAACAGTTGGTAAAAAGGAACGCTTCCGCAGAAATATTATGGCGATACAGCTTCTAAAAAAAATGTCAGGAAGAAAACAGATTTGCCACTCCTGAAGAACAGATTATCTTATCAAAGTACGTTGGTTGGGGTGGGCTTTCAGAAGCCTTTGATGAAAATAATTCAGCGTGGGCAACGGAATATCTGGAACTTTCTTCGGTATTAACACCGGAGGAATATGCTTCGGCAAGAGAAAGCACGTTGACTGCGTTCTACACGCCGCCCGAAGTTATCACAGCCATTTATAAGGCAATGGAGCAGATGGGCTTTAAGGAAGGCAACTTGTTAGAGCCGTCCTGCGGTATCGGTAATTTCATCGGTATGCTGCCGGACACAATGCAGGACAGTAAGATTTACGGTGTGGAACTTGATACGATTTCCGCAGGGATTGCACAGCAGCTTTATCAGAAAACAACCATTGCGGCACAAGGATTTGAAGAAACCAATCTGCCGGACAGCTTCTTTGATGGAGTGGTTGGCAATGTGCCTTTTGGAGATTTTAAGGTGTCGGATAAAAGGTACGACAAGCATAAGTTCCTGATACACGATTACTTTTTTGCCAAGTCCCTTGATAAGTTAAGACCCGGCGGTGTGATGGCACTTGTAACGAGCAAAGGCACAATGGATAAGGAAACTTTAGCAGTACGAAAGTATATTGCACAGAGGGCAGAGCTTCTTGGAGCAATCCGATTGCCGAATAATACCTTTAAGGGTAATGCAGGAACGGAAGTCATTTCGGATATTCTTATCCTGCAAAAGCGTGACAGACTGATAGATATTGAGCCGGATTGGGTTCATCTTGATACCGATGAGAACGGAATTAAGATGAACTCTTATTTTGTGCAGCACCCCGAAATGATACTCGGAGAAATGAAAATGGTATCGGGGCGTTTCGGTATGGAAGCAACTTGTGTGCCGTATGAAAATGCAGACCTTGCAGCACAGCTTGATGAAGCAGTAGCAAACATTCACGGAGAAATCACGGAATATGAAGCCGAGGAAGAACTGGAGGAGGAAGATAATTCTATTCCGGCAGACCCGGCAGTGAGAAACTTTTCATATACGGTGGTAGACGATAAAATCTATTATCGTGAAAATTCCCGTATGACTCCGGTGGAAGTGTCGGCAACCGCAGAGAACCGAATTAAGGGTATGATTGCTATTAGAAATTCCGTCAGAACGCTGATTGAATTGCAGACAGAAGATTACCCTGACAGCGAAATCAAAGCGGAGCAGGAGCGATTAAACAGACTTTATGATACCTTTTCAGGTAAGTACGGACTCATTAACAGCCGTGCAAATACCTCTGCTTTTTCGCAGGACAGTTCATTCTCTTTGCTTTCCGCATTGGAGATAATCGGAGAGGACGGAGAACTGGAACGTAAGGCTGATATGTTTTCTAAGAGGACAATTAAGCCGCATACTCCGGTTACTTCTGTTGATACGGCAAGCGAAGCGTTGGCGGTATCTCTTGGAGAAAAAGCCACGATTGATATGGACTATATGATGGAGCTTTCCGGTAAATCGGAGAATGAAATCTTTGAGGACTTAAAGGGTGTTATCTTCCTAAACCCGCTTTATGAGTATGGAAATTCTTACGAACCGAAGTATCTGATGGCTGATGAATACCTTTCGGGTAATGTCAGGGAAAAGCTGAAGATTGCAAAGAACTCGGCAGAACTCTATCCGGAAGATTATAAGGTCAATGTGGAAGCACTTCAAAAGGTGCAGCCGAAAGACCTGACTGCAAGTGAAATTTCCGTGCGACTTGGTGCAACTTGGCTGCCACCGGACGATGTGCAGGAGTTTATCTTTCATTTGCTTGAAACACCACGCTATGCACAGTGGAATATCAAAGTTCACTTCTCTCCATTTACGAGTGAGTGGAATATTGAGGGCAAATCCTATGACAAAGGAAATGTAAGGGCATATAACACTTACGGAACTTCCCGCATCAATGCCTATAAGATTATTGAGGAAACGCTGAATTTAAAAGATGTGCGTATCTTTGATTATATCGAAGATGATGAGGGAAAGAAAAAGGCTGTCCTAAATAAAAAGGAAACAGCGATTGCTCAGTCGAAGCAGGAAATGATTAAGCAGGAATTTCAGGACTGGATATGGTCTGACCCTGAACGAAGGGAAAGGCTTTGCAAATCTTACAATGAGAAATTCAATAGCGTCAGACCTCGTGAGTATGATGGAAGTCATATCATCTTCAATGGTATGAATCCTGAAATTGAACTCAGGGAACATCAGAAAAATGCGGTTGCTCATATCCTTTACGGAGGAAATACACTTCTTGCACACGCAGTCGGAGCAGGAAAAACTTTTGAAATGGTAGCGGCAGCACAGGAGTCGAAAAGGCTTGGGCTTTGTAACAAGTCACTGTTTGTTGTACCAAATCACTTGACCGAACAATGGGCGGCTGAGTATTTGCAGCTCTATCCGGCGGCGAATATCCTTGTCGCAACAAAGAAAGATTTTGAAACCAAGAATCGTAAAAAGTTCTGCGGCAGGATTGCAACCGGAGATTATGACGCCGTTATTATCGGACATTCACAGTTTGAGAAAATCCCGATGTCCATTGAAAGACAGAGGGCAATCTTAGAACAGCAGCTTGAGGAGATAACTGGAGGAATTGCAGAACTCAAGCGAAACCGAGGGGAAAACTTCTCCATAAAGCAGCTTGAAAAGTCAAAGAAATCTATCAAGCAGAAACTTGATAAACTCAATGACCAGACGAAAAAAGATGATGTTGTAACCTTTGAGGAACTTGGTGTAGACAGGCTTTTTGTTGATGAAAGCCATTATTACAAGAACCTTTATCTTTATACAAAAATGCGTAATGTGGGCGGTATCGCACAGACGGAAGCACAGAAATCTTCCGACCTCTTTATGAAGTGTCGTTACCTTGACGAGATTACCGGAGGTCGAGGAACCGTATTTGCAACGGGTACACCTATCTCAAACAGCATGGTGGAACTCTATACGATACAGCGATATTTGCAGTATAACACGCTTGTGAAAAATGGGTTGCAGCACTTTGACGCCTGGGCATCCACTTTCGGAGAAACCATTACGGCAGTGGAACTTACACCGGAAGGAACAGGATACAGAGCAAAGACAAGGTTCGCAAAATTCTATAACCTGCCTGAACTAATGGCGATGTTCAAGGAGATAGCGGACATTAAGACAGCGGATATGTTGAACCTGCCAGTACCGGAAGCAAAGTACCATAACATTGCAGTAAAGCCGTCAGAAATGCAGAAAGAAATGGTTGCTTCCCTTGCAGAGAGAGCCGAGCAGGTGCGTGGCGGCGGTGTGGATTCAAGCGTAGATAATATGCTGAAAATCACGAATGACGGAAGAAAACTGGCTCTTGACCAGCGTATGCTAAACGATATGCTGCCTGATTTTGAGGGCAGTAAAATCAATGCCTGCGTCGATAACATCTATCGGATATGGAAAGAAAATGCCGACAAGAAATCGGCACAGCTTGTGTTTTGTGACCTTTCCACGCCGAAGAATGACGGCACATTTTCCGTCTATAACGACATCAGAAAGAAGCTGATTGAGAGAGGTATTCCTGAAAGTGAAGTGAAGTTCATACACGAAGCCGACACGGATATGAAGAAAAAAGAACTGTTCCAAAAGACCCGCAAGGGAGAAGTCAGGGTGCTTCTTGGCTCTACTCAGAAGATGGGAGCAGGAACGAATGTGCAAGACAAACTTATTGCACTTCACGATGTGGATTGTCCGTGGCGACCTTCAGATTTGGAGCAGCGTTCCGGCAGAATTGTCCGTCAGGGCAATGAAAATCCGCAGGTAGAGATTTATCGCTATGTAACAGAGCAGACCTTTGATGCATACCTCTATCAGCTTGTGGAAGGTAAGCAGAAGTTCGCAAGTCAGATTATGACGAGCAAATCTCCGGTCAGGTCGGCAGAGGACATTGATGAAACCGCACTGTCCTATGCAGAGATAAAAATGCTTGCAACAGGCAATCCGTATATCAAAGAAAAGATGGACTTAGACATTCAGGTGCAGAAGCTGAAGATGTTAAAATCCAATTTCTTATCGGAGAAATACGGACTGGAGGATAAGGTCATCAAGTTCTATCCACAACAGATTGCTTACTTAAAATCCCGTGTAGAGGGACTTACAAAAGATGTTGAAACAGCAAAATCACACCCGAAACCGATAGACGAGCAGCCGCTTGGAATGATGGTATCGGGTGTTTCTTATTCCGAAAAAGCCAAAGCAGGTCAGGCAATCATCAATGCCTGCAAGTCAATGAACAGTCCTGATGCGATACCACTTGGTGAGTACCGTGGCTTTCAAATGGAACTGTATTTTGATACGGTGCAACGTAATTATGTTGTGAAATTAAAAGGCGAAACGAGCAGAGATGTACCGCTTGGCGACGACGCTCACGGTAATATCGTGAGAATAGATAACGGCATTGAACGCTTTGAGGAAGCACTTGCTGATACGAAAAACAGCCTTGAAAATATGGAAAAGCAGTTTGAAACAGCGAAGCAGGAAATCGAAAAGCCGTTTGCCAAAGAGGAAGAATTGAGGCAAAAACTGCCAGACTTGATGAGCTGAATATCCTGCTCAATATGGATAAAAAAGAAAATGAGATTGTCGGCGGAGAGCCTGATGAGGGCGAGCCAGTCGGCGGCAGAAAGGAGAAATCGTATGAGAGATAAACAGGAAGGCGGTGGTCGATATGCCTTTTATCGCACCTGAGTTAATCATTCAGGCGAAGCAGATGGACTTACTAACTTACCTGAAAAATTATGAACCGTATGAGTTGGTTAAGTTTTCAGGTAACACCTATTGCACCAGAACCCACGACAGCTTGAAGATTTCAAACGGGAAATGGATATGGTGGTCGAGAGGTATCGGCGGCAGGAGTGCTTTGGATTATCTGATTAAGGTCAAAGGTTACAGCTTCCTTGAAGCGGTGGAAACCATTATCGGACACACAGCGATTCAGGCTCCGGTCTATGAAAAGCCACAGCCAAAAGAGGAAAATAAACCGCTTCTTCTCCCTGAAAAATGTGCTTCCAACAGAGTGATTACAGAGTATCTTTTCGGGAGAGGAATAGATTTTGAAATCATCAATTACTGTATCTCTAATGACCTTATCTTTGAGAGCCTGCCGTATCACAATGTTGTGTTTGTAGGCTATGACGAGAAGAAAGAGCCGAAATATGCAGCCTACCGTTCCACGAATAAGCGTAGGATTATGGGCGATTGCAGTGGCAGTAAAAAAGATTATTCTTTTCGGCTTGGTAAGGAAAACTTGGAGGAAGTACACCTCTTTGAGTGTGCCATAGACCTGTTATCCTATGCCACGCTTGCGAAGCTGAACGGGCAGAACTGGAAAGAAATGAGCTTTGTTTCGCTGTCCGGGGTGTATTCTCCGGCAAAGAAAATTGAGGACAGTAAAGTGCCGATTGCACTGGAAAAGTATCTTGGCAGTAACCCATCTGTCAGGAAAATCCGTATCCATTTTGACAATGATATAGCGGGCAGAAAGGCAGCACAGACCTTAAAAACCATTCTGCCGGATAAGTATGAAATCGTTGATGAGCCACCAAAAGCAGGTAAGGACTTCAACGATTTTCTTTGTATGCGGATGGGCATTTACAATAAAAAAACACACGAAAGGAATGAAGAACGATGAATGATTCTAAGATTAAAGTTCTCTTGGTAGAACCGGAAAAGTACCCGAAGGAAATTGTAATCGACGACAGTCTGGAAGCAATGCAGGAGGTTGTCGGCGGGGATATTGAGGAATATATGCCCTATGATGATGACGTTGCAATCATCTGTAATGAGGAAGGAAAGATGAGAGGACTTCCGCTTAACCGTGCAGTTTATGTGCAGGACAATGATAAGAAAGAGATGGTAGATATTATCTGCGGCAAATTCTTTGTCTGTTATGCACCGCCTGAGAGTGAGAGTTTTCAGAGCTTGCCGGACGATATGATGAAGAAATACAAGGAGCAGTTCAAATATCCTGAACGCTTTTCTAAGGAAGTGGGCGGCAATATCGTGGCTGAACCTTTTAAGCCGAAATCAAAGGATTATGAGAGATAGTAGACTGAGAACGGGGCAACCCGGAGGAGATGTTTATTCTTAGCGAGCAGACCATTTGGATAAACACAGTTTCCCAAACGGTAAAAGGCTCGTTAGGGGTTGCCCCTAATACCTCGTGAGAAAGGAGAACTTGATTTGAGAGAGTTATTACTTATCGCCGCCGGAACACTGCTCGGCAGTTGTCTTGGCGTTACGATGATGTGCTTATTCCAGATTAACAAAGATTGCAGAGTAAAGAGAAAGGAAGATACCGATTATGAGAAAGAGAAACATTCAGAAGATTGTACGCTTTAACCGCAAGGAAGCACAGGATTTGGCAGCTAAGGCAAAGAAGGCTTGTCTTTCCGAAGCAGGACTTATCCGTTTGCTTATCAGAGGTTACGAACCGAAAGAGAAACCCGATGACCGTTTCTATGATGTGATGAGGGAACTTTCCTCTATCGGTAATAACATCAATCAGCTTGCTGCCAAAGCGAATACACTTGGTTTCATTGACGCACCTATGCTGAAGAATGAAGCTGCGAAGTGGAATAAGTTCCAGTCAGAGATTGAGAGGACATATCTTCGTCCGAATCAGAGCGAAATGAAATGGCAGTAACAAAGTTGTGGTCGGTAACAGAAAGGCTTGGTCAGGTCATTGA
Source organism: Roseburia sp. AM59-24XD (assembly GCF_003478445.1). Classification (GTDB taxonomy): domain Bacteria; phylum Bacillota; class Clostridia; order Lachnospirales; family Lachnospiraceae; genus Jutongia. The sequence goes on from NZ_QUET01000001.1 coordinate 108,053, forward strand.
CTATGCAACCAATCCCGAAAAGACTTCTGCAAATATCAAAAGGGAGTTTTCACCAGAACAGTATCAGGCTCTTGCTGATGTTATTGCTTATGCAAAGGACGAAGAAAAAACAGAGCGAGAATTTTATGTTGAGGGTATCAACTGTAATGTGGCGATTGCCCGTGACCAGTTTATAACGGTTAAGGAACAGTACCAAAAGACAGAAGGTATCCAAGCCTACCACGGATATTTGAGTTTCAAGGAAACAGATATATCTCCTGAGATGGCACAGAAAATCGGAATGGAGTTTGCAAATGAAGTGTGGGGTAAAAGATTTCAGGTTGTTGTGACAACCCATCTGAATACAAAGCATCTGCACTGCCATTTTGTCATCAACTCTATTTCTTTTGTCGATGGGAAACATTTGTGGGGCGAGGAAAAAGCGTGGTTCAAATTCCGAAAAGTTGCAGACAGAATTTGTGAGAAGTACGGACTTTACTATGACCCGAATCCGAACCGCAGTAAGCAGTCGGATTATCTGACGATGAAAGAAAAGGCAGGTATGCTGACACGCTACTCGGTTGCAAAAGAAGCCATTGATTATGCTATCGACCACAGCAAGACCCTGAAAGAATTTCAGTTTGCTCTCAAGGAAATGGGATATGCCTATAACCTAAGTCCAAGCCGAAAATACTGGACGGTCATTCCAAAGGGATACGATAAGCCGATACGACTGAAAAATCTCGGAGCAGATTATACCAATGACCGGATTGTAGAGCGTATCAAAGAAAATCGTGACAGATGGGCAGAGATTGAGCCGTTCCAGAGGGCGACCTATAAACCAAGACAGTACCGTATGCAGACCAGAGGGCAGAAGCTGAAAAAGAAAGGCGGACTTTATGGGCTGTATCTGTATTACTGTTACAGACTCGGTTATCTGCCCAAGTATAAGAAACAGAATAACGCAAGGCTTCATTATCTTTTGAAAGATGATTTGATGAAGCTCGATAAGATTACTGATGAAGTAAGGCTGCTCGGACGAGAAAATATTTCCACGGACGAACAGCTTTTTTCATATAAGATTTCCTTAGAGGAGCAGATGAAAAATCTGATTGCCGGAAGAACACATCTCCGAAAAAAGATAAGAACAAATATTGATGATGGTCAGCTTCAGGCGGCAAAAGATGAAATCGCTTCTATCAATGGAGAATTGAAGAAACTCCGACGGGAAGTAAAACTCTGCGAAAATATTGCGGAGAGGTCAAAGGTTATGGAAGAAAACCTTGAGCATATCGAAACAGAGGAACAAAAACAGCAGAGAAAGGAGAAATCACGCTATGAACAACGGTGGTGACGCAGCAGAGCAGGTCGTTAGACTTTCGCTTGAAGGATTTGAAGTTGCTGCAAGATTAAGTGGTTCGGCGGCGAAGAATATCGCATTGCTTTTGGTATCTGTTCTGAAGCAGGAACAAAAGACGAAGGGTAAAGCAAGGCTTACCAATATGATTAAGTCAGGCAAGGAGCTGAAAGTCTTTTCCATTCCGCAAAAGGATTTGAAGAAGTTTACCGAACAGGCAAAACGCTATGGCGTTCTTTATTGTGTCCTCAGAGATAAGAACACAAAGGGAGAGAACGCTCCGGTAGATATTATTGCAAGAGCAGAGGACGCTTCTAAAATTCAGCGTATCGTTGAAAGATTTGAACTTGGCAAGGTGGATAAGGCTTCGATTGTCAGTGAAGCAGAGAAGGCTATCGCAGACCGTGAAGCGGTTGAGAAAGAAAAGCCGACTAAATCCAAGAGTGAAATCATTATGGAAGAAGCGGTCAGAAATCCAATGCAGAAAGAGGAGCGAGCAAACGCAAACCCCTCAGTCGCCAAAACAGACAAAAGCCCTCTGTCAAGGCAAAACTCAGAGCCGGTAGAAACGCAATCTGATAAGGGTGTTGCAAAGCCAGTGGAAAAACCATCGGTCAAAGAGAAACTTGACCGTTACAAGGCACAGGCAAAACAGCAAAAAGAAGCAGAGCGTAAAGAGCCGGAGGTTAAGAAAGGCGGCAAGAATCCGCAGCAGAAAAACGGTCAGACGGTACACCGTCAGCCGAAGAAGAAACCCAAAACAAAAGAGAGGTAATTCACTATGACAAATGATTTCAAACCCGCAAAGGCTGGCGGTAATCAGCCAAGATTATCCAAAGAGGAGTATGCAGAAAAGAAGCGAGCAGAAAAAGAAAAAGTCTATCAGATGATTGATGATGCTGCCCGTGAGATTGTGAGTGACCCTGAGAAGTTCAAGAACTTTCTTGATACGCAGAGTCGAATGGACAGATATTCCGCAGCAAATGCTCTCCTTATTTACAGTCAGTATCCGCAGGCGACACAGCTTAAAGATTTTGATGATTGGGGTAAGGACAATGTGAAGATTACCAAAGGGGCAAAGAGTATTTCTATTCTTGAACCAGTGGAATACACAAGAACAGATGGTTCTCCGGGTATTTCCTACAATGTCAAAAAGGTATTTGATGTTACGCAGACAAATGGAAGAAAAGCTCCGGCAGTATCAGCAAACCGTGACCCGAAAGCACTTATCACGGCAATGCTTGATGTATCTCCGGTGGAGGTTGCGGCAACCGATGAACTTCCGTATCCGAATATGGCAGCTTTCTATAATAATGAAAAGCAGACCTTGTATGTGAAACGTAATGTGGGCGACAGCGTAGCAGTTGCTCAGTGTGTCGCTCAGGAACTTGGACACGCACAGCTTTCCATCAACAGCGAAAGTTACAGCCGCAGGGATATGGGCTTTCAGGCAGTGTGTATCGGATATATGATTTGCAAGAAGTATGGCGTAGATACACAGAATTTTGCAATTAACCGTATTCCGGAGGGACTGGCTTCCAAAGAGCCGAAAGAAATCCGTGCGGAGCTTTCCAAGACACGAAATGCAATGGCAGAAATTCACAGTCATATCTCTGATGAAATGTTCCGCAAGAAGCAGGAGCGTTCAAAGGACTATGAGAGATAACGGAGGGCAGATATGGAAAAAGAAAAACTCTACCACATTGCTTTGGACGATTATGAACACGGTGTTGTCATTCGCTCCTTAAACGATGAGAAAACAAAGTTGATGGAGGAAGGCAAGTCCGCAGACGCAGTAGACGACCTGCTTGTAAAAGTCGGAAATGCCCCATTGAAAAAGTTCAAAGTGATTGAAAGGAAACGCTCAGATGAAGCGAGATAATGACAGGCAGACTGCCATTATTTTATCCATTGTCGGTATCGTTCCGGTTATATGGCTGTCACTTCTGATTGCACCTTCCATAAGCGGAGGATTGCCGGAGATAGCAGCCAATCTTGCGACACTTTTTGATAATCCATTTTCCATAAAATTATGTGGGGACAGCTTAAAAACTGTCCTCATTTTGCTTTTATGCTATGGAATGGGTATCGGGATTTACTTTTCGACAAGAAAGAATTACCGCAGACGAGAAGAACACGGTTCTGCCAAATGGGGCAATGTCAGAGCCATTGATAAAAAGTACCGACAAAAGCCACTATCAGAAAATAAGCTGATGACTCAGAATGTGTGCATTGGACTTAATGCCAAGAAGCACAGACGAAATCTGAATACGCTTGTGTGCGGTGGCTCCGGTGCAGGTAAGACAAGATTTTATGCAAAGCCTAATATTATGAATGCTGCAAGAAACAGCTATGTGATATTAGACCCGAAAGGGGAAATCCTGCGAGATACGGGACATCTTCTTGAGAAGAAAGGTTACGAAGTGCGTGTGCTTGATTTGATTTCAATGGAGAAAAGCCATTGTTACAATCCTTTTGTTTATTTGCAGAATGACAATGATGTGCAGAAGCTCGTAACCAATCTTTTTAAGAGTACCACTCCGAAAGGTTCACAGAGCAATGACCCATTTTGGGATACGGCAGCGTCAATGCTTCTGCTTGCACTTGTATTTTATCTGCATTATGAAGCACCGCCGGAAGAACAGAATTTTGCGATGGTAATGGAAATGCTCAGAGCCGGGGCGATTGAGGACGAGGACGACCCAAGTCCTTCTCCGCTTGATAATCTGTTTTCGGATTTGATGATAGATAATCCTGACCACATTGCTTTGAAGTATTACCACTCTTATCATTCCGGTTCTTCCAAAACATTAAAATCCATACAGATAACCCTTGCAGCAAGGCTTGAAAAGTTTAACTTGGAAAGTCTTGCTGCTCTTACTTCTGCCGATGAACTGGATTTGCAGTCACTCGGAGAGAAAAAGGTGGCACTGTTTGCACTGATACCGGATAACGACTCCAGTTTCAACTTCTTGGTATCCATTCTTTACACACAGCTCTTTCAGCAGTTGTTTTATGCAGCCGACCATATCCACGGCGGTTGTCTGCCGATGCCTGTTCATTTTATGATGGACGAATTTGCCAATGTTTCACTGCCGGACGATTTCGACAAGATACTGTCGGTTATGCGTTCCCGTGGGGTATCGGTAAGCATCATCTTACAGAACTTGGCACAGCTTAAAGCCTTGTTTGAAAAACAGTGGGAGAGCATTGTGGGTAACTGCGATGAATTTCTTTACCTCGGTGGAAATGAGCAGTCAACCCATAAATATGTGTCGGAGCTGTTAGGCAAGGAAACCATTGATACCAACACGTTCGGAAAGAGTACTGGAAGAAGCGGTAACTATTCCACCAACTATCAGATTAGCGGCAGAGAGTTACTTACCCCTGATGAGGTGCGTATGCTCGATAATCAGTACGCTATTTTATTTATCCGTGGGGAAAGACCCATTATGGATTTCAAATATGACATTATGAAACACCCGAATGTGGCACTTACCACAGACGGAAAGGCAAGTCCTTATAAGCACGGAGAAGTTACAAAAGATATTGCTTCGATTGCCATTTGGGATATTGACCCTGCAACACTTCCTGAAAAGGAAATGGAAGAAACGAACTGGGAACTTCTTTCCGATGAGGAGATGGAAGCTCTGTTTATAAACAATCAAACAAATTAAATTTTGGAGGTATTCAACTATGACTATTTTTAAGAAAAAAGCAACTGACACTCAGGAAACAAAGAAACTGCCTATGACCGGAAAGGTCAAGAAAGGCTTCCGTGCTTACTGCACAATGGTTATTGTCGGTGCGTTGGCACTTGGAATGACAACGACTGCATTTGCAGCGAATGACCCGCTTACCGTAGTCAACAATCTGTCTGACTTTATCTTCGGACTTATCCGTGCCATCGGTATGATTTTGCTTGGCTTTGGTATCGTGCAGGTCGGTCTTTCGCTCAAATCTCACGACCCTTCTCAGAGAGCCAATGGATTCCTGACTCTTGCAGGTGGTGTCATTATCACTTTTGCGAAAGAAATCCTTACTCTTATCACAGGCTAAGATAAGAGTTACACAGTTATCGAGGGGTGTGCCAAGTTACGGGACACCCCTTAATTGTAAGGAGGTGCTTTGAATGAGTGATAACTGGGTAGTTCAAAATCTTGAAAATGCCCTTGAAACTTGGAATGAAAAACTGTCGGAAATATGGGCACTCATCACAACTACACCGCAGAACTTTAAGGGCGGGAATATCTGGAATGTTATTGTTGACATCAACGGTGCAGTTCAGGCTATCGGGCTTGCCTTACTTGTATTGTTTTTTGTGATAGGTATGGTAAAGACCTGCGGAAGTTTTACAGATGTGAAGAAACCAGAACACGCACTGAAACTCTTTGTTCGTTTTGCACTGGCGAAAGGTGTTATCACATACGGAATGGAGCTTATGCTTGCATTATTTAATATCGTGCAGGGGACAATTTCAACCATTATGAATGCTGCCGGATTTGGAACTCCGGAACAGACGACCTTGCCCGCAGAGATGGTAACGACCATAGAGGATTGCGGATTTTTCGAGAGTATTCCATTGTGGGCGGTAACGCTTATCGGAGGATTATTTATCACGGTGCTGTCGTTCATTCTGATAATGACGGTGTACGGAAGATTTTTTAAGTTGTATATGTACACAGCACTTGCACCGATACCGCTTTCCACATTTGCAGGAGAACCGACACAGAATGTCGGCAAGAGTTTTATCAAGAGCTATTGTGCAGTTCTGCTTGAAGGGGCAGTCATTGTACTTGCTTGTATTATTTTCTCCGTATTTGCTTCATCGCCGCCAGTGGTTAATCCTGACGCAGCAGCAGTTACGCAGGTGTGGGCATATATCGGGGAATTGGTATTTAATATGCTCGTTCTTGTCGGTGCGGTAAAGATGTCTGACCGTATTATCCGAGAAATGATGGGACTTTAAGGAGAGATTTTGAGATGAACCAAAGAAATTGTAAGAAATGTGTTTACTATGGCGGTAAACGGAAGGGCAAAGTCTTTTGCCTGAATGATAAATGCGGGAGGGAGAACGACCGAAACCGCAGGAAAGGAAACAGATATGGAAGTAAAAATTAACCGTGAAATCAGAAATTATACAGAGTCAATGTTTTTTGGACTGTCGCTCAGACAGTTCATTTTTTCTGTTCTTGCTTGTGGCGTTGCGGTAGGACTGTATTTCTTGCTCAGACCGTATGTTGGCACGGAAACCGTATCGTGGGTGTGCATTTTGGGTGCTGCTCCGTTTGCGGCACTTGGTTTTGTGAAGTACAACGGTATGACCGCAGAAAAAGCAATCTATGCGTGGATAAAGTCGGAGTTTTTAATGCCGAAGAAGCTGGTGTTTCATTCTACCAATGTGTATTACGAACTGATGAAGTCAAGCATTGAACAGAAGCAGAAAGACCATTTCCGAGAATCTAAAACATAAAATGAGATTTAAGCTATTGACAGACAAGTGCTTTCTGAATATACTATAATGATTTAGCATTTGACTAGATGGGCGGCTTGGGAAGAAAGGAGAAATGTTAATATGTATAAGTATGTGGAAGACAAACAGTTTCTGAGCCGTATGCGTTCGTTATGTGGAGAAATAATGCAAGACCTTTGTCATACGCTTAAAGAAGAATATGATATTGGTGCTTCATTCTATCTCGTGGGTAGTGGTGCAAGAAACCTGATATTACAAAATGCTAATCGACCGATTGATTTGGATTATAATCTTGAAATTACAAGAATAGATGATTGGGAAGATTGCAAAGAAATCAAAGAATGTGTCAGAAAGGCTTTCAATATTGTTCTTAGAGAATATGGGTGGAGCGACTGCCAAGATTCTACCTCATCTTTGACAACGGAAAAGCGGCACTTTAATCAGGGGAATAGTACAGAGTTTTCAATGGATATTTGTATTGTTTGCGAGGATACAGACGGGAACTATCATCGCCTTATTCACGATAAGCGACGTTTTCCAAACAGATATTTCTGGAATCAAGCACCTAATTCAAGAAACATTAGAGAGAAAGCGAAGTATATCAAAGAAAAAGGAAAATGGACATTAGTTAGAGAGCAGTATCTGAGAATAAAAAATCAGTATTTAACTTCCAACGACTACAACCATTCCTCTTTCATTTGCTATATTGAAGCAGTCAATAATGTATATAATTCAAGAAAGCACTGGAACTAAATAAAACCAATTTGATGTATCGTCACTATAATCAGTGGCGATATTTTTTTCCAAAAGGAGGTCATGAGTTTTTATGATTAAGACTCTTACGAACCTGTTTAAGCAGGATAAAGAAAAATTTGTTGTACCGAAAGGGGTGCAGGACGTGATTCCCGTGGCAGCTATCTTTGATGATGGCATTTTCAAAGTGGGAAAGGATAAATATTCAAAGACCTACCGCTTTACGGATATTAACTATGCAGTGGCAAGCCGTGAGGATAAGGAAGCGATGTTCCTTGAATATTCTGAACTTCTGAACTCTCTTGATAGTGGTGCAACGACAAAAATCACAATCAATAATCGTCGGCTCAACAGACTGGATTTTGAGCAGACAATCCTTATTCCGACAACCGGAGATAATCTGGACGAGTATCGAGAAGAATACAACAAAATGCTTCTGGATAAGGCAACGGGTGCAAACTCTATTGTTCAGGATAAGTATATTACCATTTCCATCAATAAAAAGAATGTGGAGGACGCAAGAACTTATTTTGCCCGTGTCGGTGCAGATTTGATTGCTCACTTCGGCAGGCTTGGAAGTAAGTGCGTGGAACTGGAAACAGACGAAAGACTTCGTATTTTCCACGATTTTTATCGTGTGGGAGAGGAAAGCTCTTTCCACTTTGATATTAAGGAAACAAGAAAAAAGGGACACGATTTTAAGGATTATATCTGCCCCGACACAATGGAATTTGAAAAGGACTATTTCAAGATGGGAAACCGTTATGGAAGAGTCCTTTTTCTTCGTGAATATGCGTCCTATATCAAGGACAGTATGGTAGCGGAACTTACTGATATGAACAGAAATCTGATGATGTCCATTGATATTGTTCCCGTTCCGACTGATGAAGCAGTAAAGGAAGCAGAGAACCGTCTGCTTGGGGTGGAAACCAATATTACAAACTGGCAGCGTAGGCAGAATGCCAATAATAACTTCTCTGCAACTGTTCCGTATGATATGGAGCAGCAGAAGAAAGAAATGAAAGAGTTCCTCGATGACCTTACGACCCGTGACCAGAGAATGATGTTCGCTGTTATCACGATGGTTATTACAGCAGACAGTAAGGAACAGCTTGAGAATGATACGGAAGCATTGCTTACCACAGCAAGAAAACATCTTTGCCAGTTTGCAACACTGAGATTTCAGCAGGTAGATGGACTCAACACGGTAATGCCATTTGGTACAAGAAAGATTGATGCGTTCAGAACACTTACAACAGAGAGCCTTTCGGTATTTATCCCATTCAGGGTGCAGGATATTTTCCACGAGAACGGTATCTATTACGGTCAGAATGTTATCAGCAAAAATATGATTATCGCAGACCGTAAGCAGCTTTTGAATGGTAACTCCTTTATTCTCGGTGTATCTGGTGGCGGTAAGTCATTTGCGGCAAAGGGAGAAATCATCAATCAGGTGCTTTCTTCAGACGCAGATATTATCATCATCGACCTGAGCGAGAGTATTCACAGCTTGTCAATGCAATGGGTGGAGAGGTAATCAATATTTCTGCTACTTCCGACAATCACATCAATGCAATGGATATGAATAAGGATTACGGCGACGGTGCAAACCCTGTCATTTTGAAATCCGAGTTTATTATGTCCCTTTGTGAACAGCTTATCGGAGGAACAAATCTCGGAGCGAAGCAGAAGTCTATCATTGACCGTTGCACGGCAAGCGTGTATCGCAGTTATCAGCAGAATGACTATCAGGGACATATACCGACCTTGCAGGATTTCAGGGCAGAACTTTTGCAGCAGGACGAACCGGAAGCAAAGGAACTGGCACTTGCCATTGAACTTTTCACACACGGTTCTCTGAATACCTTTGCAAAGCAGACGAATGTGGATACCAATAATCGCCTTATCTGCTATGACATTCTTGATTTGGGTAAACAGCTTATGCCGATTGGTATGCTTGTTGTCCTTGACTCTATCCTGAACCGTATCACACAGAACCGTGCAAAGGGTAAGAACACCTTTATCTTCATTGATGAGATTTATCTTCTGTTCCAGCACGAATACTCTGCAAACTTCCTCTTTACCTTGTGGAAGCGTGTGAGAAAATACGGTGCATACGCAAGTGGAATCACTCAGAATGTCGATGACCTTTTGCAGAGCCACACAGCGAGAACAATGCTTGCAAACTCAGAGTTCATCATTATGCTGAATCAGGCTTCCACAGACAGGCTTGAGCTTGCAAAACTTCTGAATATTTCTGACCTCCAGATGTCCTATATCACGAATGTGGAAGCAGGACACGGACTTATCAAGGTGGGAAGTTCGCTTGTACCGTTTGCAAACAAATTCCCTAAGAACACGAAACTTTATAAACTGATGACAACCAAACCAGGCGAAGCATAAGGAGGGATTTACAATGTCTAAAATTCAATTTCGCAATGCTGCACACAGAGATTTTGTATTGGAAAATCTGGATAAGTGCAAAGTCAACGACTGCTATCACAGAGCATTTTTCTATGTGATGGGTATTTCAGAAGAAACGAGAATGAACATCGGAAAGATGTTTGATTTTAAGAGGGACTGCATCATACCGGAAGGTATGCACGGCGGTTGGCAGACAAGTGGCACAGTCAAGGTCTGCCACCTTGCCTTTAATCTCTGGAATGGATTTACGGAAGAAGGCAGGGAAAATCTCTATACACCGGAGGAACTGTTCTGTTGTGGATATGCTCCGTATTTCATGGAGGGTATCAAGTTGAGGTATCCGGAGTATTGCAGAGATTTGACTCCACCTAAGAGAAACGATATGGAAAGGTAAGAGAAAATGAGCAGAAAAATCTATATTATTATTGCGATGGTGTTTACGGTAGTGTTGTCTGTAAGCACCTTCTTTATTATCCGTAATCACATTGACTCTGCCAAGCAGAATGAAGTCTATGATAACCTTGCGGAGATTGTGGAGGACGAGCCGCCAAAGGAAAATGAGGGCGTGACGTTTTCGGAAGATAAGGACTATCTTGCGGAATATTTTGAACTTTATCGGCAGAATGAGGATATGGTGGGTTGGATAAAGGTTGAGGATACCAATATCAACTATCCGGTCGTGCAGTCTGTAAATGAGCCGAACTTCTACCTGAAGCACAAGTTTGATAAGACCTATTCCGCTTATGGCTGTCCATATGTGCAGGAAAATTGTGATGTGCAGAAACCTTCAGATAACATCATTATTTACGGACACCACATGAATGACGGTTCGATGTTTACGGGACTGATGAAGTACAGAAACAAGAGCTTTTGGGAAGGTCATAAGACGGTTACCTTTGATACACTGACGGATAGACACCAGTATGAAGTGATTGCAGTCTTTAAGACGGTTGTTTATACAAACAGCTCTGACAGCTTTAAGTATTATGAGTTTACGGACGCAGAAAATGTGGCAGAGTTTGATGCGTATGTTGCCAAGTGCAAGGAACTTTCTCTGTATGATACCGGAGTATCGGCAGAGTATGGCGACAAGCTGATTTCTCTTTCTACTTGTGAATATTCAAGAAACAATGGCAGGCTTGTTGTTGTCGCTAAGAGAGTGGATTAAACCCCACTCTCTATTATTTTTCGAGAAAGGAGGAAACCGATGGCTGATATAAAAACAAGAGATACAAGCAAAGGTACAATCAAGACCATAAATAAGGCAGCAGTTGCCACGGAGCGAATGAAGAAAGCCTATGTGATGACGAAAGATAAGGCAGAACATTCCACCAATGCTTCGGAAAATTCCGCAGAGGAATATGCTTCCGATAAAATCGAAGCGGCAACGGATAGGGCTGTTCACGAAACTGCATACCGTGCGGATAAAGTCGGCAGATGGGGTGTGCGTGAAACAAGGCAGAATTATCAGAAAGCCAAAACGGGGATTGAGAATTTTAAGACCAAGCGTGCAGAGAAGCAGCTTCAAAAACAATCGGTCAATCCTGTCGGAAAACAGAGTATCCGAACTCTGGAACATACGGAGAAAACAATTAAGCAGTCTGCAAGGTCGGCAGGAAATACGACAGTCAAGACCGTATCGAAAGGTGCAACCAATACTGTTCAAAGGTCGGTCAAGACCGCAGAACAAACGGCAAAGACTTCTATTAAGACAACAAAAGAAGCTGCCATTATAGCACAGAAAACAGCAAAAACAACAGCCAAAGCAACACAGAAAGCGGCTCAGACGGCAAAGAAAGCGGCGAAAGCCACAGCAGATACCGTTAAAGCCACAGCGAAAGCTACTGTTGCGACAGTCAAAGCGATTATTGCAGGGACAAAAGCACTTGTAGCAGCAATCGCCGCAGGCGGTTGGATAGCGGTTCTGATTATTATGATTGTCGTGCTGTTTGGTGCTGCCGTAGCAATGTTTGGAGGAGGAAGTGACAGTAATTCCTATACTCCGGTAAGTGCAGAGGTAGAAGCCTATGAACCCATCATACAGAAGTATGCCAAAGAGTACGGCATTCCTGAGTATGTAGAACTTATCAAGGCGGTTATGATGCAGGAAAGCGGTGGCAGAGGACTTGACCCTATGCAGGCAGCAGAGGGAAGTTTCAATACAAGGTATCCGCACGAACCTAATGGAATTAAAGACCCTGAATATTCTATCCAGTGTGGAGTTCAGGAATTGAAAGCGGCTCTTACTTCGGCAGAAGTGGAAAGTCCGATAGATATGGAGCATATCAAACTTGCCTTGCAAGGCTACAACTTCGGTAATGGGTATATTTCTTGGGCAAAAACAAAGTATGGCGGTTATTCTTATGCCAATGCAGTGGAGTTTTCCACTCAGCAGGCACAAAGGCTTGGTTGGGACAGTTATGGAGATACCCAATATCCGGCTCACGTTCTGAGATACTATCCGTATGGGCGAGCCTTTACTGCCGGAGGTAATCAGGCGATTGTTGAGGTTGCCTTGACACAGCTAGGCAATCAGGGCGGACAACCTTACTGGAGCTGGTACGGCTTTAATAGTCGAGTGGAATGGTGTGCCTGCTTCGTATCTTGGTGTGCTGACCAATGCGGGTATATTGAAAGCGGACTTGTTCCGAAATTTGCAGGTTGCGTGGATGGTGCAAACTGGTTTAAGTCAAATGGAAAATGGCAAGACCGCACTTATGAACCAAAGGTAGGAGATATTATCTTCTTTGATTGGGAAGGCGACGGTACAACAGACCACGTTGGTATCGTAGAGAAGTGTGAGAATGGCACAGTTTATACCGTAGAGGGCAACTCAGGCGACGCCTGCAAGCAAAGACAGTACGCAGTCGGAAGCAGCAATATCTATGGATACGGTATTCCGGCATATTAAAAATTCCAGACGGTGTCTGGAAAATTGAAAAGATGGCTGCTCAGTTGAGTAGCCATCGGGTACATTATGAGAAATCAGTTGTTTCTCTGTTATTCAGGAAAATATGGTGTGTGTGATAAGTGAAGCTGAAAAGCATATCGGCATTTTCTTTACTGCCGTCTAAAAAGGAAATATCATCGGCAAGGATAAAAAGAATTGCTAACAGCTTCTTGATATATCCAGTGTAGCAGGCATAATCTACATAGATGTTGGCGATATATCCCTCGGCAAATTCTATCAGGTCAGCGTCAATTTCAAAGCTATTGGATAGTTCGTAAACGGTTTTGATAAATTTATCCTTGTCAGCAATTCGCTCTTTACTTGGAACACTTCTGCGGTTCTTCTGTATAAATTTTAAAAAATCATCAGCTTCCGTAAAGTCGGGAGTGACTGAGCTGTCAGTTCCCAAATCTGTTTTGTAATCCTCAAATTTCTCTTTTTCAAACCGATTACTGAATATTATCTTTTGTTCGTCCATTCCTTTTACCCCTAAGTTTATTCTATGGAGATTGTTTAACTTGGCTCTTGGGTTGTGATTTGTCTTTCGCCATTAACAATCGTGAATTACTACTTTTATAGTATAACATAAAAATAGTTGTGAATCATCACTAATAGTTGGCTTGACTTCCTTTGGGTGCGTGTGATTTGAAATCGACTTAACCTATACTATTAGTTATGGAAACACACTAAGGGAGGTGATGTGATGAAGCTCGATACAATCGGCAAGAATATAAGAAAGTTCCGACTTGCGAGAAAATTACGCCAAGAAGATTTGGCTGAGAAAACAGATTTGACAACAAATTATATTGGTATGGTTGAGCGTGGAGAGAAAATTCCGTCACTCGAAACTTTCATAAAGATAGTAAATGCTTTAGGTGTATCATCGGATATGGTTCTTACAGATGTTCTGGAAACGGGATATACAGTCAAGAACTCAATGCTGAATGAGAAGCTTGAAAAACTTGCTCCTGAAGATAGAAACAGAATTTATGAAGTCATAGATACACTTGTGAAGCAGTCAAAGCAAATACTTCCATAAAACACAGAAGTTCGTCCTAATCGACGAGCTTTCTTTTTTTGCTTTGAATCACTTTACTGTTAGGTGTCAGTAATAAATGACACCTAATCAATGACGAGTTGCGAATAAACGTCCATATATTGAAAAAATAGATTATTTATGGTATGATGTTAATCGAGTAACTGTAACCAGAAGAAGCGGAGAATACAAAGGAGAGTTACAGATGAGAATAAGCTATAATAAACTTCAAAAACTTATGATTGATAATCAGATGAAAAGACAGGATTTAATGCGTGCAGCAGAGATTTCATCATCTGTTGCGACGAAATTGAATAAGAACGAAACAGTATCTCTTGATGTCCTTATGAGAATTTGTAAAGTGTTCCATTGCGATATTGGAGATATATGTGAAGTTATATTGGACGAATAGAAGGAACATTGTTTCCAGTCAAAAATAAAACGGGATATTAAAGATTTAATGTCCATCAAAAGGATGAATTAGATGGTAGAAGAAACATATAGTGCAGGATTGATTTCCCAATCATTCTGGTTTGTTGAAATGAAGAAGGTCATCAAACTGATTGATGATGGAAAGTCTGAAGAAGAAATTAAAAAAATGTGTATAGAAGAAAATCTTTTTGGTGCGGCAAAAGAGTATCGAGCCAAAAGGATATATGGATACATTTGGAACAGAGCCAAAAGACTGGATAAGACACTGATTGACTTGTTTTGTACTTCTGACTTGGCAACCCAGAAGGTAATCAATTTGATTGCCGTTCTCAGGTCAGACCGATTGTTCTTTGAATTTATGTTTGAAGTGTACCGTGAAAAAAACATACTTGGTATTCCAGTAATCGAAGACGCAGACGTAAATATTTTTTTCAAGAATAAAGAAATTCAAAGTGAAGATATTGCAGCTTGGACAGATGGTACAAAACGTAGGCTTCGCTCGATATATTTTAACTATTTGACAGATGCGAACCTTTTAACGGTTGTTGATAAGAAGAAAACAATAACGCCACCAATTCTTGATATTGCTTTAGAACGTTATCTTGAAGCGTGTGGAGAGCGTGTAATTATAAAAGCAATTACGGGGGTGGACTAAATGATGTCGCTTGACGAACGATTAGATAAAGCAGAAGAAATGATACAAAAACCCTCGTTTAGAGAGAACAAAGGGTTAGGTAATGAAGTCGGATACTATATCTTTGATTATCCGGCTGAAAAAGAATTGTATATCCGAGAGAGGATAGAATACATCAAGAAAAAAAGTGAAAACTCAGATGATGATTTCAAGGTTGTAGTGTTTGACCTTTATGACATTATGATTGACATTCTTATCAAAAAAGGATATTTAGAAAAGTGTTATCAGTTTGAAAAGACAAAAGGCTTTGAGAGAGTATCAAAATCCATCAGCAATATGTTGAGGATAACATCATCGGACAGTCTGATAGTGAATCATATCAGGGATAATACACCGGAGAAAGCAGTTGTGTTTATTACTGGTATTGGAAAGTGCTATCCGATATTGCGTTCACATACGGTACTGAATAATTTACATCAGGTCATAGATAATGTTCCGGTAGTGCTGTTTTATCCGGGCAATTATGACGGTCAGGAACTGGTGTTGTTTGGAGAGATAAAGGACGATAACTATTACAGAGCGTTCAAGCTCGTGGATTAAGAGGAGAGGGAATATGATTATCAAGAATATGTTTTCAAAGCCTATTGACAGAGATATTAAAGGCGTAATCAAAGTTGGTCAGGATGACGATGCAAATATTAAGCAGGAGCTTGAAGAATATGTTGTGACAAGAGAACTTCAGAAGCATTTTTCTGATTTCTTTGCAAGCTACAAGAGAGGAATTACTGGAAATACAGACAAGATGGGCGTGTGGATTTCCGGCTTCTTTGGAAGTGGTAAATCTCACTTCCTGAAGATTTTATCCTATCTCCTTGAAAATAAAGAAGTTGGCGGTAAGAAAGCGATTGATTACTTCGTAGATGATAATAAAATTTCTGACCAGATGGTACTTGCAGATATGAAACTGGCAGGCACGATTCCGACGGATGTTGTCCTTTTCAATATTGACTCTAAAAGCGAAGTGAATGGCAAACAGTCTAAGGTTGCTATTGTTTCCGTATTGCAGAATGTGTTCAATGAAATGCAGGGATTTAGTGGCTCTAATCCGTTCCTTGCAGATTTGGAACGCAAATTGACAGAAGAAGGAAAGTACAATTTATTCAAAGAAAAATTTGAAGATAGCTTTGGTTCTGCTTGGGAGGAATCACGTAGCGACTTTGATTTCATTCAGGACGATGTGGTAGAAGTCCTTGATGAGATTGGATTTATGAGCATAGAAGCCGGTAGAAACTGGTGTGAGAAAGCTACTGGAGAATATACATATAAGGTTGAGGATTTCGCCAGACTTGTTAAGAAATATCTTGATAAAAAAGAAAGCAATCATCATATTGTATTCCTGATTGATGAGATTGGACAGTACATAGGCGATGATTCCAAACTGATGCTGAATCTTCAGACCGTAACAGAAGATTTGGGTACTGCTTGCGGCGGTAAGGCTTGGATTATCGTAACAAGTCAGCAGGATATTGATTCGATTACAAAAACAAAAGGAAATGACTTCTCAAAGATTCAGGGACGTTTTGATACCAGACTTTCTCTTTCATCAGCTAATGTTGATGAGGTTATCAAAAAGAGAATCCTTGAAAAGAACGAAGCAGGAAAACAGACACTTACACTGCTTTACGATGATAAGGCGACAGTCATCAAAAACCTCATTCTGTTTAACGATGGAGTTGAAAAGAAATTATATTCAGACAGAGAAAATTTTGCGGACATCTATCCGTTTATTCCATATCAGTTTAATTTACTTGGAAGTGTGCTGACTTCCATTCGTACTCACGGAGCATCTGGCAAGCATCTGGCAGAAGGCGAGCGTTCTATGCTTGCATTGTTTAAAGAATCTGCCGTAAAAGTTATGAATGATGAGCCGGGAACGATTGTGCCATTTAATATGTTCTATGACGCCCTTGAGCAATTCCTTGACCATTCTCATAAGGGTGTTATTTCCCGTGCCTTAGATAATGAGTATCTGAATCCAAATCACGAAAAAGAATGTTTTGATGTTAATGTACTGAAAACACTCTTTATGATTAAGTACGTTAAGGAAATCAAAGCAAATATTGAGAATATCACAAGTCTTATGGTATCGAATGTAAATGATGACCGTATGGCACTTGCACAGCAGGTAGAGGACGCTTTAAAACGCCTTGTTCGTCAGACGTTGGTTCAGAAGAACGGGGATATTTATGTATTCCTGACAGATGAGGAGCAGGAAATCAACAGAGCGATTGAATCACAGAACGTGGATTCCGGAGAAGTCATTGCAAAGGTATCTGAGATGATTTTTGATGGTCTTTACGATGAAAAGAAGTATCGCTATCCGGCATTCAACGGAAGATATGCGTTTGCTTTTAATCAGGTTGTTGATGATAAACCATATAAGGCAAATCAGAATAATGATATAACATTGAAAATTCTTACTCCGAACAGCGATGAGCGAGCAGATGAAACGACAATGAGAATTCTGTCTGGTCAGTCAAGTTGCGTACTTGTAGTATTGCCTGACGACAGAACATTTCTTGATGAAATCCGTTCTGCTTTGCAGATAGAAAAATTTATCCGCTTTGATGCTACAAATGCAGTTACACAGTTTGAAAGCATTAAGGAAGCTAAGAAAGTGGAAATGCGTGAGAGAAACGGTGCTGCAAAACTGTTCCTTTCAGAAAGCTTGAAGAATGCAGAAATCTATGTGAATGGCGATAAAATTCAGAGCGGAGCAAAGGAAATTGCATCCAAGATAAATGAAGCACTCGGCAAGTTGGTTTCAACTGTTTATCATAAGTTGTCTTATATTGATGCGGCAATGAGTGAGTCGGATATTCGCACATTATTTAAGAATAATGGACAGCAGCTTACTCTTGCAGGTACAAATACCGCTAAGAATGAATTGGCTTTGCACGATGTCAATGATTATATTGCTTTGAACACACAGCGTCACATGAAAACTTCTATGAAGTCCATTCTGGAACGTTTCTTGAAAGCACCGTATGGTTTTGTAGAAGCTGATGTGCAGTGGCTTGTCGCTAAGCTATTCAAAGATGGCGAAATTGCAATGTTCGTTAATAACGATGCAGTTACATTGCTTTCAAAGACTCCGGAAGAAATTATCCGCTATTTGACACGCAAAGAGTTTAATGAAAAGCTGATGACAGAGAAGCGTGTAAAAGCGAATGAAAAGCAGAAGAAGTCTGTCCGTACAGTAATGAAAGAACTATTCAATGTTACTTCGGCAAGTGATGATGACGATGCGATTATGAGAAGTTTTCTTGGTTATGCATCAAATCTGAAGAATGACCTTGAAAAATTGGATATTCACTATGCGACACAGCCTGCATATCCGGGCAAACAGCTTATTGCTTCTGGTAAAAAGCTGATGGCTGATGTTTTGCAAATGAAATATTCCAATGAGTTCTTCGCAGGCATTGACCATAAGAAAGATGATTTCCTCGATTTTGCTGAGGATTATGAGCCTGTTAAAAAGTTCTTTGCAGGAGAACAGAAGGGCATATTTGATAAAGCTCTGAAGCTGATGAAGATTTATGATGACAGTAAGACATTCATTGTAAATAGTGAGATTGAAGCAGTTGTTGCGGACATCAAGTCTATTTTGAAGAAATCTGTTCCTTATTCAGAAATCTTTAAATTACCGGAGTTACTGGACACTTTTATCAATCTTTACAGCAAACTCCTTAATGAAATGCAGAAGCCGATAGATAATGCCATTCAAGAAGCAAGACAGCGTGTTTTTGAAGAATTGCAAGATAAGAAATGCCACGATAAATTGGCTGATAAATATGTAAATCTGTTCAGAGAAATCAGTGACAAGGCAATGAGATGTAACAATGTGGCTACACTGCAAAATATCAAAGTGGAAGCAGACGCACTCAAAGTCCGCTGCTTAAATGAAATTGAAAAAGAAGAAGCGAAAATCATTGCAGAGGAACAGCCTGTTCACGTTGCAGAAACTGGAAACTATGGTGGAGAAACGATTGCTCCGGCTGCACCTGCTCCAAAGGTAAAGAGAAAGAAAACGGTTAGCATTAAATCTATCAACAATGCGACAACTTGGCAGCTTGAGAATGAAGCAGATGTTAAGAAGTATATTGCAGAACTTGAGAAAAAACTGATGAATACTTTGGAAGAAGACACGATTATCAACATTGAGTTCTAAGAGATTGGGAGGTGTATGCCTTGTCAACAGAAAATTTTACAATATCTATTCAGGGAGATAGCGAAGGATATGTGACTTTTGAATGCCCATACTGCAATTCAGAATTTAAGTTGCAAGCCGGAGAATATCAAAATGACGACGAGCCTTTTGAAGAATTATTTTGCCCTTATTGTGGTCTGGCGAAAGAAAAGAATGAATTTTTATCATCAGATGTAATCGAGCAGGCACAGGCAATCGCTTATAACTATATGGTAGAAGAATTGAACAAGACCTTTAAGAAAATGCAAAGGTCGGTTAATCGTTCTAAAGGTTTGATAAAGATAAAAATGGATTATAAGCCATTGAAAAAGGTTGCAACGAAAGAATTAAAGGATAAGGATACCACAGAAACAGAGTTTAAGTGTTCCTGTTGTGGTCGCAGAGTAAAGGTACTTTATTGTGCAGGAGCAGCAAAGGTGTTTTGTCCGTATTGTGGGGTGGATATATGAACAGATTAGAATTAAGAAAACTGAGTTTAGAATTTCGCAGATTATCAAGCAATTTGCTTAATAGCACAGATGACACGGCGGATATAAATCTTTCTCGATTCCTCAAATTTATAGATGGAAACGAGTTAATATCTGGAATCATTCAGGATAAAATATCAGGTGTCGATTATGATTTTAAAGAATGCTATGATATTGGCTCTGATGATTGGGCTGATTATACTCCGCCAGTAGATGAAGCCTGCCATATAAAGGCACAGTATGATTATTTGAATTTTATAAATAATGAGAATACAGTTAATGTCAGAAGTCAGGCTATGAATTATTGTTGGTCTGATAAGAAAATAAATACAATTATACAAAATTTTCTTGATATGGCATTTAAGCCACTTATAGATTTTATTAACGACCAACTTTCGATGGAAATGATTGTTTATGATGAGGAGGCAAAAGCTATGGGCGGAAATACATATATTCAGAATATTGAAACTGTCAATGGCTCTGCGAGTCAGCAGAACAGTGGCGTGATAAATACTTATAACACTACAAATGATACAAGTTCTATGCTTGATTTGATTGATAAATTATTGGCTTCATTACCTGAGATACAAGGTGTTGATGCAGAAGAAATTGAGAATGTAAAAGATGATTTGGAAATGGTTCAGGAACAGTTGAAAACCGATAATCCGAAAAAGAACCGTATAGGAAAAGCTCTTGTAGGTATCAAAAAGTTTGCAGGCGATTTTTCTATGAAACTTGCAGTAACACTTGCTGCCGGAGCAGTTACCGGAGCAGATTGGGGTATGTTACTGCAACAGCTTGAAAACTTTATTAGATAAGAGATGGAGAAAGCAAGATGAATAAAACAGCAATAAAAAATTTTTCTGTATGGGCAAGGGAAAAACTTATATCAGATATCATCTATAAGGCAAGTATGATTGGTATCACGGAAGATGGAATTGCAGATGAGTTACCTCAGTCAACAAATGACTTGCATTTTTTTGATATTGGAACGAAGAATTATGCTGAGGTTTCTGGCAAAGAAATTGAACAACGTGATGCATTAGTTAGTGCAATTAAGAAAAAAGAAAGAGACATTCAAAATTATAAAGAAGCATTTAGATATCTGATTGAAGAAGTTGCATATACTTGGTTCAATCGTCTAATTGCGATTCGTTTTATGGAAGTAAATGATTATTTGCCTTCCGGTGTTCGTGTGCTTTCTTCTGAAAATAAAGCAAAAAAAGAGCCTGATTTGGTAACGGCACCGTTTGATACCGATTTGGAATTTACATCATCTGAACAGGATAAAATAATCCAACTGAAAGACGATAATGAATTAGATGAGTTGTTCCGTATTCTTTTCATTAAGCAGTGCAATAAACTTCACGATATTTTACCTGATTTATTTGAAAAGACAGATGATTACTCAGAACTATTGCTTACAATTCCGTTCACAGACCCAGATGGAATTATATATCATCTTGTGAACGATATTGAAGAAGTTGATTTCCGCATTAACGATGAAATGTATACCGATGATGGAAAAATAAAAGCTGATGGTCAGGTCGAAATTATTGGTTGGTTGTATCAATATTATAATATTGAACCAAAAGCAGCAGTTTTTGGACGAGCAAGCGGCAAGAAAATATCGAAAGAAGAAATTCCGGCAGCAACACAGCTTTTTACACCGGATTGGATTGTTCGTTATATGGTTGAAAATTCATTGGGTAGAATTTGGATAGAGGGGCATCCAGATAATTCTTTGAAAGATACTTGGAAATATTATATTGATGAAGCAGAGCAAGAACCTGATGTTGTAGCTAAACTTGAAGAAATTAAATCAACATATAAGGAGTTAGCACCGGAAAGCATTAAGATAATAGACCCGTGTATGGGTAGTGGTCATATTCTTGTGTATGCTTTTGATGTACTTATGCAGATATATGAGAGCTATGGATATACGCAGAGAGATGCTGCACGTAGTATATTGAAAAATAATATTTTTGGTCTTGATATTGATAAACGTGCATATCAGCTTGCTTATTTTTCAATAATGATGAAAGCTCGTTATTATAATCGAAGAATTTTAACTGAGGGAATAGAACCGAACTTATGCTTTGTTCAAAATAGTACGTCGTTGTCAGAGTCTGCACTTGAGAAAATGGGGGACTGCAAAAATATTACCCAACAGCTTATTTCTGATTTTAAGTATGCAGCCGAATATGGAAGTGTAATGACAGGTTCTTTGTCGGAAGATGATTTAAAAATAATAAGCAACCAAGTTGGTTATATAGAAGAACACAAGAATGATGGCAACTTAATTGATATTATGAATTGCAATGAGGTTATTTCAAACCTTGCACCGTTGTTAAAACAGGCGATTATGCTTACACAGAAATATGATATTGTTGTTACAAATCCACCGTATATGCCGGTAAGCAATGCGGAAACGAGATTGAATGACTATGTTAAGAAAAAATATCCTGACAGTAAAACGGACTTATTTGCAGTATTTATTGAACGATGCAAGGAAATGTTGAAAGTAAACGGATACCAAGCAATGATAACAATGCATTCTTGGTTATTTATTTCCTCTTATGAGAAGTTACGTAAGAAAATATTATTGTCTGACATAATTAGTATGGCACATCTTGGAGCAAGGGCATTTGATGAGATAGCAGGCGAAGTTGTTCAAACTACAAGTTTTGTTATGAGAAAAAGTTATCTCGAAGAGTATAAAGGAACATATTGTAGATTGATAGAACCAACGTCTGAAAAAGGTAAAGCAGATGAATTTTTGGCTGAGAATAATCGTTATTATGCTAAACAAAAGGATTTTGAGAAAATACCGGGAATGCCAATTTCTTATTGGGTTAGTAAACAGATAATTAAAGCGTTTGATAAATATCCTTCCTTGGGAGAAATGGCATTAGCAAGAAATGGAATGAAGACAGGAGATAACAATCAATTTGTTCGTTTATGGTGGGAAGTCGCAGATAGCAAATTTAATTCAAAAGCGAATTCTACTAATGAAGCCGTGCAATCAGGAGCAAAATGGTTCCCATATAACAAGGGTGGAGAATATCGCAAATGGTATGGTAATAATGATTGCGTGGTTAATTGGGAGAATGAGGGAGCTTGCGTAATTGGAAAAGCAAAAATTGAAAAACGAAATGTACAGGATTACCCTAATAAATTAAAGTTTTTGCCATCTGCAACTTGGTCACTTATTACATCAAAGCCAGCATTTAGATATAAAAAATGCAATATTTCGGATATTGCAGGAATGTCATTTTACCCATATGATGATAATCTATATTACTATTTAGGCTTTTGTAATACAATAATTGCTTCTGAAATATTAAAGTTAATAGCTCCTACAATCAATTTTCAGGCAGGGGATATTTCCAGATTGCCTATAATTATAGAGAATGATAAGAAAGAAATAATTGAAAATTTAGTAAAAATGTGTATTGATATAGCTTCAAAGGAATGGGATTCTTTTGAAACTTCTTGGGACTTTAAAAAGCATCCATTGGTTTGTTATGAAGCAGATAAGGTGTCAGTAGCTTTTGAGATGTGGACAAAAGAATGTGCTGAGCGTTTTATCTGCTTAAAACTAATGAAGAAGAACTTAATCGCATTTTTATTGACATCTACGAATTGCAGGACGAATTGACACCGGAAGTAGAAGATAAAGATGTTACGGTTCGTCAGGCTGATTTACAGAGAGAGATTAAGAGCTTAATTTCTTATGCAGTTGGCTGTATGTTTGGTCGTTATTCTCTTGAACGTGAGGGGATTGTATATGCAGGTGGAAACTTTGATGATGTTTATTGGAAGTATAAAGGGCAGGCTGCATTAGACAAAAATGGCGAAGCAATAGAAGGCAGTTATGCTGGTATATCTCTTGCGGATTATCATTATCCTAAATTCCATGATACTGATGATTGGAAAACTGCAACAGAATTATCATTTGAACCTGATGCGGATAACTGTATTCCAATTACGGACGAGGAATATTTTGAAGATGATATTGTCGGTCTGTTTTGTGCTTGGCTGAAAAAGGTTTACGGAGAAGATACGCTTGAAGAAAATCTTGATTTTATTGCGAATGCCCTTGGTAATAAAGGAAAGACAAGCCGTGAAGTAATCAGAAATTATTTCCTGACAGATTTCATCAAAGACCATATTAAGACTTATCAGAAACGCCCGATTTATTGGCTTTTTGATAGTGGTAAGCAGAATGGGTTTAAGGCTCTTGTTTATATGCACCGTTGGAACGCAGACACCATTGGTAATGTTCGAGTTGAGTATCTGCATCGTATTCAGCGTGTGTATGAAAAAGAGATTGTCCGTATGCAGGAAATTATAGACAACAGCCATGATAACAAGGAAATTTCCAATGCCACAAAGCGTAAGGAAAAACTCCAGAAACAGATTAAGGAAACCAAAGACTATGATGCTAAAATCGCTCACTTAGCTCTTTCCCGTATCGACATTGACCTTGATGATGGCGTAAAAGTCAATTACGAAAAAGTCCAGACCGCCGATGGAAAGAAAATGCAGATTTTAGTAAAGATATAAGTGAGGTGGATATGATGGGTAAATGTGCATTATGTGGCGAAGATAAGGAACTGCAACTTAGCCATATTATTCCTAAATTTATAGGGAAATATCTGAAAAATACTTCGATAGGCAATATTCGCAGTCACGAAAATCCGAACCGAATTGCTCAGGACATCGAAAAGCATTATATGCTTTGTCACGATTGCGAAGAATTATTTAGTGCGTCTGAAAGATATTTCGCTAATACTGTCTTTTATCCGTATAAGCGAGATAAACACGAAATCTTTAACTATGACGAAAAACTTTTTTATTTCCTTACATCGTTATCTTGGCGAAGCCTTTATTTGGATATTGTAAATTTTGTTCGTGAAAAAAGTCTGAAACTGGATGTAATAGAAAGAATGATTGAAGCCGAAGGGATTATGAGAGATTTTCTCCTTAGCAAAAGAACGGATTTAAGCAATATTGAACATCATATTTTCTTCTTTGAACGAATAATGAATGTGAACGCACCTGATGATAATTTGTTAAAAACAGGACGACCTCATACCACCATTCATCGTTCTTTAACTTCGTATTCTGGCTACTCGGATAATACGATTTATACAATCTCAAATCTTATGGGTATTGTTGTAGTTACTCTATACTCAAAAGACGTGGATGAAATATGGAAAAACACACAAGTATTTAATGAAAAAAATATATTGGTAGCAGCAAACCAAGAAGTACAGAGTAGATTAGGAAATGAATTCGTATTTTGGATGGAACAATGTGAAAAAGATATAAATGTAATCAGCGAAGAAACGGAACAGAAAATATTGAAAAAGGTAATAGATTTAGGCGACGATATAAAAGAATATGCGATTTATCAGGATATTGTTGATGACAATCAGCTTGAAATTGATTTATAAGGCAGGTCAAACATGGCAGAACTAAACTTAAAACAGATTACAGACAAATTAAATAGTGAGTTTGCAAGTGATGTCCGTAAACTTGTGTTTTGGTATGATGCCAATGCGGAGTTTCAGGAGGATATTGACAGCATAGAATTGGAAAATGCAAAGGTTCTGCATCTTGAGCCGGACAATCAGTTCTATATCAAATACTTCTTGGAACGAGAGGATACGACAACCAATTATCTTGTGTACGCTCCTTTTGCAAAACCGAACATAAGGGACAACCATCTTGCAGATACAATCCGATATTCTAAAGAATTTTTTGCTGACCGTGCTTCCTTGCTCACGCTTGATTTGGGGATTGATGAACGGTACAAGCCTGTTATTCAGCATTATATTAAATTCTTTGCGAATAAAGACAGAACGCAGAAATTCTATGATTTGGAAATAGAGAATTTCAACAGAAGCACGATTGAAGTTGCATTGATGAGTGTGCTTTGCAAGGATAAGACCGCTTCGTTTGAAGAAGTGCTGCGTTCAATTTTAACAGACGATGGCTTGCTGGATAACAAATACCTAACAGAGTTTGAGAAGTATGATTTGCTTTCTGCATTCTGGCAGCAGGCAGATGTGGCATTTGGATATAATGACCCGAAGCCAACACTTGAAAAACTCGTTATCACGATGTTTGTTACATATGCGGCTAAGAGTATTCATACGGATATGCCGCAGGCTTGGAAACCATTTATTTCTTATAAATCCGGTAATATCATTGCATTTATGGATAACCTGATGAACAGTTATCTGTATGGTACACGTTTTGATGAGATTTCAGAGATTATCTATAATGCAATTAACGGTAAAAATTATCTTGAGAAGATGGAAGTGGAAACACTTGTAGCTTGCAATATCTTTGCAGGTGTTGATGAACTTCTGATTAGTTGGATTATCGGCAGACTTGAGAATGAGGATATAGGAGCAAAGCTGAATGGAAAGACGATTCCGGAGCTTTGTGTAGAACGCAGGAAGCAACATTTTGGAAAGAACTTCCGCAATGAGTATTTCATTCTTCAGAATGCCTTTGATATGATTGCTGAAGGTAAGTATCAGCCAGTTAGCGGTATCAAAAACTTGGTTAAGGAATATACGGAGTCAACTTATAAGATTGACCGTTATTATAGATACTTTTATTTTTACTTCGATAAATTGGAAGATACCACACAGTTTGAAAAAATCAGGGAACTGGTTGAGAATATCTATACGAATGAGTATCTGAATCGGATTACAGTGAACTGGAACAATGAGCTTGCAGACGCAGATGGAGAAACAGGACTTACGTTGCAGAGAGATTTCTTTGCAAGGCACATCAATTACTCAAAGGATAGAGTAGTAGTTATTATATCTGATGCACTCCGTTATGAGGTTGCACATACCCTGTTTGAAAAAATGCAGGCAGATGAGAAGTGCAATGCTTCTATCGGAGCAATGCAAGGTGTTCTTCCATCTTATACACCGTTAGGTATGGCTTCCCTGCTTCCGCATAAGACGATTGAATATAGTTCATCTTATGATGTGCTGGTTGACGGAAAAGCGTGCAGTTCCACGGAGCAAAGGGAATCTATTCTGAAAGAGTATAAAGTAAGCAGTAAGTGCATTCAGTTTGATTCAATGAAAACAATGAAACAGGCAGACCTTCGTTCTATCTTTACAGGACAGGACGTTGTGTATATTTATCATAATCAGATAGATGCCCGTGGAGATAAAGCGGCTTCTGAAAATGAAGTCTTTACTGCTTGCGAAGAAGCAATTGAAGAGATTTATACTTTGATAAAGAGAATTGCATCGCAGGCAAATACTTATCATTTTATTGTGACGGCAGACCACGGATTTATTTATAAGAGAGACAAAATTCAGGCAACAGATAAGATTGCCGGAGCTGCTTCAAAATCAAACAGTGTTGGACAGCGTTATTCCATATCTGCCGAAGAAATCAAGGCAGACGGAGTTTGCCATACAACAGTTGGTAAGGTACTTGGTAGTGTCGATGAACGTATCGTGTCATTCCCTCTTGCTTCAGATATTTTCAAGGTGGCAGGAGCAGGACAGAACTATGTTCATGGCGGCTGCTCTCCGCAGGAAATGCTTGTACCGATGATTGATGTGAAAGTGGATAAGGGCAAAAAGGAAACAAGCCTAGCAGAAATTGCTCTTGTAAGTTTGACTTCAAAGATTACAAATCTTATCACGACACTGGATTTTGTTCAGACAGAGCCGGTAAGTGATATTGTGAAAGAAACAAGTTACCGAGTATATTTCATTTCTGATAATAACGAGAAGATTTCTAATGAGAATATTGTTATTGCAGATAAGAAAGATAAAGATACGACGAAGCGTATGTTCAGACTCCGCTTTAACTTTAAGAACAAGAAATACGATAAATCACAGAAATACTACTTGGTTGCTTATGACGATAAGAATGATATAGAAGTTCTTCGTCACGAGATTATTATGGATATTGCATTTGCCGATGATTTTGGATTCTTCGGGTAATATCTGAAAAGGGGGTATCGCCTTATGGGAAGATGGGGCTTTTCTGATGCCTTAGCCTTTGCAGTTGCAATGACTGTTCGGGATATGAGCAGAGAGAAAGAGAAAAGACTGATTAAAACACAGAAGTTTTATCAGGAATGTTATGAAAAGATAGCCAGTGATAGCGAACGGGCATTCAATATTGTATCAAAGGTTGTAACAAAGGCATCACGCCGATATATTCCGAATGAGATAGCTTCGGGCAGTACCTACCTTGCGTTATATGCGTTTGCTCTTGTCATCGAAAGACAGGGCAGAGTGACAAAAGAGCAGAGTAAAATTATTAGGATTTACTTCAATAATATGAGCTTCCCATTTTCGGAGAGTGCATATTTAAGTGCAGCGAGAACCGGAGGAGAGGTTGGCAATTTCCGAAATGTCATATCTATAAGTAAGAGTTATGCAGGTGGCTTTTGAGTCAACTTCTTCCGGGCATTATACAAGTCCGGAACGCAGAAAGATTTGCAGGATATGATTGATTATACGACGTCAATCGTTATGCGGTTTTCGATTCTTGGAAATCCTGACAGTAACATTTCCAATGCAATATGTCAGAACTTTATTGACAGCGTAAATTATCAGATTAACCAAGTGCGTGAGATTTCCATTAAGGAAGTGGATTGGCTTGGGGTGATACCGATAGAAGACCGTTTGGAAGAAATGAAGTTTTTCTATGAGGATTTGATTGACAGGTCAAACATTACAAACGACATTTCAAAAGAAGAATTGCTTCCGTATTTGGAACTTCAGATTTTGAATTGTATCTGCGATGTTGTAATGATGACGAAACAGCCAAAGTCCGTGAAACTGAGAATGATGAATGATGCCGTCAGACTTTCAGGCATACATACTGGTGTAACACCGGAACAATATGTAAGAGAGATTGCTAACAATACGGAGATGGGGCAGTTTTATAAAACAATGTTCTCATCAGGTAATCCATTGGGTTCATTTTGGCTCGTGATTTTTACAATGGGTGGACAGCTTTATGGAACGGACGCAACTGATGAACCGATTGGAATTGTCAATAATATTTTTTCTATCCTGATTCAGATTGAGAATTATCTTGATGAAAAGTATAACTTCTTAGGAAAAGACAGCATAGCGAAAGAATATATGTTGCATATTATCGAGCAGCTTGCCGATAAGTGCGATGAGGAGGATTAGATTATAATGGATAACATTGAAAAAGATATAGCTCAGGGCTATGCCGATTTTGCAGATGATGAAGGAAGCATAGAAGAAGTAGAAACAGAGGAAAATATTGTAACAGAGAATAGCACATCATTTAGCTTTGAAGAAACTACCAATTTTTCTGAGATGAGTGATATAAACAGAAAACTCCGTACTTATTTTGATGGAAAAATTGTCCGTAAGGATTTGACGAAATCCATCAAAGAGGGAGCGAATGTTCCGGTTTATGTGCTTGAATTTTTACTGGGACAGTATTGCAGTTCTGATGACCCATCTATCATCGAAGAAGGTGTGGCGAATGTAAAAAGAATACTGGCAGACAATTATGTACGACCAGACGAAGCACAGAAAATTCTTTCCCTGCTCCGTCAAAGGGGAAGTCATACAGTCATTGATAAGATTACGGTTAATCTAAATATTAAAAAAGATACTTATGAAGCAGAGTTTTCTAACCTTGGAATTAAAGCAATTCCGATTAGCGAAGATTATCCGAGCAAATTTGACCGTCTGCTTTGTGGAGGTATCTGGTGTATTGTTCAGCTTGAATATGAATACATAGAGGAAGATAAGAATGCTTCTCCTATCCATATCCGTAAACTTACACCGATTCAGATGCCGCACGTTGACATCAATGAACTGAAACAAGGGAGAAAGGCGTTTACAAAAGATGAATGGATAAGCGTAATGCTCCGTTCCATCGGTATGGAACCGGATACACTGACCGAAAGAGAAAAGTGGTTGCTTCTTGCCCGTATGTTACCGCTCGTAGAAAATAATTTTAATTTGTGTGAACTCGGACCGAGAAGTACAGGTAAATCTCATTTATACAAAGAAATTTCACCGAACAGTATTCTTGTTTCCGGTGGTCAGACAACAGTAGCAAATCTGTTCTACAATATGGCAAGAAAGACAGTTGGTCTTGTCGGTTTGTGGGATTGTGTCGCTTTTGATGAGGTTGCAGGTATCAATTTCAAAGATAAAGACGGTATCCAGATAATGAAAGATTATATGGC
Source organism: Roseburia sp. AM59-24XD (assembly GCF_003478445.1). Lineage (GTDB taxonomy): Bacteria > Bacillota > Clostridia > Lachnospirales > Lachnospiraceae > Jutongia. The sequence continues at coordinate 138,071 of NZ_QUET01000001.1, forward strand.
TTCCGGTTCTTTTGCCCGTGGAAAAGAAGAAAAGTCTGCTTCTGCATCAATGGTATTTGTGGGTAATATCAATCAGAGTGTTGATGTGCTGTTGAAAACATCGAGTCTGTTTGCTCCGTTCCCGCCGGAAATGGGAACAGATACAGCGTTCCTTGACCGTATGCACTGCTATATTCCGGGTTGGGAAATTCCAAAATTCAGACCGCAGCACTTTACAAATGATTATGGTTTTATCAGTGACTATCTTGCAGAGTTTATCAGAGAACTTCGTAAAGAACAGTATGGCGATGCCTTGGATAAATACTTCCGCCTTGGAAAGAACTTAAACCAGCGTGATACGATTGCAGTCAGAAAGATGGTCGGTGGATTTATCAAGCTGCTTTATCCTGATGGAGAATATACCAAGGAAGAACTGGAAGAAGTTTTAAAGATTTCTCTCGAGATGCGTCGTAGAGTCAAGGAACAGTTGAAGAAACTTGGCGGTATGGAGTTCTATGATGTGAATTTCTCATACATTGACAATGAAACATTTGAGGAATTCTATGTATCCGTGCCAGAGCAGGGCGGTGGAAAACTGATTCCGGAAGGAATGTGTAATCCGGGACAAGTCTATACCGTGGCTCAGGGTAAAACGGGTATGCTTGGTGTATTCCGTTTGGAATCTCAGATGATGCCGGGTAACGGAAAGTTCGAGCGTTCCGGTTTAGGCTCTGATGGAAAATGTAAAGAAGCAACGAATACTGCGTTTAATTTCTTGAAAGCCAATTCTAACCGTATCAGTGGCTCTATCAGTACAACGACAAAGGATTATATCATCAATTACCAAGACTTGCAGGGCATTGGTATGACAGACAAATTGGCATTGCCAACACTGATTGCTTTATCTTCAGTGGCATTAGGTAAACCTGTTGCAAGCAGTCTTGCAGTTCTTGGAGAAATCAGTATCGCAGGAACACTTATCAAAGTTGATGAGCTTGCAAACAGTTTGCAGGTATGTTTGGACAGTGGGGCAAAGAAAGTTTTGCTCCCTATTGTATCAGCAGCAGACATCGGAGCAGTTCCATCGGATTTAATTGGCTGCTTTAATTTGATTTTCTATTCCAGTGCGGAAGATGCAGTATATAAGGCATTGGGCGTGGAATAAAAGGATAATGCGATGATAGATTTAAATTGTGCAGACGGTCTGCACAATTAGGAAAGGAAGGCTATGGAAACAAAGCCAAGGATTTTATATTTACAAAAGATTTTACTGGAAAGAACCGATGAAGAAAATCCTCTTTCCACAACACAGTTAATCAATATACTGAATGATGAATACGGAATATCTGCACATAGAACGACGGTCACAAAGGACATTGCTGCACTTCAGGAGTTTGGAATGGACATTGTTACTATCCATTCTACTCAGAGCAAATACTTTGTAGCCAGCCGTAAGTTTGAATTGCCGGAATTGAAACTACTGATTGATGCAGTAGAGTCATCGAAGTTTATTACAAAAAAGAAAAGCGAAATTCTGATTGAGAAGATACATACGATGACCAGTCCGGGGCAGGTGGCAAAGCTGAAGCGTAATAACTATGTGGTCAATCGCATTAAGCCGGATAATGAACAGATATATTACATCATTGACGCTATAAATGACGCCATCAATGCAGGCAAGCAAATTTCTTTCCAGTATTATGATTATACCGGATTAAAGAAAAAGGTTCTGAAGAATAAGGGCGAAGTATATAAGTTCAGTCCGTATAAACTTCTCTGGTGCGGGGACTATTATTATGTTCTCGGATATTCAGAGAAGAAAAGCAAGGTTATCAATTTCAGGGTAGACCGTATTGCTTCTAAGCCGGAGATACTGGATAAGGACATTATTCCTATGCCTGATGATTTTGATATTGAGAATTACACAAAGGAAGTATTCTTTATGTTCTCAGGCGAGAAAGTTCTGGTGGATTTACGGTGTGATAACAGCCTGATGAAAACAATGGTTGACCGCTTCGGAGAAGATGTAACAACCCTTGCGTATGATATGACTTCTTTCAGGATACAGACCGAAGTATCAGCCAGTCCGACCTTTTTCGGTTGGGTGTTTGGCTTTAATGGAAAGGTACAGATACTTGCACCTGAGAGTGTGAAAGAACAGTACAGACAGATGATTGCAAAAGCCGATGAGGATATGCAGGAAAGCGAATAATTTGAAAATAAAATCCAAAGGAGCGGTAGCTATGGAGAATAAATTAGAAAAAATCGGTCAAAATAGTTTTATGGATAATTTTGTTAAAACCGATGACATCTTAAAGGATATGTGTGGGATTATCGAGTCCTCACAAAAAGCTGCATATCAGGCTGTCAATACATTGCTCGTGCAGAGAAATTGGTTGATTGGTTACAGAATAGCAGAAGAAGAATTAGGTGGAGATGAACGCTCGGAGTATGGGCTAGAGGTAATAAAGAAAATTTCTAAAGAACTGACTCAGCGATATGGAAAAGGATATGATAGAAGTAATTTATATCATTGTCTGAAGTTTTATAAAACCTTTCCTGAAATTGTCGACACGGCGTGTAGACAATCCGGCGTTCTGCTTTCGTGGTCGCATTATAGAACATTATTACAGGTCAAAGACCCTGAAGCTCGTGACTGGTATGAGAAAGAAGCCACAGAACAAACTTGGAGTGTCCGTACTTTGCAGAGGAACATTTCTTCTCAGTATTATTACCGTATGCTCAAGACACAGAAAAAAGAGCTTGTAGAAAGTGAAATGAAGGAACTGACTGCACCGTATCAGAATGATAAGTTAGAGTTCATCAAAAATCCGGTAGTTGCGGAGTTCTTAGGGTTTTCGCAGAATACAGATTTTACAGAGAGTGACCTTGAGAAAAGTATTCTTTCCAATTTGCAGAAATTTTTGATGGAGCTTGGGAAGGGATATGCTTTTGTGGCAAGGCAACAGCACATTCATACGGAGAAGCAGGACTATTTTATCGACCTTGTGTTTTACAATTACATACTGAAATGCTTTGTCCTCATCGACTTGAAAACAGAGAAGATAACACATCAAGATGTAGGACAGATGGACATGTATATCCGTATGTATGACGAACTGAAACGCAGTGAAGGCGATAACCCAACAATCGGTATTGTTCTTTGTTCCGATACAGATGATGATATTGCCCGTTATTCTGTTATGCACGGCAATGAACAATTATTTGCTTCCAAGTACAAATTATACTTACCGACAAAAGAAGAACTGAAAGCGGAGATTGAAACCCAAAAGGCAATGTTTTATCTTCAGCAGCAGGATAACGAAGAAAAGGAAACAGAATAGAATTTGTGCAGACGGTCTGCACAAATTGCAAAATCTAAGTTCATTGAACAAAAAAGCCTTTATGGGCGGAATTTTTCAATGAAAATATTGAAAGATACTGAGGTGTTAGCAAATTGCGACACCTCTTTTCTTTTGCGAAAAACCTACTTGAAAAATTTTTCGTATCAGGTATAATAAAACTATCGAAAGCAAACTGCTTCCGATAGAAAAGAAAGCGAGGTGCAGGTATGAGAAGCAAGAGTCCTGAACTTATGAGTGAAATAAAAAAGTATATTGAGGATTATTACCTGCAAAACAGACAATCCCCATCGACTACAAAGATTGCTGAAGCTGTTGGCATTGCCAGAGGTACAGCATATAAATACTTGGTAGAGATGGCTGAGAAGAATATGATTGAGTACGACGGGCAGGAGATTAGTACCAATGTGACCCGTAAGTACAGTGGCGAACAGACACAGACGCCGATTGTAGGTTCTATTCCTTGTGGAAGTCCTCAGTATGAGGAAGAAAATATTGAAGAATATGTATCACTTCCTACTGCTATTTTCGGCAAAGGAGATTTCTTTATATTAAGAGCAAGCGGTCAGTCTATGATTGAAGCAGGGATTGATGACGGCGACCTTGTGGTTGTCAAAAAGCAGGTAGAAGCCAAAGAGGGCGATATAGTAGTTGCCCTTGTGGATAATCAGAATACATTGAAACGTTACTTCCGAGATGATGAGAATCAGAAAATCATTCTCCACCCGGAAAATAAGAAGATGAAAGACATCATTGTAGATGAGTGCTGCATTCAGGGTGTGGCTTGTCACATCATCAAAGAATTATAACAGAGGACAGACGAATGAGAACACTTGAAGGAATTCGCTATCTAATCAATTTGGATAGTGCGGAAATACAACAGAACTTTGCCGGAGGAGTTGCACCACCGGACAAGGTGGAGTCGGAGGTGGACACAACTTGAGTATTTATATGTCAAGAGCCGAGTTGGAAGAAATCAGCGAAGGCTTGATAACAGCTTATGCTAATAAGTTTAGCAATCGAGTGATTCAATCCATCGACATAGAACATTTCATTACAGAATTTCTTATGTTACGAATTGAATACGCTTCTTTCGCAGAAGATGATGCAGGCAGGATTGGCTTTCTGGCAGATGGAGCAACACCACTGCTGGTACATCAGGACGGAAAAATTATTCCCTTTGTTTTCCCGAAAGATACCATCGTACTTGATAAATTTCTTCTTGCTGAAAAGGAGCAGGGACGTCGCAGATTTACAATGGCACACGAAGCGTCACATCATATCTTGAGTAAGATGTATGCAATGCCGAGTGAAGGACGCTTTCATGCAGAGTATGACAGTGAGCGTAGTTATTCCAAAGAGGAACTGGCTCAGATGTTTGCGTCTGTTGAGTGGCAGGCAGATACAATGGGAGCTTCGCTTCTTATGCCGAGAAGAATTATTGAAAATGCCTTGGCGAAATATAATCAGTCAAATCCGATAAGAGTTTATGGCGATAATACCATCACTTCAAAGGATAAAGCAGTTATCCGTAGAATGGCAGCTTATATCGGAGTATCTTATACAGCCTTGGTTATCAGATTGAGAGATATGGGACTATTTGAGTATCACAATATCCTTGAGTACATTTCCAATGAGTTAAATCTGGGAGGTGTTTCGCAATGAGGGTACAGACTCAGGTAGCACCTGAAATACAAAAGAGATTGCTTCTGTCAAGAGTAGAAGCAGAAAGCCTGAAAGAGCGTGATATTTTCTGCCCGACTTGCGGGTTCAGGATACAGAGAGTTTTTTCAGACACAACCGGACATTTGAGTGTGAAGTGTCAGAAATGCAAGAATGTCCACATCTTAAATCTCGCTTACTTCCGAAGAATCCGTAGGAACGGATATGGCAGGAATTGCAGGCGATGAAGATTACAAGTAAATATTGAAACGATTTCTAATCGAGTAAGCGGAGATAAGCAATTTATTTGCTAAACTACCAAGCACCGTACGAAGCCGGATAAGTGAAGAATAGAAGTATTCCTTGCTGTCCAGATTCGACGGTGCTTTTTTGTTGCTGTTTTATTCGATTATGCTTCGTGCAGTATTAGGTCTTTTCCCTTACTTGGGAAAGGACTTTTATGTTTTATAACGCTTGGCAGTGCCAGATAGCTGAGTACCCATAATCTCCGAATTTTGAAACTTATCAATTTTTCAAAATTCAAAGGAGATTACGGAAATGACAAACAAACTTACATTAGCAGAACAAGAAGAATTATTTGCAAAGGATTGTAAACTGATAAATCTTAAATACGAATATAACGGTTATACCGGAGATGAGAAATGGGCGATTATTACGGAATTATCTGTAAAAGAGCTTTGGGAGAAGTATTACCTTGTTATAGAAAGATATTCTCCGTTTGTTCATCTTTCCATTGCTCAGGGAGAGGTAATTGACGATGCAAACCGAAATGAGGACAAGTATGCAAAGAGAAGCAGTCGCACACTTGACTGCTATGGATATGACGATGAAATGTCCTCACAGTTCCATAAAGAACTTGCCATTATGTTTGACGACCCGTTTGAAAGAGCAGAGGAAGAAAGACTTGAACTGGAAAGAGAAGAATTGCGTCAGTGTGAAATCAGGAAAGCAAGAATAGCACTTTCGATGTTGCAGCCACTTCAAAGGGAACGCCTTATGAAGAATGTGTGCTGCGGTCTGAGTTCCAGAGCGATTGCAAAGCAGGAGGGCGTATATTACAGCTCCGTGGATAAGTCCATTGCTGCGGCAAAGAAAAACTTTATCAAATTTTATGAAAATCTCTGATTTTGGGTGTGCATTTCAGACCCCTTTGTCCAAATGAGTGAAGGGGTTATTTCATTCCGGATACAAATGACACTTTAAAAATTTGATTCTTGTGAGGTTATGTATATGAAAGAAAAAATGATTTGTCGTGGGGATTTATTCTACTATGACTTTGGAGATAACAGTGGTTCAGTACAAAGTGGAGAGCGTCCGGTACTTGTCGTTCAGGCAGATGATTACAACCAGAATGCTCCAACGATTATTGTTGCGGCAGTTACAAGTGTAATCAAGAAAAGATATTTGCCATCGCACATTATTCTCGGCGAGAAGTTTGGACTGAAGAAACCGTCAATGGTTCTTCTGGAGCAGATACGGACAGTCAATAGAGAGGATTTGCGTGAATACATAGGTACGGTAGATGATAATAAACTTTTCAGGCAGATAAACGCAACTTTGAAAAAGACTTTTGGACTTTGGGTTTACAAGCCGGAGGGGAAAGAAAATATTCGCTGCCTATGCCCGAAGTGCCTGAATGATTATATTCATAATCCGGACTATATTGTAAGGCGACTCAACCCATTTGCAAAGCGAAAAGACAGATGTGATAAGTGCGATGGGGATGGTTGGGATTATGTTGTTACCGACAGATATTCATCAAAGAAAGAAAAGAGGTGTAAGAATGTCTAATAACAGTGTAAAGAAGCTGAGTTATAATGTACCTCTTTGGCATAAGCCTAATTTGTCGATTGAAGAAGCATCTATATATTCCAATATTGGAACAGGAAAACTTTATGAAATGACGGAAAAGCAAGATTGCCCGTTTGTACTTTGGATAGGAAGCCGCCGAATGATAAAGCGAAAAATTTTTGAGGAATATATTGCAAATCAGTATTCTATTTAATGAAAAAGTCAAATCTGCGATGAGCAAATTCGCATCGTTGGCTCAGTGTAGATTTTTAAGTATGCTGTAACCACGCAAAGGAGGTTACAGCATATGAACAACGAAAAAGATGAAACAATCTATAATGTCCCACTTTGGGAGAAAGTAATGCTTACAATTGATGAAGCCGCAGCTTATACAGGTGTTGGAAGCAGAAAAATCAGACAGCTTACCGATAATGAAAGATGTCCGTTCGTTTTATGGAATGGCTCAAAGCGACTTATCAAGAGAGAAGAATTTGTTGAATTTATAAAAAAGCAGTATTCGATATGAGGAGGTATTATTGTGAGTAATCCAGTAAAAAAAGAAAGATTAGAAGTACCGATATGGCATAAGCCGTATCTGACCATTGATGAAGCTACTGCCTATACCGGCATTGGCAGAGAAAAACTTCGTGAAATGACAAGGTTTGCTGATTGTCCATTTGTGTTATGGGTGGGAAAACGCCGAATGATAAAAAGAGAATTGTTTGATGAGTACATTGAAAAAATGTATGAGATTTAGGAGGTGGAACGATGAATGTGGATTTTGCGGATAAAGAAATGATTGCTTATCGGGAAAGCCTTATAGAAAAGAAAAAAGAGCAGCCATTTTGGAAAAAGAAATGTTTGTCGGTAAACGAAACAGCCGCTTATACAGGCATCGGAAGGGGAAAAATACGAGAGTTAATGAAAAGGAAAGACTGCAATTTTATGACGACAGACGGTTATCAGGTGTATGTCATCATCGACAAATTTGTGAAATTTTTAAATAGCAGGAATGAAATATAGGAGGAACAGCCGTGGCAAGACCAAAACGAAAAGATAAAACAAGGACAGTTCTTCGCACGGGAGAACTTCAAAGAAGTGATGGAAGTTATCAGTACAGTTGGACTGATGAAAACCATAAAAGAAGATATGTCTATTCAAAAACACTTGAAGCACTCAGGATTAAAGAGGAAGCGATTGAGAAAGACAAAAGTGATGGCATAAAAGCGGAAGCACGATATGTTACACTCGATGATTTATATGAGTTATGGAAAGACTTGAAGAGAGGATTGAAAAACAACACTTTTGAGAATTACAAATATATTTATGAAACCTTTGTACGTCGGCAAATCGGTTCTAAGAGAGTCTCAACATTTTTGAAATCAGATATTAAGAGATTTTATAATTATCTGGTTGACGAGCGAGGATTGAAGCCTGCAACAGTTGATGGTGTCCACAACATTCTTCATCAGATATTTGATATGGCGGTTGATGATAACTATATCAGAAACAATCCGACAAATAATGTTTTGAGGGAATTGAAAAAAGCTCATTGCTTCAAGACAGAGAAACGCAGGGGACTTACTCGACCTGAACAGGAATTGTTTATGGATTATCTGAAGAACTCTAATACAGCAGTGTATTGGTATCCGGTGTTTGCAGTAATGCTTGGAACGGGATTAAGAGTTGGAGAAGTTACAGGACTCAGATGGTGTGATATTGATTTGGAAGATGGAATTATAGATGTTAATCACACGTTGGTTTATTATGACCACAGAACTTCTGAAGGAAAAAAGGGCTGCTATTTCAATGTGAATACTCCAAAGACAGAAGCCGGAAATAGACAAGTTCCGATGCTCGATTTTGTTAAAGAAGCATTTGTTATGGAAAAACAACGACAAGAACTGCTAGGGGTTCACTGCGAAGCAACCATAGATGGATATACAGATTTTATATTTCTCAATCGCTTCGGACAGCCACAACATCAATCGACTTTGAATAAGGCAATCCGACGCATTATCCGTGATTGCAATGATGAGCAGTTTTTGAAAACGGAAAATCCAGAAGTGCTTTTACCGCATTTTAGTTGTCATTCGCTCAGACATACATTTACAACGAGAATGTGTGAAGCAGGTGTAAATATAAAAGTTATTCAGGATACACTCGGACATAAGGATATAACAACAACCTTAAATATCTATACTGATGTAACAAAGGAACTAAAAAGAACCGAGTTTGATGGACTGGATAAATATTTTAATAATTCAATAGCGTAGGAAAAAGTGGCGTACTTTAAAATGAAAATTGGTACGCTGCTTTTTTTGGTCTGATTGACTTATTCAATAATAAAGATTATAATTTAGTAAGCAATCCGATTGAAGAACCCATTCTCTCAATCGGGATTTACATCAAATACATCAAATACATCAAATAATACAACTACTTATGCGGAAAGCAATTAATTTTAAAGGTAAACAAGGCTTTTTATTTGGTTGTAAACAGCAAAGTAGGGAGTTGCTCAGGGATATGAGTGGTTTTAGAACTGCGTCGGAGAAAGTCCCGACGATGAAGAGCATCGACAAGTAAAACCCAGTGTTTATGCGGGTTTGCAGACATTCATTGCAAGCAAATGACATCAAAAAGACATCAAATTCGCAACCTTAGTTACAACTTCTTGCATTAATTTGCAAGGAAAATCAACAAAGGAAAGAATTTTGAACACATATTAAGACACTTTCTAGTAAGGAAGTGTCTTTTTTTGTCTCTTGCTCCTAGAAAAAACAAAAAAGGAGGATTTCGATGTCAATGCGAACAAGAGCAGGGAAGAAAATATCCCTGACGAATTATGAAGAATTACTGGCTGTGCCGACAATCGAAGGCGCAAGTGATATTCCGCTGGATCAGTTACATGAATTTAAGGGACATCCCTTTCATGTAGTGGATGATGAAGCAATGGATGAACTGGTGGAATCAATTAAAGCAAAAGGTGTATTGTCTCCGGCAATCGCGAGAAAACGACCGGAGGGAGGATTTGAACTAATCTCCGGTCATCGGAGAACACATGCCGCAAGACGGGCAGGACTTGATAAGATCCCGGTATTTGTAAAAGATTATTCAGACGATGAGGCGGTATGCATTATGGTGGATTCTAATATCCAAAGAGAAAGAATACTGCCAAGTGAGAAAGCGTTTGCTTTGAAGATGAAAATGGATGCCATGAGGCATCAGGGATTTAGAAGTGATTTGACTTCAGATCAAAATGAGCTGAGGTCAACTTCAGACCAAAATGGTCCGAAGTTAATGTCAAATCAAATTGGTATGATGTATGGAATGTCGAGTTCACAAGTTAAGAGGTATATCCGCTTAATCCATTTACTGCCGGAACTGTTATCACTGGTAGATCAAGAGAAGATTAAAGTGACCAATGCAGTAGAGATTTCCTTTTTATCTGTCGATGTGCAGAAACAGGTCTTAGCCTACATAAAGAATGGACATTCATTGACCAAAAACAAAATTATGCAGCTTCGGAATTGCGATACTGATACCACCGATTCTGCCGAAGTTGACAAAATATTACATGGTCAGACAAAGCCGGTAGAGATAAGACAGATTGTTTTGACTAACAGAGAACTTGGAAAGTATTTTCCGAATCAAGTTACAGAGAAAGAAATCAAAAGACAGATCATTCACTTGCTGGATGAATGGAAGGCAAGGGGGTGAGAGTGTGAGAAGTGTTGAAGAGAACTCTCCAGAGCTTGCGAATGAATGGGGACCGGACAATGGAAGCTTTACACCACAAAATGTGTCCTATGGATCAAATAAGAGCATCCAGTGGATTGGAAAGTGCGGACATACTTGGATCACATCTCCAAAAGCAAGGGCACATGGAGAAGGGTGTCCCTACTGCGCCGGAAAGAAAGTTTTAACAGGTTTTAACGATCTGAAATCACAGTATCCGGAACTGGCAGAGGAATGGTCTGATAAGAATGAATTACATCCTGATATGGTTACGACAGGTTCCTCAAAAAAAGTTTGGTGGAAATGTCATATATGCGGTTATGAATGGCGGGCGGTGATCAAAAATCGTGTTGGAGGAAGCGGATGTCCGAATTGTGTGAATCGCATACTGATAAAAGGAAAGAACGATTTTGCAACCTTACATCCGGACAAGGCATTAGACTGGTCAGAAAAGAATGTGCCTAAGAAGCCTAATATGTTTTTTGAGTTTTCTAATTACAGGGCATGGTGGAAATGTCATGTTTGTGGATATGAGTGGCAGGCACCGATTGCAAACCGGAGTGGAGGAAGTGAATGTATGTGCTGCTCCGGGATGCGGTTGGAGGCAGGCATGTTGGAGATGGAAAGATGGTACATGCAGCGAACGAAAACCGGGGTGTGGTGTTAGATCCCCTTCGGACAAACCATGTGGTATTTTATGCCAGACATTGCTTCGTGGAAGTGGATTTCAGAATGGAAAAGAGAGAATTTATGAATTCTATCAGAACATTACAGATAAAAAGGAAAGAGTGTCAGCCATCCGGAAGGAATATGGACAGGGTGGTGCCGGCTGGCCACTGGAAGGTTACGGACTGCATGGATATGATACCTTTCACGGGAAAGGACTCCGGCTGCAGTGGAGAGATGAGGAAGGCGAAAAGGAAGGTTATGTAAGCTGGACAACCATTGAGGCAGAGATCGGTGCACTGATCTTAACCGGGGACTATTACCAGCCTGTGATAAAGGAGGATATCGAACCGGATTACGAGGAAGAAGATGAAGTCATTGATGCAGAGTATTGGGAGATTCTTGAAGAGGAGCATGAGCTTACCGATGATGAGATTGAGGAAATCTTAGAGGAAGACCGCAGGCGAGCGGATGAACGCTATGAGTCGGAGCATCCCGAAGAATATCCGGCAGAGAATTATCACATGGATTCTTTTACGGAAACCCATGCCGGTCCCAAGGCACGATTTGACTGGAATATCACGGCGATCAAAACCTTGAAAAAGGTGGAGCGTGAACACCGTCCGGCAACGGTAAAAGAGCAGGATATTTTAGCCAGATATGTCGGCTGGGGTGGACTGCCGCAGGCATTTGATACGGATAACGAAAGCTGGAAACAGGAGTATGCACAGTTAAAGGAGTTATTAACGGATGCAGAGTATCGGGCGGCAAGAGAAACCGTGACGGATGCGTTTTATACACCGCCGGAGATAGCAGGGGCAATGTATCAGGCATTATCGCAGTTTGGATTTACCAAGGGAAATATTCTGGAGCCGAGCATGGGGATTGGTAACTTTTTCGGCAGTATGCCCAAAGAGATGGAAAGAAACTGTCAGTTATATGGTGTGGAAAAGGATGATATCAGTGGTCGTATTGCGAGGCTGCTGTATCCCAAAGCGGATATCCAAATTGCAGGATTTGAGACGGTAGATTATGAGGATAACTTCTTTGATGCTGTCATTGGAAATGTGCCATTTGGAGACTTTAAGCTGTATGACCGCAAGCACAATGCGATGGAGTTTAAGGTACACGATCACTTTATTGCAAAGTCGATTGATCATGTGCGACCGGGAGGTATTGTGGCGGTAATTACCACAAAGGGAACATTAGATAAGCAGAATAGTACGGTGCGAAAATATCTTGCACAAAGGGCAGAACTCATAGGAGCAATACGACTTCCAAATACTGCTTTTAAGGCAGATGCCGGAACGGAAGTGACCAGTGATATTTTATTCTTTCAGAAACGGGAGAGAAAGATTGTGGCAGAGCCGGACTGGGTACATCTGGGACTGACAGAGGATAAAATCCCGGTCAACAGTTATTTTGTGGAACACCCGGAGATGATCCTGGGGCACATGATACGGAATACGGGCAGATTTGGAGAAAACAGTAATCTGACAGCCTGTGTAAACGATGATCCGGATTTTGATCTGCAGGAAGCACTTACCTGTGCGGTTTCTAATATTCATGCTCAGATCACTGATTTTGAACGCACAGTAGAGGAGGGGGAAGAACCGGAGGAATATCTTCCGGCAGATCCTGATGTGAAGAACTTTACCTATACATTCATTGATGGTGTTCTCTATTTCCGGAAGGACTCACGAATGGTCAGACAGGAGGTGGGAGATAAGGTGCTTGAAAGAATTAAGGGCATGGATGCCATACGTACCGCTACAAGACATTTGATCGACATTCAGTTGTCCGGGTGCAGTGAACAGGCATTAAGGCAGGCGCAGGAGGAATTAAATACCGTATATGACCAATTTACAAAAAAATATGGTTATATCACAGCAAAGGGTAATGCCAGAGCCTTTCGGGATGATGGTGATTATCCTTTACTTTGTTCATTGGAAATGGTGGATGAGGACGGCGTGGTGTCAAAGGCAGATATGTTTACCCGGCAGACCATTAAGGCAAAGCAGGCAGTGGATCATGTGGAAACAGCCGTAGAAGCACTGAATGTATCCGTGAATGAGTTTAACGGTGTAAACATCGCATTTATGCTCAGTATTTACCAGCCGGATCTAACTTTAGTAAAAGAGAAGCTGGCAAAAGAGAATAACACTACACCGGAGGAGATTCATTTTTCGGATGATCTGGCAGCAGAGCTCTCCAGAGCAAAACTTATTGAGGAGCTGAATGGACTGATCTTCTTAAATCCGATGGAGTATAACGAACACGATCCGGATCATGGCTGGGAAACAGCAGACGAATACCTGTCCGGCAATGTCCGGGATAAGCTGCGACTTGCAAATGCTGTGGCAAAGGAACAGCCGGACCTGTTTGCGGATAATGTGACTGCTTTAGAGCAGGTACAGCCGAAAGATCTGGATGCATCTGAGATCGATGTGCGTATCGGAACAACATGGATCGAGCCGGAAGATTATGAAGCGTTTATTTTTGAACTTCTTGACACACCACGCCGGTCACGGGCAGTACGGAGTACCTATTATAGTTCCGGCATACAGATCCATCTGAATAAATATACGATGGAGTGGTTTATTGAGAATAAGTCATATGACAAATCCTCGGTGGCTGCCAGTAAAACCTATGGTACTTCCCGCATGGATGCCTATACGATCTTTGAGACAACGCTAAATCTCAGAACCGTAACCGTGCGTGACCGCATTGAGGATGGAGATGGCAGATACCATTATGAGATCAATCAGAAGGAAACGATGCTTGCAAGAGAGAAGCAGAACCAGATGAAAGAAGCCTTTAAGGAATGGATCTTTGCAGAACCGGAGCGGCGTAATAAGTATGTGAATTATTATAATGAAACCTTTAACAATGTCCGGCTTCGGGAATATGATGGCAGTCATTTGGAATTTCCGGGGATGAATCCGGATATTCATTTGAAATCACATCAGGTTAATGCGATCGCCAGAGTGCTGATGGGAGGAAACACGCTGTTAGCACACTGCGTCGGAGCGGGAAAAAGTTTTGAGATGATGGCAGCCTGTATGGAACAGAAACGGCTTGGTCTTGCAAATAAGACAGCGATGGTTGTACCAAAGGCATTGATCGGGCAGACGGCAAGTGAGTTTTTAAGGCTTTATCCGTCAGCAAACATTCTGGTGGCAACCGAGCGGGACTTTGAAAAGAGCAGGCGGAAACAGTTTATCTCAAGGATTGCGACAGGAGATTATGACTGTATCATTATGAGCCATTCGCAGTTTGAAAAGATTCCTATTTCACCGGAGCGCAAGGAGGCGATGATCCGGAAACAGATTGAGGAGATTGCCCATGCGATTGATGAGATGAAGTCACAAAACAGTGAGCGATGGACAATCAAACAGATGGAATCACAGAAAAAGCGGCTTGAGGAGCAGATCAAAAAGATGACCTCGGAAGAGAGGAAAGATGATCTGATTACCTTTGAGGAGCTTGGTATTGATTCTATTATGGTCGATGAGGCACATGCGTTTAAGAACCTTGCCATCTTCAGTAAGATGAATGTTTCCGGTATTACCGGGACCGGCAGCCAGAGAGCCATGGATATGTTTTTGAAGTGTGAATATATCAACGAGTTAAATGGTGGCAGGGGCATCGTATTTGCAACCGGAACACCGATCAGCAATACGATGTGCGAGATGTATGTCATGCAGAGTTTCCTGCAGAAAGATACCTTGGAGCAGCTCGGCATTTACCACTTTGACAGTTGGGCGGCAAACTTTGGAGAACAGACCACAGCATTAGAGCTTACTGTTGAGGGAAGCGGATTTCGTTTTAAGACGAGATTTAATAAGTTTACAAATCTGCCGGAGCTTATGAATCTGTTCAAAGAGGTGGCAGATATTCAGACAAGGGACATGTTGGATCTGGATGTGCCGGAACTTCGTGGCGGTAAGTATATCATCGTGGAGAGTGAGCCGGACTGGTATGTGAAGCAGGTCATGGAGGAATTTGTTGCAAGGGCAGAGCGTATCCGAAGCGGAGGGGTTGATCCCAGTGAGGACAATTTCTTAAAGATCACTCATGAGGCAAGGCTTCTCGGTACGGATGCACGGCTGTTGATGCCGGATGCACCAAATAATGTTGATGGAAAGCTTAATAAGGTAGTGGAAAATGTGCTGTATGAATACCGGAAAGCAGAGCAGGAGAGTATCATTGGCACACAGCTTATCTTTTCCGATATCGGTACACCAAGATCCGGTTGGAAAGAAGAGATGCTTACCGTTTCATGGGCAGAGGCAGATACCTTTGATGTGTATAATTATCTGAAAACAGAACTTGTAAAGCAGGGTATCCCGGCGGATCAGATTGCATTTATTCATGATGCCAAGACTGACGCTGCAAGGGATGCCCTTTTTCGTGAAATGAGGTCTGGAACAAAGCGGATTCTGATCGGTTCCACCGATAAATGCGGAACCGGTGTCAATGTGCAGACACATCTTACGGCAATGCATCATGTGGATTGCCCATGGAAGCCTTCCTCAGTCGGTCATTTTTTGCGGACAGTTCAATACATGCCTGTCTGTTTCGCTCCCTGCTCCTGCGTTTGCTCTCGTTTGATTTCTCCCTCTGTATCTTCTTGGCACAAGCAGGACAATACTTCGATATGCCAGAGCGGGGAACATATTCAACACCGCACACCGTACAATTCTTAGGCTTTAACGCAGTCCACCGCTTTGTCGGTGTGATATGTAATTCACCGACAAAGCCGATGAATTTATAATAAATCTTGATTTCCTGCCGCACCATTCCGTCTGTAAGTTTCTCACGTTCCGAAACAAGTATCTTGTCTATAAGTGCGTTTATGATGGTTGCGTCCAGTTCCTTAATGCCTTGATAGTTGCGGATTAGGGAGAGGAAATCACGGACACCCTGCGTCTTCTCATAGCTGTCGCTGAGCGTTTCCGTTACCTCTTTCAGCCTTGCTTCAATTTCAAGCTGTTCTTTCTGGTATTTTCCCGACATCATCTCAAAATTCCGCTCGGTAATACGCTCCATCACCTTATCTTCATAGAGTGAGGAAAACAGCCTGTCCAGTTCTGCAAGGCGTTTGTTCAGTTTTCTTTGCTCCTTTTCCAGTGCCTTTGCCTTGCTCTGGTCTGTTTCCGTGAGCCGCTTTTCAATCGCCCTCACTGCCTTTTCATCATTGACTGCCATATCCGCAAATCGGTTGATGTCGGTGAGGACAGCGTTGAACAAGTCCCTCGCTTCAATGCTGTGTGCGGTACACATGATATTACCGTATCTGCCATAATTATTGCAGGAATATTGTACGCAGTCGATGATGTCGGGGCGTTTCCTCCTGTTGGCACTCATAGCCCGCATCGCATAGCCGCAGTCCGCACACTTAATAACGCCTGCAAAGATGTTCTCAAAGCCGCCCTTGTTTTCTGGTAATCTGCGGCTTGTAATAAGCTGCTGTACGGTATCAAATTCCTCCTGCGTGACTATCCCCTCATGGGTGTCTGGTATCACTTCCCATTCTTCGGGCAGCTTAGAGGGGCGTTTCTTGCTTTTCATGTTGGCGGCAATCCGCTTGTAGCCTGCAAGGTTTCCCGCATATATCGGGCTTCTTAAAATGCCCCTTACGCTGTTCTCGCTCCAAATATAACGGTTCTCCTCATTCTCCTCAAAATACCTCTCATAGCCTGTTGCCCCCTGCTCCGCCGCATAAGCGGCGGGGCGTAAGATATGCTGTTTGTTGATGTGCTTGCGGATTTTGGCGATTCCGTTGCCCGCTAACGCAAGGTCAAATATTTCCCTTACCACATGGGCAACTTTGTCATCTATCAGCAGATGGTTGTGGTCGGCGGGGTCTTTGACGTAACCGTATGGTGCTGTCGTCCCCATGAATTTCCCCTGCTGAAACCTCGCTCGGTACGCCGATTTTATCTTGACCGACACATCGGCGGAATACATTTCGTTTAGGATGTTGCGGAAAGGCGTGATGTCCATAGCGGATTTATTGAGCGTGTCCACGCCGTCATTGACCGCTATATACCTCACATTATGCTCTGGGAAAAACACTTCCAGATACAGTCCGCAATCAAGATAGTTCCTCCCCAGACGAGATAAATCTTTCGTGATAACGCAGTTTATCAGACCGCTTTCAATGTCCTTAATCATGTTCTGGAAACTTGGTCTTTGGAAATTTGTACCAGAGTAACCGTCGTCCACATACGTTTTTGCTAAGTGCCATCCCTGCTTTTTCACATAATCCGTGAGGATGGATTTCTGTGTCGCAATGCTCGCACTCTCGTTATCCGTGCCATCGTCTTTTGACAAGCGGCAGTACATGCCGACTTCATAAATCTTGTTCTCCATTCTTATTCCTGCCATACTGTAAAACCTCCATATCTGTCCTATCTGTTTTCATGTTCCATTGCGTACATTCTAAGCGGACAGCCCCTCATTGTCGAAGGTGTCGCCCTCGGCAATCTTCTTCCGAATATCCTCGGAAATAATCGGGATAAACGCTTCTGTGACTGTCTGCGTGCCGACATATTCACGGCTGATTATCATCTGAACTGGTGCTTTCGGCACGATACGCTTTCTCTTTTTATCTGCTTTCTTATCCTCGCCCATACTTAAATCTTCCTTTCCAGACAGGGCAGGAGAACGTCTGGAAACGCCCCGCCCTGTCAATCAGATACCATCAATCCCCGCTGTTTACTTCTTTCTGTAATGCTTCAAGGAGTGCTGCTGCTTCATCAGCGTTCAACGTGATACCCTTTCCGCACTTCTCACGGTTCGGGGAAAAGCTGCGGATGTCATATTTCGGCTCTCTTCCGTTCCATGAGATAAGATTGATTTCTTTTGTGTAGCCGCTGTCGCCCTTAGACAATACGGCGATTTCCTTTACAATCTCATACTGGATTTCTTTCATTCTTCATACCTCAATTTTCTGCATTTACCTCCCGAAAAGAGAAGATTAGCGGCTGTCCCTGCCCCGTTTCCTCTGCAATTCACGCTCCAAAAGTTTAATGATGGTTTCCTCCATCTGCTTCGGCGTTGTGTTCTTCGGAAAATACTTTTTCAGCTTGCTTGTGTTGATTTTCAAGGTTTCTTTCTGGTTTCCCTTTTCCTCCGTCATAATTGCAAATATCGTATCCATGTCAAGCCGCCCGCTCTGGCTTAGGCTTTTCATCCGCTGTGCCTGTGAGAGTGAGGGCGTTGCTTCTTCGCTCTCCATCGTGGCAAAGAGGTTTTCCTGCTCGTCTTTCTTCAAGAAGGACAGTTCCACCGCAGGCGTGAGGGCGATTTTCCCCTCGTCCACCATCTGCAAAATCGGCGGTATCAGTTCCGTCAGGCGGATAAAACGCTGCACGGTCATCCTGCCCACGCCGAAGCCCTGTGCCACCTTGTCGTCCGTCCGCAACTTCGTCACAACTTGTGACGAGGTTAAGTCTGTGCGGAAACCCTGCCGCTTCATGGCTTCGGATTTCATCTTGTAAGCAAACGCCCGCTCCGATGGCAGGATATTCTCACGCTGCAAATTGCTGTCTACAAGGGTGATGATGGCTCGGTCACGGTCTAAGGGCAGGACAAACGCAGGCACGGTATTTATCCCTGCAAGTTCAGAAGCACGGACACGCCGCTGTCCTGCAATCACTTCATAACCGTCCCCGTCCTCTTTCGGGCGTGTGATTATCGGCGTGACAATGCCAAATTCCTTGATGCTTTCCGCTAACTCTGACAGTGTTTCATCTTCTGCCACATGAAACGGATTGTCGGGGAACGGGTACAAGTCTTTGGTCTTTAACACCTTAAAATCCTGTTTCTTCATTCACATATCTACCTTTCTTTCGCTCTGCTTCTATGATTTTTCTGCAATTCTTCCAACACTTCGGGCGGTATTTTTGACAGCAGCCGCCCCATCTGCTCGTTGGTTCTCTGCAATTCAAATATCTTCTGATTCGCTTTCTGCACCTTTAGTTCCTGCTCGTACTTTTCATCACGCATACGCCCCGCATAGTCTGATTCCTGCCCAATTCTCTCTTTCAAACTGTCGATATACGCCTGCTGTTTCCCGATTTCCTTAGAGAATTTCTCCACGTCTGGCAGCCATGCAGAGAGTAAATCTAACGCTTTATCCCTTTTCTTCCCTGCGTTAAAGGCGTTGATGTCGGATAGGGCAGACACGATTTCTTCATACTGTTTATCAAGCCTGCCGCCTAATTTATAGAGCCATGTGGGGACGTGTTTCCGCTTGGTTTCCATTGAGGACTGCCCCCGTTCAAGCTGATTCCACCGTGAGGACATCCGCTCATGGTAGGCGGTCTGCCACTCGGATAATGATTTCTGGTTGCCTAAGATAGCTTTCGCTGACAGCTTATTGTCTGGCGTAATCGGCACAAAGCAGAGGTGCATATGGGGCGTTCTCTCGTCCATATGGACGACAGCGGAGAGGATATTCTGCTTTCCAACACGCTCCGAAATGAAGTCAAGAGCCGTCTGGAAATACGCTTTTTGTTCTTCGGGCGGTAACTGGTTCATAAATTCTGGTGAAGCTGTGATGAGCGTTTCCACCATCATCACGCTGTCTTTCCTTGTCCTGCACCCCGCTTCGGCTACCATGCGGTTAATCTCTTTCTTGTAGGTGTACTTTGGTGGTGCTATGAGATGGTAATTGTTTTTAGAGCGTTCCATATCTATATCTGGGTTGCTTTTGTAGGCTTCTTTCTTCCGCTCGTTGTGGCGTTCACAAGCCGCAACGCCGCCCGCTTTTCGTTTCTGGAAACGCAGGATTGCATAAGGCATAGGCGGATTCCTCCTTTCTTTCGGCGGGTGACCGTCCTTTGGGGTGACAGCGGTGACGGTGGTGACAGCAGTTTTGGGATACCCCCTGCCGACTGCCGCAACTGTCACCCTCACCCCCTGCATGACGGTCATGTCGATGATGACGGTGTTTTTGGGATACCCCCCTCGCAAGAGCCGTCACCGTCATGCCGCCATTCTTTTATCCGAAGCCGTAAGGCGTAGGATAGCAGGGCACAGCCCTGCCTTAAGGGAGTCCAGAGGGAACGTCTGGCACACGACTTTGCAGGGCAAAGTGTAGTGTGTTACACCCTGTAAACGCAGTCGGAAAAATCGGAATGATTTTTCTGACCGCAGGGGTGGTTTTACACGACCGAAAAGGGCGAGTAAATCTCACGCCTGCATTTTGCGTTTACGGGGTGTTCTCCCGTAGGGATGACAGCGGCAGGGTATCCTAAAATCACTGTCACCACCGTCACTGCTGTCACCCGCAGGGCAGAGCCGCCAGCTTTACATGGCTTTAAGCGTCAATGACAGTAACAGGGGGGTATCCTAATATCGCTGTCACCACCATCACCGCTGTCACCCGCCCTCCTTGCAAGGGCAATCCGCCTGCCGTCTTTCCTGCGGCTGTACTGGTAGCAGATACGGTTCTCGCTTAAAAATGTGGTGCGGTATTCATTCAGCCATTTCGTAATCACCGTGGGTATGGTTTCCGTTTCCCCCATAGCGGCTAACAGTTCCGTTGCCGTGCCTATCCATTCTTCCTTATCCCTCATAAAATCCACCAACCGAAAAAGGACATCTGGTATCGTTTCTTTCGCAAGCTGCTCCTGCGTTTTCCGCTCCACAAGCTCCCAACGGCAATCACGGAAACGCAGCGTGTATTCCTGATAAGGCGTGTCCCTGCCCGTCACATACAGCTTGGCGGTGTCAGACGCACGTTTCTCCTTTTCCAGAACAAAGGTAGCGTCCGCACTCCCCGTTAATCCTGTCGTCCCAGACACCTTGTTGAACACGTCGCTGTCATTCTGCTTTCGGATGTGGTGTACGACAATGACCGCCAGAGAGTGCCTGTCGGCAAAGTCTTTGATGAGGGAGATGTCCCCATAGTCGCTTGCATAGGCATTGTCTTTTGAAGCTGTACGGACTTTCTGCAAGGTATCAATGACAATGAGCCTGCTGTCTGGGTAATCTTTCAGATAATCTTCAAGCTGCACGATAAGACCGTCTGACAGCTTGCAGCTTGCCACGGCAAAGTGGAGCCGCCCGCTTGCTTCGTCCGTCAAACGAAATAACCTGTCCTGTATGCGGCAGAACGTGTCCTCAAGGCAGAGGTAAAGCACATCGCCCTCCATTGTCGGCATATCCCATAAAGGGATTCCCTGCGACACGCATAAGCATAGCTTCAGCATGAGCCAGCTTTTGCCTATCTTCTGTGAGCCGCAGAACAGCGATAAGCCTGTCGGGATAAGGCTGTCCACCACAAAGGATGGTTTCTCAAGCGGTTCATAAAGGAGCGTTTCGGCGTTGACTGTCTGTAACTTCTGCATGGCTTTCCTCCTTTCGGGCGGTGTCTTTGTTTTCGTTGCACATAGGCGTTGACCTCCTTAAAAATAGATTTACTCCCACGGAAAAAAGTGAGAGTATGTAATGCCGCCAATCCCACACAAATAAAAAACAGATTTCTTTTTCGGGCGGTGTCGGTCACGGTTGGAGATATTTCTTCAATTTCCGCCTTTACTTTCTCCTTTGCAATCGCAACAGATTTCTGTATTGCCGAAGCGGTGCAATGCTCCATAGCGGCGATTTGGTAAAAATTGAACTCATACTCGTAGTAGAGCAGGAAACGCCGCCTTTGTATCTCTGGAAGGCTCCCAACCGCCTTATAGAGCGTTTCATTCCGTTCTTCCTCAACCATGCGTTCATCAAGGCTCTTAGGCACACGCAACGCCCGTCTGTAAAGGGTTTCGTCCCATACCTCGTTAAACTCCCTGTGCCGCTCGTCCCATTAGAAAAGATTCCTGTTCCTGCGCTCCATCTGCCGAAACTCCATAAAGAACTGTTCCGACACTTCCAACTCGTGGGATTTGCCCTGCCCGTCCTTAAAGCTGATAAAATACCTTGTGCCGCTTTCCGTGGATTCCTCCCGAAGCGTGTATGCCTTAACCCTGTATGCCATCCTGTTGTCCTCCTGCAAAAAATGAGTGAGGGGATTTCCATCCCTCACCCAGTAGCCCGCAGGATGGCAGGCTGTTTTAGAAGCTATAAAATTTTCCGCAGCTTCTTCCGCAGATGGTCTAACCTCGCATAGATGGCACCAGTCGTCAAATGCACAAGCGGGGCAATCTCCTTTGTGGAATACCCCTGCATTTTCAGCAGGACGATTTTCAAGGTACGCCCGTCCACCGTGACTAATACTTGATAGAGATTTTCGCTCTCAATCTCTTCCAGTAACTCCGCAACCGTACCCACTTCCGCCTGCCGCTCCCTGCCTGCCATGTCCTCAAGATATTCCGCAACGTCATTCGTCCATCGGTAAAACCGCCTGTTGGAATTGAAGTCTGCCCTGTCCGCCATGCGTATCTGCTCAATGGTCGCTTCATCAACGCCGCACTCACGCAGCAGCTTTTCCTCCGCTTCTTTCCAGATACGCCATTTCCTGTCCTCCCGTCCGTGGTTGTATGCCATTCTTACTTCCTCCAATCAGAATTGATTGAGAGGGCAGAGAAAAGCCCCCTCATCTTCCCAAAGGAAAAAACAAGGGGGCTGAACGCCTTAAATTTTAATTTTCTATTATCTTTCTTAGTTTTATTAGGATTCTGGCTTTGCGTTTGTTTACAACGCTCTGGGTTATGCCCAACCTCGCCCCGACTTCACGCTCGGAAAGTCCGTCAAAAAAGATTGCCTGTATCAGCTCCTGTTCACTATCCGACAGCAAAGGCAGGGCGGCTTTCAGCCTGTCCACCATGACCGCATTGACAACGGTTTCTGCAATGTCCACCGCTTCATCAGTGATAAAGTCCAGAGGATTCCCCTCGCTGTCCGTAAATCCGTCGAGAGATAGCAGTCTATTCTTTGTATCTAATTTTTGCAGATAACGCCACCGTTCCTTGTCACGGTAGAAGTCTGTGTATTGCTCCCTCACGACTTCAAGCAGACAGCCTTGAATGGGGATAAACAGCTTGTCCATATAGGTCTGGTCGGATTCCCTGCAACGGCAGAACTCCGTGTAGGATAATTCCACATAGCCGCCACTTTCTCTGATATATACCTTTCTTGGTGCATATTTCACCATAAATACCTCCCATCTGAATTTTTGAAATGTAAAAAATCCAGATGGAGAGGCGGAGAACGACACCGCATATCAGAAACAGCCCTACGGCACTTTCCAACAAAAATCGACAAAAGAAAAACCGCAAAGGCTCTGTGACCTTTACGGTTATAGGAAATAGTAATTCTATTGTATGGAGATTGTACTTCTACTTTCAAGGTGAGAAGTACCGTTGCACTGGCAGAAATTTTTTTAACTGGTTTCCTGCCGTTCTCTGATATGCTATGTATTGATAAATTTTGCTTCGTATGAGCAGATAGATAACTGCCCGAAAAAAGGACATAAAAAAATCCCTCCAAATTTAAAAACAAATTCAGAGGGTAATTTAGGGTATAACAAAATAACCCACCCGAATATCGTTTTTTTTATTTGGTGAGTTTGTTCTTTCAAATACGAAACAAATGCTCATGTACGGTAAAGTATCACAAGAAAATTATGTCGAATTGACAGCCGCCTCCGCTATACCGAATAAGGAAATAAAGAGTCCTCAAATTTTGCGCTACTAAATGAAGACGAGCGGAAGTAATCTCCCGCTCGTCAGTAAACTTAACTATGCCATATCAATCCCGCTTCTTTCCCGCCACCGGCACTAAGAACAGCGCGGGCAACAGCAGGAAAGCGGTACAGACCAGCCCCCAGGGTATGGACACCTGCTGGGCTACCAGCCCCACAATAGGCCCGCCGATGATCTGCCCGAAAGAGTCCAGCTGTCCGCTGGTGGAAAAGACTGTGGCGCGCATTTTCTCATCCACTTGGTCGTTCATCCAGGCGGCCAGCACAGGCTCCTTGATGGTGCGCATAAGCCCCGCCAGCAGGAACACCAACAACATGAACCAAAAGCTCCGCCCCACCGCGAAGAGAACCAGGAACAGGATATACCCGGCGCTGGTGGACATGACCACACTGGTTCGGCTGACAGTCCCTTTTTTCTCCATGCGGGCGATGAGCAACTGAGAAGCCAGAATACCTAAGCCGTTGCCGATAAGACTGATAACACCGAACCAAGTGACGCTGTTCAGCGGCCCGATAACGGGTATTACCGTGTCATCCAGAAAATGAGCGGTGGAGAGCCGGTCAAAGCCTTCACTGGCAAGTCCCCCGCATAGTGTGATTGCTAAGAGCGCCAGCAACACAGGTGCGCCTTTCACAAAGCCCAGGTTGAGCTTGAACAGGCAGACAAAGTCTTTAAGCAAGCCCTGCCGTTCCTCAATAGCAGGGGAGAAGTTGGTTTCTGGCATGATGCGAACCATCACCAGCCCCAACAACAAGCACAAACTGCCCCCCAAGATGAGAGGCATTTGCAGGTTTATGTTTCCCAGCAGTGTGCCCAGCACCACGCCCAGAACGCCGCCGATTTGCCCCATTTGACTGCCCCGCAGGAACACCTTGTCTATGGGTTTGTCCTCTTCCTCCGAGGCAATCCACGCCTCCAGAGCGCCGGTGATGAAGGTATCACCGCAACCCCAGACAACCTGGCCAGCAGAACCGGCGCGAACCACGGTAGCGCACCCTCCATCAGAAAGCCCAGGCCGTAGAGGAACATTCCAATCAGCACCGAGCGCCGACGGCTATACAAATCCGCCACCACACCGGTGGGCATCTCGAACAGAAAGCAGGAGGTCTCCTGAACCGTCCCTACCAGGACAAGCTGGAAAGCATCCAGCTGCACCACCTCCAGGTGGTACACGATGGAAAGCACTGTGGACATAGAAACCGCCAGGGAACAGACAAATCGGAACAGCAGGTAGACAGAATATGCCTTTGAATTTTTAGCAAACATGAAGTTACATTCTCCTTTCAAATCTCATTTTATATGACTTTTGCAAGCTGTTAAGCTAACTTGTGGAACATATGCCGAACCTTATCTATACGGCTATTCGGGCGGCGGGGTTGGCAAATAAATTTACCAATAGCTGGCTGGTATCCTTTTAACTCTGTCAAGCAGACTCCCTGCCCATTTGTGAAATAAGTTAAATCGTTCCTGTATTCTTGAATACATCTAGCAGGGATTTCTCCTTTCAGAATGACCTCGTCATTCTTTATCTGAGTACTTACAATATCTGCACAATACCTTGGAGCATCATGATACGCCCGTGAGAGATATTCCTGCGGTGCATAAATTTCAAAGTGGAGATATGGCTCTAATAGTTCTGTCCCTGCTTTTTTTAAAGCCTGCTCCAATACGATAGGGGAAAGCAGCCGAAAGTCTGCGGGGGTACTTACAGGACTATAATACAATCCATATTCAAAACAGATTTTACAGTCTGTCACTTTCCATCCATACAGCCCCTGCTCGCAGCCATAAAGAACCCCCTCCATAACCGCATTTTGGAACGATTGATTTAAATATCCAAGTGAAACTCTGCTTTCATACTGCACTCCGCTTCCAATAGGGAGCGGCTCTATGGACAACCCGACAGAAGCCCAGAAAGGATTTGGCGGGACTTCTATGTGGATGGTATATTCTGCTTTTCTAAGCGGTCTTTCCATATATATAACAGTAGGCTCTTTTATTTCTGCCTCCACATGATATTTTTCCTCAAGGATGGCACAAATGACTTCCATCTGCACATTCCCCAAAAAAGAAAGTATAATCTCATGCGTTGTAGTATCCACATAATATTTTAAAAGAGGGTCGCCATCTGAAATTTCTGTAAGTGCCCCAAGCAATATTTCCCGCTGTTCAGGTTTCTTTACTGCAATCGTTGTTTGGAGCATAGGGAGAGGATTTTCAATAAATTTTCTCTGCGGCAACAGCATTTCGTTCCCCAAAATACTGTTTAGCTGCAAAACATCATTTGGTAAAATTACAATATCACCAGAGCAGGCTGTATCGGATGGATATAATTCACCGTTTGTCGGAACACACATCTCTGTGATTTTTATTTTCTCTTTTTCAGATATTCTAATAACATCCCTCAAATGCAATGTTCCGCTATATATACGCACATAAACAAAACGCCGCCTTTTCTCTGAATATTCAATCTTAAAAACCTGCCCGCATAATTCAGATTGACCTTCAGGCGTTGATGAATAAAATTTACTGGCAATCACTTCTATAAGCTGCCGAATCCCCAGATTGTTTTTAGCGCTTCCGTGATAAACGGGAAATAACGTTCCGTTTTGGAATCTCCTGTTTTCTTCCTGTTCCAGTTCTGACATTTTAAACGGTTTCCCTGACATATATTTCTCTAATAGTTCATCGTTTCCCATAATTACCGCATCCCACTGTTCCATATCGTCATTGTCCGTTACATTTATATGGGGATGCTGCCCAACCTTTTGCTTCACTATAATTTCCGAAGAAAGCTTTGCTTTCATTTCCCGATATACCATTGGCAAATCAATCCCCTCTTGGTCAATTTTATTGATGAAAAAGATTGTCGGAATCTTCATTGTCTGTAGTGCATGAAACAGTATACGGGTCTGTGCCTGTATGCCATCCTTTGCAGAAACTAATAATACTGCTCCGTCTAAAACGGATAAAGAACGGTATACTTCCGCCAAAAAATCCATATGGCCTGGCGTATCTATAATGTTGACTTTTACATCCTCCCACTGAAAAGATGTCACTGCTGTCTGGATAGTGATTCCCCTTTGACGCTCCAAATTCATTGTATCTGTCCTTGTTGTGCCTTCATCTACGCTCCCTAGTTCTGCAATTGCACCACTGGTATATAATAAACTTTCCGTTAATGTTGTCTTTCCTGCGTCAACGTGAGCCAGAATGCCTAAGTTAATTATTTTCATGTGATTTTCCTCCTATCAACACCCAAAAAAGGGCATAAAAATACCCAGTGATAAATACTCCTATCACTGGGTAAATAACTCCAATAGCCCCAAAACACTTATATGTTTTCGGGCATATAAAATTACATGATAAAAGTATTCTTAAACTGGGTACAAAAAACTAAGCCCCATATTAAAAGTGAAACGGGACTGCTACTTTTTGTTCCCACTATCAAATTGACAGTTTATTTAAGAATACCTTGCCGCATATTTATTAACTCCTTGTATAATACTGAATCTAATTATATTCCTTAACCCTTTATTTGTCAAGCTGACAAACTAAAGCAGAAAAAGCGGCAGGATTTCCCCCTGCCACTAATCATCTGTTTATGCAAAAATAATTTCCTTTTCCACAATCTCCCTCGCACAAGCCCTTATGTTATTGAGGCATCCTGTCCATTCTAAGGCGTTTTCTGCCTTTAGCTGTTCCGTTATGCCCTGTGCCTGTTTCATACCCTCTATGAGCCTTTCAAAGCGTTCCTGTGCCTGTCTGTTGATGTCGGCAAGGTAGGCGTTTAGCCTGCCGCTTGTAAGAAGATTGGTGTATGTAACTTTACGGTACTGTTTTAGATAATCTAAATGCCGTTGCCCCCAGATGCCTATTGCCTGTTCTTCTTCGGCGGGTACAGTTAAGCACGGTATCAAATAATCCCCTTGCCTTTCGTATTTGCCGCCCAGTTCCTCAAATAATGATTTTGCCATTGTCTGTTACCTCCACATTCTTTTTTATTTTGAATGTCCGCAAAATCCGTCCTACATCTATCGAGCAGAGAGAAGGAAGAGGCTTGCGGCAGGGAAATGAAAACAGTGAAGTGGCGGTATACCGTTATGTCACCAAAGGAACCTTTGATGCATACAGTTGGAGCCTTGTGGAGAACAAACAGCGTTTTATATCACAGGTGATGACCAGCAAGTCCATTTCAAGGAGCTGTGAGGATATCGACGAAGCAACACTATCGTATGCTGAGATTAAGGCTGTGGCAACTGGAAATCCATTGATCAAAGAAAAGATGGAAGTGGATAATGAGGTGCAGAGACTCAAGATGTTAAAGGCATCCTATGATAGTCAGCATTACAGCCTGCAGGATCAGTTTATGATCAAATTTCCGAAACTGATCGCTGCGGCAAATGAAAAGCTGAAATGTGTTCATGCAGATATTAAGAAACGGGATGAACAGGTGCTTGCCACGGATGAGGAGTTTGCCATTAAAGTGGGAAATATGACCTTTCATGAGCGTGTGGATGGCGGCACGGCTGTGTTGGCAGCAGTCAGTAAATGCAAGGTTGGAGAGACAACCGGAATCGGAGAGTACCGTGGTTTTGAGGTGCAGGTGGAGAAAAACTTTATCGGAGTGAATTACCTGATCCTGCATGGGCGAACTGATTACAAGGTGGAATTATCCAACTCCCCGGTGGGATGTATGGTCAAACTGGAAAACTGTTTCAACGGAATGGATGGAAACATTGAATTTCTGGAGAAGAAGTTAGAGCAGTATCAGCGTGATATGGAACAGGCAAAGGCAGAATACGAAAAGCCGTTTGCCTACGAGGAAGAATTGAAAAGCAAGACTGCCAGACAGTTTGAACTCAATACCCAGCTTGATCTGGAGAATAAATCGATCACAGAAAAAAACGGGCAGGAGATCAGTCAGGTGGCAGAGAATGATTATCCGTATGGAGAAAGGAAGGATTACCGATGAAGAGACGAATAAAAAAGGATATTGTGTTGATTTTACTGGGGGTTGCCATTGTCGCAATCCCCTTTCTTTTGCGGATGAAAGAGCAGGAGAGAAGTAACCGTTATATGAAAGCGTTTGAGGAGGAACAGAATGAAGAGAAGCAGAACAAAAAAGATCATAAAAAGAAAGATTCCCTTTTATTACAGGAGGGTGTTATCGGGATTATTGAAATACCGAGCTTAGATATTAAATATCCGGTATTTGAAGGAGCCGGCAGTGTGCAGCTTAATGAGGGCATTGGTCATATGACCAATACGACAGAGCTTTGTGGAAAAGGAAACTGTGTTCTTGCCGGACATAATGGCAGCCGCCGTGGAGTGTATTTTACTTATCTATGCAACATAGAAGCCGGGGCGAAGGTCATGCTTATGAATAGAAAGAAGGAAAAGCACGAATACACGGTAAAAGAGATGAAAGTTGTAAATCCATACGATGAATGGGTAACAAAGCAGACAGAGGGGGAAAGCCTTACGCTCTTTACCTGTGCGGAGCATGGCACAAAACGATTTGTAGTGAAGTGTGAGCCGGTAAATAATACTGATCAACAGGATGGAGAAAAGACGGATCGGAGGAAAGGGGGTGGTGCCATTGGAAGTAAATAATCCGGAAGTGAAGTCAGTTAGGAATGATGAAAGGAAGGTTGGTTTGTATGAATTATGAGATTACAGTTAATCAGTTAAACAAAGAAGATGGAACATCCGTGCATTTGCATCGGTAGTGTTTGAGGAAAGTTTCAAGGTCAGCAACATTGCTGTCATTGAGAATAGGGATGGTCAGTGCTTTGTATCCATGCCGAGATATGCAAGCAGTAAAGACGACAGCGGATATAAGGATATCTGTCATCCGATCACAAAAGAATTTCGAGAAGAACTCTATGAAGGAATCATGAAAGCCTATGAACAGGTGCAGCAGATAGAAGAGAACCGTCTGCAGCTTAAGATCAGTCAGGTGGATCAGGAGAAATCACAGGAACTAAAGTTCAATGTAAAAGTTACTCCATTTGAACGGGATGGAAGCAACATCCGAGGGCTTGCGAGAATTTATCTGGAGGACTGCTTTGTGATCAATAATGTATCATTGTTGCAGGGAAAGAACGGACTCTTTGTGGCAATGCCGTCCTATAAGACGAAACAGACCGATGAACAGGGGAAGAGTATCTATCAGGATATCTGCTTTCCGGTAACGAAGGAATTTCGGGAAAAACTGTATGGAGCAGTGAGAAAGTCCTTTGAAGAGAGCAAGGAAAAGCAGAAAAGCGGTGACGGTAAGGAACAGCCGGAACCAAGTGCAGGGCGTGATGGCTGGCAGGAGGCGAAAGATACACCGTTTCGATGAGGAAAAGTAAGCCGGGATAAAGGGGCATCCTGTGGAGAGATTCATAGGATGCCTTTTTCGGTGGAGAGGAAAAGGATATTGTGATATAATATTCAAAGGAGAAAGTTGCATATGAATTGAAAATTCTTTTTTAGAAGTATATAAAGAATTGTATTGTCAATTGCATGAATCTCTGTCTGATCTAGTGTGGTATATTTGTTAGCAATCAATACCAAAGGGTCAGAATAAAATAGATTTATGCACTTGCTTTTCCCATAAAGGAAAGTAATAGATAAATAGGAGAAGCGAGGGATGCTTCTTGTCCATAGGACAAGAAGATGGAAACAGAAGTAAACTTAACAAATCGAAAGTTGAAAGGAGTACATTGCTATGAAAGTTACAGAACAATTTGAAAAAGAAATTACCCCGTTTTTCTGGATAGAACATGAAGAAAGTGCTTCTGTCTGCCTAAATGTAGGAGAATACCTACAAGAGATTTTTGATACTCGTGCGGATGAAGGATTTGAGGGGAACGGTTATGATTGGGGGAGTTTAGCACAAGTTTTTTTGGACGAACAGTGTTTAGATTTGCAAGAAAAAATATGCTTTGACCCAGAGGGCAGCATGTTCTGCGTCTATTCAAAAGATAAAAATGCGTTGGCAGACTTTGTTCTTCGTTTCAAAAAAGCCTGTGAGGATAAATCCTTTATTTTAGACTTGTTCAGTCGTGCTGAATTAGACTAAAAATTCAATTCGTTAACTTCAACTTTGGAGAATTGAGAAAATCGGAATTTTCTAGATTGATGTTAGTAGATTATAATCTGTTAGAAAGATTGCATTAACAATGAAAGGCTTGAAAATATGAAGGGTATATGGAAAGCAATTGCTT
Source organism: Roseburia sp. AM59-24XD (assembly GCF_003478445.1). Lineage (GTDB taxonomy): Bacteria > Bacillota > Clostridia > Lachnospirales > Lachnospiraceae > Jutongia. The sequence continues at coordinate 169,166 of NZ_QUET01000001.1, forward strand.
ATTTTGTTCTGTATTTTGGATTGACAATGATTTTACAAGTATTGTTATCTATTGTATTTTGTGCAATAGGTGCGGCGAACGGTCTCCATGATGAAACTTTGATAATGGAGTTTGCTAATAATAATATTTTAGGGATGACTGTAATTTCGGGCATACTGACTGTATTGATTCTGTATTTTGTTTTTAAACTTCGCAAAAAGCAAGTTAAGAAAGAATGGAAGCTTAACCATTTTAAAGTGAATAATGTTGTTTTGGCGTCGCTGATAACATTTTCGTTCTCGTTTCTGTTTGCATTATGTACGTACAACGTATCTATGGAAAACTCACTGATGATATTAAAGTCAGTTGGTTTCTATAACGAAGTAATTCCGTTGTTTGGTACTATAATGATGGTGGTTAATTTATTAGTGATAGCACCGATTTCGGAGGAGATTGCACTTAGAGGAATTGTTTATTCAAGCGTTGAAAAGACCACAAATGCAGTTACAGCTATTATAGTAAGTTCTATATTGTTTGGTCTGATGCATTTAATGGCAGGTGGAATTGTGCTGGCAGTTGGTGCGGCACTAATGGCGTTTGTTTTTGGATATATATTCTATAAGTTTAAGTCATTATGGGTATGCATTATAGCCCATGCCGTTGCGAATTTGCCAGATTTTATTCTTTACAATAAGCCAGATATTTCTGGAGGTATATTCTGGGGATTGGTGATTTTTTTTGTATGTGTGTTTATTATGGGGGTATGTGCTATTCAGAAAACAACTCAAAGAGATAATGTATAGTCACGCCCAAATTTGAATTTTACGCACTATTAACTTTTGGATATAAAGTGCCGATATTACAGATATAGAAACGGATTTCTGTATCAATTTTCAAGGAGGATGATACCATGATTAGAGCAGCTAATTTAACACAGGTAACAGATTATTATAAGAGCAATACTGTTAGTAAGCAAAATAACACAGAGAAAGCAAAAGATGTGCAGCCCAATGCACAGAAAATAAAATCCAGCGAAGATAAGTTATCTTCTAAGGCACAGAAATATCTGGAAACATTGCGTAAGGATAATGCGGATTTCGATTTTATTATTGCTGATAAAGGCGATGATTTCAGAGGATTAGTAGACCAAAGCGATAAGGAATTTACAGTTGTTTTTTCAAGTGCTGAACTTGAAAGAATGGCATCCGATGAGAAATATGCACGGGAAAAATTGTCTACGGTAAAAACTGCAGTTGAGATGTCAGATAAAATCAATGAACAGTTTGGGTTTGAACGTGCTTGGGGAACGACAGACAATAGTGGAACTGTATTAAATAAGTTAACTATGTCCTTTGATGATGATGGAAAGATGACACTTTTTGCTGATTTGGAGAAGATTACAGAAAAGCAGAAAGAACGGCTTGAAGAATTAAAGGAAAAACGTGCAGAGGAGAAAAAGCAGGAAAAGAAGGATGTAACTGTTAAGCGGACTACAATTCAGGCAAATTCAAAAGAAGAATTACTTGAAAAGATTTCTGAACTGGATTGGAGTAAGATAACAGAAGAAAAGGCAACACAGGGTATGAAGTTTGATATCACTATTTAATCGTAGCATTAACCGGGAATTGGAGGTGTGCTATGATTGCAGGTACAATACGAAACGCTGTGAATCAGATGCAGTTAGTAAATGATTGGGAGCAAAAGAAGGCTACCGGGGATGTTGTAAAGAAGCAAGAGGGTATGACTGTAACAAGTCAGGAAGAAAGCATGATTCAGCATTTCCGAGAGCAACTTGAGCGAGACAAAGAAAGTTCTGCATATAGTCAGATTTATAACAAGATTGCAAGCGGTCAAGAATTAACAGCTTCAGAAGAAGATGCTATTCGTCAGAAAGACCCTAAAGCCTATATGGAATATAAAGCGGCAAGAATGGAACAAGAAGCTTATGAGCGTAGGTTGGAGAGATGTAAGACAAAAGAAGAGGCTCAAAGGCTTCAAGTAAATGAGATGAATGGAAATTTGGCAGAACTAAAAAGTATCGTGAATAATCCAAATATTCCAAAGAGTGAAAAGCTTAAGGAAGCTCAACGTATCATGGGAAATACTTTTAGAGCTGTAGAGTCATTCACAAGATTTGTAAAAAGTACAGAATATAGGGATTTGCCAACAGAAGAGGAAATTGTAGAGACATCTATAGAAAAGGGGCAGGTTGCAGAGGATTCAAACGATACTGAAATGTCTGAACAGTTAACATCAGATACAACTGTTTCAGTAGATGAGGCAGCAAAAATAGTAAATGATTCGAAGCGAGATTTACAATTAAGTGATGTTCACCAAATTGAAAAAGATGTTATAGAGGAAATGAAGGATATCGAAATAAAGCATTTTGGTGAGAAGAAATCATCGGTCAGAATAGACATTACGGTATAGGAATAGTCTGCGTGAAATTTCAGTAAGCCGGCGTGTTTAACTGAGAGACGAATTTGAATTTAACGCTTGAAAAAAGGAGAAATAAACATGGCAAAGAAAGAAGAAAGATTTGAAGTTACATTTAGAGACGGAAGTCAGCTTAAGGATGAAGGAGTTCGCCAAATCCTTGTAGATAAGGAGACTGGGGTTCCAATACAAAGGAACATTAAAGAGTAATGTTGTGAAATGTGGTAGTATCGTTGATATGAAAATATATGCAATTGTCAGAGAGTAATTCAATTTCCAGCTTTTTAACTTAATATACTAGAAAACAACATAGTATGTAGTTATCATATTGTGTTGTTTTTTTGTTGACAAACCATACAATGAATGGTAAGGTGGAAGTACAAAGAAACCATACAATGAATGGTAAATGGAGGTGGCATGGATGAGACAAAGAGAGATTTTAAATGCAGCAAAAGAACAGGCAGGGATGACACAGAAAGAGTTTGCTAAATATTTTGGTATTCCTTTGCGGACTGTAGAAGGATGGTTTACCGAAAAGCGGGAGATTCCCGATTATTTGCTTCGATTGATGCTGTATCGGCTGGAGATAGAGCATAAGGTAAGTAATTTAATGCAATATGTTCCTTTTCCGGAGGAGAAAGATGAGAATGGCAAATGAGATGGAGGTGTGTGATATGAGCAAGAAGTTGATAATGGGAGCCGTGATGGCATTAGCATTGGTAGTATGTATTCCACATACTGCCTCTGCAAAAACAAAATGGAAACTATCTGCCACTTCTAAAAATTTACAGGTGGGAAAAATAAGTAAATTGACCGTGAAAAATGTTCCGGAGAAGGCGAAGATCAAGTGGAAAAGCAGTAAGAAATCTGTGGTAAAGATCATAAAGACGGGTAAGCAATCAGTGAAGATGAAAGCCTGCAAGTCTGGAACAGCATATGTTACCGCAAGGTACAAAGGAAAAACAAAGCGGTGCAGGATCAAAGTAACTGCAAAGAAACAAGCTACTCCTAAAGCGGATACTCCGAGTCTGAATGCGACATCAGTAGACATTTACCATGTGGATGATGCATTGAAACCATATATGACAGTAGATCCGGCACATAAGACAACCTTTCAATTTCAGGTCACCGGAACAAAATTGGAAGTGGAGAAGTGGAAAGTGTCTACGGAATCCGGACTAACAATCTCTGATGACGGTCTGCTGACAACAGTTTGGGGACCGGGGTATGGCACACCATATCTGACAAGTACGGTAACAGCAATACTGGAAAACAATCAACGGCTGACAGCCACGGTAAGAGTATATGCTGAAAGTAACTTTTATGTGGATAAAGTGCTGACTGCATTTGAACAAAGGAATATTACTTCTTCTATGACAGGTAAGGAAAAAGTGGAGAGGGCAGCAGCTTACATCGGTGAGACAACGGATTATCAGGTAAATCAAAATAACTGGCAAATGCTATTACTTGGAGGAAAGGGAGACTGTCGGGCAAGTCGTGTTTTACTTGCTTATATGTGTAAACACATGGGAATGAAAGCGGAGCCATGTGGAGAATTTGAGTATCATGGAGAAACTTTAGTCAAGGCAGATGGAACATACTATATTGTCATTACTGGATTTGACGAACCACGACCTAGAGGGTATGTGATCACGGAGATAACAGATCAGAGCCAGTTGCAGAAGATTATGGATGATAATAATCTGAGTCCGGCGACGTTTGATTAATTGATATACTGCATAGAAATCATAAATGTATGTAATTTTTGAGGAGAATGGAACTATGGATAAGAAAGATATGGAATTGTTGATTGAGGCAGAAGATGCAATTAACAACATGGACAGAGTGCTGGTTCAACTGACCAGTATGGGACATTCAGATGGAATGTTTAATAAGCTGGATAATGTGTACGAGGTCATCATGAACAATTCCCATGAATATTATCAAAAGGCGAAAAAAGAAAATAATGATAAAATAGAGAGTTTGTTTTATTATATCATGAATAATCAGGAGTTATTGGCGAAAGACCGGGCGGATATACTGCTGACAGGGAGCGTAAAGATCGAATAAAGTGTTGGGTGTGAGATTTGGGCGCAGAAGAATTCCTGCGTCTTTTGTTGAAAACGAGCGGGGATAAATGTTTGAGTAGGTGGGAGATTATGCATCCTGTATCTCAAACAGATCCTCTACCGTCATATCAAGATATTTTGCCAGACGCAGGCAGGTATCAATATTCGGAATCACATTATTATGCTCAATATTAAAGATGCTCTTGCGGCATACGCCGAGTGCGACCGCAAGGTCATCCTGACTGAGATGTTTTTCTTTGCGTATTTCCGAGATATTGTTTGTTACCATATAGTGCCCTCCATACTGATCATAAGTGGAAATCATTTCCGCGAAATGGTGCTGAGCCGGGGAAGAAGAAAGACCGGCTCCCAGACATTGTCTTTATTATATTCTATATCTTGTTCTATAAACAGGACTATCAGCATACTACTTTTCCAAAAATCTTAAAACTGTTATTTTTCGTGATCTGGATCGGAGCATATTTCTGATTCAGGGAGACAAGGAAGGTTCCCACTCTGCTGCAATCCAGCTTTTTGCAGTAGGCGTTGCCATCAAGATAGAAGATGCCGATCTCTCCTGATTCCAGTTCTTCCGTCTGCTGTACCCAAACGATCTGTCCGTTGATATAGCGGGGTTCCATACTGTCACCGTGGATTCGGATACCAAAATCTGCTTCCGGTGCGACTTCGTTTCCGACTTCGATCATATCAAAGTTATCGCTGTCAAGAAATTCGCCGGTTCCGGCAGACGCAGGCAGATCAAACAGTCTGATTTCCCGGTAAGAGGGAAGGACAGAGGTATCTTCTTTGGTATAATCTCCAGATTTGATCAGCAGATCTATGTATTCTTTCGCTTTTTGAATGCCTTCTTCGTTTAATTCGCTGAATGGATTATCTGGCGTATATTCTCCGATGAATGCATCGTAAATATTTGTAATGCCGAGAATCTTGCAGAGTGCCAGAAACTGTGTGGCGTTCGGCTGGGTAACATTGCGTTCCCAGGAGCTGATCGCTGCATGATTCATAGAGTATCCAAACTGTTTCAGTTCTTTATTTACATCGGGTTGTGTCAAACCAAGTTCTTTTCGACGATCTTGTAATATCTTTCCGATTGAGTTCATTTTATTGCCTCCGTAAGAGTGTTTTTGTCTGTTTTCTGTATATACTATATACAATCCCTCATGAAAAATCAATGCAAAAATCGTTTCTATGATGAAATGGGTAATATTTTACACTTGAAATAATGATAAAAATGATTTATACTGACGGCATAGAAAAACAGAACAAATGTTCTTTTTGGGATTGGAGAGATTGATTATGGCAGACAGAACAGTGCTTCATGTGGATATGAATTGTTTCTATGCCAGCGTGGAGATGTTACATCGTCCGCAGATGCGGCATGTGCCGATGGCAGTAGGCGGTGATCCACAGGCAAGACATGGAATCGTATTGACAGCGAATTATCTGGCGAAGCGGCAGGGAGTGAAGACTGGTATGGCACTTTGGCAGGCAAGACAAGTTTGCCCGGATATTCAATTTGTTCCGCCGAGAATGGACTTGTATCTGCGTTTTTCTAGGATGGCACATGAGATCTATCAGGAATATACAGACCTTTGGGAACCATACGGCTGCGATGAGGTCTGGATGGATGTGTCAGGAAGCTGTTCCCTTATGGGAGATGGGCTTACAATTGCTCAGGATATCAGTCGCAGAATTAAGTCAGAGTTAGGTCTTACCGTAAGTATCGGTGTATCTTACAACAAGATCTTTGCGAAGCTGGGCTCTGATTATAAGAAACCCGATGCGATTACGACGATGGGCAGAGAGGAATATCGGACGAAGGCTTGGCCGCTTCCGGTGGGTGATCTTTTATATGTAGGAAAGTCTACCGAGAGGAAGCTGCAAAGCATGGGCATCCGTACCATTGGTGAGCTGGCGCAGATGGAGGAAAAGTATCTGAAATCCCGGTTTGGTAAGATAGGGCTGGTACTTCATTCTTTTGCGAATGGCTGGGATGATTCTCCGGTTAAGAGGGAACATACCCATGCCCCGATCAAGTCCATAGGAAACAGCACAACGACTCCGAGAGATCTGGAGACGGATGAAGATGTGAAGATCATCCTGTATGTTTTGGCAGAAAGTGTCGCTGCCAGACTGCGGGAGAATGGCTTTAAGTGCCATGTAGTGGAAATATCCGTCCGCGACAACGCACTACATCATTTTACGAGACAGCATAAGATAGACAGACCGACGAACATCACATCGGAGATTGCACAGGAAGCCTATCGCATTTTCAGAGCAACATATCAATGGGAAAAACCAATCCGAAGTCTTGGTGTCAGAGGAGCAGAATTAACACTGGATCATGCATATGAGCAGCTTGACATATTCTGTGACTATATCCGCCGGGAAAAGCAGGAGAAAGCAGATGCTGCGGTGGATGAGATTCGGAAAAGGTTTGGATATTTCAGTATTCAACGGGGACTGATGTATCAGGATAAGCTGTTATCCTCTTTGGATGCAAAAGGTTCCCATACGGTACATCCGCAAGGATATTTTAGTTAAGAATAGGAGGCAGTTCTTTGAACGAAGACAAAATTTATGTAGATGTGAATGCCACATTTACCAAGGATGGAATGCTCCTTCCGAAAAGTTTTGTATGGGAGGATGGAGTAGAGTATGAGATCAGCAAAGTGAAAGACATCCGGCGTGCAGCCAGCTTAAAGGCAGGCGGTGCCGGGATGCGATATACATGTGTCGTAGACGGAAAAGAAGTATATCTGTTCTATGAGGACAACAATATGTGGTTCATGGAGAAATCGGCTTAAGCAGATCATGGCTTGCCATGGTCAACAGGCTTTAAGATCAGCAATGTCGGAGCGTCAGGACAGGGCGCATCGGAACTTCCGGCTCTAGTAATGGGCTTGCGAAGGTTGATTTCCCTTTCCCTTGCAAGTACAAATGTTGCGTGTTGGTAATAGCAATTTTGTATGGTAGAGGAGTTGAACTGAATTGGAGAAGAATTGGAGTACAGTGCAGTTGCATTGCAGAGAATGTAATGCGAGGATGATGGATTATACATTGTGTCAGGACGATGACCGGATCGTCCTGCAGGGCATTACGATCAAATGCAGCCGCTGCAAACGGGTAATGATGTTGAATAAATATACAGAAGGCATGATACGGAAGCGTGCCGACAAAGGTATGCTTCGTATCTGACAGATCTGGGATCTGTTACATAGAAACAAAATGACAATTAAATGAACAGCCCACCTGATAAGGGCACATCAGCAATGATGGAAGCACCAGAGACGCAGGGGAAAGATAACCAGTAGATAACTGGCTTTCCTTTGCGTCTTTTTGCGTGGATCATGCAGCGGAAAATTCAAAATTAATTTTTCATCATCTTACTTCTGGCTATCGAGATGGCTGGAAAGGATGGAGAATTATGATGATTTATGACATGGAAGCAAGTGGTAAGAGATTAAAGGAATTAAGAAAACAGGCAGGAAAGACACAGGAGCAGGTGGCGGAGGCAGTTGGACTTGAGCCGGGAACGATCAGCCGGATAGAGCGAGGAGTGAAGGGAATGTCGATTGATTCGCTGTTGATGTTTAGTGAAATTTATGGAGTGAGTACGGATTACATACTGAAGGGGGACGAGACTATGACACCATCTGATGCGTTGTTGGAAGAATTGGGGGCATTGGTGCAGAAATATAAGAGTTTGTAGGCGGGAGAAAATTTGATTTTTCCATTTCGTCATGCAAGTTGGTGATTGCAAAGGTTATGATGTCTGATATAATATGATGTGTGACGGAGATGTGGTCAGTTACAAATCGGAATTGACCGAGCTCTTTGAGCGAGGGATACTTCTTGTCCGAAGGGAAAGAAGGTGGGCGTGAAAAGAATTAGAAGTTGTCAAGACAATGTGATGGGGGAAAACAAATGTGATAATTAGAAAATACAAACAATCAGACTGTAAAGAACTGGCAGAACTTTTTTATAATACGGTTCACACTGTTAATGCAAAAGACTATACAACGGAACAGCTAAATGTATGGGCAACAGGACAAGTTGATATTGAAAAATGGAATTCGTCGTTACAAGAACATTACAGCATTGTCGCTGTTGAAACGATGTTATTGTAGGATTTGGCGATATAGATAAAACAGGTTATCTTGATCGCTTGTTTGTCCATAAAGACAATCAAAGAAAAGGAATTGCAACCGCTATTTGCAACCAATTGGAACAATTTGTTGAAGGAAATATAACGACACACGCTTCTATTACTGCAAGACCATTTTTTGAAAAAAGAGGCTACAAGGTTGTGATGGAACAACAAGCAGAAAGGCGGGGCGTTTTTCTTACAAATTATGTTATGATAAGGGAACGACAACTATGAATTTGATGGAGAACTACAATATGTGTGAAGAATGCTATTCTGAGGAAAATAGAATAACCCCATTATTAAATCCTATAGATTGTTTAGAGAACCACACTCAATCATACATTGGCATATGATATGAACATTAGAAACTGGCACAGGAAAAATGTGTCAGTTTTTTTGTCGCCTGTTATGCGACCTAATAAACATATTGTATTTTATATAGGATAAAGTCAGGGTTTATGTTAAAATAAAGGGTAGGAATCTTCAGAATTTATTTGGATATTGGATATGGAGGGTATGCAATGTTAGATGTAGAACAACGAGAAGCTACAAGGCAGTTTATTATGAAATGGACAGGAAAGGGCAAAGAGGATGAGGATGACCGTTCCTACTGGTTAGATTGGATAGGTTACAATTAACTGGACAGATTTTTTAAGGTCATATAATTGAGTTGTCTAGAAACAATCATTAAGGAACGGATGAGGGTTTGGGTAAAAGTTTGCTTTTTCCATAACTAAAGTTTGCTATACAAATGCAACCGAAATATGTATAATTAAAAATGAATGTAACTGTAATTTTGATAGGAATGAATGATATGGGAAAAAAACAAATATACCCACGATCAAGGAAAGAGATGTTACGCATCATGAAGGCGGCTGATAAAAAAGGGCAGCTGCTGGAAGCTGTTCTGGAAGAATTTGCAAGGCATCCGTTCATATGATTTATCTGAATATGACTGGAAAATAAGAGAATATCTTTATGGGGACAGAATATGTAACCGTACCATAGTTTGGACAGGAGGAATGGTATTATGAAAAAATGGAAAGAAAGAGGAAAGAGAATCGCAGTATTGTTGCTTACGGCAGCCCTGATTGGAAGTAGCGTGGACTTATCAGCTCTTACGGTAAATGCAGCAGAGGACGCAGCAGCACTGAAAGTAAATGTAGAACTGGGTGGAGCACAGCTTTTGGAAGCAACCACCATCACACCAACAAAACCGGAAAATGGTAATGGTACAGCAGAAAACCCGTATCAGATTACCTCGGCGGCAGAACTTTACTGGTTCGCCGGACTTGTAAACGGAACTCTTACAGACGTTACTAAAAATAGTTCAGCCTGTGCGAAGCTGATGAATGATATCACGGTAAATAATAATCTGCTTGACAGGATTACATATAAAACAGATGATGACGGCAATCTGACCAATGAAGTAGCAAACGGCGGGAACTTCATTTCATGGACACCGATTGGAGCAGCTAATAACGGCTATCAGGGGACTTTTGATGGAAATGGAAAGACCATCAGCGGACTCTTTTTCAATGATAGCCAAAAAAGTCATGTTGGCTTGTTTGACAATATATATATGGCAACAATTCGGAATGTCGGTGTCGTTGATTCTTATTTTTTCGGAGAACATTATGTCGGAGGCGTGTGCGCATTTGGTGTAGATGGTACGATAACTGGCAGCTATAACACAGGAGTGGTAAGTGGAGAAGGATGTGTCGGAGGCGTGTGTGGAACTGGTAGCAGTGTTACGATAACTGACAGCTATAACACAGGTAGTGTAAGTGGAAATGATGATGTCGGAGGCGTGTTCGGATATGGTGAAAATTGTACGATAAACAATTGCTATTATCTGAAAGCGGAAGGCACGGATTTGGGTGGCATTAACGGCGCAGATGTCGAAGGGCAGGCTGAAGGAAAAACCGCTGCACAGTTTGCATCCGGCGAGGTTGCATACCTTTTGCAGGATGGACAGAAAGTGGGAGAAGATGGCACGATACCACAGGTCTGGGGACAGAACATTGATAATGATGGTGAGAAACAATCTTTTCCTGTTTTTAGTAATGCGAAAGTCTATAAACCTTCAGAAAGTTCTCCTTGTAAGGTTGGATACACAAATAATGCGGAAGGCTTAAAGGAACATGACTTTGGCGACGACAAGACTGGCGAAAGCTGTTCGTACTGTAATATAAAGAACATCAACTATTCTGGTATCAGTATTAGCGGTGTGGATACCCCTTACTACTATACAGGTAATGAGATTAAGCCGGATATTACCATAAAAAAAGGCGAGACATCATTAACTCTTGGTGAAGATTATAACATTACTTATGGAAACAATACAGATGTGGCAGGCAGCAATGCTGAAAACGCTCCTTATGTGAAGATTACCGGAAAGGGTAATTATACAGGAGAAATTACAAAGAACTTTACCATTGCTTACATTACTGCTCCGGATAATTATATAACAGGAACGAAAGGTGCGAATGACTGGTATACTTCAGATGTCACAATCGGCGTAGCAGACTGGCAGGTATCAACGGATGGAAGCAGTTGGAATGACAGCATTTCGGTTACCGAAGAGGGAACACATTCTTATACTCTTTATTTTAAAGACAGTAACGGATACATTACAGATAGCATAAACAAAGAGATTAAGATTGATAAAGCTGCTCCAACCGGAACCATTCAGGTAAAAGAAAGTACATGGGATAAATTTTTAGAGAAAATTTCCTTTGGCTTCTATACCAACACCAAAGAAAAAATTACGATTACATCAGAGGATACCGGCTCCGGTATAGCCTCTACAGAATATCTGGTATCTGACAAGGCATATACACAAATTTCAGATATGCAGAATCTGAGTGGCTGGAAAGATTATGATAATAGCAATAAGCCTAAAATCAAGACGAACAGGACCAACTATGTGTATGCGAGAATCACAGACAATGTCGGAAATGTAACCTATCTGTCCAGTGATGGCATTTTGCATGATGATGAGAAACCGTATATTTTTGATATAACCCCGGTCATGAAGGATCGCTCCGGTAGTGTGACATTTGATATTTTTGAAGATGGAAGCGGTCTTGAGAAGGTTTATTTCTTATATAGTACGGATATAAATGAGGTAACAAGTGCTACGACAGAGAATTTGAAAGCATCTGATTATCACAATGCAACCGGAACCTTTACATTATCAGACCTGAAACCAAATACCGAGTATTACTGTGCAGTTCTTGCAGTGGATAAGGCAGGAAATGAAAGTTATCTTTTAAATAGCACATTTAAGACATTAAAGGAAGCCATCACGGGAACTGTATCCATTTCCGGAGAGGCAGTATATGGAAAAACATTGACAGCATCCTATGAGGGACTTGCGACAGATGCCGGCGAAGTTACAGTTTCATGGTATCGTGGAGAAGATACTACAGCGATTGCTACCGGAGATACATATACTTTAACAGCAGATGATGTAGGAAAAGTGATTACAGTTAAGGTTACCGCTGAAAACTGTTCCGGAGAACTGACGGATTCCACCGCCGAGGTAGCAAAGGCAGAACATCCAAATCCACCGACGAATGGAAATGTGGATGATGAAAACAATACCTTTACCTTTAACGGAACAAGCGGAGTTACTTACGAATACAGTACCGATGGTGGAGCAAGTTGGACGGATATTACGGTAGATTCCGGCACCGGTGTTGGTACTGTTACAGTTGGAAACGTGATAGTCAACACAGGAGATTTACAGGTACGGGCAAAGGAAACAGATGGATATAAGGCAAGTGATGTTATTTCCAATACATCTGCCTATACCGCAACCTTAGAAGGCAGCGTAAGCCTTTCCGGAACTGCAAAGTATGGGGAAACCTTAACTGCAACTGTAACCGGAGCACAGCAGGGAGCTGTATTAACCTATACTTTCTGCGCGGACGATACAGTGCTTCAGCAGGGAAGCAGCAATACTTATAAGATTGTATCCGCCGAAGCAATTGGAAAACAGATTACAGTTAAGGTATCTGCGGAAGGATACATAGGAACAGTTAATGATACTTCGGATACTGTTGCAAAAGCAGACGGAGTGCTGACACTGAAACAGACTGAATTTACCCCGACCTTTGGGGATGAGGCATTTAAGCTTGGATGTAGCAGAACCGGAGACGGAACGATTTCCTATAAAGTTTCCGATGAAAAGGTCATTAAAGTTTCCGATACCGGAGAAGTAACGATTGTGGGAGCAGGAAGTGCCACCGTAACAGTATCTCTTTCGGAAACAGAGTGTTATACCGGTGCGGCAGAGCAGACGATTATGGTTACCGTAAATCAGGCATCTGCACCAACATTAGCTTCCGAAAACATAAGCTATGTGAATACAAAAGGCTCTGGCGGAGCTGTGACAATTGATATTGCAGATAAACTGCCGGAGAATAGAGGAGATACAACTTACACAGTAACGGATACGACAGACAGCAGTGTAATTTTGCAGAATGTGGCGGTAGATACTGCCGGTAAGCTGACCTACACTGTAATATCCGGTAAAAAAGTAGGCGATAAAGCAAACATTACCGTAACTGCCCAGATGGCAAATTATAAATCTGCAACATTTACTGTAAATATCAGTATTACGGATAAGATAGTCGTTGCATTGAAGAATGGAAGCAGCGTAACAATTAACGGAAGCAATGCCCTTACCTATGGAGATAAGCTGTCAAAACTTAATCTTGGCAAGGCGGTATTTGTAGAAAAGGGAACGAATACGGTTGTTCCCGGAACACTTGAGTTTGCAGCACCTGATGATGTGCCGACAGTAGGCACAACAACTGCGGGATGGAAATTTACACCGGATGATGCAGACATATATGTCGGGCTGACCGGAACTGTGGAAATTTCTGTAAGCAGGGCAACACCGAATGTAACCATACCAACGGTAAGTAAAACGAATATCGTTTATGATCCGGCAAAGACATTGAAGGATTACACCTTAAATGGCACAGATGGTACATGGGTAGTCGGTGGAACGGAAACTTCCGTTGCAGGTACCTGGAGCTGGAAGACGGATACAACAGTACCGACAGTAAATAACAGTGGATATGTTGCAGTATTTACACCTGATGACACAAACAACTACAATACAGTAACTGGAACAATAACTGTTAAAGTAACTAAAGCAACACCGGTAATTGCAAAAAATCCTACAGCAACCGCCCTTACATACGGGCAGAAACTTTCAGACAGTACCCTGACAGGCGGCAAAGTAACATACAAAACAGCCGATGGAACAGAGGTAGCAGGAACATTTGCATGGAAGAATAGCAGTATCAAGCCTACAGTGGCAGACAGCGGAAAGATAGAGTATGATGTGACATTTACGCCATCAGATACAGATAATTATAATGCTGTTGATATGAAAATCAGTCTTACGGTCAACAAGGCAACGAAAGCTCCGAACATGCCGGAAACTGCGATGGCACCGGCACACAGCACAAAGAAGGTTGGCGATATTATACTTTCGGAAGGCTGGAGCTGGCAGGAGGCAGATAAGGACACGGCGCTTGCAGATGGTGTGGCTGTGACGGCGACTGCGGTTTATACAGGAGCTGACAAGGGCAACTATGAGACAGAAAGTGTAAGCATTACGATTACAAGAAGCAAATGTGATCACACACATACTGAAATACGGAATCAGCGGGAAGCGACCTGCAAAGAGGAGGGATATACCGGAGATACCTACTGCGTAGAATGTGGAGAACTGGTTGAATCAGGAACGGTAATCCCTCTTGCAAAGCATCAGGGTGGCAAGGCAACCTGTATACATCAGGCAGTCTGCACCGTATGTGGAACTTCCTATGGCGATTTGGACAGCAGCAACCATACTTATGAAAATGGTGTATGCAAGGATTGCTCCAACATATGGAAAACAACGATAGATGATATTACCTACCAGACTGTTACAAAGGAAGAAAACGGAAAGCCGGCAGGGCAGACCGTAACTGTCACAGTAGACGGACAGAATGTAGAAATGCTGGCTGTTGCAGTAACAGCAGTAGATGTAAACGCACTGAGCCAGAATAATAGTGATATTTTTGCAAATGGTACGCTGACCATTCCTGCCAAAGTTATAGACGATGATGCAAAACAGACTTGTGTCGTGACAAGAATTAATTCGGATGTATTTGTACAGGATACGGAGGCACCGGTGATTTCCGAAGTCGTGATTCCGGATACGGTAACGGAGGTTGGAACAGGTGCATTTACCGGGGTAGCAACGGTTACTTTTGAAGGAGCAACTGCACCGGCAGGTGTCAAAGATGCCATTTCAGAAGGAACAGTGGTTCAGATTCCGGATGGGGCAAAGGATAGTTACGAAACAGCCCTTGA
The DNA here is from genome assembly GCF_003478445.1 of Roseburia sp. AM59-24XD. Lineage (GTDB taxonomy): Bacteria > Bacillota > Clostridia > Lachnospirales > Lachnospiraceae > Jutongia. The sequence continues at coordinate 184,202 of NZ_QUET01000001.1, forward strand.
GGGAAAAGGAGTCATAAAGGAACTGCATACCCATCAATATGCAGATACATGGACATATGATGCAGAGTACCACTGGCACGCAAGCACCTGCGGGCATGATGCACAGGATGGCGTTCTGACAAAAGAGAAGCATACCTTTGGCGAGTGGAAAGAGGTTGTTGCCGCTACCACGACAGAGGCAGGGAAGAAAGAGAGAAGCTGCGTATGTGGTTATAAGGAGACGGCTGACATTCCAAAACTGGATGTACAGACACCTGAAACACCGTCAACGCCGGCACCGGGAACACCGTCAACGCCAGCACCGGGAACACCGTCAACACCAGTACCAGAAACACCGGCAGTAAAGACTCCGAAAAAAGGAGATAAGGTATCGGATGATAAGAAGACCGGTAGTTATATCATCACCAGCAGCGAAAAGAAAGAGGTTGCGTACGTGGCACCGGCAAATAAGAATGCAAAGACCATAACGATTCCTGCAACCATCAAGGTGAAGGGTGTCACCTATAAAGTAACAAAAATTGCAGATAACTGTTTTAGGAATAATAAGAAGATTACCAAAATTACGATAGGTAAAAATATCGTAAGCATAGGTAAGAATGCATTCTATGGTTGCAAGAAGTTGAAAACAGTGAAGATGGGTAAGAATGTAACCACCATTGGTGCAAACGCTTTCAGAGGCTGTACATCGCTTACATCCATAACACTTTCGGATAAAACCACAAAGATTGGAACGAATGCATTTTATGGTTGCAAGAAGTTAAAGACAATAACGATTCGTTCTAAGAAACTGACTTCCAAGACGGTATCAAAGAATGCCTTTAAGGGACTAACCAAGATAACAACCATCAAGGTACCAAGGAAGAAACTTACCGCATATAAGAAGTTGTTAAAGAAAAAAGGACTTTCATCCAAAGTAAAAGTAAAGGGATACAAATGATTCGTGAGAGGGACTGTATTTTACAGTCTCTCTTTTATTCTGCGTGAGAAAAAAGAATGTCCACCTCATACTATGTGAGATGGAGTAAAATAACGGAGGCTGTCCTCCGTTATTCGTATGTCTGTTATTCCTCTGTCAGGATAAAAAGTTCTTCTACCGGCACCTTGAAATACTTTGCCATTCGGAGTGCTGTTTCCAGAGAGGGGTAATACTCGCCCCGTTCTATATTGCTGATGCTGCGAGGACAGATTCCGGTGGCAAGTGCCACATCTTTCTGGTAGCAGTGTTTTTCCTTGCGGACATTTTTCAGATTGTTGGATATTGGCATGGTTATCACCTCTTTTCATGATTCTGTGACATTGTCTGTGGGGAGTGTCAGTTTCTTACATCAAAAATTATACTTTGTATGCAGTACCATAATCTGGACTCTTACCCAACCACACGACCAAAAGTATAAAAACTGGAAGTTTCGGAAATGACAATGGGTGCATACTTGGTATTCAGGGATATAAGGCTGGTGCTGTCTGCAGATTCCTGTAGTTTTTTGCAGTAGGCATTGCCGTCAAGGAAAAAGATACCGATATCTCCGTTATTCAGTTGTTTGGTCTGTTCTACCCATACAATCTGTCCGTTTATAAATCTTGGTTCCATGCTGTCACCACTGATGCGGATGCCGAAGTCGGCAGTTTCCGGAACTTCTGCTCCCACGGTGATTTCTTCATAATCGTAACCATCCAGAAATTCTCCGGGACCTGCCGATGCCGGAATATCAAATAAGCGAATGGTACGGGCAAAGGGAATGACCTCAGCTGTTGGTTTCTGATATCTTCCGGATTGTACCAGCAAATCTATGTATTCCAATACTTTTTCCTGACCTTCTTCATTCAATTGGGAGATTTTGTTCTCAGGATTCGTGCCGATAAAGGTGGAATAGATGTCTGTAATTCCCAGTATCTCGCAGACAGCCAGAAACTGACCGGCACTCGGCATATTGACATCCTGTTCCCATGAACTGATAGCAGACTGTTTTATAGGATAATTATGTTTTTCTAATGCATGAGAAAGCTGACTCTGACTGAGTTTTCTCTTTTTTCTTTGTTCTTTTATGATATTTCCAGTTTGTTGAATTAAGAAAATCGGAATTGACCGAATAAGTTAATCGTGCCATATGGCTTGATTATAAATACAAAGATAAAAACGCAATGTACATTAAAAATGTACTAGAGCTGGTAGGTAGCCCAGCCGTCCTATGCAAATAGGGTAAGTAACCTGCCCCTCCGGGTTGTCCATTCTTTGTTCAATTCATTTTAGGAGGGATTCTTATGGACAAAGCAAGTGGAAAACTGACGGTATATTTTGAAGAACCATTTTGGGTAGGTGTATTTGAACGTATTGAAGATGGTAAACTATTTGTGGCGAAGGTAACATTTGGTGCAGAACCAAAGGATTACGAAGTGCAGGAATATATTCAAAAATACTATTTTAGTTTGAAATTCAGTCCGGCTGTTGAAACTGTTGTAAAGGATATAAAAAGAAATCCAAAGCGTATGCAACGAGTAGCAAAAAAGCAGACGATGGAAACAGGCATCGGCACAAAATCGCAGCAGGCATTAAAATTACAACAGGAACAGAACAATCAGGAGCGTAAAGAGAGAAGCCGCAAGAAAAAAGAGGCTGAAGAACAGCGAATATTTGAGTTGAAACAGCAAAAGAAAAGAGAAAAGCATAAGGGACATTAAAGTCTCTTGGGCTTTTGCACAATTCGATATTTAACGGAGGAATCATTATGTGTGGAATGACAACTGATTTATAAATAAAAATAAATCGGAGGTTATATGAATTATTTAATAAGAGAATTAAAACGAGATGAAAATAAGATATTAGATACTTTTTTATACGAGGCAATTTTTATTCCTGAAGGTATTCCAGCACCGTCCAAAGATATCATTAACAAACCAGATTTGCAGGTATATGTAAAGGACTTTGGTGAGAACAAGGGAGACTTATGTTTGGTTGCTCAAGTTGCGGATGAGATTGTTGGTGCTGTATGGGTTCGGATTATGAATGATTACGGTCATATAGATAATGAAACACCGTCTTTTGCAATTTCACTTCTTAAAGAGTATAGAAACTATGGTATCGGAACAGAATTAATGAAACAGATGCTAATGAAATTAAAACTAGAAGGATATAAACAAGCATCATTAGCTGTTCAAAAGATGAATTATGCTGTCCGTATGTATAGGAAGGTAGGATTTGAAATCGTTGATGAAAATGATGAAGAATATATTATGATTTGTAATTTATAGGAACTTTCAACTTCCGGTTTGCCTGGGAGTTGTTGTAAGTAGATATAAGAGAGCTAACAATGATTATAAAGATTTATGATGAGATAAAGTCATCAGTTGTGTTACATTCTATTGGCATGTAGGCAGTTCGAGAGGGCTGCCTATTTTTTTGCGCAAATTTTTCTATCAGTACCAGTAACTTACCTTCTGGGTTCTCTTTATTAAACACCTGCATTGATATACTTGAATTGTCCGTAAGAGACAACCACTTGCAAGTGATACAAGAAGATTTAGTCGCGTGATACAGGAACCATATTACATAACGGCAGATAGAATCAGGAGGAAACAGACAATGACGAATGATAGTAGAAGATTTGGATTTACCTATGGTTATGACGATGCTGTTACTGCAGCTATGCAGGAAAGAACATATCAATGGATGGATATTGTATTTGTGGACTTTGGTGAGATCAGCGGTGACTGTTTGCTTAGAAAGTCCAGACCGGCAATCGTATTGAGCGGAACAGAATACAATGAGAGTTCCCCAATCTTACCGTTGCACCGATGACGAGAAGCCTGAAGGGGCTTGATAGTAAGTATCATGTTTTTATTGACCGGGAGGATTGCAATAATGAGCTGAATACATCAGGAATGTGTATGCTGGAGCATTGTCAGGCAATCGACAGACGGCAGATCAAACATAAGATGGGACATGTTTATGATGAACGGCTGCAGCAGAAGATCTGTAATGGATTGGCATTTCATTTACAGCTTATGGACGATGTGGAAGGGGCGTGAAGATCATGTTTCAGTATGATGGATTAGTGATAGGACAGAGGATTCGCAATTTGCGTGTTGAAGCAGGCTATGAATTGGGTGAGTTCAGTGATGAACTTGGCAAGTCGGAATCCCATATCAAGCAGGTAGAATTAGGGAGCCGCAAGATTTCATTGGATCTGTTGATTTCTTTGATGGAGGTTCTCCATGTCGATGCAAACAGTATCTTAGGGGAGAGTTCTGATCATAAGGACAATTCGATTGATGCCAAATTGCAGGAATTGCCGGAACCACAGAGAAAATATTTTACGACAATGTTTTTGACAATGCTGGCAAATTATCCGGCGGCAGCGTAAGGAGGTACAAGTTATGAGTAAGAAGAATAAGAAGTTGATGTGTGCTGTTTATTTATCCGTGGATGCTCCGGACAAGGAGATTCAGGAGAAAGAGGAGAAGCAGTTTCGGTATATTAAGGATTACTGCAAAGGCAATGGATTGAAGATAGTGAAGTCGTATCATCGGGCAGGGCTTTCCAGATGCGAGATGCAGAAGCATTTTGTGGAGCTGGCGAGACAGATTGAGGTCGGTGAACTGCAGGCAGTTGTCATTGCCAATTCACGCTATATTTCCTGCGGTGTGTATGATCTGTATATGAAAGTAGGTCGGATTGCGGCAGCAGGTGGCAAGGTATATTCCGTAGATGAAGGTTTGCTGGAGTTGCCAATACAGTAAGAGATGACAAGTAAATAGATGGATAGCTGCTCCCAGTGTGAGGGAGCAGCGGAAAGGAGAGATTTATGAACATTATGAGAGGTAATGTGATCTATGCGGATCTGGGACAGCATCCAAACGAATGTGATTCCAGACAATCCGGTGTCAGACCCTGTGTGGTTGTCAGTAATCCGAAAAGCAGAATCTTAAATGTTTGTCCATGTTCGACCAGAACAGATAAGAGGTATAATCCGGTACATGTGGAGATCTTGGCAGAGGATATCAAAGGGTATCCAATGAAGAAATCCGTGGTAATGATCGAGCAGATCGTACCGATTGACCGCAGACTGGTAAAGAGCAAGATCGGATATATCTGTAATAAGGAAGTAATGAATGCGATTGATGCGGCAATCCGTATTCAACTGGGTATTAAGGAGGAAGCAGATGGCAGTGAAGAATAATAGAGAGGGAGCAAAGCCTGCAAAGATAAAAAAGCGTTTTGTCAGATACCGTGAAGGTGCAGAACTCTATAGTATGAGTGAAAGAAAGTTCATGGATCTGGCAAAGGACGCACAGGCAACCTATAAGATCAATCAAGTGGTTTTAGTGAATTGTGATATTTTAGATGAATATCTGGAGTCATTCCGGATCACCGATTGACGGAAGTAATGGATATAGAATTGATAGGAAAGATTTTTCTATGCAAATGTCAGAAAATGCTTGCAAACATATGTTCGATATTGTATACTGTAGTTAGATTGAATAACAAAAGTGATTTTTTCAATCATTGGATACAAATCTGGGAGCAAGCAGGATATTTGTATTTAAGATTCTTTCCTATTTTTATGTAGATAGGAAGGAAGTGGATGCTATGGCAGGACGGAAGGATAGCAGAGGCAGAGTACTTAAACAAGGGGAATGCCAGAGAAAGGATGGTCGATATTCATACGCATATACAGATCCGTTTGGTAAGAGGCGTTATATTTATGCGAATGATCTGATGAAGCTGCGGTCAAGAGAGCAACAGCTTCAAAAGGATCAATTAGATGGATTGGATATTTATACTGCGGGAAGAGCTACAGTAAATTATGTTTTCGACAGGTATCTTTCGATGAAATCAGAACTGAGATCCTCTACATATACCAGTTATGTGTATATGTATGATCGCTATGTGAGAGATACATTCGGGAAAAAATTGGTGGCAGAAGTGAAGTATTCAGATGTTATGTTTTTTTATGAGCGTTTGATGCAAAACTATAAATTGCAGGTTGGAACAGTGGATAAGATTCATACTCTTATTCATCCGATCTTCAAACTGGCAGTCCGTGACAGTATTATTCGTATCAATCCGGCAGATGGCTGTATGGCAGAGATTAAAAAGAAAAGCACTACAGGTGCAAACAAAAGAAAAGCTTTAACAATACCACAGCAGAAAGCGTTTATTGATTACACGCAGCATAGTGAAGTCTATTATAGATGGGCTCCATTATTTACGGTGTTGCTGGGAACCGGATGTAGAGTTGGTGAGATTATTGGTTTGCGTTGGGAAGATGTTGACTTTGCAGAACGCACGATCAATATTAACCATAGTGTTTCGTACAGAGCCGATGCAAAAGATGATTTCAGATGTTCGTATTCTGTATCTAAGCCTAAGACGGAGGCGGGGATTCGGAATGTACCTATGTTGGATGCAGTCTATGAGGCATTGCAGGATGAAAAGCGATACCAGAAGATTGAAGGCAGTAATGAAATGACGATTGACGGAATGAGTGGATTTATCTTTCGAAATCGTTATGGAGCTGTTCATAATCCGCAGGGAATCAATAAGGCGATCAAGCGGGTATCAGATGCATACAATGCTGAGGAGATTATTAAAGCGAAGAAAGAAAAGAGAGAACCGATACTGATTCCTCATTTTACCTGTCACCATATGCGGCATACATTTTGCACAAGATTGTGTGAGCAGGAGCCAAATGTGAAAGTGATTCAGGAGATTATGGGGCATAAGAACATTCAGACAACACTGGATATTTATGCTGATGCTACGGAAGAAGCCAAGAAGGAGTCGATGGTTCGGTTATCAGAAAAACTAGATGTATTTTAATATGTGTGAGCTAGGTTGCAGTTTTGATGGTGTTATGCTATATTGTAATGGTAACCGAAAATGAATTTTAAGTTGTCATATTTCTATAGTATAGTTTTGACACCAGAATATGGAAAATGACATCACTTTGACATCTTTTTTGATGTGATAGATGCAGTTGTAGGCGGTTATATGCATTATTGAAGAGTTGACAATATAATATGCAGATAATTGACTACAGAGGAATTATTTACGCTATGCTTGTATAATCAGGAAGGCTGGTTCTGGTCTTCCCGACAATGAAGAGTCTGGATTCTGATAAGAAAGCATCCAAGTCTTCCAAGGCAGTTTCTGCAGAGGCAGATAAGCCGGCAGAGAAGATTGATTTCTCTAATGTAAAGATTGAACCTTTATTTGAGGAAGAAGTAGACTTTGATACATTCAGCAAGTCAGATTTTAGAGCTGTTAAGGTAAAAGAGTGTGCAGCAGTTCCTAAGTCAAAGAAATTATTACAGTTTACTTTAGATGACGGAACAGGCACGGACCGCACTATTTTAAGCGGAATCCACGCTTATTATGAGCCAGAAGAGCTTGTTGGAAAGACACTTATTGCCATCACAAATCTTCCACCTAGAAAGATGATGGGTATTGATTCCTGTGGTATGTTGCTTTCAGCAGTAAATAACCTGAAGGATTCCGAGGAGGAAGAACTTCATCTTCTGATGGTGGATGATCACATTCCAGCAGGAGCAAAGCTCTACTAAAAACGTGATGTACCTTATTGGTGGAAATTCGTAAAATTACAAAAATACGCCAATTTTACGCCAAACGATGTAGAGAATGAGCAGATTTGATGCTTATGGAAGTGGCGATATGATATAATAACCTCACTGGTAGAAATACTGGTGAGGTTTTTTATTGAAGTGCGCCTAGCGGCGCACGTTTCTAACGGGTTAAAGTCCCGAATCCGCCCGGTAGTGGGAAGGATATAGCCGAAGGCAAGGGTGTCCATCGTGAGATGGAATCTGAAGG
>NZ_QUET01000010.1 GCF_003478445.1 Roseburia sp. AM59-24XD
GGAAAGAAACCATTGACAGCTTCAACACTTCCGAGAACCGGGGGCGCGAGGTATCGCATGGGCTGAACTATCAGAAGTTAGGCAAGCAGCTTATGACGGAAGATGAAATTGCAGTCATGGACGGCGGGAAATGTATCTTGCAGCTACGAGGGGTGCGCCCGTTCTTCTCTGATAAGTATGATATTACAAAGCATCCCAACTATAAATACCTGTCCGACTATGACAAGAAAAATACCTTTGATATGGAAAAGCATTTAAGGCGCAGACCCGCCCTTGTGAAGCCGGACGAACCCTTTGACTATTACGAAATCAGTGAAGCAGATTTGCAGGAGGACACCGACCATGAATAGACGTATCCGAAAGAAAAAGGATAAGAAAATCACAGAAGCCATAAACGGGCTTATTTTCATTGCCGAGCGACGGGAGCAACAGCGACAGACAGCTATCCGGCAGTTTGTAAAACGGTGTGAAGCCCTGTATGAGCAGCAGCGAAAGGAGGAATTGACGCAGTAACAAAGAAACAGACAACTTACAGAATACGCGCCCCTACTGGAAAATCCATAACGCCCATACTTAAAAACTGAATACCGCCGCGCGGCAGACACATAGGCAGCGCGGGGACTTATGACCGCGGCAGTTACAAAACTGACCGCCGTTTTTTATGCCCTTTTATGGGGCAAGCCGCATTTGCGGCAGAAAGGAGCTTTATGGAATTTTTTAACTCTGCTATCGACGTATTACAGACCCTTGTTATCGCACTGGGCGCAGGCTTAGGCATTTGGGGCGTTATCAACCTCTTAGAGGGATATGGAAACGACAATCCGGGTGCAAAATCACAGGGCATTAAGCAGCTTATGGCGGGCGGCGGTGTTGCCCTTATCGGCACTATCCTTGTACCGCTTCTTTCCGGTCTGTTCGGATAAGTTTACGGAGGGTAGCCTATGGAGAGCATACTTGACGCGATTAACGAATGGATAAAAGAAATCCTTATCGGCGCGATAAACGGTAATCTGTCAACGATGTTCGGGGACGTAAACGAAAAAGTAGGCACCATTGCAGCGGAGGTAGGCAAGACCCCACAGGGGTGGAACGCGAACATTTTCAACATGATACAAAATCTGTCGGAAAATGTGATTGTACCCATTGCGGGGCTTGTCATTACCTATGTCCTCTGTTATGAGCTTATCAGCATGGTAACGGAAAAAAACAATATGCACGACGTTGACACGTTCATGTTCTTTAAGTGGTTTTTCAAAGCCTTTGTTGCCGTTTTCTTGGTAACGCACACCTTTGATATTACTATGGCGGTGTTTGATATGGCGCAGCATATTGTGTCCGGCGCGGCGGGGGTAATCGGCGGCGATACGAATATCGACGTAACCGAAGCCCTTGCCGCCATGCAGGAGGGACTAAAAGATATGGAAATCCCCGAACTACTGTTACTTGTCATGGAAACGAGCCTTGTAAGCCTTTGTATGAAAATCATGTCCGTACTGATAACCGTTATCCTCTACGGCAGAATGATTGAGATATACGCCTACTGTTCCGTTTCCCCTATCCCTTTTGCCACCATGACAAACCGGGAATGGGGACAGATTGGGAACAACTACCTAAAGGGGCTGTTTGCACTTGGTTTTCAAGGCTTCCTCATTATGATATGCGTCGGCATTTATGCGGTTTTGGTAGGCGAAATGGTCTTAGCGGACAACCTGCACAGCGCGATTTTTTCCCTTGCAGCCTATACCGTTATCCTCTGTTTCTCCCTGTTCAAATCCGGCGCACTGGCAAAATCTATATTCAACGCCCACTAAGGGCAGAAAGGAGGTTTTTTCTTGGCGTATGTACCTGTACCCAAAGACTTATCCAAAGTCAAAACAAAAGTCGCTTTCAATCTGACAAAGCGGCAAATCCTTTGTTTTTCAGTGGCACTTCTTATGGGACTGCCACTTTTCTTTTTGTTCAAAGACAGCGCAGGGACGAGCCTTGCGGCAATGGCAATGATTGTCGTCATGCTTCCCTGCTTTTTGGTTGCCATGTATGAAAAGCATGGGCAGCCCCTTGAAGTGGTTGTAAAGAACATCATTCAGACAAAATTGACCCGTCCCAAAGTGCGACCGTATCAGACGGAAAACCTGTATGCACTCTTGGAGAAACAGCGGGCATTAGAAAAGGAGGTATCAGCGATTGTCAAAAGGACAGACAAAAAAGACGCGGGAAGCCGCAGGAAACAGGCGTAAGCTGACCCGCGCGGAAAAGAAACAGATAGCGGCGGTTATCCGGCAGGCAAAGGGGGACGGCAAAGCCCACACCGCACAGCAGACCATTCCCTACCTTGCCATGTACCCGGACGGTATCTGCAAAGTGGCACAGCGGAAATATTCAAAGAGCATTGCCTTTGAGGACATCAACTATCAGCTTGCACAGGCAGACGATAAGACCGCCATTTTTGAAAACTGGTGCGATTTTCTCAACTACTTTGACGCAAGCGTGAACGTGCAGCTTTCTTTCATCAATCAAGGCTCACAGCAGGAACAGGCAGCGCTGGCAATCCATATCCCGCTGCAAAATGACGATTTTAACTCTATCCGCACTGAGTATTCCGATATGCTGAAATCGCAGCTTGCCAAAGGGAACAACGGGCTTGTCAAGCATAAGTACATCACATTTTCCATTGAAGCGGACAATCCGGCGGCAGCAAGGGCGCGGCTTTCCCGTATTGAAACAGACGTACTCAATAATTTTAAGGTGCTTGGGGTATCGGCGCACCCCTTATCCGGCTATGAACGCCTAAAGGTGCTGCATGGGGTATTCCACCCGGCAGGCGAGCCGTTCTCATTCTCTTATGACTGGCTGACCCCGACGGGGCTTACCACAAAGGACTTTATCGCCCCGTCCTCTTTCAAGTTCGGGGAGGGACGCTACTTTGCTATGGGGAAAAAGACGGGGGCGGTATCGTTCCTTGAAATCCTTGCCCCGGAGTTAAACGACCGTATCTTAGCGGATATGTTGGACTTGGAAACAGGCGTTATTGTCAATCTCCACATTAAAAGTATCGACCAGTCGGAAGCAATCAAGACCATTAAGCGCAAAATCACTGACCTTGACAAGATGAAGATTGAGGAACAGAAAAAAGCGGTTAGAAGCGGTTACGATATGGATATAATCCCGTCCGACCTTGCCACCTTTGGAAATGAAGCAAAGAACCTGTTGCAGGATTTACAGAGCCGCAACGAGCGAATGTTTCTTCTCACGTTCCTTGTGGTAAACATGACAGACACGAAGCGGAAACTGGAAAATGACATTTTCGCGGCGGCGGGCATTGCACAGAAATACAACTGCGCCCTGACCCGTCTTGACTATCAGCAGGAAGCGGGGCTGATGTCCTCTATCCCTTTGGGGGAGAACCTTATCCCGATACAACGTGGACTTACCACATCAAGCACCGCTATTTTTATCCCGTTCATCACGCAGGAGCTATTTCAGACCGGGTCTGCCCTGTATTATGGGCTGAACGCTTTAAGCAACAACATGATACTCTGCGACCGCAAGCAGCTTAAAAACCCGAATGGGCTTATCTTGGGAACACCGGGCAGCGGAAAATCCTTTGCGGCAAAGCGGGAAATCACAAACGCCTTTCTCATTACTGACGATGATATTTTTATCTGCGACCCGGAAGCCGAGTATTTTGCCCTTGTCAAGCGGCTTGGCGGGCAAGTGATACGCTTATCCCCGACCGGGAAAGGCATGGACGGCAAGCCCCAGTATGTGAACCCTATGGATATGAACCTTAATTACAGCGAGGACGACAGCCCCCTTGCACTGAAAAGTGATTTTATCCTGTCCCTCTGCGAGCTTGTCATTGGCGGCAAGGAGGGCTTGCAGCCCGTTGATAAGACCGTCATTGACCGCGCCGTAAGGAATGTGTACCGGGACTACCTTGCTGACCCCGACCCGGCAAAAATGCCTATCTTGGGCGACCTTTACGACGAGCTGTTAAAACAGCCGGAGCCGGAAGCTGCCCGCATTGCAGCGGCATTGGAGCTGTATGTTTCCGGCAGTCTTAACGTATTCAACCACAGAACGAATGTGGAGCTTTCTAACCGCCTTGTCTGCTTTGACATTAAGCAGCTTGGGAAGCAGCTCAAAAAGTTAGGTATGCTCATTGTGCAAGACCAGATATGGAACCGCGTTACCATTAACCGGGCAGAAAAGAAATCTACCCGCTACTATATGGACGAATTTCACTTGCTCTTAAAAGAGGAACAGACCGCCGCTTACAGTGTGGAGATTTGGAAGCGTTTTAGAAAATGGGGAGGCATACCCACAGCTATCACGCAGAACATTAAGGACTTGCTTGCTTCCCGCGAGGTGGAAAATATCTTTGAAAACTCTGATTTTGTCCTCATGCTCAATCAGGCACAGGGCGACCGGGCTATCCTTGCAAAGCAGTTAAATATCAGCCCACAGCAGATGAAGTATGTAACCCACACCGAAGCAGGCGAGGGACTTATCTTTTATGGGAATGTGGTGCTTCCCTTTGTAGACCATTTCCCGAAAGATACCGAGCTTTACCGCATTATGACGACGAAGCCGGAGGAAGTGAGCAGCCTATGAAACAGTTAAAACCACGCGATAAAATCACGCAGAAAATGACCCGCGACGGTGCGGTGGAAATCAATGAAACACAGCAGACTGCCGAGCGTATCAGCAGCCGGGAAGCAGACAGCGACTTTTCACAGCCGGACACCGCTACCGCAGAGCGTGTCATGGAACACCTTGACGCAGCCCATACCCGAAAGGCAAGCAAAAAGGCAGTCAAGAAAGCACAGGAAGCGGCTGTTTTGCGTACTTCCACCTCACGCTTGCAGTTTACCGACGAGGAACGGGAAACGCCAAAACTGCAACCCTACATCAAAAAATCGGAAAAAGCAGCCGACAAACTGGACGCAGCAAAGGCAGCTCTCCCGAAGCAGAAGAAACTTGTAAAAGAGCGCACCTTTGAGGAAACCGCCGGAAAGGCAAAGACCCGTTTACGCTTTGAAGAACAGGAAAAGCCGATACCCGGCGGCAAAGCCCACAGTAACCCGTTATCCCACCCCGCGCAGGAAGCGGGTATTTTTGTTCACAACAAAATCCATAGCGTCGAGAAAGATAATTCCGGTGTGGAGGGCGCGCACAAATCGGAGGAACTTGCCGAGCGCGGCGCAAGGTACGGGACAAGAAAATTAAAACAGGGCTACCGCAGCCATAAGCTGAAACCCTACCGGGAAGCGGCAAAGGCAGAACAGGCAGCGTTTAAGGCAAACGTCAATTTTCAGTATCACAAAGCCTTGCAGGAGAACCCGCAGCTTACAAGCAATCCCTTTTCACGGTTCATGCAGAAACAGAAAATCAAACGCCAGTATGCAAAAACCGTAAAGAAAAGCGGCGCAGCCACCGCCAAAGCTGCCGCCGGAGCGTCCCAAACAGCAGCAAAGAAAGCGGCTGCCTTTGCAGGACGACACCCGGCAGGCGTGATAATCGCTATCGCCGCGCTGCTTCTGTTCATCATGGTATCCGTAGGGCTTTCCTCTTGTGGGGCAATGTTTTCCGGCAGCATGAACAGCGTGTTAGGGACTTCCTACACGTCCGAGGACAGCGACCTTGTGGCAACGGAACAGAGCTATGCTGCAATGGAAAATGAGCTGCAACAGGAAATTGACAATATCGAAAGCACCCACAGCGGCTATGATGAATACCGCTATGACCTTGATACTATCGGGCATAACCCCCACGAATTAGCGTCGTACTTGACTGCCCTTTTGCAGAGTTACACCCCGCAGAGCGCACAGGCAGAGCTAAAACGGCTGTTCGGCTTACAGTACACCTTGACGCTGACGGAAGAAATCGAGATACGCACCACCACCGACGAGGAGGGCAACGAGGAAGAATACGAATACCGTATCTTAAATGTGAAACTGACAAACAAGCCGATTGCTTCCCTTGCGGAAGAACTGCTGAACCCACAGCAGTTTGAAATGTTCAAGGTGTACTTACAGACACAGGGCAACAAACCGTTGATTTTTGGCGGCGGCTCTCCCGACGGAAGCCCGTCCGAGGATTTAAGCGGCGTGGAGTTTGTAAACGGCACACGTCCCGGAAACCCGGAGCTTATGGAGCTTGCAAAACAGCAGGTCGGAAACGTGGGCGGCTACCCTTACTGGTCTTGGTACGGTTTTAACAGCCGCGTGGAATGGTGCGCCTGCTTTGTGTCATGGTGCTACAATCAAGCCGGAAAAAGCGAACCCCGCTTTGCGGGCTGCGAATGGCAGGGCGTTCCTTGGTTCCAGTCAAGGGGACAATGGGGCGCACGCGGCTATGAGAATATCGCACCGGGCGACGCTATCTTTTTCGACTGGGATTTAGACGGCGTTGCCGACCATGTGGGGCTTGTGCTTGGCAGGGACGGAAGCCGCGTCTATACCGTTGAGGGCAATTCCGGCGACGCCTGCAAGATTAAAAGCTATGACCTCAACTATCAATGTATCAAAGGCTACGGGCTGATGAACTGGTAAGCAGCCCCGAAAAGAAAGGAGAATTTATTTTATGGCAAACAACAAAATCGACCGTATCAATAAGGAAATCGCAAAGACCCGCGAGAAAATCACAGAGTATCAGAACAAGTTAAAAGGACTGGAAGCGCAGAAAACCGAAGCGGAAAACCTTGAAATCGTGCAGCTTGTACGCGCTATGCGACTTACCCCGCAGGAATTAAATGCTATGCTGTCCGGCGGCGGTATTCCCGGCATGAACGCCGCACCCGCTACCGAAGCGGCAGACTACGAAGAACAGGAGGACAATGCAGATGAAAAATAAACTCAAACAGACCATGACTGCCCTTTGTGCCGCCCTTATCCTTATGGGCGGTTTTTCTGTCCCTGCCTATGCACAGGGAACAGCCGCAGAGCCACCCACAGAGGACGCGACCAACGACAGCAATGTAGTGGTGGAAGAACCGGAAACGCCGCCCCTTACCCCAAAGGGCAACGCAACACTGGTGGACGATTTCGGCGGCAATAAGCAGCTTATCACTGTTACCACCAAAGGCGGCAACTACTTTTATATCCTCATTGACCGGGCAGCCGAGGGGGAACAGACCGTACATTTCCTTAATCAAGTGGACGAAGCCGACCTTATGGCACTGACCGAAACCGGGGAAGCCACGAAAAAGCCGGAAGTCTGCAACTGTACGGAAAAATGCGAAGTCGGAAAGGTAAATACGTCCTGCCCGGTATGTGCAACTACTCTGACAGGCTGCACAGGCAAGGAACCCACGCCAACACCCACCGAGCAGCCGGAAGAACCCAAAGAAAAAGACGGCAATCCCGGCGCGGTGCTTGCCTTAGTCCTCTTTGTGCTGCTTGGTGGCGGCGCGGCGTTCTACTACTTTAAGTTTGTAAAACCGAAGCATAACGTGAAAGGAAGCACCGACCTTGAAGATTTTGACTTTGAGGATTACGACGAGGACGAGCCGGAAGCAGATACCGGGGAAGTTTCCAAAGAGGAAGAAACGGAGGACGAGGAAGTATGACCCTGTTTACCGACAATCCCTTTGAAAAGATGATGATACAGAAGCCGGACTATGGCAAACGGGAAAAATCCCCGCCGGAGCTTTCTTCCCCACGCTGCGCGGGCTGCCCTTACAAGGGGCAGTCCCCTTGTGTGGGGTACTGTATGAGAAAACTGGAAAACAAACGACAGACCGAACGATAAAAGGAGGAATTATCATTGATTTTAGTTATCGCAGAAAAGCCCAGTGTGGCACAGACAATCGCTGCCGTACTTGGGGCAAAGGAAAAGAAAGACGGATTTCTCACAGGAAGCGGCTATATCGTTTCTTGGTGCGTGGGACATTTGGTAGGGCTTTCCGAAGCTGCCGCCTACGGGGAGCAGTATAAAAAGTGGAGCTATGACAGCTTACCGATTTTGCCGCAGGAATGGAAGTACACCGTTGCTTCTGACAAGGAAAAGCAATTCAAGACCTTAAAGGAACTTATGCACCGGGCAGACGTTTCCGAAGTCGTCAATGCCTGCGACGCGGGGCGCGAGGGAGAACTCATTTTCCGTTTTGTCTACGAAGTTGCCGGGTGCAGGAAGCCCACGCGCCGCTTGTGGATTTCCTCAATGGAAGAAGCTGCTATCAAAGAGGGCTTTTCTCATCTGAAGAACGGCGAAGCATACGACGCGCTCTTTGCTTCCGCATTATGCAGGGCAAAGGCTGACTGGCTAATCGGTATCAACGCCACCCGTCTTTTTTCTGTCCTTTACAACCATACCTTGAATGTGGGACGCGTACAGACCCCGACCTTAAAAATGCTTGTTGACCGGGACGCGGCGATTACCACGTTCAAGAAAGAAAAATACTATCATGTGCGCCTGTCCTTATCCGGCGCGGAAGCTGCAAGCGAAAAACTGTCTGACCGTTCCGAAGCTGACAGGCTGAAAGCTGCTTGTGAAGCGTCAAAAGCAGTCTGTACTTCCCTTGTGAAAGAGAAAAAGACCGCAGCCCCGCCGAAGCTCTTTGACCTTACTTCTTTGCAGAGGGAAGCAAACCGCCTGTTCGGATATACCGCAAAGCAGACCCTTGACCTTGCACAAGCCCTGTATGAAAAGCGTTTGCTTACTTATCCGAGAACCGACAGCGCATTTCTGACCGACGACATGGGCGACACAGCGGCGGGCATTATCAAGCTGCTTTGTGGGAAATTTTCTTTTATGGCGGGCATGGACTTTGCGCCGGAGCTTGCAAAAGTGCTGAACAGTAAAAAGGTATCAGACCACCATGCCATTATCCCGACTATGGAGCTTGCAAAGACCGACCTTGCCGCGCTGCCGGAAAGCGAAAGGAATATCCTTACCCTTGCCGGGGCGCGTCTGCTCATGGCGACCGCCGCAGTACATACCTTTGAAGCGGTTACGGCTACATTTGAATGTGCCGGACAGTCCTTTACCGCAAAGGGAAAAACAGTGCTGTACGACGGTTGGAAAGAGATTGACCGCCGTTACCGGGCAGCCTTAAAGAACAAGCCCGAAACGGACGACGCAGACAGCGACACAGAAAAGACCCTGCCGCCATTTACCGAGGGACAGACCTTTGAAAATCCGGCGGCAACGGTAACGGAACATGACACAACACCGCCAAAACCTCACAACGAAGCGTCGCTGCTCTCTGCTATGGAGCACGCCGGAAGCGAGGACACCGACCCGGACGCAGAACGCAAAGGGCTTGGAACTCCCGCCACCCGCGCCGCCGTCATTGAAAAACTGGTAAAGGGCGGTTTTGTGGAGCGAAAAGGCAAGCAGCTACTTCCCACAAAGGACGGTATCAACCTTGTGTGCGTCCTGCCGGACACCTTGACAAGCCCGCAGCTTACCGCAGAATGGGAAAACAATCTGACACAGATTGCAAAAGGCAAGGCAGACCCCGCCGCATTTATGGAGGGTATTGAGAATATGGCGCGGGAACTGGTAAAGACGTACCCGTTTCTTTCTGATGATAAAGCGCAGATGTTCAAGCCGGAACGGGAAGCGTTGGGAAGCTGCCCCCGCTGCGGTTCTCCTGTCTATGAGGGCAAGAAGAATTACTATTGCAGCAATAAGGAATGTATCTTTACCATGTGGAAAAATGACCGTTTCTTTGAAGAACGAAAAGTAACCTTTACCCCGAAGATTGCCGCCGCGCTCTTACAATCCGGCAAGGTAAATGTGAAAAAGCTCTATTCCCCAAAGACGGGCAAGACCTACGACGGAACTATCGTATTGGCTGATACGGGCGGGAAATATGTCAACTACCGGGTGGAGCTTCCGAAGAAAAAATAACTGAATAGCAAGCATAGGAAAAGAGTACCCTTTTCCGTAAAATTCCTGCTTTCTCTACCGAGAACGGCGGGGATTTTTGCTTGTTGGGAAGTTCCCAAACCCTCTGAAATCTTGAAAAAATATCTAAACTCTTTGGCAAAAACGCGGGCGCGGGGTACTGAATGATGAAACTGGAAAGCGCAGCGTCCGCGCTGCCTTTGGGAAAGGAGGTTACACATGGCAAATTTACGGGACACCGTAAAAGACTATCAAGAAGAATTAAGGGACGGTATCGCTTGGGTGGCGTTTTGGAAAACGGGACGTTCTTGGAACGCGGAATATTTCCACCTTGAAATGGGCGATATTCTCTACCCGGAGGACAGAAGCCGCATGGAAGAAATCAAACAGGCTGACCCTGCCGCCGTTGTGGTAAACGGCTATTATTCCGGCTATCTTGGCGAGGACAGGAACCTTGACGAACTGACCGCCGGGGTGCGCCGCCACTACGAAAACGGATATAGCAATATCGGGGAATTTATCGAAGCCCACGACGACAGGCTGCCGCCGGAGCTTATCGAGGAAGCAAGAGCCGCCGCCCACGCTGCGGGGCTGCCTTTTTCTGAAAAAGCCTACCGGGGCGGCGAAGAACCCGACCCCTATCTATTTGACGGGAGCATGAGCATGGAGGACTACGAGCTTATGCACCGCATGATTGAGAAAGAAAGGAGTGAGCGCATGGAAGAAACGATTTTAAGCGGGTATCTTTCTAATCTTGGAAAGTACACCGAGGGCAGACCTGCGGGCGAATGGGTATCATTCCCCACGACTGCTGAACATTTGAAAGAAGTCTTTGACCGTATCGGGATAGACGGCAAAAACTACGGGGAGCTGCACATCACAGAATATCAGTCCTCTATTCCGGGACTGGCAGGGAAATTGACCGAGCTTGAAAGCCTTGACGAACTGAACTATTTGGGCGAGCTTTTGAAAATGCAGTTTGACGACGACCGGGAAAAATTTGCTGCGGCTATCACATACGGCGACCATACAAGGGACTTGCAGGACATTATAAACCTTGCACAAAATCTTGACTGTTACTGGATTTATCCGTCCGTAAAAACCGAGGAAGATTACGGGCATTATCTGATTGAAGAACTGGACGAGTTGGAGCTGCCGGAAGAAGCAAAAAACTATTTTCTCTATGAGGAATACGGGCGGGACGCTGCTATCAATGACGGGGGCAGATTTACCGAGCAGGGATATATCTACAACAACCGCAACACCTTTACACAGTGGTATGACGGACGGGACGTGCCGGAGGAATATCGGGTAACACCGCAGCCGCCAGTACAGGAAAAGGAACAGGCAGACCTTGACGCTGCCGCAGCCATACCGACCACTGCCACAGAGCAGCCCCCGGTTCTCCCGATTATCCTATCTTCCGAAAAGCCCGCCAACAAAATGAAAGAGATTACCGACCGACTGGAACAGGGCATTTTGGGGATTTATGAAAGCGACCGTTACGCCGACTATCTGCGTACTATGTCTAAATTCCATGATTACAGCCTAAACAATACAATCCTTATCGCCATGCAGGGCGGCAACCTTGTAAAAGGCTATAAACAATGGGAAAAGGAATTTGACCGCCATGTAAAGCCGGGGGAAAAAGCTATCAAGATAATTGCGCCCGCGCCCTTTACCGTTAAGAAACAGGTGGAAAAAATCGACCCGGACACGCAAAAGCCTGTTTTCGATAAGAACGGGAAAGCCGTTACCGAGGAAAAGGAAATCCAAATCCCCGCCTTTCGTGTGGTATCTGTTTTTGACGTGTCGCAGACCGAGGGTAAGGAGTTGCCCGACCTTGGGATAAAGGAGCTTACGGGCGACGTGGAACAGTATCAGGATTTTTTCGCTGCCCTTGAAAAAACTTCCCCCTTTGCTATGGGATTTGAAGCACTAAGCGGCAGTATAAAAGGACGCTGCAATTATGAGGAAAAGTGTATTCTCATCAACGAGGGCATGGACGAATTGCAGAATATCAAGACCGCTATCCATGAAATTGCCCATGCGACACTCCATGACATAGACAAAGACGCGCCGGAACGTCCCGACCGCCGCACCCGCGAGGTACAGGCAGAAAGCGTCGCCTATGCCGTTTGCCAACACTACGGGCTTGATACGTCGGACTATTCCTTTGGATATATCGCCGGGTGGAGCAGCGGAAAAGAACTTGCAGAACTGAAAGGCTCTCTTGAAACAATCCGCAGCACCGCCGCAAGTCTGATTGATACCATAGACGGACATTTTGCAGAAATCCAAAAGGCACAGGATAAGGAACAGATCACCGAACAGGCACAGACCCCACAGGAAGCTACCATACAGCCCGAAGCAGAAGCAGCCGCGCCGGAGCTTCCCGAAGAAACAGCCCCGGTACAGGAAAAAGAAGCACAGACCGAGCCGGAAGCTGATACAGGCGCAAGCAGCGAAGCACCACAGCCGGAACAAGCTGCACCCGCCGCACCTTATTACACAATCAACGAAGCTGCCGCCAAACGTGCAAAGGACGCAAACAGTTTTTCCGATTATAAGCAAGGCAGCGCGACGGCTGAATACAGGCACTATGTAGATGAAGCCGTACAGCTTGCAGAAAGGCAGAAACAGCGGGTAGACCCGATGTACCATGAGAAAATCGACAGCCTGCTTGACACCTACGCCCGGAAACTGGCGGCGAACATGAACAAAGGCTATGAGATTGACGCGCGTGTTCCCTCTATCCTCATTGCGGGCGGCTCTAACTTCCCCACAAGGAAGAAAGAAAAGCAGAACGCAGCCCGCGACAGCAATTACCGGGAATGGCAGGACATACAAGGACTTCTTGATAAAATCCGCAGTACCGGCATGGGCGGTATCAGTGCAGACGACCCGCAGGCAGTACAGAAGTTAGAAAAGAAACTGGAAAGCCTTGAAAAATCACAGGAAACCATGAAAGCCGTAAACGCCTATTACCGTAAGCACAAGACCCTTGACGGCTGCCCGCATTTGTTGCCGGAACAGCTTGAAAAATTAAAAGCGGACATGGCGAGCAGTTGGCATTTGGGGGACAAGCCCTTTGCGACTTGGGCGTTATCCAACAACAGCGCGGAAATCCGGCGCGTGAAAGACCGTATCAAATCCCTTTCACAGCAAAAAGAAATCGGTTTTGTGGGTTGGGAATTCGACGGCGGCAAGGTGGAAGCAAACACCGAAGCGAACCGTCTGCAAATCTTCTTTGAGGATAAGCCGGACGAAGCTACGCGGGAAGCCTTAAAAAGCAACGGCTTCCGTTGGTCGCCAAAAGCCGGGGCATGGCAGCGGCAGCTTACCAGTAACGCCTATTATGCGGCTGATTATGTCAAGGCGATTGCACCTCTTACCGGGGAAAAGCCTACCGAGTTACAGCGGGCGCATATCCGGGCGCAAAAGGTAGCTGCACAGGAACAATTCGCACAAGGGCAGCCGGAGCAGGAAGCCCCACAGGATAAAGACACCTTTTCCATTTATCAGATAAAAGGCGGGGACGAAACAAGGGACTTGCGTTTTGAGCCTTACGACCGTCTGATTGCCGCCGGACACCGGGTAGACGCGAAAAACTATACACTTGTCTATTCCGCACCTCTTACGCCGGGGACTTCCCTTGAAGATATTTACACCCGCTTTAATATCGACCACCCGAAAGATTTTAAGGGACACAGCCTTTCCGTTTCCGACGTGGTGGTACTTCATCAGAACGGACAGGACACCGCCCACTATGTAGACAGCTTCGGTTATAAGGACGTGCCGGAGTTTTTGCAGCCGGAAAATTATCTGAAAGCTGCCGAACAGACCACCGAGCAGAATTACAACATGATTGACGGGCAGATAAACAACACCCCGACCGCTACGGAACTGGAAGAAAAAGCAAAAGCCGGAGGACAGATTTCCCTTGCAGAATACGCCGAAGCCCTCAAAGCAGAAAAGAAACAGGCAGAGCCGGAGAAAAAGTCCTCTATCCGGGCGCAGCTTAAAGCAGCGAAAGAACAGGCACCGAAGAAACAGGCAAGACAGAAAACACAGGATTTGGAAAGGAGCTGACCTATGAAGTTACAAAAATTTGAAAATGTGGACGTTATTGCTTCCCTTGAAGCCATAATGAAACAGAACACCGCTTTTTATCAGAGCGATTTTGACATAGACAAACAGATTTTGCGGAAAGCGGCGGTAAGCCTTATCCCGGAGGACAAACGGCTTTTGTGGTTTTCCCGCCCGTCCGGGACGTGCTGCTTCCGGGAACGGGACGTTTTTCTAAAGGACACAAGGCAGCATAATACATGGCGGTTTTACGGGGAACAGACCCGCGATACTATCCTTGCCTATGCGGTGGAACTGACAGGCACAGAGCAGGAAAAAATCAAGGGCAATCTTTATGAACTGGATTATTTGCAGCATTTCCGGGAAGTAATCGAAAAATCAATCCCTGCCGACAACTACACGCTGATTTATGAGCATGGGGAGCTGACAAAGCCTGCCGGACAATATTTTGACGGGGACACTGACCCGCAACTTGGAAAGTTTATACGTTTTGAAGCACAGCCAAACGACCCGGAAGCCTTAAAAAGCCTTTTGAGGGAACAGCAGAAAAAACGAACACCTCATACGCAGAGGGATTTTCAGTTACATATCGCCGCCCTGCATGATAGACAGATTGAAATAGAAGCCCGCCGGATTGTGGAAAATGTAAAAGGGCTTGGAGAACCGGACAGCCCCGAAAAGACCCATTGTGCGGTAGAACTTTCTCCCTACTTTGTTCCACTGGCAACGGATAAGGATATGGAACGGCTGCTTTCCATGCTCCCTTACAAAAGCCTTTCCTTATCTACGTTGGAGGGCAGGCATGGCGTTTATGCGCTGATAGATAAAAGCGAGAGGAAGAAAGAGATGAAACAGTCCCCTCCCTCTGTCCGGGCGCAGTTACAAACAGAAAAATCCCCAAAAGTCCCGAAAAAGACAGCAAAATCAAAACATCACGAATTGGAGGTATGAGCATGATTAGACTGACCGTTGAAGAAATGAACCTGTTGAGTATTTACCATGAGGGAAGCAAAGCACAGCTTATGGAAAATATGACGGCTGCGCTGCCGTTCATGGACGAGGATATGCGCCCCTTTGCAGAACGCACCTTACAGAAAATTTCCCCGCTAACAGAAAACGAGTATGCGGAGCTTGCCATTTTCGCCGCTGATGAAGTATGACCGGGGGTAAGCGGCTTACGCCGCCACAGAGCCGAAAAGTCAACAGCCTTGTAAAAAAGGAGTGCTGCAACTGCGAGCGCGGACACTGTATCTTACTGGACGACGGGGAGGAATGTGTCTGCCCGCAGCTCATTTCCTGTTCGCTTTTATGCAAGTGGTTTCAAATTGCCGTACTTCCTCTTGATAAGCTACTGTATGCAGAGCTTTTCAAGACAGAGGACAAAAAGCGTTGTACCGAGTGCGGCACGTTCTTTGTATCAAAATCGAACAGCGTCAAATACTGCCCGGACTGCCGGAAGCGGATTACCCGCAGACAGGCAGCCGAGCGCATGAGGAAACGGCGTGCGGCGGTTACGCGATAAGGGCAAAAAAAGCCTTGATTTACAGGGCATAAATGACGTGAAACTGGCATAGGCGATACAGAATACCTTTTCCCTTAAAATGGGGGTTCTACTGCGTAACATTTTAAAATCAGTACCTATAAAAGAACAGGGTGCGGGAGGTCATTACTGGCTTCCTGCGCCCTGTTCTTTTTGTGTCTGACTGTCTTTATCCTGCATTTCCGGCTTCGGCTGTAATTCTTTTTCTATCCGGTTCCGGTAATGGGTTTTCCTGCGGTAAAAATATTTTGTTACTTCCTGTTCCGGCAGCCATATCCCCGCAGCTTCTATCCGTTCCATAACAGCGGCAACGATTTCCCGGTTGTTGTACTTATGCGGCTCCTGTCCCTTTTCTATCCAAAGACGGCGGTATTCCTCATAAAGCCATGTACTGATAGTTTCTTTCTGCCGTTGCTTCAAATGCCGGAACTGCTTATCTGTCCGCAGCAGCTTCCCGTCTACCTTTTTATGATTTTTTGTCCCGATTTCTTTTTTCCTCTCTTTCCATTTCTTCAAGGGGAAACTGGGGGAGGGCTTCTATCAGCTTCATTGTGATATACTGGCGCATATCTTCATCAATTTCCAGTTTGAATGTTCCGTCCGGCTGACGTTTCTTTACAGTTGCCTGCCTGTCGATTTCGTCCTTGTAGCACATAAGCACCTTTTCCACCGCCCATGTTTCTCCGGTAACGGCGGCGCTTATGGTTTCATAATCGGGTATCGTTTGGTCTGCCATGTTTTCACGCTCCTGTCTATATTGGAATACCTTTATCCTACCACGCTTTTATAGATATTTCTACTGTAAGCGTTCGGTTTCCCTGCCCCGTTCCGGTTCTTTTTCCAGTCTTAAAATACTGTCTATGTTCTGTTTGATAACGTCGTATTCCTTGACCTGTTTTTTCAGCTTGCCATAATCAGTGTAAAGGGCTTCTTTCTGCGCTTGGAGCTTCCCGTATTCTTCCTGCATGGCGGCAAGATTGGGGAGCTTGGTAACGCCCGCCGCTTTCAATGCCTTTGCCGCCGCTTCATGGAGTATCAGACTGCTTTCCTGCTTTGCCCGGTATGTGTCCTTATCCTTTGCCCTGCGGTATGCTTCATAGACGGTTTTTGTTTTTTGGTAGGTGGTAACGTGCTTCATCAGCACCGCCATGTCTGCAAGACGTTTCTCCACGCTCTTTAATGCGTCTGCTGTCTTTTCATTTTCCGCATTTATTTCTTCAATCCGGCTGACTAAATCCGCGTACTGCTCAATCTTGTGTTCTGTCAAGAAATTCATAGTTTTTGCAGCCAGTTTCAGATTATGGATTTTCGCCCACTGTTCATAGCCCCGGCTCTCTTGTGCTTGATACTACTTTCAATGTCGATAAGCAGCGATACGCCGCGCTGCTCTTTGGGAGCTTTCGCTGCCTTTGTGCGCTTGCCTGCAATCCGTTCTTTGATTGCTTCCTCTGTATAATCTGCACCGAGGGTTTTTAAGCGGGTAAAGCGTTCCTGTCCGGGAGCGCGGCAGGAGATATATTTTCCCGGTTTTATCTCATAGCCCGCCGCCTGTAACCGCTGCAATAATTCTTCAAAACTTGCTACTTGGGGGATAAGTGTATCAACGGCAATTTTTAGCTTGCCTTTCCAACTTGTTCCCGTCTTTTCCGCTTGATATTCTGCATAGCTTTTTCCCTTACTGCCTTTACCCGGAATGACAACGGACAGCCCGTTTTCCCTGCACAGCTTATCACTTATGTTCCGTATGCCGTAGTAACTGCGCCTATTGGAATTGTACTTATGGTAGTCAACAAAGTTGACCGCACAAAAAATGATATGGTTATGGATATGCCCTTTGTCTATGTGGGTAGTCAAGACGTATTCATGCTGTCCCTTTGTTACCGCGTCGGCAAGCTGTTTTCCGATTGTGTGGGCTTTCTCACAGTCCACCTCTCCCGGTTCAAACGATTGTATCAGATGAAAGGCTAAGTTGTTCCCTTTCTGCCGAGCCTGCGACAAAGTATATTCAAACTCAATATCTGCCGTTTCATAGCTGCACCCAAAGGAGGACACAAGCGTTTTCCCGTCTGTCTTATCCGGGTTTTGGATATAACCAAGGGCTTTGCTCAACGTGCTTTTAATAGGCTTAATCTTTGTAACCGCCATATCTCCGCAAGCACCCCCTTTATTTCCTCTATGTCCTCTTGGTAGACGCTGCCTGTCGCATTGACACGCTTTGCAATCTGATTGACGTTGACCCCGATTTTCTGTATCTCCGCTGTCATGGCTTTTATGTCGCTATGGTCTGTCTGAATGATATACCCGTCAATGGCAATCTTGCGAAGATACGCCGCCATATTTTGGGTAGGGACGAGCTTCATTTTCTGTTCAATCAATGCCCGTTCTTCCTCTGTTACATAGAATTTGATTTGTACTTTTCTTTTGCGTCCGTTCATGCAATCGTTCCTTTCCATTCCGAGGGTTTGGGACACTTCCCAACAAGCAATTTTTAACCGACGCACCGCAGGGCGGGAGGGCGAAAATACGGAAAAGGGTACTCTTTTCCTATGCTTGCTAAGAAACTTTCTCCCTTTATCCCTACTACATGGAAAATTTGATTTTGCCAAAGCAGGACAAAAGAAAAACGTCGCAAACTGCGACGTTTCAAACTGCTTTCTCTATGAAGAAACGAGGGAACTTTATTCCCCCGTTGTTTCGTTGTTGGCTTCCTCAATCCCTTTTGCGGTAGCAGACAGGATTTTCAAATCCTTTTCGCTCATGCCGTCGAGCATGGTATCAAGCTGACGGCGGCGGGTGGACTTTTCCTGTTCCCGTTCCGGGAAAAAGAACTGGTCTACCGATACGTCAAGCAAGGTTACAAGCTCATACAAAATCTGCAAACTTGGGTGCTGTCCGCTGTTCTCAATGGACGCGATATATCGCGGCGCAATGTTCAGCTCATCCGCTAACTGATTGCGGGAAATCCCCTTTGCTTTTCTTGCCGCTTTTATAGCCTGTCCGAAAGCCTTAAAATCAAACTTTTCTTTGTTCTGCTTCATAATCATTTCACCCAACTACATTGTATATTTCATCTCTCTTTCGAGATATGATTACACACATCATAGTATGGATAGAAATAGAGCATATCATACACTTGCTATTATTCGGTTATCCGATTATAATTATATTGATAAAGTTTGAGGAAAGGGCGGTTGAACTATGGAATATATGTCTTGTCCAGAAGCAGCGGAAAAATGGGGCATTTCTGAACGGCGAGTACAGATACTTTGTAAACAGAACAGAATACCGGGAGTTTCAAAAATCGGTTATATGTGGTTGATACCCAAAGCGGCAGAGAAGCCTACTGATGGACGTAGGAAAGGGAATAAAAAATAGATAATTCCTTACGTAAAACCTTACATCAAATGTAAGTGTTACATTGAGTTATTACGCAGTAAAATTATAACTGGTAAACAATCAACAATCCACAAGGCGAGGTGTAAAAATGAATTATACAGAAAAACTCTTGGAAGTGTGCGACTTGCATAAAGTTTACACAAAAGATGGTGTCCCCACAAAGGCTCTAAATGGGATTTCATTTAATGTTCTCAATGGTGAATATTTGGGTATTATGGGTGCAAGTGGTTCCGGTAAAACTACATTATTAAATTGTATTGCGACGGTAATTAAACCAACTTCAGGTCAAATTTTACTTTCAGGTGCCAATATAAGCTCTTTTGATGGCACGAAGTTGGCTGAATATCGTGGCAACAAGATTGGTTATCTATTTCAAGATTTTGCTTTACTTGATAATCTAACTGGTAAAGAAAATATTATATTGCCTTTATCAATTCATAATATTGACATTGTTACAGCGGAAAAAAAGCTAAAAGATATAGCAGATTTTCTTGGAATTACAGACGTTCTTTCTAAATTTCCGTCACAAATGTCGGGCGGTCAAAAACAACGCGTAGCTGCTGCACGTAGTTTGATTTCTGACCCCGATATTATTTTGGCTGATGAACCTACAGGTGCATTAGATACAAAATCAGCACGTTTACTCATGGAGAAGTTACAGGAAATCAATCTTAGGCGTGGACGCACAATCCTAATGGTCACGCATGACCCTAACGCCGCGAGTTTCTGTTCTCGTATTTTGTTCATTCAAGACGGTGTTATTTTCCATGAGTTACGTCGTAAAATTCCAAATGAAACACAGGAAGATTTTTATGCACGTATTTTACAAGTGATGGCTCAAATGGGGGGAGGAAGTGCAAATGTTCTTTAATCTCACATGGCGAAACGCCAAACGGAGCCGTAGCGAAAACCTAATTTATTTTCTGACAATGATAACAGCCGTAGCAATGTTTTATATAGTGCTTTCTCTTGGACAACAGGACGTAATACGTTTTTTAAGTGAAATTGAGAGCGACGCAGTAGAACGGTTGCTTACTAATCTTTTACCGACGGTTTATCTTTGTGCTTTATTATTTGTGTTCTTTCTCGTAGTATTTGCAAACAAATATCAACTTGAATGTCGTAGTCGAGAACTGGGGCTTTATTTGATGTTTGGAATGACAAAGATTAAATTATTTATTCAAATAATGACAGAGGGGCTAATCACGTCGTTTTTAGCTCTTTTAGGAGGGCTTGTATGCGGTGGCTTTTTATCCGAAGCTATAAGTCTTACAACCGCGCGTTTAGTAGGGCATGGTATCATTACACACCAATTAAGTTTTTCTGTAAGTGCCGCTATTTTCACATCGTTAGGCTTCTTGATTATTCAGTTTGTAGCATTGTTTGTTCTATGCGGAAAGCTGTTCCGTAAAGAGCTACATCAACTTGTTTATGGAGAGATGGCGAAAAAGCAACGCACAGGGAATCCATATGTAAGTTTCGTATCGTTTGCTATAGGCACCGTAATTTTGCTTGTCGCGTACTGGATTGTTGTAGAGCATTTTATGGCTGCGAGTGGGGCAATGCTGCTTATTGCCGTTTTACTTGGAATTATCGGAACAATTCTATTTATTCGAGGACTTGCAAGAATTTTGAGTATATGGGCAGCTTCTATAAAACACAAAGCCACAAGAGGACTTTATGTATTTACTTTACGGCAGTTGCATGAAAATGTCGTTAATAAATATATTTCAATCAGCGTAGCGTCCATTCTGATGATGCTTACTATTATGTTAATTACCGACGGCTCAGTGCGCATAATGTCATATGGAAGTGAATTGACACGAGGTACTTCTGTTTATGACTTTACTGTAATGGGCAACGACCAAATTGTTGAGAAGTATCTTTCCAACGAACAAATTCGTCCTTATGTATCAAATCTGAACCGTATGGAAATAGGAAATATAAAATCCACTGCTTCGGATGGGATAAGTTCTCCTGTTGATTGGTCGAAATTTAGGAAACAAATCGTGCAGCATTTACCTCAAGATGTAGTAGACCCTGCCACACAAGAAGATGGTATGTATAGTTTTGGCTCCGACCAACCTGCTGCCTTAAACCTTTTAGGTCTTATTGATACTGGTAGTTCTTCTCCTTATTTGCTTCCTGTATCTTCCTATAATCGGTTATTGGATGCCGCGGGAGAAGAACAGATTAGCCTTGGGAACAATGAAGTTGTCTATTATCTCAACCCAGATTTTTTAGGTAATGCTCAAGATGAAACGGTTACACTGTTAAATCAAATTGCAGCAGACGCACAGGCGAATAATGAAGCGTCGCTTTCTATCAACGAAAGACCATTTTATCTTGTTCCCTCCGTACCGATGAAAGGGTTGACCGCAGATGAAAATATCAAGATTATAACTGCATTGATTGTTTCAGATGAGATATATTCAGAATTTGTAAATTCAGACACTTGTATGGTTTATTGGAACTTTTGTATTCCTAATGAACTTGTTGAAACAAAAGGTTTAATGTTACCGATTATGGAAGCTCGTGATTTGTTAAAACCATCTGGTCTATATTACGAAAGCTATCTTAATAATTTTGGGCGACAATTATTTTATGTTATTTCCGGAAGTTATACAACACTATACATGGGATTTATGTTTTTGATTATTGCGTGTGCATTACTTGCCCTGCAATTCTTGACGCAAATGCAAACTACAAAATCAAGGTATCTAACACTCTCTATTTTAGGAGCACGACGTGAACAAATTAAGCGTTCTATCAACCAACAAGTATTATGGTATTTCCTGCTTCCTCTTATATTAGCGTGTATCAGCGGAGCAGTAGGGATATATGCCATGCAGCTATATTTATATTCAGGAGCGGCACACCTTGAACAGTCCTATCCTCTTTTAATTGCTATGGCTGTTATTGTTGTTCTTGTTATGGTAATTTACGGTGTGGCTGTTGCTCGAACAGCTAATCGTGAAATAGGAAAGCTCAATTACAAGCCCAATTCTTAACAGGCTTATAAATATTATGGGAAAGGAGGCGGACATATTGGCAAAGATAGTTGTGGTTGAAGATGATGTTTATATGCGAGAAGAACTGTTGAACTTATTAGAAAAATCGGGATATGATACGATTGGATTATCGGATTTTGAAAACGCAGTATCAGAAATAGCAGCATATTTTCCCGACTTAATTTTGCTTGACATCAATCTTCCCTTTCGTTCGGGTTTTGAAATATGTAAAGAGTTGAAAGCTAAACAGATTGGTACGGTACTCGTATTGACTGCAAGAGATAAATTGCAGGACGAACTGCACGCATTAGACTTGGGGGCTGATGACTATTTAACAAAACCTTGTAATATGTCACGTTTACTTGCCCGAATTAAAAATCTTCTTCGACGTAAAGAAGAACAGGTACAGCAAGGGTTACTTGATGGAGGTGGTTTTTTACTTGACCCGAATACCTTTACAATTTATGTAGGGAATAGCTCTTACCTTATGCCACCGAACGAAGGAAAAATATTACTTGCTCTCTTGAAAAATAGCCCTAAGATTGTTTCTAAAAAAGAATTATGCATTAGACTATGGGGAACAGAAGAATTTATAGACGAAAATGCATTACAAGTAAATTTTACTCGGCTGCGAAAAACGCTTCGGGAGTTTGGGCTTGAAGAACGTATAGAAACGGTGCGAGGGCAAGGATACCGTTTGAAAGAGCAGGTGGACATATGAATAAATGGAAAAATCTTTTAATTGCTATTTCTTCTAATCGAATTTGGTTTATAACATTTATGTGTTTGGATTTGTTCTTTATATTCCTTGCTTGGTTGGCTTACCCGGAATATTTCACAAGCTATGTTGCCTTGATAATTTTTGTTTCATTGGCTGCACTTACTATACCGATTACTATATCAATCAAAAAAAGTAACAAAGCTGATGTTGTTTTTCATAGTTTTTTATTGGAACCAGATGATACTAATGAATACTTACTATGTGAAATTGTACCCGCGTTATTACGTCCCTATGTTCGTGAATTGGGACAGCATTTGAGAACACAGCAGGAATATGTGAACGAACAGAAAATAAAGATTTCGGACTATGAACAATATATTGAAAATTGGGCGCATGAAATTAAAAAGCCACTATCGCTTATGACATTGTTATTGGATAATCGAAAAAACGAAATGTCCCCTTTAGTGCATACTCGTATGCTTTACGTGCGTGACCATGCGCGGCAAGATGTTGAACAAATCCTTTATTTTTCTCGGCTTGGTGCTGTCCATAAAGATTATTATTTTGAACCACTATCTATTCTTAGGACTTGTCGAGAAGCAGTTGAGGATAATGTAACTCTGCTTGAAGAAGCCGGATTTTCTATTGAGTTTTTGGGGAATGAATATCAAATTATATCCGACAAAAAAGGGCTAATGTTTATTTTAGGACAGATTATTAGTAATAGTGTAAAATATGCTGAAAAAAAATCTTCTCCCTTTCTTCAATTCTCAATCAATGAAGCTTCACAAAGTGAAGAAATCATCTTATCTATTAACGATAATGGAATGAGCATACCCATATCGGATTTGCCATTTGTTTTTGATAAAGGTTTTACCGGCGATACAGGAAGTTATTTAAGCCGTTCTACAGGCATGGGGTTATACCTTGTTCAAAAAATGGCTAATGACCTAACTATAAAAGTGGAAATACAGACTAATTCTTATGGTGGAACAACCGTAACCTTGACGTTTCCAAAAGTGGAACGTCCTTTCTTTCGGGAGGTGTAGAAATGCAACAACAGAGTAACGTAACAAACGGACAAAAGCAAAATTCTATTTTGGTATTGTTACTGAACTGGATAATTATTTTAGGAGTGTACCTTTTAATTCGTATTGTATTTATTGTTTTAGGCTTTCATTTATATACACCCCTTTTAGGCGGTTTACTTGCTATTATACCGTATCTTTTAGGAACAATATATTTATGGAAATCCTGTAATCAATACAAAATTTGGTTTTATGTATTGGCTATTCTTCTACCATCTATCGTTGAAAAAATCACATTATATTTGTTTGGCTCGTTTTTATATAATTTAAGTCCGACAAACATTGTTGAAGTTATGGAAACTATTGGTAACAATATGCCATATGTTAACTTCATTAAAAGTCAATCTGCACAATATTTAATCAATATATCATTTTTTAATTGGACGTACATTATATGTAGTATTGTATTTTCTCTTGCTTGTGTTTTGTTTTTGGTAAGGCGAAAAAAGTGACTGAATAACCACAGAGAATAAATTTAGATATTGCAAATATTATAACAAATGGATATAAAATAGACTAAATCTGCCGCGCGACGGCAAAAGAAAAAAAGCCGTCGTAAAGCAGACATATTTTCACGCGTCTTTGAAACGGTGGCTTATGGAAAAGCCGCCGTTTCTTTTTGCTTAAAGCACTTTGACACTCTCTATCCCATGCAATCAGCAGGGGCGGTATATTGGGAGGTTGTCATTGTGAAAAAAGGAAAGAATGAATACATACAGATAAGGAATACCTTATCAAAAAAGCCAGCCTCCTACAAGGGGTTATTGCGGCTATATATATGAATTGTCAAATCATCTGAATACTTCTTTTAATTCCTCTGCGCCTGTCCGAGTTTTTTCGGGCGGGCGTATTTTGCGTTTACAGAAGATTTTTTCAAAAACTTTGTCCTCTTTTTGGCAAAGCAAAAAGTCGCCTGTATTATCCCGCGAAAAGGGGAGGTACTACCGCCTTTCGGCAGAAAGGAGGTGAACACCATGACACCTAATCGCAGGGAATTTGAAAAGCAATGTGCGTTTCAAAAGTTCTGTAAATCAGTGCTGCACAACGAAGCGTGCAACGCCCATGAAGAAATTCGTCGGCGCAGAGTTCGGGAGGTTACTTTTTCCAACCTTGCCTTGCATGAGGAACGGCAACTTTATACCGTCGATAAGTATTTTCAAGACGAAGAAGCAGAGCCGTCTTATCAAATGGCAGGAAAAGAAATAACCCCAAAACTGCTACTTGAAGCTATCCGGGCTTTGCCCGAAGAACGGCGCAAAATTATACTGCTGTATTACTTTGAGGGATTGACTGATATAGAAATCGGAAAGCAACTCAATATCTCAAGAAGTACGGTACAGTATCGCCGGACAAGCTCCTTTGAGCAGTTAAAAAAATATTTGGAGGAAAACGCTGATGAATGGATTGAATGGTAAACCGACCGAGTACCCGGAAAATGCCCTTGTTCCCTATCCCGTTATTTTGGCGGCGAGCAAAGGCGACCCGGACGCAATGAAGATTGTATTGCAGCATTTCAGCGGCTATATAGCAAGTCTTTCCATGCGGAAGCTCTATGATGAGCGAGGAAATGTTTATTTTGGAGTAGACGAAGAAATACGCGAAAGGCTGCAAGCAAAACTGATGAGGGCAATCCTCACATTTAGGGCTGAATAAACCAACGCGGTATTGGAACGCTTCTCCCTTTTCCGTTCCATATCGCAGAACAGCTCTCTGCTCTTTGACAAAGAAAGCGGCGCAATAGAACGGCGACGCAGTATAAGGCAAATCGGATACGTTCCTTTTGTGCCGAGCCATGCGGTGGGTACGCCATGACCTTTTTCTTAACCGAAAAGCGAGCGAGAAATACCACACCGTAAAGCAGGGATAGCACCCTGCGGGCGATAACGCACAGAATATATAATGATACTTCCTTACAGCCATAGTCCGAGCGTTAGAAGCGTCGCAGGCAATGGGTAGGGCTTCGGCAGACCGCCGGAGGGGTGCAAGTCCCATGAGGTTACGCTAATAGCCGTCCGATTAAAGCCTATGTTACACATTAACTTTTGACCCATTAAGAAAGGGGGACGACAAATTGAACAATAACGACGTGCCGATTTGGGAAAAGTACACTCTTACCATAGAAGAAGCGGCAAAATATTTCCGTATCGGAGAAAGCAAGCTGCGGAAACTGGCAGAAGAAAATCCCGTCCCGGACTGGGTAATGATGAACGGAAACCGTATTCAGATTAAGCGGAAGCAGTTTGAAAAAATGATTGATACGGTGGACGCAATCTGATAGTGAAATCGAGCCTTGAATGTGGTACAATGTAGTCAAGCATATCAAGGCTCTTTCCATTATGGAAAGGAGCATAACGATGTCGGAAAAAAGACGGGATAATAAAAATCGTATTCTCCGCACCGGAGAGAGCCAGAGAAAAGACGGGAGATATGCCTACAAATATATAGATACCTTTGGGAAACCGCAGTTTGTTTATTCTTGGAAGTTAGTGCCTACGGACAAACCCCCGGCAGGAAAGCGCGACGATATAGCGTTGAGGGAAAAAGAGAAAGAAATCCAAAAAGACCTTGACGACGGTATCGACCATATCGGAAAGAAAATGACTGTCTGCCAACTCTACGCAAAGCAGATACGCCACCGGGCAAATGTGCGGCATGGTACAAAGCAGGGGCGAAAACAGCTCATGCGGATTTTGCAGGAGGATAAACTTGGAGCCTGCCGGATTGAAAATGTGAAGCTCTCCGACGCAAAGGAATGGGCGTTACGCATGAAAGAAAAAGGTTACGGCTTCAAAACTATCAACAACCACAAGCGTTCCTTAAAGGCTGCCTTTTACACAGCCATACAGGACGATTGTATTCGTAAAAATCCGTTTGACTTCCAGTTGAACACAGTCCTTGAAGATGATACAGAACCAAAGGAACCTCTATCCCCTACGCAGGAAGCGGCTTTCTTGTCCTTTGTGCAGCATGATAAAGTCTATCAGAAATACTACGACGAGATTATCATACTGTTAGGGACAGGGCTTCGCATTTCGGAACTCTGCGGATTGACGGAAGCTGACATTGACTTAGACAAACAGCTTATCCATGTAGACCACCAACTTTTGAAGATTGCAGACGTGGGCTACTATGTGGAAACACCTAAGACGAAAAGCGGCAACCGGGTTATTCCTATGAGTGAAAAAGTGTTGGAAGCATTTCAGCGGGTGCTGAACAAACGGAAATATGCACAGCCTGTTATTTTGGAGGGCTACACAAAGTTTCTGTTCCTTAACCGGAACGGCTTGCCAAAAGTGGCGGTCAACTATGAAAGTATGTTCCGGGGGCTTGTAAGGAAATACAACAAAACGCAAAAGGTAGCATTGCCAAAGGTAATGACACCGCACACCTTACGCCACACATTCTGCACCACGTTAGCAAATGCAGGAATGAACCCAAAGGCATTACAGTACATCATGGGACATTCTAACATCAACATGACACTGAACTATTACGCGCATACGACTTCCGAAACGTCGATAACAGAAATGAAGCGGCTGATTGCATAAGTAGTAAACGGAGAATTTACTACTCCACATACTACTTTTGAACATCAAAACATACGGGGATATAAGAAGATTTGAGAATATCTTCCATAACGAAAAATGCCGGAAAAGCCTGTAACAATAGGCTATACCGGCATATAAGAACTTTTGAAAAGATAGTCAAAAATTACTTTGTGATTTCTTTTACATATTTATAATTTTCGGAAAAGTCTGATATAAATTCTCAATGGGAAAAGGGACGAACTTTTGGTGAAAATAACCGAAAACGGCGTGAAAATATTGACTTTTGTCGTACGAATGATACAATAAAAGGTGAATTGTTGTGGCTGAATCACGTCCCAAAAGAATAGATTGTAATAGGCATATGTGAGGGAAATGAGAAATGATCTCAACAGACACGGCAAAATAAAACAAAGAAAGGGGAACCGGAATGAGTAACGCAACATTTCGTGGGGGTGTTCATCCCTACGAGGGAAAAGAGCTGTCTAAGGATTTACCGATCAAGCAGGTAAATCTGCCGGGAGAGTATGTATTTTCCATGGCTCAGCATATTGGTGCGCCTGCGACTCCAATCGTGGAAAAGGGCGACAAGGTGCTGGTAGGACAAAAGATTGGCGAAGCCAGTGGCTTTATTTCTGCAAATATCTGCAGTTCGGTTTCTGGAACCGTCAAAGCAGTAGAACCGAGGATGCTTCTTAATGGTTCCAAAGCAACTTGTGTAGTAATTGAGAATGATGAGGAGTACACAGGCATCGAGGGGCTTGGAGAGGATCGTGATTACACGAAGCTGTCCAAGGATGAGATCCGCGATATCGTCAAGGAGGCGGGTATCGTTGGTATGGGAGGAGCAGGCTTCCCGACACATGTAAAGCTTGCCCCGAAGGAGCCGGATAAGATTGATTACATCCTTGTAAACGGCGCAGAGTGTGAGCCGTATCTGACATCTGATTATCGTCAGATGATGGAATACACCGATCAGATCGTTGAAGGTCTGAAGGTAATGCTTACGCTTTTCGACAATGCGAAGGGTGTGATCTGTATTGAGGACAACAAGCCGGATGCGATCGCAAAGATGCGGGAGGCTGTTCAGAATGAGGAACGCATAGAGGTGCTTCCCCTTAAGACAAAGTATCCTCAGGGTGGTGAGCGTACCCTGATCTATGCGGCAACCGGACGTAAGATCTATTCTGCAAAGCTGCCGGCAGATGCAGGCTGTATCGTGGATAATGTATCTACGGTTATTGCGATCTACCGTGCTGTCTGCAAGCAGACACCTCTGATCCGGGGCGTCTGACATTAACCGGAGATGCATTTAATACACCGGTCAATGTAGAGGTTCGTCTCGGCTGTAGTCATGCCGATCTGGTACCGGAAGGAGATGGCTTTAAGACAGAGCCGGTCAAGATTATTTCCGGTGGTCCGATGATGGGCTTTGCATTCTTTGATCTGAATGTACCGGTGACGAAGACTTCCTCCTCGATCCTTGCACTGACAAAG
This sequence comes from Roseburia sp. AM59-24XD, assembly GCF_003478445.1. Lineage (GTDB taxonomy): Bacteria > Bacillota > Clostridia > Lachnospirales > Lachnospiraceae > Jutongia. Next base: position 28,743 of record NZ_QUET01000010.1, read on the forward strand.
GATGAGGTGGCAGAGTATGAGCCGACACCGTGTATCCGCTGCGGACGCTGCGTGGAAGCATGTCCCGGCAATCTGATGCCGCAGAAGATGGCACAGGCGGCTATGCACAATGATTACGATGCATTTGTGAAATTAAACGGTATGGAATGCTATGAGTGCGGAAGCTGTACATTTGTATGTCCGGCAAGACGCCCTCTGACCCAGACCTTTAAGCAGGCACGCCAGTATGTGGCAGCCCAGAGAAGAAAGAAATAGGAGGTGTAGAATCGTGAGTAATCTATTGAATATTTCATCATCACCACACGTTCGAAGCAAGACCTCTACAAAATCGATCATGTACGATGTGCTTCTTGCTCTGGCACCGGCGGCTCTGTTCGGAATTTACAATTTCGGTATCCGCGCACTGGTATTGATTGTGGTATGTATGGCGTCATGTGTACTGTCTGAGTACATATGGCAGAAGGCAATGGGACTTCCGCTGACCGTCAGCGATGGAAGTGCCGCTCTGACAGGACTTTTTCTTGGACTGAACTTAAGCTCCAAGTTTCCGATCTGGATGGCGATCATCGGCAGTGTTTTTGCAATCATCATTGTAAAACAGCTTTTCGGTGGTCTTGGACAGAACTTCATGAACCCCGCACTCGGTGCAAGATGTTTCCTGATGATCTCCTTTGCGGGTCAGATGACATCCTTTGCATATGACAAGGCAGTAGGATTGAAATATCTGTCCGACAAACAGCTTGATGCGATCAGTGGAGCAACGCCGCTGGCAATGATCAAGGATGGCTCCATGAATCTTGACTGGGCACAGGTGCTGAAGATGTTTCTCGGAACAACCGGCGGAACGATCGGTGAAACCTCAGCACTTTGTCTGTTGATCGGTGCAGCTTATCTGTTGATCCGCAAGGTCATCAGCTGGCGTATTCCGGTATGCTATCTGGCAACCTTCGCTGTATTTTATCTGATCTTCGGCGGACACGGTTTCAATATAATGTACCTTGCTGCTGAGCTTTGCGGCGGCGGACTTTTACTCGGTGCCTTCTTCATGGCCACTGATTACGTAACAAGCCCGATCACCCCGAAGGGACAGATCGTGTTTGGTATCCTGTTAGGTATTCTGACCGGTATCTTCCGTGTGTACGGTGCATCTGCAGAGGGCGTATCCTATGCGATCATCATCAGCAACCTTATGGTACCGTTGATCGAAAAGGTGACAATTCCTGTTCCATTTGGAAAGGAGGGCATCAAGGATGGCAAATAAAGACGAGAAAAAATCAGGCAATACACTGGTGCATGATACCATTGCGCTTACCGTGATCACACTGATCGCCGGTATCCTGTTGGGCGGTGTGTATACCATTACAAAGAAGCCGATCGAGCAACAGAATGAAAAGATAAAGGCAGAGGCATATGCCGCTGTTTATGAGAATGCAGAATTTGTCGATGACAAGACGGTTGATGACGCACTTGTCAAGTACAATGAGAAGCTTGCTGCCGGTGAGATCAAGGCAGATGCCATGGGTGAGACCCTCAGCGATGTAGAGATCTCTGAGGTCATGAAGGCACAGGTGGACGGCGCAGATGCCGGCTATGTAGTGACCTGCTCAGCCAAAGGCTATGGCGGAAGTGTGGTGCTGGCACTTGGTGTTGATAAGGATGGCAATATTTTAGGTATCCGTGTAACCGACTGCTCCAACGAGACACCCGGTCTTGGACAGAACAGTGCGACCTCATGGAATGAGCAGTATGTCGGCATGGCAAAGGGTGACTCCGGACTTTCCGTTGTGAAGGATGGTTCCGGTGATGCAAAGAGCGGCACGGTCAATGCGATCAGCGGAGCGACCATTACAAGCCGTGCGGTAACAAGAGCCGTCAATGGTGCGTTGGATTTCATTGCATCATTATCAGAATAGGAGGAATGGATTATGAATTCTTGTACAGAACGTTTGAAAAACGGCATTATCACAGAGAATCCTACCTTCGTGATGATGCTTGGCATGTGTCCGACGCTGGCTGTTACTTCATCAGCCATCAACGGTCTGGGCATGGGTCTGACGACAACGGCAGTTTTGATCCTGTCGAATGTATTCATCTCTCTGCTTCGTAAGGTGATTCCGGATAAGGTGAGAATCCCTGCATTTATCGTAATCGTTGCAACGTTCGTAACGTTGATCCAGTTACTTTTGCAGGCGTATCTTCCATCACTGAACAAAGCATTGGGTGTATATATCCCACTTATCGTAGTAAACTGCATTATCCTCGGAAGAGCCGAGGCATATGCATCAAAGAATCCGGTACTTTCATCTGCATTTGATGGACTCGGTATGGGTCTTGGATTTACGTTTGGTCTGACCTGTATCGGTATCTGCCGTGAGATCCTGGGTGCTGGTGCAATCTTTGGACATCAGTTCATTCCGGATGATTATCATATTACATTTTTTGTACTGGCACCGGGAGCATTCCTTGTTCTGTCTTTCCTGACAGCAATCCAGAATAAGCTCAAGATGCCTTCTGCGACAAATGTAGAGAAGGCAGATGACGAGATTGCCTGCGGTGGAAATTGTGCATCCTGCGTCGGTAACTGCAGTGTTGCCAACAAGGGACTTGTAGAGGCAGAGAGAGCTGCTCAGAAGGCAGCCGCAGCCAAGGCAAAAGCAGAAGCCGCAGCGAAGGCGAAGGCAGCAAAGGAAGCAAAGGCTAAAGCCGAGGCTGAGACCAAGGCGAAGGAAGCCGCTTCTGACAGGAAGGAGGATTGATGGCAGTGGGCGAATTATTTGTGATCATTATATCATCAATGCTGGTCAGCAACGTCGTATTGAGCCAGTTCCTTGGTATCTGTCCATTCCTTGGTGTATCGAAAAAGGTTGAGACAGCCGTTGGTATGGGAGCTGCCGTTACATTCGTTATTACGATTGCTTCAGCAATAACATATCCGATTTATTATTTTATTCTGGAACCAACCGGTCTTGCTTATCTGGAGACCATTGCATTTATCCTGATCATTGCTGCACTTGTGCAGTTTATCGAGATGGTTCTTAAGAAATTCATGCCGGCACTGCATGCATCCCTTGGTGTGTATCTTCCACTGATCACGACCAACTGTGCAGTTCTTGGTGTGGCACTGAACAATGTAACTGATTATGCCGGAGAGAGCTTTGGTATGGGATTCCTTTACAGTGTCGTAAGAGGTCTGTTTACCGCACTTGGTTTTCTTGTGGCTATTACGATCATGGCAAGTATCCGCGAGCGCAGCGAGTACAACGATGTGCCGAAGTCATTTCAGGGTACACCGATCGTACTTGTAACAGCAAGTCTGATGGCAATCGCATTCTGCGGCTTTGCCGGTCTGGTATAGAAGGGAGGAGACAAAATGGTAGCTGGTATTTTACATGCGGCAATTTTAATTGGCGTTATCGGTATTCTGATTGGTCTTCTTCTGGGATTTGCAGCGATCAAGCTCGCCGTGCCTGTCGATGAGAAAGAGATCGAGGTTCGTGAGTTCCTTCCGGGCAACAACTGTGGTGGTTGTGGTTATGCAGGCTGTGATGCGCTTGCCAAAGCAATCGCGGCCGGAGAAGCACCGGTTAATGCATGCCCGGTCGGAGGCGCAGCAGTCGCCGGGAAGATCGGAGCGGTCATGGGCGTGGATGCCGGAGAGGCAGTCAGGATGGTTGCCTTTGTGAAATGTAACGGAACCTGCGATAAGGCGGGGCTTAAGGCAAATTATTACGGTATCTCAGACTGTAAGAGAGCAGCAGCGATACCGGGACGCGGCGACAAGGCATGCTCTTTTGGATGCATGGGTTTTGGCTCCTGTGTGGCAGCCTGTCAGTTTGATGCGATCCATGTGGTTGACGGCGTGGCAGTTGTTGACAAGGAGAAGTGTGTGGCATGCGGTAAGTGTGCGGAGGAATGTCCAAATCACCTGATTGAGATGGTTCCATACGATGCCTCTTATGGAGTGGCATGTTCTAATCAGGATAAGGGACCAAAGGTTATGGCAGTCTGCGACACCGGATGTATCGGCTGTGGTCTTTGCGTAAGACAGTGCGAGTCCGGAGCTGTGACGGTTGAGAATAATGTGGCTCATATCGATCAGAACAAGTGTACGGGCTGTGGCAAGTGTGCGGAGAAGTGTCCGAAGAAGATCATTCTGGCACACTAACAAATGAAAGAGATTCCGCTTGACGGCGGATCATAAACGCATAGAAAGCTGTGATATTTCCATTTTGGTGAATATCACAGCTTTTTTGTAGTATGGGAGAATCTTTTTATTTCCGATCGGAGTAAAAGGATTGTAAAACATGCCGAGATTATGTATAATATACGATGGAAATAAAGTTTTAGAAACGGAGGAAAGACATTATGGCACAAAAAGGAGATTTATTATCTTTTCGTCCGGACATCAAGGTCCTGGATGCAACAATTCGAGATGGTGGACTGGTTAATGATTTTTATTTTACCGATGAGTTTATTAAAGCTCTGTATAAGACCAACGTAAAGGCTGGCGTAGATTATATGGAGTTCGGATATAGAGCAGACAAAGAAATGTTTGATGTGGACAAATTTGGCAAGTGGAAATTTTGCAACGATGAGGATATCCGCGCGATCGTAGGAGATAATGATACTGATCTGAAGATCTCCATCATGCAGACGTCGGAAGGTGTAATTACAAGGAGGACATCCATCCGAGAGATGAGAGTCCGGTTGATCTGGTGCGTGTCGCTACATATGTGAACACGATGCCGGCAGCACTCGATATGATCGAGGATGCATACAATAAGGGTTATGAGACGACATGTAATATCATGGCGATCTCCAATGCGAAGGAGTCCGATATCATGTCTGCGCTCGAGATGCTCGGCAACAGTCCGGTAGATGGAATCTACATCGTAGACAGCTACGGTTCTTTATTCCCGGAGCAGATCCGTAATATCAGTGAGCAGTACCTTGAGATCGGTGAGAAGTATGGCAAGTACATCGGAATGCATGCACACAATAACCAGCAGCTTGCATTTGCCAATACGATCGAGGCGTTGACCAATGGCGTATCCTTCCTGGATGCAACGATGAAGGGCATGGGACGTGGCGCAGGAAACTGTGCGATGGAGCTTCTGCTTGGATTCCTCAAGAATCCAAAGTACCAGTTATTCCCGGTACTGCAGTTTGTTGAGAAGTATATGGTTCCTCTCGAGGAACAGGGAGCTGTCTGGGGGTACGACATTCCGTACCTCATCACAGGTCATCTGAATCAGCATCCGCGGACAGCGATTGCAGCAACGAAGGAACAGAGAAAAGATTACTCAAGCTTTTTCATGGAAGTTGTTGATAAGGATTGATGATGCTTTTGCCCGCAAAACCGGAGAGTGCTTCGGGGAGCGGGCTTATTTTGAACAAGAGGTGGTGAAACGAAGTGCAGATGATGGACAAGTCGAGGCTTTGTCCGGGGATGATCCTGGGACAGGATGTCTATAATTTTGCCAATCAGATCGTCATAAAAAAGGGAACGGTGTTGGATGAGAGAACCATCACAAAGCTGCACCGTTTCGAGATACCACAGTTTATGATCGAGGAAGAGGTCTTAAGTATTCAGGAGGCCAATTCGTATCATCGTTCCTCCTATTCGGAACGGATACAGAACAGTCCGGAGTTTAAGAAGTTTCAGGAGGATTATGACACAGAGGTGTTAGGTTTCCAGAATATGATCAGCTGTGTCGTCGAGAAGAATCAGAAGATTGACTGCGAAGCATTGTACCGTCAGGTAGTGATGCTTTTGAAGGATACCGGTAATTCCATCAATGCATTCGATATGGTTCAGAATTTGAGACACTATGATGATAGTACATATGCGCATTCAATGAATGTGGGGCTTTTGTGCAACGTATTTGCGGACTGGCTTGATTTCGATGAGGAAGAGAAAAAGACTCTGACTGTCGCCGGCATCCTTCACGATATCGGTAAGACAAGGATACCGCTCGAGATCATTCAGAAGCCGTCAAGGCTCAGTGAGGAAGAATATCAGATCATCAAGAAGCACACGGAATATGGCTTTGCGATACTGACAGAGAACAAGCTGGATTATCATATCCGTTATACGGCGCTGCAGCATCATGAACGCAATGACGGCAGTGGATATCCGCTTGGGCTGGTGGATGCACATATTGATGAATATGCCAAGATTGTATCGATCGTGGATGTGTATGATGCAATGACTTCTCCGCGTGTTTATCGCGGACCGACATGTCCGTTTGATGTGATCAATCTGTTTGAACAGGAGGGCTTTCAGAAGTATGACAGCCGATATATCATGATCTTTCTGAGGAGGATTGCAGAATCCTATCTCAATGAAAACGTACGTCTTTCGGATGGAAGGAGCGGAAAACTGATCTATATCAACAACCATGCTCTGTCGCGGCCGGTAGTGATGGCAGATGGAGAGGCAATCGATCTGCGTAAGGAGAGATATCTGCGGATCGAGGAGATCATGTAGCCGGATACAACGGCGATATGAAGGGGGCAGTGAGGCAGGTTTGCAAAGCTTATGCACCGGACAATAAAGGGACTTAAATCAATAACACTGTGGTGCCGACTGTTTTTACAGGCGGTGCTCCAGTATTTTTTCTTTATTATGGGAACAGATAATCAGGAATGCTACAGGGGGATTTGAAACACTATGAATATTGTTTATCCAAAAGCAGAGGAAGAAAAGAAGCAGTATCAGGAAAGATATGAGCTTGCGGCGGGGCGTGTCCGCGGAGTTTACGAAGAGTTAAAGAACGGCGGAGCAGTTGTGCCGGAATATACCGGAGATTATTTTGAAAAGGTTTCCGGTTATCTTGTGATGCTGATGGAGACATATGAAAGTGTCACAGACGGCACGCTTTACACAAAGTCATTCGAGGAGCTGCAGGAGCAGAACCATGCACTTTACGAGGATATCCTTCCGGAGAACTATGGGGAGAGTTACGCCAACCCGGCATATGCAGTGAAGGTGCTCGGGGAAGAGTATGGACGGTATCTGTGCCTGTTATATGCAGAGCTGCGTGAGACGCTGGTGTGGGTGTTTGAGCAGAGACTGTTTTTCCTGGTGACGGGTCTGGAGTTATTCATTGAGATCTACGATCTGATGGAGGATGAGAAATGCGAACCGCATGAGCTTCGGAATGCCCTGTATTATTATGTGTATGATTATGCGGATGTGACGATTGCGGACCGGACACAGGCGATGTTAGATCCGGATCACTGCTTTGCACAGTCGCTGATCATGACGGCAGATTTGACAGATCAGAAGTACCTGTATTATTTTGGAGAATATATCGGAGAGAATGAGCTTGGAACAGCCAGACATCTGCAGGAGTTGGAAGTAAAGCAGATCGAGGATATGGCGTGCACTTATACGGAGGGATACCGGAAGGGATTTGAGTTGTACCGGATCGATCTGTCCTCTAAGCAGACGGTCAACATCCGGTATCAGCTCGGCTTTGAGCGGATGATACGTGCGGCAATGTGCCGGTTTGAAAAGCTGGGACTTAAGACGACGATGTACCGTGCGGTTGGCAATCTGATCTATCACAATGGCAGAGGCATCCGGGTGGGCTACAGCTCCGGAGGAGCTAATCCGCAATACGATTACGATCACCGTTTTGATGAGGCGCTGATCTTTGGAAAGGCACTGGCAGACCGGAAGCTGGTACAGCAAAGATGTGCTTATGAGGAATATCAGACACTGGCGGCTGCCTATGCAGGTCCGGCAGTTGTTGAAGTTTTCGGAGAGGAGCCGTTTGTCCCTGTTGCAAAGAAGGAGGCTGCCGTATATACCGAGAAGCAGCGTAAGCAGAAGCTGGAATACCAGTCTGCCGCCTCACTGCTTTCCAATGAATTTATACCAGGGGATCAGGTGAGCTTTACGATCATCGCATACCCTGTCCCGGAAATTGGACAGAACTACAAAGAAATCTTTGACGAAACCGTACAGGTCAATACGTTGGACAGCACCAAATACGGCGTGATCCAGCAGAAGCTGATCGATGCGCTGGATCAGGGAGAATATGTTACCGTAACCGGACGAAACGGCAATTGCACAGATCTGACGGTAGCGCTTCATCCGCTGGAGGATCCGGAGCGTCAGACCGATTTTGAAAACTGTCTTGCCGATGTGAACATTCCGCTTGGAGAAGTATTTACTTCACCGAAGCTGGAGGGAACGCATGGAACACTTCATGTGACCGAGGTATATCTGAACGAACTCAAATATGAGAACCTGTCTCTGGAGATTGAGGATGGTACGGTCAAAGAATATATGTGTACCAATTTTGGAACAGAAAAGGAGAATAAAGCCTATATTGAGGAGAATCTTTTGTTCCAGCATTTGACCCTTCCGATGGGGGAGTTTGCAATCGGTACGAATACGACTGCTTATGCGATGGGGCAGAAGTACGGCATTTCCAACCTCCTGCCGATCCTGATCGCGGAGAAGACAGGACCACATTTTGCGTTTGGTGACACTTGTTTTTCTCATGAGGAAGAGCTTGTCACATATAATCCGGATGGCAAGCAGATGATTGCAAAAGAAAACCGCTTTTCCGCACTTCGCCATACCGAGCCAGAGAAGGCGTATTTTAACTGTCATACAGATGTGACGATCCCATATCATGAGCTGGGGGATATTATTGTTCATTGTCATGACGGAAGACAGATCGCGCTGATCCATGAGGGGCGTTTCGTGCTGGAGGGAACCGAAGAATTAAATGAGGTATTATAATTATAATACAAAATGTCATTTTAGTATCTGGTGTATGTTGCAAATTCATGATACACTGTATAAAGAAGGATAAGCACGAAGGAACAAAAGAATGGAGATAGTATGAAATCAATTCAAAGCAAATTTACAGTCCTGATGATATCGGGACTTCTGACGATGTCATTACTGTTAGGCGGCATCTGCCTCGTCTATGCAGTTTATGAGTCGACAGAAAATCTTAAGACGACACTGAATACAGTGTGCGAGGAGCAGACGATCCGCATGGATAATCAGCTCGATACCGTAAAGCAGGCGGCAACGATCATTTACAACTATGCCCGGAGCCGTCTGACCTCACTGAAGGATCTGCAGGATGAAGATTTTCGGAAGGAATATACCGACCGGGTGTGTTCATTGGCAGTCAACGTAACAGATCATACAGAGGGAACGCTCGGGGTGTATTTTCGTTATAATCCGGAGCTGACGGGACCGAAGGACGGATTCTTCTGGGCGAAGAACGATATCAAGAGTGGCCTTAAGAAATCAATGACGACAGATCTCACCGAGTATGGAGAAAAGGACGTGGAAAAGACCTGCTGGTATTATCAGCCTGTCAATGCCGGGAAACCGATATGGACAAGTTCCTATTATAATGAGACGATCGGGGTGGAGATGATCTCTTATGGAATTCCGTTCTACCTTGGCAAGACATTAGTAGGCGTGATGGGAATCGATATGGACTTTTCTTATCTTGTGGATCTGGCGCAGGAGGGTGCCATTTACGAAAATGGACGTGGTAATCTTGTGGATATGAACAAGCGGGTGGTTTATTATCGCAATGCCGGTGACAACGAATTTGAGATCCGCACACTGGATATTTCAGATCATTTCTATAATACCCTGAAAAAGGCAGACACCAATCAGGGAAAACTTCTGCCGTTTTCCTATAAAGGGAAGCATTCCCATATGTCATATCAGACGTTAAATAACGGAATGAAATATGTACTTCTTGCACCTGTCACAGAGACAAACCGGCCGAAAAATCATCTGCTGATGGTAATTCTGCTGGTGACCTGCAGTATTCTGATCGGTTATTTGTGTTTCACGATATATATGACGAAAAAGATCGTTCAGCCGTTAAAACAGCTTAATGCCGCGGCAAAAGAGATTGCGGACGGTAATATGGATGTGAGCATCGAGTGTAACACGAATGATGAAGTGAAGACGCTGACGGAGAGCATCCAGCAGATGGCGCAGAATCTCAAGGCTTATGTAAAGGAGATCAACGGACTTGTCTATCGTGACGGACTTACCGGAGTTAAGAATAAGACGTACTATTATGAATACATAAAATCCCTGTCCGAGGAGGCGCAGAAGCAGCCGTACACAATCGTAGTATTTAAGGTGACGGGACTGGCGGGAGTCAACAAGACAAGAGGCAGAAAATGTGGAGATGAACTGATCGTAACAGCGTGCGGCATTATCTGCAGGGTGTTCTCTCACAGCCCGATCTTCCGCATCGGTGGAGACGAGTTTGTCGCATTTCTGAAAGGGAACGATTACATGAAGTGCGGGGAGCTTTTGCGGGAGTTTGAGGATTTAAGCAGCGATGTGACGCTTGTGGGTGCGCCGGACATCGCAGTTCGGATCGTGTATGGCACGGCACAGTCGGCTGATGGAACAGAGCCGTACGAGGAGGTATTCTGTCGTGCTGACGAGGAGAAGGAACAGAAAAAGAAAGGAATGTAAAGGATGCAGAAACAGGACAAGATAGCTGTATTGATCGACGGAGAAAATATTTCCCGCAAATATATTAAACTGATCTTGGATGAAGTCATAGAATTTGGTACACCGACGTATAAAAGAGTGTATGCGGATTTTTCCGAAGGAAGTGCATCGGCATGGAAGGATGAGCTTCGTAAATATGCACTCACGCCGATTTTCCAGATCAATTACACAAAGAACAAGAACGCATCGGATTCGGCGATGATCATTGATGCGATGGATATTTTGTATACAGGCAACGTGACCGGTTTCTGTCTGGTCACTTCAGACAGTGATTTTACAAAGCTTGCGAACCGGCTGCGCGAGGCGGGCATGCTTGTCATCGGTATGGGAGAGAAGAAAACACCGATCTCTCTTGTGTCAGCCTGCGAGACCTTCAAATATCTCGACCTTCTGTATAAGGCGGAGGATGAGAATAAAAAGCAGCAGAAAAAGAAACCGGCAGGCGGCAGTCAGTCCGGCAAAAAACAGAAAAAAGAATCAAAAAAGGAGAATGTACCGGTATATTCTTCCTACGATGATGTTTTCTATGATTTTTACGATGACCATGCAGAGGAAAGCTTTTTGACCAAGGAGGAGCTCGGAGATGAGATCGCCAATATTATTGATCTGAAATCTGACGAGGATGGATGGATCAATCAGTCAGAGATCGGTATTCAGCTCTCCAAAAGAATCCCGGGCTTTGATCCGCGAAACTACGGCTATTCCAAGCTTGGCAAGCTGATCCGAAGCTTTGACTTTCTGGAGATAGATGCTGTGCCAAGCCCCAAAAATTCCAAGCTTAGCATAGTTTATGTCCGAATCAGATAAATGGAAATGTTATGCAAATAATTTAATCATAAAGGAAAACCGAAAGGAGGTATTGTATGTATGAATGTCCTAATTGCGGAGGGAATCTGCGATACGATATTCCATCAAAAATGATGGCATGCGCAAGCTGTGACTCCAAGTTCGATCCTTACGAAGTGTCCGAACGCAACGGAGCGCAGGAAACAGAGGATGAGTACGAGGTAACCGTATTCAAATGTCCGCAGTGCGGCGGCGAGATTTACAGCACCGACAACACGGCGGCAGGCTTTTGTACCTTCTGCGGATCGGCAGCGATACTGGAGAGCCGTCTTCGTAAGGAGCACCGGCCGAAGTATATCATACCGTTTCGTCAGACGAAGGAGCAGTGTAAGAAGTCTTACATGAAGCTGATGGGAAAGGCAGTCTTTGCCCCAAAGGAGCTTAAGAGTGAGAAGCATATCAATGAGTTTCGCGGAATTTACATGCCGTATTGGATCTACAACGTTCATGAGGGCGGCGGGGATATCCGTCTGACAGGAATCACGGAGAAGCGCAGAGGTGATATATCATTAAAAGTCACTATAATCTGCACCTTGATCTGGATGCTGATTATCAGGGAATTGCTTATGATGCATCCTCCTCGTTCTCGGATACGATCAGCGAGAATCTGGCACCGTTTGACACGAAGAATATGAAGGAATTTACACCGGCATTTTTAAGTGGCTTTTATGCGGACAGCGCAGATATAGATACCTCGTTATATGTGGATGACGCAGAGCAGTTTGCACTGGATAAGACGCAGGATTTTATCAGCTCTTACCCGAACCTGCGAAAATATGACATCGTAGAAACCGGCAAAACGTTGCAGTGGAAACTGAATTCTACGGTAGGAGATGCTGAGGGAGCAATGTTTCCGGTATGGTTTATGGCGTACAAGAATAAAGACCGTGTCGCCTACGCAACGGTGAACGGTCAGACCGGAAAGGTTGTTGCGGATCTTCCGGTGGATGTCCCGAAATATCTGGGGGCGTCGGTGGTATTGACAATTCCGCTGTTTTTCTTGTTAAACGCTTTTCTGACATTGATCCCGAGTATGCTGCTTGGCATAGTCTGTCTGGTAGCAGGAATCGTATCCTGTATGTATTTCAGACAGATTGATGATATTGCAGCGCAGGAGGGCAAGGAATATGACAAGGGTGCGATCGCGGCAAGGCTGCGTGAGCAGAGAGAGAATCACAAAAGAGCACCCGGAGGAGAGAAGCTTCCGCCAAAGTCGGATGCACAGCTTGCGGCATCCTTAGAGGAGAGGAAAAAAGAAGAGGCAGATGCGAAGCCGAAGCTTATCGTTAACGGAGAAACGGTATCGGCGGAGAGTGACAGTTTCCGTGCAGCAATGACGTTTTTTGATCCGATCCTTGTTCTTGCTGTGGTAGCAGCAGGGCTTCTTTTTGGATTTGTACTGGAAGAATATTTTACGCGGATCACAGTGGGAGCCGCAGCGGTTCTGGTCTTGATCTACTGGTTCCGTACATGGTTTAGGATGGATGATGTAAGCTCCAGAAAGGGACGCGGCAATGCGTTGACCTATCTGTTGATTCCGATGGTGGCTTCTGTGATCGTTGCATTGCTTCATCCGGTTTCAGATCTGTATTATTATGGATGCATTGCATTGATGCTTCTTGCGATGGTGGCTTCCCTGGTGGATCTGATCCGCTGCTACAATCTGTTTGCAACACGGCCATTGCCGCAGTTTCATTATAAGGGAGGTGATGACCGTGCATGATCGTAATTTTGGGAAATTGACCGGTATGAGATTTGTTGTGATCTGTTTACTGGCAGCGTTTTGTCTGCTGTTTGTGCCGGCATCCGTCCATGCGGAGGAGATCGGAGAGTTAAGCGGAACCTGGTATATCAATGATGAGACCGGATATAAGATTGAGCTTCACGATGATGCTTCTCTTCTGGAGGAGAGTGAGCTGCGCGCACTGGCGGAGAATATGAAGGGGCTGACAAAGTACGGTTCTGTGGGATTTTTCACTTCTGATACAGAAGGATTCAGAACCTCCGGGCTTGCACATTCTCTGTATGATGAGTATCTGTGGAAACAGAGCAGCGGCGCAGAGAGCGGAACGATGTTTCTGATCGATATGGCAAACCGCAAGATTTATATTTACAGCAACGGCGTGATCTACAAGACGATCACAAATGCATATGCCAACACAATCACCGATAACGTTTATAAGCATGCTACGAGGGGCGATTACTATAAATGTGCCAGAGAGGTGTTTCTCTCCGAGCAGACGCTTTTGGAAGGGCGAAAGATCGCACAGCCGATGAAATATGTCAGCAATTTATTTCTGGCACTGGCACTTGCGATCCTGATCAATTATATTCTTGTGAAGCTGTTTTCAAGGGCGAAGAGTCCGTCGGATCGGGAAATGCTGGCGGCAATCGCAGCGACACAGAGAATGAATCATGTTGATGTGCAGTTTGATCGGGAGACGAAGACATACAGTCCGCAAAGCTCCGGAGGCGGTGGCGGAGGAAGCAGCGGAGGCGGTGGCGGAGGCAGCAGCGGAGGCGGTGGAGGTCACAGCTTCTGATGCACCGATGTTATTATTTTGAATTTATCGTCCGGTAACGATATACATATCACAGGCAGTCCGTTTTGGCGGGCTGCTTTGTTGCGTTATGTGACGGAATGTGATACATTTTATAATGATTATGATTACGAGAGAAAGCAGAGGATTCAAAGATGTACAAAGGAATGGATTCTTACTGTGGCTTAAGCTGCGAGGAATGTGAATATAGAGAAGAGTTTCATTGTGGCGGCTGCATGGCAACCGGCGGCAATCCGTTTTATGGTCCCTGTGAGCTGGCAGCATGTGCCCGCCGCAAGAAGGTCAATTTCTGCGGAGAGTGTAAGGATTTCTGCTGTGAAATGCTTCACCGTTATTCTTATGATGACGAGGAGGGAGATGATCCGAAAGGGGCAAGGATCGAGCGCTGCCGTCAGATGAAGGATTATCTGGTACAGCGTGCCAAAGCGGGAACGGATCCGATCGCGCGCTGTGGACAGCATTGTACACATTGTCTGCAGAGTCAGTGGTGCGGAGGCTGCAGGAGTAATTACGCCTGCTGTTCGTTTGGCACACTTTTCCCGGACGGACAGTGTGAGAATGTCGTATGTTCGAAACAGCGCGGCTTGGACGGCTGCTATGAGTGCTTTGACCTGCCTGCCTGCAGCAAGGGCTATTACAATATACAGACCGAATATATCGCGAAGGTATCGGCGATATTTATACAGAGATACGGCAAGGCATGCTTTGAGGAGACGTTGAAGAAGGCGATGGACGACGGCGTTGCTTATCCAAAGGGCTTTAATCAGACCGGCAGTTTGAGAGCGGCGATGGAGCTGATGGAGCATTACCGGATGCAGGACGACCTGTTTTGATGCATGCGTCTGCAAACAAACGACAGATATAGCAGAAAGGCGTGGTGAATGGGATGAATGAGAAGATTTCCCGTGAGATGATGGAATTTATAAAGAGCCATCCGAGCAGCTTTCATGTGGCGGACGGACTGGCACAGATATTATCCGATAATGGCTTTGAGCGGTTATATGAAAATGAAAAATGGAAGCTGCAGAAGGGCAGAGACTATTATGTGATGCGAAATGGATCGTCTCTCATCGCCTTCCGGATCCCGGAGGGGGAAGTGCATAATTTCCAGATGGTAGCGTCCCACAGCGATTCGCCGAGCTTCAAGATCAAGGAGAATCCGGAGATGGTTTCGGCAGGTCATTATGTGGAGCTGAATGCAGAGAAGTACGGAGGTATGCTGTGCGCACCGTGGTTTGACAGACCCCTCTCGATTGCCGGAAGGGTTATGGTACGTGCTGACGGCGGCGTGAAGCAGCGTCTGATCAATTTTGACCGAGACCTTGTGATGATCCCGAATCTGGCGATCCATATGGATCGTAACCTGAATGATGGATATAAATATAACGCCCAGAAGGATATGATACCAATTTGGGGTGACGAAGCCTCCGAGGGCAGCTTTGATGAGATGGTCGCAGCAGAGTGCGGTGCTGCAAAGGAGGATGTGGTATCAACGGATCTGTTTTTGTACAACCGGATGCCGGGAACCGTGTGGGGAGCGCAAAACGAGTATATTTCAAGTCCGCATCTGGATGATGTGCAGTGCGCATATGCCTCTGTGAAGGCAATGCTCAAAGGACATCACCGTGAAAGCATCAGTGTGTGCTGCGTGTTTGATAATGAAGAAGTCGGAAGTGGCACGAAGCAGGGGGCGGCGTCTTCGTTCCTGAAGGATGTATTGGAACGGATCGCCTTTGGCCTTGGTATGAATGCAGAGGAGCTGAAAATGCTTCTGTCAGAAAGCTTTTTAATTTCTGCGGATAATGCGCATGCCGTTCATCCAAATCATATGGACAAGGCGGACCCGACGAATCGTCCGTATATGAATGGCGGTATCGTGATCAAATATAATGCCAATCAGCGATACACGACAGATGCGGTGTCTGCAGCTGTATTTCAGGAGATATGCCGGAAGGCTGAGGTACCGGTACAAAGCTATGTGAATCGTTCGGATGTGCCGGGAGGCTCTACGCTCGGCAATATTGCGAGCCATCAGGTATCTGTTAATATGGTCGATATCGGACTGGCACAGCTTGCTATGCATTCGCCGTATGAGACAGCGGGCGTGCGTGATACCGCGTATCTGATCCGGGCACTTGAGACATTTTACAACACCGGGATCCGGCGTGAGAAGGACGGAACATATCGGTTTTCCTGAAACCAACGAATATCAGAGATTTGAAATATTACGGATTTGAGAGGAGTGTTGGCTTTGAGCCGCGAGAGGAATTATAATATCGAATTATTGCGGGTCATTTCCTGTTTATTGGTTGTCTGTATTCATGTATCAAATGTATATAGCAGAGGGTACGGAGAGGTTTCCGGCGGAACTTATCTGTTTTCTCTTATGACGAACTGCTTCAGCCGTGTGGCAGTTCCCATCTTTTTTATGATCAGTGGCTACCTTCTGCTGGACGAAAATGTCAGTCTGCGTAAGAGCGTACACAGGGTAGTTCATACGATCGTTGTACTTGTTTTCTGGAGTGTTCTGTACTATTTTTGGAACATTGTATATTGGGGTGACCGGTATGACTTTAAAACTCTGTTTGAGGATCCGGTCAAGAAACATCTGTGGTTTTTATATGCGATTCTGGGGATGTATATTGCACTGCCGTTTTTCCAGCTTCTGTTTAAAAAGATGTCCAGGCGCCTGATGGAGTACTTCTTCCTTTTGTGGGTGTTTTTTCTGACACTTTATTATGTTCTGGCAATGGCAGACATGGAATTTACATATATGGTACCAATGGTAGGTAATTCCAGCTATCTCGGTTATTTTGTTCTGGGATATATTATGCGGAAGTTCAGTAAATACTATAAGTTGGGGACGAAAACCTGCTTCGGAATTGTTCTGATCGTGGGACTGATCAATATCGGGCTGACCTGTTACGGAACCTTTACGACAGGGGATCATGAAGAAATATATTTTCAGTACCGTAATCCTCTGATCGCGATCTGTTCTCTGGGAGTATTTATAGGGATCATAGAGCATGGGAAGATCGCATTTACCGAGGCGCAGAAATCTATCATGCAGATGATCTCACGTCATTCCTTTACGATATATCTGTCACATATTATTTTTCTGGATATTGTAAAGGAAGAATTAGAACCGCTCGATGTACCGGGATGGATCGGGATACCGCTGTATACGGTTGGAATTTTTCTTGTGACCTTTGCGTTTGCCGTGGCAGCAGATAATGCATGGAAGCATTTGCGGACATATCTGCCGGCATGGATGTAGATTGGGATTCCGGTGTGTTTTGTGCGGCTATGAGATCGCCCCGGTTTCCGGTATATTTTCATGATTATGATATCGTTCAATTCTCCGGTGTGCTGCGAACAACGATGATATCGTTGAGTTTAAGAACGGTATCCCTCTGCGGAAGGATCGAAAGATCATCACGAAGTTCTACTGTTATCTATAACAAACGCACTTCACCGGATTCGATATCGTAAATGGCTCCTATGACACGAAGACCGGAATCCTCCTCTATGTGGTGGATCTCCAGGCTGTCCTCGATGATGTGAATGCTGTGTGCCACATTGAGTTCGCATGCCTTTGTAGCATCGGTCTCATCGCCGATGGCAAGACGAATCTCGTCTGTAATAAATTTGATGTAATTTTTCGGATTGCCATTCATCGCGGCCTCCACAGCACCGCAGTGTGTATGCCCCATGACAAGGATCAGTCGGCAGCCGAGATGTCCGGCGGCGTATTCAATGCTTCCAAGCTGGTGATCATCGATGACATTGCCGGCAAGACGGATCACGAAAAGCTCACCGATACCCGCAGAAAAGATATTCTCCGGAATGACACGTGAATCAGAACAGGTGACAATGATCGCATAAGGAGCCTGTCCATGCTGAGATGTCCGCTGTCTTATCTCTTTTGAAATGTCACCGATGCCACACTTGGCGTCTATGTATTTCTGGTTGCCCGCAAGAAGTCTTTCGACTGCTTCCCGGGCAGTTATCTGTAATGTTTCCTGCATTTTATCACCTCGTAAAAAGATAAAACAATAGTATATTTATCATAGTGCTTTGCCATAGTTTAAATAGAGATCCATCCGAGCGCATTGGCAACGGAGCTGATCAGAATGATCACTGCGAAGATCGGACAGAGATATTTGATCATAAAGTAGAAAACCCTCTTGCGTCGGAAAGGCATTCCCTCCTGTGTAACCTCCTCCTCAATACGTTTTACACCGATCACTCTGGAGACAAGCAGACATGTTGCAAATGCGGCGATCGGCATCATTACAGAGTTTGTCAGGAAATCAAAGAAATCCAGGAACTGCATGCCGATCAGCTTGATGCCGGCGAGCGGACCATAGCCGAGAGAGGAAAGGCTTCCGAGGATCAGAATGATCACACCGGCAAGAATCGTCGACTTCCGGCGGTTCCATCCAAGCTCATCCTCAAAGGTAGAAACAGCACTTTCCGTCAATGCGATGGAGCTTGTCAGTGCGGCAAACAAAACGAGTGTGAAGAAAAGAATACCGACTGCTGTACCAAAGCCCATGCTGTCAAACATTTTCGGAATCGTGATAAACATCAAAGACGGACCGGACTGCAGTGTGCAGAGTCACCACCGGAAAATGCGAACACTGCAGGAATGATCATCAGACCGGCCATGATCGCGATCGCGGTATCAAATACCTCCACATTCTGTGTGGAATCTTCAATCGATACGTCCCTCTTCATATAGGATCCGAAGGTGACGAGGATACCCATCGCAATGGAGAGGGAATAAAACATCTGTCCCATCGCGGCGACAACGGTCATCCAGGAGAAATCCTTCAGATTCGGAACGATAAAAAACTTAACACCCTTTAATGCACCCGGTCTGGTCACGGAATAAACCGTGATGATCAACGACAGAACAACGAGGATCGGCATCATGAATTTGGAAACGCGCTCAATACCGTTACGCACACCCGCATAGATGATCGCAATTGTGATCAGGGCAAATATAGCAAAGCAAAGCTCTGTAGACACGCCATCGGAAATAAATCCGGAGAAATAATTATCCGATGCGAGTTTACTGCCGTTTCCACGGATATATTCTATGAGATACTTGATGACCCATCCGCCGATCACGGAATAATAAGGGACGATCAGAAGCGGAATGATCGCATTGATCCAGCCGCCCAATGAAAACCAGCCGGATTTACCGAAGCTGTGGAATGCGCCGACCGGACTTTTCTGCGTCATTCGTCCCAGAGAGGTCTCCGCCATGATCATCGTGTAACCGAAGGTCAGTGCCAGCAAAATATAAATTAACAGGAAAATACCGCCGCCGTATTTGGCTGCCAGATATGGGAAACGCCAGATATTACCCAGTCCGACGGATGCACCGGCTGCGGATAGAACAAATCCGATCTTGCCGGAAAAGGAACTTCTTTTCTTCTTGTGTGATTTCATACAATCCTCCTTATTTGAGAGAAACAAAAATATATTTCTGTTTGCAAAAACTGCTGCACAGCAGAAAAATCTGTCTCATTATAACTATGTAATTGTTGAATTACCCGTGAGATATCAGTATAGCATGAGGACGGCAAAAGAGCAATGACCGGTGCCAAAGATGCGTCATTTATCATGCGAAAAAAATGAAACTGTATGACTTAATTTTATAAATTCCAGAGAATAAACTTGACATTTTCTGCAAAATAGAGTACCCTATGCATAATTTAATAAATGTTTCATATGATTTAAGAGCGATGTTGTTCAAACGTCGCTCTTTTTGTATTTTGTAGGTACTACATATTTAAGAAAAGTGAGGAATAACGTATGGAGAGATTTGCAGAAATTGTTTCAAAGGTGGATGACTTTGTCTGGGGACCGGTGATGCTGGTTCTTCTTGTGGGAACAGGAATTTTCCTAACCTTCCGGACGCGATTTTTAACATGGAGAAATTTAGGGTATGCATTGAAGAGCACCCTGAGTAAGGAGGCACGCACGAAGAGCCGCGGCGAGGGCGATGTTTCTCCGTTTTCGGCGCTGACAACGGCACTTGCGGCAACGATCGGAACCGGAAATATTGTCGGAGTTGCAACGGCAATGGTTTCCGGTGGACCGGGAGCACTTGTGTGGATGTGGATTTCGGCTGCATTCGGACTGACCTCCAAGTTTAGTGAATGTATGCTTGCAATCAAATACCGCGAGGTGAATGAGAAGGGGGAGATGAGCGGCGGTCCTATGTACACGATGAAAAAAGGACTGAAGAATAAGAAGCTTGGTGCCGTTCTTGCATGGTTCTTTGCATTATTTGCCGTAATCGCATCGTTTGGTATCGGAAATATGACACAGGGAAATTCCATTTCGGGAGCGATCAAAGCAACGTTTCATGTGCCGACCGGAGTTACCGGAATTGTGATCACCGTGCTTTCTCTTCTGATCATTGTCGGTGGAATCAAGTCGATCTCAAAGGTATCGTCTGTAGTTGTTCCGGTTATGGCAATTTTCTATGTGATCTGTGGTGTTATTGTTATTATAGGAAATATTGCAAATTTGCCGGCAGGCGTTGCCATGATCTTTAAGATGGCATTTTCGGTGAAGGCAGTGGGCGGCGGACTTTGCGGAACGATCGTTGCTTCCATGATGAATGCGATGCGATACGGCGTTGCGCGTGGTGTATTTTCCAACGAAGCCGGCATGGGTTCGGCAGCAATTACCGCAGCTGCGGCTACAACCGACAATCCGGTGCGTCAGGGTTATATCAATATGACGGGAACATTCTGGGATACCATTGTTGTCTGCACGATCACAGGACTGGCAATTGCCTCCTCCGGTGTGCTTGGTATGACGGATGCAGACGGCGCGCTTCTGACCGGCTCCGACATAACGATTGCCGCATTTCAGACGGTGCTTGGCTCCGGCGGTGGCTGGCTCGTCACGATCGGTATTACATTGTTTGCATTTTCCACGATCCTCGGCTGGGAATATCATGGTGAGAAAGCATTCGAGTATCTTCTCGGAACACATAAATACAATATGGTATATAGAGTGGTGTTTTCGTTGATCGCCTATTTTGGCTGTACGCAGACGCTCAGTCTTGTGTGGAACTTTTCGGATATTGCCAATGCGCTGATGGCGATTCCAAACTTAATCTGCATGCTCCTGTTAAGTGGCGAGATTGCAAAGGATATCCGCGATTTCCAGCCTGAAATTGAAAAGACGCGGGAATAGAATATTTGCTCGCTTTCAAAAAATGGAAAAAATACCGATTTTGAAACCGGAAGGTTGCATCTGAAGTTCAATGCATAATTCTCCTTGATTTCCACATACTACCCATACAGCATAATTATGGAAAATATGATGGAAACAAGGAGGATTTTTTTGATATGAAAGCTACAGGAATTGTGCGGAGAATTGACGATCTTGGACGCGTCGTCATTCCCAAGGAGATCCGCCGGACATTGCGGATTCGCGTGGGAGATCCGTTGGAGATATATACGGACCGAGAGGGTGAGGTCATTTTAAAGAAATATTCCCTGATGGGAGATATGGGAATATTTGCACAGCAGTATGCAGATTCGCTGGCGCAGACCACAGGCTATCAGGTGGTTGTGACAGACAGGGAGCAGGTGATCGCCGCGTCGGCAGCCGCCCGCAAGGAGATGATGGATAAAGCGGTCAGCAAAGACATGGAGCAGATGATCGATCGGAGAGAGATCACTGTGGCGTCCGGGGAAAGCAGGGAATACCGCAAGATCTGTGATGAGGAGGAACCATTTGCGTGGGAGGTGATCTGTCCGATCATTTCCGAAGGAGACGCGGTGGGGGCGGTGGTGATCTTTACCCGGAGCCGGAAGGAAACGCTCGGCGAGGCGGAGAGAAAGCTGGCGCATGTGGCAGCAGGATTTCTGGGAAGACAACTGGAGCAGTAGAGATAAGCTCATTGCCGGAAGGTGATGGGCTTGTATTTCGATATACGGTAAAAAGATATCTGAAAGCAAAGATGTATAAACGGAATTTTTAATCTGTTTTTGAACCCTGGGTCATGTTATAATAATGAATGAAAAGGAAGTTAAAAGGTACGATGGGAGGAGGGATTACTATGGGAACATGGTCGACGGGATTATATCAAAATGATATGAGTTCGGATGTGAAAGATGATTATATCGGCAAACTGAAAGCCGGCAAAGATGATGAAACGGCACTGCGGGAAATCTTGTCAGAGTATCAGTATGAGCTGGAAGATATTGACTGCAAATATGACATTTATCTGGCACTGGCGGACACCCTGTGGAAAAAGGGACGGCTGACGGAGTCCTTTAAGGTTAAGGCATTAGAGATGCTGGAAGAAGACCGGATTTCAGAACGATGGGAGTCGGAAAAGATCCGCAAAGAAAGAAGCAGGGTGCTCGATAAACTGAAGGCAGAGCTGGAAAGCCCCATGCCGGAGAGAAAGAAGGTTCCGGTGCATAAACCATATGTGACAGGCTGGAAACAGGGAGAGGTATATTATTTTGAGGTGAAGCAGGAGGTTGAAGGATACGAAAAGTATCTCGGATGGTATGCCATGTTTTATGTTGACCGCCTGTTTCAACAGGACTGGAATGTAAGAGGAGTGGACGATGAAGTTGCGGAGGCGTACTTTTTCATGGCAAAGGACAAGCCGCAGAGCATCGAAGATTTTAAGAAAGCAAGACCGGTCTGCTTCTCTAAGGGGAAGGATTCCCGGAGATATAAGGCGAAGATCGTGGAGAGATCCAAAAGAAAACGCCCGAAGGATCTGACGCTGTTAGGAAGCTGTGAGTCGTTTCAGCCACCGAAACATAATGACAAGATCACGGAGCTCTTCTTCTGGATGGAGCCGGATTTCAGAAGCATGTTAAGAGGATATGAGTATTAACGAAGAGGATAGTTTCTACATGTAAAGCGAATCGTGCAGGGAAGGCAGTGAAAGCCGGAAAAACGGTTGAATTTCGTCGTTGCTTCAGAAAAAATAGACACTACAATCGTAGAATGTCTAAAAGTGCGGACAAAATGGAAAGAATTCGTGAAAAACCTTGACAAACAGGGGGAATAAGGGTATAAATAGACTTGTAAGTTTTTACGGAAATTTTTATTGAGGAGGAGTTTATCCATGAACAAGACAGAATTGGTTGCAGCTATCGCAGAGAAGGCTGAGCTTTCTAAGAAGGATTCAGAGAAGGCTTTAAAGGCATTCATCGACACTGTTACAGATGAGTTAAAGAAGGGCGAGAAGATTCAGTTAGTAGGCTTTGGTACATTCGAGGTACAGCACAGAGCAGCTAGAGAGGGTAGAAACCCACTTACAAAAGAGACAATCAAGATCGCAGCTTCAAACGCTCCTAAGTTTAAGGCTGGTAAGGCTTTAAAGGATGCTGTGAACGAGTAATTTTTTGTGAAACAGGATATTCTTTGGGCTGCCATTTATGGCAGCCTTTTTTCAATTTATGGCAAAATGCTTATTTTGTCATTTAGATCATAGAAATGAGGAGTATTATGAGGTTAGATAAGTATTTAAAGGTTTCCCGTCTGATCAAAAGACGACCGGTTGCCAATGAAGCATGTGATGCCGGACGAATCCGGGTCAACGGAAAGACAGCAAAGGCATCCCTTAACGTAAAGGTGGGCGATATCATTGAGATCACCTTTGGCGATAAGGTGGTGAAGGTGGAGGTTCTCAGTATTGAGGAGACCTACAAGAAGGACGAAGCGAAAGAGCTTTATCGTGTCCTGTAATAGAATAAAGTAAAAGACGCCTGCATATATATTTGGTATGCAGGCGTTATTTATTACCTAGAAGAAATGGGGAGTAGTCATGGAAGAAAGAGAAAACAGAGGTGTACATAAGGTTTATCTGAACGGCAGGAAAACAGCAGTGATGTCGGGGGTGCGCGATGTCCTGTCCTTTGATGCCAGAGAGGTGTATCTGGAGACCGAACAGGGGATTCTTCTTATTAAGGGGGACGAACTTCATGTAAACAGGCTGTCGCTGGAAAAAGGCGAGGTTGATGTGGATGGACGTATCGACAGCTTTGCATATTCGGATAAGAATGATCCGGAGAAAAAATCATCATCATTTTTCGGGAGAATGTTTCAGTGAGTCAGATAATTCGGGAACAGATTTATTTTCAGATCACGACGATCTGTGCAGGAATGTTTATGATGTTTGGGTATGACATTCTGCGGCTGTGGCGGTGGATGATCCCTCACGGCAGGCTGTGGGTCTGGATCGAAGACCTGTTATATTGGAGTCTGCTTGGCATACCGGTCTTTGTGCTTTTTTTTCAGATGATCGACGGCGTGCCGCGCTGGTACGGGATTCTAGGGATGCTTGCCGGAGGTATTTTGTATGAGAGCGGGATCAGCATTCCGCTGCGCGCCGGGATGCATCGATTATTGGTGAAATATAATAAAAAAATAGGATTCAGGGTTGCGAAATTAGGAAAAATGTTGTATAGTAAAATAACCAGCCCGTATAGCAGAGGCTAGAAAATCGGGCATTCGGAGCAAGTTTCACTGACATTTTATTTGAACACTATATCTGGTGTTTGTCGTTGATCGGATGTACCAGATATTGGATGTTTAAGAGGAGCTGATCAATGTGTTTCGTTGGGGGACGGGATGCAGGCGATCGTATGGGGAGTTGATAATTATATGGCACGATCAAAACGTAGAAAAAAGCTCAGTCCGTTTACCGTTGCCGGAGTGATGGTTTTATGCTGTGTCCTTTGTGGATCCTTCACGTATAAGACGGTTTCTCTGAAGGCAGAGTCCGCAAAGTATTCGGCACAGATTTCCGAACTGAAAAAGGAAAAGAAGAAGCTGAAGGAAGAGAAAGCGGAGATTAAGGATTATGAGTCTTATGTTAAGACGAAGGAGTATACCGAGGAGGTTGCCCGCGACAAGCTGGGTCTCGTATATCCGAATGAGATCATATTTGAACCAAACGATAAGTAAGACGAAGAGTTTCGCAAATAATTGCGAAGCTCTTTTTTTCGGTCACAGCCTTACGGATAATTTGTCGAAAAAATTTTTTGCCGGCGTGTCCTGATTTTGACAAAAATTTCAAAAATTCTTTTCTATACTTTGTGGCACTGACGAACAAAGAGGGGGTTGTGTCATGAAAAAGTTGCAAAAAAGAATGTTGGTACAATTGTTGTTTGGCTTTCTGATCGGTAGGGTTGTCCTGTTAGAAAGAAATCCTGCGGGAGCGGCGTTTTTTGCTGCGGGGCTTGTTCAGGGCGGAGGTGTCCTGCCACTGCTTGCTTCAGTGGGGCTCGGTATGTTGTCGGCGCTGTCTCTTGAGGCGGTGCTTCGCTACAGTGTGGCGATGGTGGGCGTTATATTTGCACAGAGGCTGATGAGAAAACAGAAGATCAAAATGAATATCTGGCAGTCATCCGGTCTGATGGCGGCAACACTGGCGATCTTGTCGGTGACGCAGTATACGATCCTGCCCTGGCAGTGGAAAGATATTTTATTTACTGTGCTGGAGCCGGTGCTTGTCGTTGCGCTGGCGAGAGTGTTTGCGGAGGGACAGAGGTATCTGCTTCATTATCGCCGCGGCAGGCAGGCGTGTCAGGAGGAGGTCCTTAGCCTGATTCTGATCGGCATGCTTGCCATGTATGGAATCCCGGAGATGATGATCTCGGATATTTCATTGACGGAGCTGGCGGTATTTCTGATAATTCCGTTTGCGGGCTATCAATATGGGATCGGTATCGGAGCCGTGGCGGGAGCAGCAGGCGGGATCCTGCTGACAATGACAGGGACGGATGTGGGGATCATAGGAAGCCTGTGTCTGCTTGGTATGGCGGCAGCAGTTTTCCGTGACAAGGGGAAGATGTGGAGTCTGTCGGCATACCTTTGCTGCGCCTTTGGAATCGGGATCACACTGAACAGTGAAATGCTTGGGCTTGGCGTTGTCAAGGCAATGGTCATTGACAGTGTGCTTCTGGCATTGCTGCCGGACAAGCTGCTGCGTCGTCTGCGTCTTCCGCTGCACCTGTACAGCACGGAGGAAGAGCGGTATGCGGATCATCCGATGAAACACAAGCTGGAGGATTTTGCCGATTCCTTCCGGGAGCTGTCCCATGTGCTGCAGAAGCAGAGTGTGGAGAAAAAGAGCGTAAACCGCCGGGATGTGCGTTTGCTGATGAAGGAAATGGCAGAGCAGGTGTGCGATAAATGCAGCCACAGAGAGTGTTGTATGGGACAGGTTGCGGTCAACCGTCCGGAGGTCGTGTCGCATTTGATGGAGATGCAGGAGCAGGGGATGCTTAGGATCGACCAGATGCCGGCGGAGTTTGTGGAGGAATGTATTCATCCGGACTGGTTTCTGATGGAAGCCAATCAGGGGCTTCGGATGGCACGGACGGTGATGAGTTTTCAAAACCAGCTTGCGCAGAACCGGCGTGTGCTGGCAGGGCAGATGGAACAGGTGGGAGAGCTTTTTGCGGGACTGGCGGGGGATATGTGCCATGCCGGTGAAGTCCCGGCGGAGATGGAAAATGTCATCAAAAGAGAACTGGGAAATCTTCGGGTCAGAGTAAATGATATGATGATTTGCCGCGATAAAAGAGATCACATCGAAATACGGATGCAGGCAAAGACGACAAAGGGGCGGCTGGTGACCGCAAGGGAGACCGCACAGGTATTGTCTGAGCTTTTCGGTAAGTCATTTATGCCGTCCAGGGAGAGTCATAATGTGATTCCGAAGGAAGAGACGGAAATGATATTTGTGGAGGATACGCCGCTTCTGGCTGTGACCGGCGTGGGGCGGCGCAGAAAGGAAGGAGAGGAGGTGTCCGGGGACAGCTTTTCGTGTCTGTCTCTGCCAAACGGAGAACTTCTGCTGGCACTTTCGGACGGCATGGGAAGCGGAGAGGGCGCGCTAGGGGAAAGTCAGGTCGTAATCGAGCTGCTTGAGCAGATGACAGAGGCGGGCTTTTCCAAGATTTCCGCACTCAAGCTCATCAATTCGCTGTATATGCCGGAGGCGGTTCAGACACGCTTTGCCACGGCGGATGTGGTCGTTTTAGATCTGTATCAGGGTAGCTGCCAGTTTATGAAAAACGGTGCGGCGGCAACCTGGTTGCGGCGGGGAGATCATGTGGAGAGGATTGAGGGACAGGCTCTGCCGGTGGGAGTATATCAAGATGCAGAGCCCTATTTCCAAAAGACGGAGATATATTCCGGAGATTATGTTATAATGATGACGGATGGTATCGTGGATGCTTTTGAGGGGAGAGAGGTGCAGTTAGAGAAGCTTTTGCAGCAGACACGGATCGTGAACCCTCAGGAGCTTGCAGAATATATTGTAGAGGAGGCGGTTCGTCAGGATGACGGACGCGTGCGTGACGATATGAGCGTTGTGGTTGCAGCAATCTGGGAGAGAACGCGCGAGAATGCCTGTGTACCATCCTACAAAAACAGACAGATCCGACTGTCATAAAGGAGATAAAGCAAAGCATGAAACTGGAATCGTACCATGAGATGAAAGCGTTTTGTGACAAAAATAAATTACTCCAATCAGGGCAACGTGTTCTTGTGGCATTTTCGGGTGGGGCAGATTCGGTGTATCTGACACTTGCCCTGCAGGAACTGTCCAAAGAATGGGACTTTGCTCTGGAACTTCTTCATGTAAATCACCAGATCCGCGGAGAGGAGGCTGGGCGTGATGAGGCATTCTGTCGTAGCTTTGCTGCACAGCAGGGGCTTAAGCTTCATGTATGCAGTGGAGATGTCCCTAAAATGGGACAGGAGCAGAAATGTTCTCTGGAGGAGGCAGCCAGAAAGTACCGTTATCAGTGCATCGAAGAATTGGTGGAAAGAGAAGACTTTGACCGCGTGGCAGTGGCGCATCATCAGGATGACCAGGCGGAGACGGTTCTTTTTCAGATGCTGCGTGGAAGCGGCGTGCGCGGTATGGGAGGCATGCGGTCTCGTCATGGAATCTACATTCGTCCGCTGCTTTTCCTGCGGCACAGAGACATTGTCCGTGAATTGGGACAGTGCGGACAGTCCTGGTGTGAGGACAGTACCAATCAGGAGGAGGACTGCAGTCGCAATAAGATACGACTGACTATTCTGCCGATGCTCGAGAAGAGCATCAACAGCGGTGCGTCGGCGCATCTGGCGAGAACGGCACAGCAGATGCAGGAGGTACAGTCATTTCTGGAGGAGGAATTAACAAAGCGTCTTCCGGAGCTTATGATGGAGACAACAGGACAGGATGTCACGGAGGATGGACAACTCACTGCCCGTGTCGAAGAAGTGCAAAAGCTTCCGGCGGCACTGCAGAGGGAATGGGCGCATTGGATGATCACCGAAGCGGCAGGAAGAAGCCGGGATATTTCAAACCGCCATATGGAGGCACTGCTTGAGCTGGTGCAGGGAGAAACCGGAAAGCGTCTGGATCTTCCGTACGGACTTGTGGCAGGGAGAGACTATGACCGTCTGTGGATCCGATCAAAGGATCGGAACGTAGACGCTATGGTGGAATCCGGAGGGCAATCTGCTGACACGCAGAAGTTGTGCTGGCAGAAGGAACAGAAAAAGCCGGTGAGTGTTGTTCTTACCGGGATGGATGGCGCTTCGAGAACATTTCTTTTACGGCGGGAGAATTTTTTTACGGCATTTGAACATAACGAAAGAAAAATACCGAAAAATAACTGTACGAAATGGTTTGATTATGCTAAAATATGTGGTATGCTTGAATTTCGTCATCCTGCAGAAGGTGATTTTTTGTGGCTGGATGAGCAGGGAACTTTAAGAAAGCCGTTGAACCGGCTTCTGATCGACCGGCATATTCCCAGAGACAAAAGAAAACAGATATGGATCCTGGCGGAGGGAAGCCATGTTTTATGGGTTCCCGCACTTGATCGTGTCAGTGCCGGGTATTATATTTCGGACAGGACAGAAGAGATACTGTGCATTAATATGATTACTGAGAGTGAGAAAAAAGATGAAAGAAATAGTACATGTAATGTTCTCCCGGGAGCAGGTAGAGAACAGGATTAAAGAGTTAGCAGACCAGATCAATGAGGAGTATGGAATGACACCGCTCCGTCTGATCTGTATTTTGAAGGGAAGCGTATTTTTTTCCTGTGAACTGGCAAAGCATCTGAAGATGCCGGTGACACTGGATTTCATGTCTGTGTCCAGCTACGGCAACAGCACATCAAGCTCCGGCAAGCTGACGATCAAGAAGGATCTTGAGCAGTCTATCCAGGGCGTCGACTGTCTGTTGATCGAGGACATCATTGATACCGGTTACACACTTTCCATGCTTAAGCCGATGCTGTTAGAACGTAAGCCAAAGAGCTTTAAGATCTGTACACTTTTAAATAAGCCGGATCGCAGGGAGGTTGAGATGGAGGCAGATTATACCGGATTTGCCATCCCGGATGAGTTTGTAGTCGGATATGGACTGGATTATGCACAGAAGTACAGAAATCTTCCGTATGTCGGCACACTGGAGTTTGTTGAGGAATAACAGCCCATCGCAGGAATTGCCCGTCAGGGCATTTCTTATGAAATAAATATCAGGTAAGGAGACATTCATGAGGCAACAGATGAGAACAGGAATCGGCTTTTATCTGCTGATTCTGGTGATTATTGCAGCGGCCGTCTATGTTTCGGGAACTTTGGATTCGGGTGGACAAAAGTCCTACAATATTGTGAACTTCACTCAGGATCTGGAGGATGGAAATGTCACCTCCGTGGCAATCCTTCCGAATGAGGAGGTGCCGACCGGCGAGGTCGACGTCCGCAAGAAGGACGGTTCTACACAGAATTTTTATGTATCCGATGTAACAGAGGTTGAGAAGCTGATCCGGAGCAAGGACAGTAAGCTGGCAGATAAGTATGTGATGAAGGATGTGCAGAAACCATCCTGGATCATCACGACACTGCTTCCGTATCTTTTAGGCATCATTGCTATTTTCTTCTTGTTTTCATTCCTGTCTGCGCAGACAGCAGGTCAGGGAGGCAGCAATGCCAAGATGATGAACTTTGGCAAGAGCCGTGCACAGAGGATCGATCCGGATGATCCAAATGCAAAGCATTTTAAGGATGTAGCAGGACTCAAGGAAGAGAAGGAGGAGCTGGAGGAGATCGTCGATTTCCTGGCAGATCCATCCAAGTATACACAGCTTGGAGCCCGCATTCCAAAGGGAATTATCCTTGTGGGACCTCCGGGAACCGGTAAGACGCTGCTTGCAAAGGCAGTGGCCGGAGAGGCCGGAGTACCATTCTTCAGCCTGTCCGGTTCTGATTTCGTCGAGATGTTTGTCGGAGTCGGAGCATCCCGTGTGAGGGATATGTTTGCGGAAGCTAAGAAGAACGCACCCTGTATCGTATTTATCGATGAGATAGATGCAGTGGCAAGAAAGCGAGGAACCGGTCTTGGCGGCGGTCACGACGAGAGAGAGCAGACATTGAACCAGATGTTGGTTGAGATGGATGGTTTCGGTATCAATGAAGGAATCATTGTAATGGCAGCCACGAACCGTGTGGATATTCTGGATCCTGCGATCCTGCGTCCGGGTCGTTTCGACCGCCGTGTGGCGGTTGGCAGACCGGATGTCAGAGGACGTGAGGAGATTCTTGAGGTTCATGCAAAGGGCAAGCCGCTCAGCGACGATGTGGATCTTGAGAAGGTGGCACGCACTACGGTTGGATTTACCGGAGCAGATCTGGAGAATCTGATGAACGAGTCCGCAATCGCCTGTGCAAGAGAGGGACGTCCTTGCATTACACAGGCAGATATCGACCGCTCCTTCATTAAGGTTGGGATCGGCACCGAGAAGAAGAGTAAGATTATTTCCGAGAAGGATAAGCGGATCACCGCATATCACGAGTCCGGGCATGCGATCCTGTTCCATGTGCTTCCGGATGTCGGTCCGGTGCATATGGTGTCTGTGATCCCAACCGGACAGGGCGCAGCAGGTTATACGATGCCACTGCCCGATAAGGATGAGATGTTTAATACCCGAGGCAAGATGCTGCAGGATATTATGGTAAGTCTTGGCGGTCGTATCGCAGAGTCATTGATCTTTGACGATATCACCACAGGTGCTTCGCAGGATATCAAGACAGCGACAGCAACGGCGAGAGACATGGTGACAAAGTATGGTTTCTCCGAGGCGATCGGTATGATCAACTATGCCGACAGCGACGAGGTGTTCATCGGAAACGACTTTGGACATACGAGCCGTACCTACAGCGAGGAGACGGCACGGGATATTGACAAGGAAGTGCGTAAGATCATTCAGGACTGCTATGACAAGGCACGCGCGATCATTGAGGAGCATATGGATGTGCTTCATGCATCTGCCGAGATCCTGATGGACAAAGAGCGTATCACCCGTGAGGAGTTCGAAGCACTGTTTGATACAAAATAACAAAAAACAGCTATCATATCCGTATTTTTTATGGAAAATGATAGCTGTTTTCTTATGCCAAGCAAAAATGCACAAAAACTTTTTGGAAAAGATAGTAAGTTTATGCACACTTTAGTAGACCCCGCTGTTATACTAACACTCGTAAACCCCAATACATTATATAGTTTTTGCTACACCCCATAAGTAACAAAAATACCTTCTCCAAAAGGGACAGTCGTTCGGTGACTGTCCCTTTTATTGTGGGCGGAAAAATCGGACGAGGCTCTGATCATGAACAAGCGAAAATAAGCTTGTGCTGTGGTTTATAGATAAGATCGAGCTGCCGCTTGCCAATCTGTGTGGTCACGGAGACGTCACGCTTCCAACAAAGGAATTGATTGCAGAATGCTGTAAGAACGCAGGTTTGACCGTAGAGAAGCTAGAGTTTCGCACGGGGATGAGAATGCACTGCGTTGTAAGAAAATAAAAATGAGATGAATGACCTCGATTGGAAATGGATCAAGCTTCGCACACCAATTATCAGATTGCATTCATCCTATTTCTTATGACTGGAGTGTAGATGTGATTTTTGCCATATAGATTTTTGAAATCTCTGGGAGAGTGCTCCTGAAAATTGACGCAGATCGTTAGGTTTTCTGAAAAATCTTTGCTTTGCAATGTTTCGATGAAATACGTGTCTGGACGACTGAGCCTCTCGGGTGGGCTCAGTTATTTCAGCGGGCACGCTCCCGCTACATTGCGCTACGCAGCACTACATAGCATCCTATAAAGCAGGATGCAAGTAGTGGCGAGCGCAAGTGCCCTTTGAAACATCTGAATCCCACCCGGAGGCGAGTACGGGAAGAACCGTTCATCAAACATCGAAACAGCAAAGTATTTAGATTTTTCGAAAACCGTAGAACGACAAGACAATTTTCAGGAGCACTCTCCCAGAGTTATTTAAATTCAGAGGCAAAAATCAATTAATAACATTTACGAGACATAAGAAATAGGATAGGTGCCGCCACATACCGAATGTGCGAAGCTTGTCTCAATAGAATGATTGTACATAATATACAAAAATCACGGTGAAATTAACGAGCTCATCGTGATTTTTTGTGCTTTTTGCCAGAAATACATGAAGCGATGGGATTCATATTGACTTTAAATGACAAAATGATATAATGAAACCATCATGAAACGGGTTTCAAAAGTAAAAAAGCACAAAACGGAGGGATGATATGGCAAGTATTCGAGAAGTGGCAAAGCTGGCAGGGGTTTCCCCCTCCACGGTATCCAGAGTGATCAACGGAACAGCGAATGTAGATGCAGAGAAAAAGGATCGTGTTTTAAAAGCCATCGAAGAAAGCGGTTTCACACCGAATGAGGTGGCAAGATCTCTTTTTAAGAAATCTTCCAAAACGATCGGTGTGATCGTTCCAAGTATCACGAATCCGTTTTTCGCGGAGATGTCCAGTGCAATCGAGCATACGGCTAACCAGCACGGCTACCGTATGACGATCTGCAACACCGGCGGAGATGTCGAAAAGGAGAAGACAGCGATCTCCATGCTCACCTCCATGAATGTGGACGGCATCGTATTGACAACCAGCAACAAAGGACTGAAGAAGATCATAGAAAACTGTGAAACGCCGATCGTTGCAATTGACCGGGCTGTTTCCAGGAACACGGCAGGCGGCTATATCCACTGCGACAATTATGAGGGTGGCAGAATGGCAGCACAGCATCTGATCGACTGCGGATGCAAGAGTATTGTATGCGTCAGAGGTCTTGACCGGATTTCCAGTGCCAGCGAGCGTTACAAAGGATATCAGGATGTATGTATGGAACAGGGCATTAAAGAGCATAGTATACAGTGTGACTATTCATTTCATGAAGGTCTTGAAATGACACAGAAGCTGTTAGAACAGTTTCCGGATGTGGATGGCATTATTGCCTGCAATGATATGGTTGCAATCTCTATTTATAAGGTGCTTTGCCGCAGGAACATTCGCGTTCCGGAGGACATCCAGCTCATCGGCTATGACAATATCGCCCTGGCGCATCTGATGACGCCGGAGCTTACCACAGTGGGACAGCCGATCAAAAAAATGGGCATCAAGGCGGTCAATATGCTGCTGCAAAAAGAAACCAAAAGCTATAAAGAATATATATTTTCACCGGAGCTGATCGTCCGGGAGACAACAAAAGAAATGAAAGGAGCTGATCATCAATGAAGAAACAGGGCATCTTAAACAGTGATATTTCCAGAGTTCTTTCTTACATGGGACACACAGACTGCATTGCCGTCGGAGACTGCGGGCTTCCGATCCCGGAAGAGGTGGAACGGATTGATCTTGCACTCGAGTTTGGCGTTCCGTCATTTATGGATGTGCTTCGTGTCATCACAAAGGACATGAAGGTTGAGAAGATCGTTCTGGCAGAAGAAATCAGGGAGCAAAACCCGAAGGTACTCGGAGAGATCAAGGAGCTGTTTGCAGGACAGGAGCTTGAGACCGTATTTGTATCTCATACAGAGCTTAAGAAACAGACAAGGGAATGCAAGGCAGTGATACGCACCGGAGAGACAACACCATATGCCAATATCATTCTGCAGTCGGGTTGTATTTTTGGGTAGAAAAGGGGGTGAGCATTCATGAAAATCGAGATGAAAGGGATTAATAAATCGTTCGGTCCCAATCAGGTGCTTAAGGACGCCGGTTTTGTTCTGGAGGATGGTGAAGTACATGCACTGATGGGCGAAAATGGTGCCGGAAAATCGACCCTGATGAAGATTTTGACCGGAGTATACAAAAAGGATTCCGGAACCATAACGATCGATGGCAGGGAGGTTCATTTCAAATCACCGCAGGAGGCAGAGAAAGCCGGTATCGTATTTATTTATCAGGAGTTAAATGTGCTGTTCGACCTGACCGTGGAGGAGAATCTCTTTATGGGAAAGGAGATCACAAAACATTTTGGAATTTGTGATAAAAAGGCAATGCGTCGCAAGGCTCAGGAGGTCATGGAACGGATGGGGGTGCAGATCCCGGTCGATGCTGTGATGTCCGATCTGTCCGTAGGACAGCAGCAGATGGTTGAAATCTGCAAGGCACTGATGGTAGACGCAAAGGTTCTGATCATGGATGAGCCGACAGCAGCACTGACAGAGCGTGAGACAGAAACCTTATTTAAGGTCATGAAATCGCTGCGGGAAAAGGGTGTTTCCATTGTTTATATTTCTCATCGAATGGAAGAAATCTTTGAACTGTGTGACCGGATCACGATTCTTCGCGATGGTACCTATATTGGCACCGAAGAAATCAGCAAGATCGACATGGATGGCGTTGTCCGCATGATGATCGGAAGAGAGATCGGCGAGCGTTTTCCGAAAAGAGATGCAAAGATCGGTGATGTTGTCTTAAAGGTGGAGGGACTGACAAAGGAAAAACTGTTCCACGACGTATCCTTTGAGGTCAGAGCCGGTGAAGTTCTCGGTGTTGCCGGACTGATGGGGGCCGGACGGACAGAGATCATGAGAGCGTTGTTTGGCTGTATCGCCAGGGATCGCGGCAGTATTTACATTGATGGTGAAAAGGTTAAGATCAAAAATCCGGAGCAGGCGATCAAGGCAGGCATCGGATTTATCACAGAGGACCGTAAAACAGAGGGACTTCTGTTAGAGAAAAGCATTGCGGATAATATTGAGATCGTGAATTTGAAAGCGGTTTCACGAAAAGGCGTTTTATCCAAACGCAAAGAAAAGGATCTGGTTCATAAGGAGATTGAAGAGTTTCGGATCAAATGCTTTGGACCATGGCATGAATGTGATAACTTAAGCGGCGGTAATCAGCAGAAGGTTGTTCTTGCAAAATGGATCGCAACCAATCCGAAGATACTGATCCTGGATGAACCGACAAGAGGAGTCGATATCGGTGCCAAGAAAGAAATCTATCATGTGATCAATCAGATGGCGTCCCTCGGGGTGGCAGTGATCATGGTATCCTCAGAGCTTCCGGAGGTACTTGGCATGAGTGACCGCATTATGGTGGTACGCGAGGGTGAGGTACGAGGCATTCTGGATGGAAAGGAAGCTGACCAGGAGAAAATAATGACTTTAGCGACGGGAGGTACATTATAATGGGAAAAAATAATGAGAAAAATAAATTAAATATCGGCACACTGATCGGAGAATATGGAGCTTATATTGCACTGGTACTGCTCGTCATTGTGATCAGCTGTGTCAGTCCGGAATTTCGGACAGGCAGCAACTTCTTGAATCTGCTCAGACAGGCATCCTTCAACGGACTGATCGCCTTTGGTATGACATGTGTAATCTTATCGGATGGTATTGATCTTTCCGTTGGATCAACCTTTGCATTAAGCGCGATCATCTGCGCAGAACTTATGATCCATGGCATTCCTGCAGCGGCAGCAATTCTGATCGCTCTTCTGGCTGGTACGGCGCTCGGCATGGTCAGCGGTGTTCTTGTAACAAAGGGAAGACTTCAGCCGTTCATCGCAACACTGATCACGATGACGGCATATCGTGGACTGGCACTGATCATCACCGATGGAAAGCCGGTTTCCAGACTGGCAGCCAGCGTGAAAAATGAGTCAGGTGCATTTTTGTTTAAGGTGCTTGGAAAAGGAAGTTTTGTATTCGGACCAAACGACATGATCTCCATTCCGATCCCGGCGATCATTCTGATCCTTTTCCTTCTGGTATTCTATTTTGTACTGCATCACACCACCTCGGAAGAAGAATTTATGCAACAGGAAGTAATGAGAAATGTGCAAAGCTGGTTGGTGTCAATACAACCAAGATCCGTATCGCTGTTTATTCCATTTCCGGCTTTATGTCTGCCCTTGCAGGTCTGATCATGATCTCCCGTGTCGATTCCGCACAGCCGACACTGGGCGAGGGATATGAACTGGATGCCATTGCGGCGGTTGCACTTGGCGGTACAAGCATGAGTGGTGGACGTGGTAAGATTGTTGGAACGATCGCCGGTGTACTGATCATTGCTGTCCTGAATAACGGACTCAACATTCTGGGAGTTTCCACATATTATCAGGAAGTGATCAAAGCGGTTGTTATTCTGGTAGCAGTATTGTCAGATCGTAAACGGTAAGACAGGAGGTATACAGCATGAAAAAATTGGTAAGTTTATTATTGAGTATGTTAATGATATGTTCCCTTGCCGGATGTGGTATTGTGATCGATGGTGAGGGTGGAAGCACAGGTTCGAAAGCGTCCGGAGCAAGTGGTGCGATCGGACTGTCCATCTCCACACAGAATAATCCGTTTTTCGTCACACTGGCGGAGGGTGCAAAGAAAGCAGCAAAGCAGGCAGGCGTGCCTCTGACCGTGGTAGATGCCAGCGATGATGCAACAAAGCAGGTGAGCGATATCGAGGATC
The DNA here is from genome assembly GCF_003478445.1 of Roseburia sp. AM59-24XD. GTDB lineage: Bacteria > Bacillota > Clostridia > Lachnospirales > Lachnospiraceae > Jutongia. Next base: position 65,500 of record NZ_QUET01000010.1, read on the forward strand.
TGGTATCCAAAAATGTCAGCGTGCTGATCGTGAATCCGGTCGATTCCGATGCTGTGACCGGAGCCGTTGAGGCAGCGATTGCAAAGGGGGTCAGGGTAATCTCCGTTGACCGTGTTGTAAACGGTGTGGACATTGACTGTCAGATCGCATCCGATAATGTAGCAGGTGCCGAACTTGCGACACAGTACATTGTGGACACTCTGGGCGAAAACGTGAAAACAGCAGAGCTTGTCGGAACCTCCGGCGCATCTGCGGCGATTGACAGAAGCCAGGGCTTCCATAATATTGCCGACAAGAAATTAAAGGTTGTTGCAAGCCAGACGGCGGATTTTGACCGTACACAGGGAATGACCGTTATGGAGAATATGCTTCAGGCGGACAGCAGCATTCAGGCGGTATTTGCCGGCAATGATGAGATGGCACTCGGAGCCGTTGAGGCGATTTCCGGTGCGAAAAAGGATGTGCTTGTGGTTGGTTTTGATGCAACGGACGATGCAATCGAAGCGATCAGGCAGGGCAGAATGGGTGCTACGATCGCACAGCAGCCGGATCTGATCGGATCTACAGCAGTAGAAAATGCGATCAGGCTGACAAAGGGTGAGAGTATTCCGAAGGAGATCCCGGTTGAGGTGACACTGATCACAAAAGACACTGTCGACAAGTAAGGAGGTGGACGCGATGAAGGTGTTAAATATTGGTTCAATGAATCTGGATTATGTTTACCGTGTGGATCATATCGTGCAGCCGGGCGAGACGATCAGCAGTCAGGGAATGAATATATTTCTGGGAGGCAAAGGTATCAACCAGTCGATCGCACTGGCAAAAGCGGGCGCAGAGGTTTATCATGGCGGCATGATCGGCGAGGATGGCGAGGCGTTTCTGGACGCCTGCAAAGAGTATGGTGTACACAGTCGGTATATCTGCCGGATCGAAGGAAAAACAGGCCACACGATCATACAGATCGACAAGGAGGCGCAGAACTGTATTCTTCTTTACGGCGGTGCCAATCAGAAGTTGACACATGAATATGTCGATGGAGTTCTGTCCCATTTTCAGGACGGAGACATTCTTCTTCTGCAGAATGAAGTAAATGATATCGCCTATATGGTCGATCAGGCATATGAGAAGGGTATGCAGATCGCCCTGAATCCATCGCCGTTTGATGACCGATTAAGAGAAGTGAACATGGACAAGATCAGCATCTTTCTCCTCAATGAGATTGAGGGCGGACAGATCACGGGTCTGACAGATCCGGAGGAGATTTTCGAAGAAATGTGCCACAGATTTCCAAAGGCAAAGATCGTGCTCACTCTTGGTAAGGACGGCGCTGTTTACGGAGAGCAGGGGAAACGCTATGAACAGCCGATCTTCCCGGTGCAGGCGGTTGATACGACAGCAGCCGGTGACACATTTACCGGATATTTTCTGGCAGGTCTTGTGGAGGGCATGCCGATTGAGAAGATTCTGGAAATGAGCGCAAAAGCATCCTCCATTGCTGTTACCAGAGAGGGGGCGGTTCCATCCATTCCGTACCGCAGTGAGGTACAGGAGGCACTGCAGCAATAAAAAAACTATCATTTATTCTGAAATTAACCCTTACAAAATACTTAAAATATGTTATAATAAATACAGATCTAAAGCGGATATCAATTGCCGGAAGTTCGATATACAGGGACTTCCGGCTTATCTATGGTGGGATGGAACGTCTTTGTTAAAGTATCTGGATTTTGAAGTCATTGTTTCATGAAAAGAGGGAAATATGTATCAGGTAAATGATAGTGTTATGTATGGTACACATGGAGTGTGCGAGGTGACGGCGGTAGGCAGATTATCTATGTCAGTAGCGGATCGTAAGAAGAAATATTATACGCTGCGACCGGTATATCAGAAGGATTCTCTGGTATATGTGCCGGTGGATAATGTGAAGCTGCCGATGAGACTGGTTCTGACCGGAAAGGAAGCGGAGGAGCTGGTGGAGGAGATTCCACAGCTTGAAACCATCTGGATCGGCAACGAGAAGGAACGGGAGAGTCAGTATAAGGAAGCAGTACGCAGCGGCGACTGCAGAGAGCTGGTTCGTATCATTAAAACGATCTATTTGCACAAAAAGGAACGGGTCGACGAGGGCAAGAAGGTTGCTGCAGTTGATGAGCGTTATTTTCATCAGGCAGAGGAACTGCTTTACGAGGAGCTTGCCTATGCGCTGAATATGGAGGTCGATCAGATCGGAGATTATATTGCATCCAAAATACGCAAATAATAAAACAGCGTGAATATTCGTTTCTCAATAACGAAATATTCACGCTGTTTGTATTTCCATCAAAGCGAAGAAGCCCGCATTGTGTATTCGCATCAGTGCTCTGCTTCCATATCCGGCTGACGCATCTGCTTGCGGTATTCTGCCGGGCTTTGCTTGACATATTTCTTGAATTTCGTGTGGAAATAATCCACGTTGCGGTAACCGACCTTTTCGGCGATCTCATAGACCTTCAGGGAGCTGTTGACCAGAAGATCCTTGGAATGTTCAATACGGATCTTGTCTACAAATACATTGAAGCCCTGACCGACCTTTTTGGTGAAGATCTTGCCAAGATAAGAGCTGTTGTAGCCGAAAAGTGGTGCGATATTCTCCAGCTTGATATTGTCCATATAATTGTGCTCGATATAATGAATGATATCATCCATCACACTCTCGCTGGAAGGATTGCCGATGGTGCGGATGATCATTTCAAACTGCTCTGTGAAGAACAAAACGATCTCATAGAGGTAATATTTGTCGTTGATAAACTCAATGATCTCGGCGTTACTCGGAAAAGGTATGTCCGCATTATGGTACAGATGGAAAATCTTTTCCTTGATGGACAGATACAGATCTGTCAGAAAAAGTTTGATCTGTGGAATGTCCTCATCACAGGAATAGAGCTTGCCCTCGAGTTCATGAAGCATTTCTGCCATCTGATTGCGCTTTGCTGCCTGAATATATCCGATCAGTGATTCACAATAGGACTGTAACACCTCCGGAGTAAGCTGGAAGATATGCTCTTCATCCTGCTTTGGAAGCTGGTCATAGCCGATCGTGTGCTGGCGGTGCTCGCAGAAAAAGCGGCGCTGCAGCAGACGAAGCGCTTCCTGATAGGAAACAGGAACCTCACGGATATCCCGGACCGGTCTGCCGTAGGTGATGAACAGGGAATCAAGAGGAGAATCCTTCTGTGGTTTCTGTTCACGCTCATAATGCTCCAGAAACTGCTGGAACTTGTGAAGTGTAAATTCTCCCTTGAGCAGAAGGATTTCGTTGTCGTCGATTGTGATCTGCTCATACGAGCTGTTCATCTCATTGGTAACCTTTAACAGATCCGCAAAACGATAGGACATCTGTGTTGCGTTGTGACTGTATTTCTCATAGATAACAACTTGATACTGATCTGCATTCAGATGCATGTCATCAATGTTGATCTGGTCAAAATCAGCCTTGTCTGTAAGAATATCCAAAAGGATCATACCATGCGCCTTCTGGCGGTAATGCTGCCAGGTTCCGGACTGACGGCTCTGCTCCTCAAGCGTTGTCTTCAGTGATTCGACCGCCTCCAAAAGTTCGTCCTCATCGATCGGCTTTGTCAGATAGAAATCAACGCCGTAGCGGATCGCTGCCTGCGCATATTTAAAATCGGTAAAACCACTCAGGATAATAAAATGTCCCTCAAAGCCTTTGTCGCGTGCCTGCTTCACAACATCCACACCGAGAAGCCCCGGCATCCGGATATCGATCAATACCAGATCGGGCTGTTCCCGGACAATATAATCTAATGCATCAATGCCGTTGGATGCTTCGCCAATAATTGAAAATCCCAGAGATTCCCAATCGATAATACATTTTAAACCCTGACGTATAATCAGTTCGTCATCCGCAATAAAAACGGTATTCATGTGTTTACCAAACCTTTCTGATCCTGCATGCCTGAATAAAAGACACTTCTGCAGAATATATATTTACAACTCATATTTGTTTGAAAAATGAGCCTCCCATTATTATAACTTTTTGGGAGGAGATTTGCAAGAAAGGGGATTGGTTTTCGTGCAGTTTCTATTATATTTATCGAATTTCATGATACCCATCGTGATATTTTATATTGTGGGCTACGGACTGTGCAGCCACACCGATATTTTCGGAGCTTTTGTCAAGGGTGCACAGGACGGCTTCAAGGTAGTACTTAAGGTTTTGCCAACGCTGATCGGTCTGATGATGGCGATCGGGATCCTGCGGGCGTCGGGGCTTATGGAAATGCTTTCCGCCCGGATCGCACCGATAGCGGAGAAGGCGGATTTCCCGGCGGTGCTGGTGCCGCTTTCTCTGATCAAAATGGTTTCCTCCTCGGCAGCCACCGGTCTGCTGCTTGATATTTATAAGAAATTTGGAACCGATTCCCATGAGGGATTTCTGGCATCGGTTCTGATGTGCTGTTCGGAGACGATTTTTTATACGATCTCGGTATATTTTATTGCAACCGGAGACAAAAAGCATGCACCGGTCACGAAAATGAACTGGACATTGACCGGCGCACTCATCGCAACCTTTGCGGGAATGGCGGCGAGTGTATGGCTGTGCCGGGGGATTGCGTAAGGGGCAGAATAAGAGTTGTCGGGGAAGTTGACAGCTCATGGGAATATATAGTACAATATAAACTACAATTATAGCTGCAAGGAGGATGAAAAGATGAACAAAGAACTTTTATTTGCGATTGCTGTTTTGGTGGCAGGAATACTGTGTCTGATCAAGGTGTATCTGGATCGGAAAGGAGAAAAGCTTTCGGGAGTTGTCAGCGGTTTCGTTAACAGTGACGGATATGATTTTGCGGTGATTCGGTTCCAGTATAATGGACAGGAACTGGAAGCCAGAGCTGCCAATGCAGAAGGCAGGAAAGGGAAACACGCGGAGGGTGACAGAGTGGATATTGTCTATCGTCCGGGGAAAGCAAAATATGTAAATATTGTCGGTGATAATTATGATATTTATATAGCGGTTGCAATCACAATATGCGGACTGGCACTGGTTATCCTGCGCCTGATCAAGTAGATTTCAAGACCGCGCACCAATATGAGGTGTGAAGTATCAGCATGTTAATCGTAGGAAAGCATGACAAAATGGGAGGTATGGATTACCTCCCATTTTACGTTTTTTTAAGGCAAAAATCTTATTTGACACCACGCCACATAAGAAACACTATGGGCGCTGGTTCTCTTTGGAATATGGAAAGTTTTCGTTCTTTAGGATATAGACAGTTCTGGAGAATAAGCGTAAAATAGGTTATATAACATATTTTTGGAGTTTCATAAGATAGGGGGAGTGAAGCTTCTAAAATCGGAAATACATTTATAGTGTAGAGGAGATCAAAATGTCAAACGAATGTGATACCTGTGCAAATTACAGTTATGATGAAGAATATGAGGAGTACTTCTGCGATGTGAATATGGATGAGGATGATATGGTGCGTTTTATGACAGATCACCGGAACAGCTGTCCGTATTACCGCAACGGTGACGAATATCAGGTTGTGCGCCACCAGATGTGATGTGACAAGGGAGAGTTTCAGGAGAAAACAAATGACAGAATTAGAGAAATATTATAATAAATTTAACGAAGAGAAACGGTTGACGAGACGTCATGGCAAGGTTGAATATATCACCTCCATGAAGTATATTCATGAGTGCATTGATGCAATTTGTCCGAATGAACCGGATGGAGGAGAGAAGGGGAACCAGACATATGACCGGTCCGGACAGACCAACCCGTCGGACCTCCGCATTCTGGATGTCGGTGCCGGCACCGGGCGTTACAGCGTGGCACTTGCCGGGGAGGGCTATGACGTTACGGCGGTAGAACTGGTCAAATATAATCTTGGCATTTTAAAATCTAAGAAAAGCAGTGTCAAAGCGTTTCAGGGCAATGCTTTAAATCTGTCCCGTTTTGCGGACAGTAGTTTTGACATCACTTTGCTATTTGGACCGATGTATCATCTGTACACATTTGAGGACAAGCATCAGGCACTGGAGGAAGCGAAGCGTGTGACGAGACCGGGCGGCAGGATACTTGTGGCATACTGTATGAATGAGTACGGAGTGCTTTTGTACGGTTTCAGGGACGGTAATGTAAAACAGTGTCTGGAGGATGGCAGATTGTCGAAGGAATTTAAGTGTGTGCCGCATCCCGAGGATCTGTATGATTACATGAGACTGGAGGATATTGATGCACTGAATGCAGCATCGGGGCTGGAGCGGTACAAGATCATTTCCCCGGACGGTCCGGCAAATTATATGAGACCGGTTTTAAATGCGATGGATGAGGAGACCTTTGACCTGTTTGTACAGTACCATTTATCGGTCTGTGAGAGACAGGATCTGATCGGTGCCGGAGCACATACGCTGGATATTCTGATACGGTAGAGGAGGAAGTCTGAAATGGACGATATTATTTTTCTGATCAAAGGAAACAGGAACGGAGAGCCTTTTGCGGCAGAGATGTATCAGGGCGGCGAGCAGCCGTATTTTACACTGCGCTGGCAGGAGGATGAGGGAGAGCTGCATATACGCATTATCCCGAAGGAGTTTGATGAATACGGGGAGCCGGTTGGGGATCTTACATTGGAATCAGTGACACTGACCTTTCCATGGAAGTGCCGTGGAGGAAAGCAGCCGGAGCAGATCTTTATGAACGGGTATCAGTCATGGACGGATTCCCATGAGCATACAGTTGGAGAGAAGGAGCCGGCGATATCGCCGTTTGCCTCCGGAATGGTGGAGAAGTATTATCTGGACCGGTACGGTGATTCGCTTTTTACGATGAAGGGAACGGCAGCAGGACAGTTTCATGGATTTACATATTGTTATTTCAGGGATGGAGTGACGTATCGTTTTGTGGGTTCTCTCAGTGAACGCTCCGGCTTTACGGTATTTTATTACAATGCAGATGCCGGACAGATGTCAATTGAAAAGGACTGTGCGGGCGTGAAGATCTCCGGGGAGTGGAATGCGTTTGATCTCGTAGAGCTTACCGGAGGCGAGGATCAGGTATTTGATACCTATTTTGAGAAAATGAACATTGCTAAGCCGAAGGGCAGACCGATGACAGGGTATACAAGCTGGTACAATCATTATCAGAATATTTCGGCACAGATCATATCAGATAATCTGGAGCATGTCCATGAAATGGGACAGAGTTTTGATGTGTTTCAGATCGATGATGGATATCAGACGTATGTGGGGGACTGGCTGAATGTGCAGAAGGATAAGTTCCCGGATGGTCTTGAACCGATCGTGGATCAGATCCATGAATACGGTATGAAAGCGGGACTGTGGCTGTCTCCGTTTGTGTGTGAGAAGAAGTCGCGGTGCTTCCGCAAACATCCGGACTGGCTGGTGCGGGATGTCAATGGAGAGCCATTTTGCGGTGGAAGCAACTGGAGTACTTTTTATGCGCTGGATCTGTCTAACGAAGAGGTGCGGGAATATCTGCGCGAGGTCTTTCATCAGGTGCTTGATGTGTGGGGCTTTGATCTGGTCAAACTGGATTTTCTGTATGCGGTCTGCATGCTGCCGACAGAGTATAAGACGAGAGGGCAGATCATGTGCGAGGCGATGGATTTCCTGCGCGAGGTTATCGGTGATAAGCTGATCCTTGGCTGCGGTGTGCCGCTCGGACCGGCGTTTGGCAAGGTTGATTACTGTCGGATCGGACCGGATGTGGGACTGAACTGGGATGGCGCTCCGAAGGAGAAGCTGCTTCACCGGGAGAGAGTATCGACAAAGAATACGATCGGCAACACGATTTATCGCAGACAGTTAAACGGACGTGCTTTCTGGAACGATCCGGATGTGTATCTGCTGCGGGATGATAATATCAGGTTGTCGGCGAAACAGAAAGAAATGCTGGCGCAGGTCAATGGTCTTTTTGGCGGACTGCTTTTTACCTCGGACGATGTGGGGACTTACGATGAGGAGAAAAGAGCGCTGCAGCAGAGTCTATCTGCCTTGCGGGAGGCACCACGGAGTGTGGAACGCAAAGGCAAATATACGATTGTCCGATATCAGGGACAGGATGGTGAGAAGGAGCTGCGTGTGAAGCTGTAGGAACAGGGAAGGTTGTGAGAAAGCATTTGCGTATGGAGAATGTGTTGCTGTCCGGTTTTTGGGACAGATAAATGATTTGGTAAAATAATGACAGGGGGCAGAGATTATGGGGTATATTATGGCGTTAGATGCCGGAACGACAAGTAACCGGTGTATTTTATTTAACGAGAAGGGCGAGATCGTTTCTGTGGCGCAGAAGGAATTTACACAGATCTTTCCGCAGCCCGGCTGGGTGGAGCAGGATGCCAGTGAAATCTGGTCGACACAGCTTGGCGTTGCCGTGGAAGCAATGTCCAAAATAGGGGTCAGTGCAAATGAGATCCATGCAATTGGAATTGCCAATCAGAGAGAGACGACGATCGTATGGGACAAGGTGACAGGAGAGCCTGTCTATCATGCGGTTGTCTGGCAGTGCAGACGAACCTCTGAGTTTTGCGATGAGTTAAAGGAACGGGGACTTACGAAATTGTTCCGGGACAAAACGGGTCTTGTGATCGATGCGTATTTTTCGGCAACCAAGCTAAAATGGATCCTGGATCAGGTACCGGGAGCAAGGGAGCGTGCGAGGAGGGGCGAGCTGTTATTTGGAACCGTGGACACCTGGCTGCTGTGGAAGCTGACGAAGGGGCGTGTTCACGCGACCGATTACTCCAATGCATCCCGCACGATGATGTATAACATCAATGAGCTTTGCTGGGATAAGGAGATTCTCGATATATTGGATATTCCGGAGTGCATGCTGCCGGAGGTGATGCCATCGAGTGGTCTGTACGGAAAAACGGACAGTTCATTCTTAGGTGGAGAGATTCCGATCGCCGGTGTGGCAGGAGATCAGCAGGCGGCATTGTTTGGGCAGACCTGTTTTCTGCCGGGCGAGGCGAAAAATACATACGGCACAGGCTGTTTCCTGTTGATGAATACTGGCACGAAGCCGGTATTTTCGGATAACGGACTTGTCACAACCCTGGCATGGGGGATTGACGGAAAGGTCAATTATGCGTTGGAGGGATCGATCTTTATTGGAGGTGCATCGGTGCAGTGGCTTCGTGATGAACTTCGCCTGATCGACTCCGCGGAGGATTCCGAGTACATGGCAAGAAAGGTAAAGGACACCAATGGGTGTTATGTTGTGCCGGCATTTACCGGGCTTGGTGCACCGTATTGGAATCAGTATGCCAGAGGCACGATCGTCGGTCTGACACGCGGTGTCAACAAATATCATATTATCCGGGCAACACTGGAGTCCATTGCTTATCAGGTCAGTGATGTCTTGCGGGCGATGGAAGCCGATTCCGGCATCACGCTTTCTGCTTTGAAGGTGGATGGCGGCGCAAGTGCCAATGATTTTCTGATGCAGACGCAGGCAGATATTATTCAGACACCGGTCAACCGTCCGATCTGTCTGGAGACGACAGCACTCGGTGCGGCATATCTTGCCGGGCTTGCCGTCGGCTACTGGAAGGATTTTGAGGATATCCGGCGCAATGCGGGTGTCAGCCGTGCCTTTGTTCCGGAGATCACACAGCAGGAGTGCAGGGAGAGACTCGACGGCTGGAAACGTGCCGTGGGATGTGCCATAAGCTGGACAAAGCAGTAAGGACAGTAGCTGAATTGGAATTTGAAATGCCGGTACAGAAACGGATTCGATCAAAGTAATAGATTGATAAAAGCATTTTGGCATCCGGCATATTGCATCTTGCCATCCGGTACATTAAATGATAAAATATTCTCATGTTCCGACACGAAGGGTTCGTCCCAACGCGAAGGCATGATGATATGTTCTTGAATATGGTCCGCAGGGAAGGTCTGCGGTTTTATAGGGGAAGAAGCGTCTCATGCCATCCGGCAGAGGCGCTTTTACATTATAGGAAACTTGTCGTTTCCTATAATGTAAAACGCTCCGCGAGGATGCGATCACCGCACAAAGGAAGATTGCATAAGCAATTGTGCGGTGACGCGCAAAGTGGGCAAGTCCACTTTGTTCATATATAGGAAAATGCTCGTAATGTGGTGGGAAGCAAGGGCAAAACCAGCGTTTTGGCAGACGTATCCCGTGATCGGCAAAGGAGGAAGTGTTTCATGGATCGACGGATTGCAATCCTTGGAATTATTGTGGAGAACACAGATAGTGTGGAGCGGGTGAATGAGCTGCTTCACGAGTATCGGGAGTTTATTGTCGGAAGGATGGGGATGCCCTACAGAGAGCGTGGGATATCGGTGATCAGCGTGGTGATGGATGCGGATACCAATACGGTCAGCGCTCTGTCCGGCAAGCTGGGAATGACACCGGGTGTCAGTGCCAAGGCAGTTTATTCCAAGGCATAATAGATCAGCCGGTATTACCGGAAAATCTAAGCTACCGGTGAGATTTGTTATGTAGACATGGTTACACAGAAAAGACAGGATCACTCCTGTCAGAAATGCACAAGATTTTATATATGGAGGAATAGAAATGAGCAGTTATAAGTATGATCCGAAGTCATTAAAGGCAGAAGAATTTATCAATCATGAGGAGATTCTGGAATCTCTTGATTATGCGAAAAAGAACAAAGATAATCTTTCTTTGATCCGCGAGATTCTTGAGAAAGCGAAGAAGGCAAAGGGAATTTCCCACAAAGAGGCAGCCGTTTTGATGGAGTGCGATGATCCGGAGATCAACCGTGAGATCAGAGAGCTAGCCATGGAGATCAAGGAGAAGTTTTACGGGCATCGTATCGTTATGTTTGCACCGCTGTATCTCTCCAATTACTGTGTGAATGGATGCACTTATTGTCCATATCATCACAAGAATAAACATATTCCTCGAATCAAGCTGACACAGGATCAGATCCGTGATGAGGTCATTGCCCTGCAGGATATGGGTCATAAGCGCCTGGCGATCGAGGCAGGCGAGGATCCGGTCAACAATCCGCTTGAGTATATTCTGGAAAGTATCGACACGATCTACAGCATCAAGCATAAGAATGGTGCGATCCGCCGTGTCAATGTCAATATTGCAGCAACAACTGTGGAGAATTATACCCGCCTGAAGAATGCCGGAATCGGTACTTATATTCTGTTCCAGGAGACCTACAATAAAGAATCCTATGAGCAGCTACATCCAACCGGACCAAAGCATGATTATGCATATCATACCGAGGCAATGGATCGTGCGATGGAGGGCGGCATCGATGATGTTGGTCTTGGCGTTTTGTTTGGGCTGGAGGGCTACCGCTATGAGCTTGTTGGTATCCTGATGCATGCAGAGCATCTGGAGGCAGCACAGGGCGTTGGACCACACACGATCAGTGTACCGAGAATCTGCCCGGCAGACGATATTGATACCGGTGATTTCAGCAACGCCGTACCGGATGAGATCTTCGAGAAGATCGTTGCCGTGATCCGTATCGCGGTTCCGTATACCGGAATGATCATTTCTACCAGAGAGTCCCAGAAGACAAGAGAGCATGTGCTGCAGCTTGGTATTTCCCAGATCAGCGGCGGCTCCCGTACCAGCGTGGGTGGTTACACCGAGCCGGTACGTGATGACAGCTCTGCACAGTTTGATGTCAGCGATACCCGTACACTTGATGAGGTTGTCAACTGGCTGATGAAGATGGGCTTCATTCCAAGTTTCTGTACCGCATGCTACCGCGCAGGAAGAACAGGAGACCGTTTTATGTCACTTCTTAAGTCCGGTCAGATTGTAAACTGCTGCCAGCCGAACGCCCTCATGACATTGAAGGAATATCTGGAGGATTATGCATCACCGGAGACGAAGGAGATCGGTGAATCGCTGATCGCCAAGGAGATCCGGAAGGTGCCAAATGAGAAGGTCAGAGAAAGAGCCATCCAGTATCTTGAGGAGTTAAAGGAAGGAAAGAGAGATTTCCGTTTCTAGAACATAGAAATCAATGTCCTGAAAATGGGACAGACAAAATGTTATTTGAAAAAATAATATTAAGAAACAACAATATAGAATGCAATAAAAAGACTGCTGCTTTACGAATAGAAATCGTGAAGCGGCAGTCTTTGTTTTCCATGAAATCCTCGTTTCTCTGAAAAGACAACGAGAATTTCATTGTTGAAAATAAATTATATCATTAGTTAAAAATTAAAACTCTATCTCTTTCAGATAACGTGCTACGGCATCCTGCCAGGTTGGCAGTGGAGTAAAGCCGTTTGCGGTGAGCTTTGATCTGTCCAGACGGCTGTTGAATGGTCTGGCTGCTTTGGAAACACCGTACTCAGCAGTTGTGACAGGAGTGACGGTGACGTGTGACTCGTCATATTCCGTGTGTCCCATGGCTGCTGCCTGGCGGAAGATCTCCTTTGTGAAATCATACCAGCTGATATAGCCGCCTTCATTGGTTGCATGGTAATATCCATACTTGTCCGTCTCGATCATGTCAACAAGAAGTCTTGCAAGATCGAAGGTATAAGTCGGCGTACCGATCTGGTCATTTACAACAGTCAGCTTATCATGTGTCTTTCCGACATTGAGCATGGTACGGATAAAGTTCTTTCCGTTGGTACCGAATACCCATGCAATACGCACGATAAAATACTTGTCCAATATTTCGGACACAGCAAGCTCGCCGTCGAGCTTGGATGCACCGTATACATTTAACGGCTTGTAATCCTTGCAGTCCGGATCCCACGGTGTGGTTCCCTGACCGTCAAATACATAATCGGTACTGATATACATCATCTTGCAGTCAAGATCCTTGCAGACAGCGGCGATGTTCTCCGTGCCGGTTGCGTTGACGTTATAGACCTTATCTTTGTTGGCATCGTCCTCAGCGGCATCCACGGCAGTCCATGCGGCACAGTGGATGACAGCATCCGGGTTGATCTTTAAAAGCGTTTCAGCGACAGAGGCACGGTTTGTGATATCCATGGATACATAGGCTGCTTTTGTTACATAGGTTTCGTCTGCAATGCCGTTGTATTCCGGAGCAAGGTCACTTCCGATGCCCTCATGTCCTCTGGACGCAAGCTCATTCATGACATCATGTCCTAATTGTCCGGCGACGCCGGTTACTAATATTTTCATAAAACACTGTTCCTCTTTCCGGGTATCATTCTGTGGTTATGGATTAGCGGTTACCGTACATCTTCTCGTAGTAATTCTGGTACTCACCGGAGATGATTGTCTCCCACCACTCCTTGTTGTCGAGATACCACTGAATGGTCTTCTTGATACCGTCAGCAAACTTCGTCTCAGGAAGCCAGCCAAGCTCGTTGTGGATCTTGGTCGGATCGATCGCATAACGCATATCGTGACCCTTACGGTCGGATACATATGTGATCAGGCTTTCCGGCTTGCCAAGCTCCTTGCAGATGATCTTAACGATATCGATGTTGGTCATCTCGTTGTGACCACCGATGTTGTAAACCTCGCCGACACGTCCCTTGTGGATGATCAGATCGATCGCCTTGCAGTGATCCTCGACGTACAGCCAGTCACGAACGTTTTCACCGGTACCGTATACAGGAAGCGGCTTGTCATTCAGTGCGTTGGCAATCATAAGAGGAATCAGCTTCTCAGGGAAGTGATATGGCCCGTAGTTGTTTGAACAGCGGCTGATCGTTACAGGCAGACCGTAGGTTCTGTGATATGCCAGCACCAGAAGATCAGCGCCGGCCTTGGATGAACTGTAAGGGCTGCTTGTATGGATCGGAGTTTCCTCTGTGAAGAACAGGTCCGGTCTGTCGAGTGGAAGATCACCGTAAACCTCATCGGTAGATACCTGATGATAACGGGTGATGCCATATTTACGGCATGCATCCATCAATACGGCAGTACCCATGATATTTGTCTGAAGGAATACCTCCGGTGTCTCAATGGAACGGTCAACGTGGCTTTCTGCAGCGAAGTTGACAACGATGTCCGGATGCTCCTCCTCAAATAATTTGTAAACAGCTTCGCGGTCTGTGATATCTTCCTTAACAAAACGGAAATTCGGATTGTCCATAACAGGAGCCAGAGTAGAGAGGTTTCCGGCATACGTCAGGCAATCCAGACAGACGATACGGTAGTCCGGGTACTTGTTCAGCATGTGAAATACAAAGTTACTTCCAATAAATCCGGCACCGCCGGTTACGATAATAGTCATAATTTTTCTCCTTAATCTGTAATATAAATTGTTATTCGGTGTCTGGCATCGCAAAACATTAATTAGTGAAGAACATCCATGTACTTGCCGTCCAGAACGTCCATCAGATACTGACCGTACTGGTTCTTCTTGAGCGGCTCATATGCCTTCAGCACATCCTCACGGGTGATCCAGCCGTTTAAGTAAGCAATCTCCTCCAGACATGCGATCTTGCGGTGCTGGTGAGACTCGATGGTCTTTACGAAGTTGGTTGCCTCGACAAGGCTCTCATGTGTTCCGGTATCCAGCCAGGTAAAGCCCTGTCCGAGAAGTTCTACGTTCAGCTCGCCGTTTTCCAGATAGACGCGGTTCAGATCGGTGATCTCAAGCTCGCCTCGTGGACTTGGCTTTAACTCCTTCGCATATTTGACAACGCGGTTGTCATAGAAATAAAGACCGGTTACACAGTAATTGCTCTTTGGCTTCTCCGGTTTCTCTTCGATGGAAACAGCCTTTCCGTCCTGATCGAACTCAACGATACCGAAACGCTCCGGATCATCGACGTAATAACCGAATACGGTAGCTCCCTTTCCGGTCTCTGCATTCTCGACAGCGGCTTTCAGCCGTTTTTTCAGTCCGTGGCCGGCGAAGATGTTGTCACCGAGTACCATGGCAACGGTGTCGTTTCCGATGAATTCCTCGCCAATGATAAATGCCTGTGCCAGTCCGTCCGGGCTTGGCTGAACAGCGTAGGTCAGATCGATACCGAAATGATGACCGTCTCCGAGCAGCTCTTTAAAACGAGGTGTGTCCTGTGGTGTTGAGATGATCAGTATCTCGCGGATCCCTGCGTTCATCAGTACGGAAAGCGGATAGTAGATCATCGGCTTGTCGTAGATCGGCAGAAGCTGTTTTGATGTGACCATTGTTAATGGATAAAGTCTTGTGCCGGAACCGCCGGCTAAGATAATACCTTTCATAAGGAATCTCCTTTCTTTGATCTGTTTGTGTAAGTCCCAATAGAAGTATGTTCATTTTTCAGTTTCTGTACACAGTATAAAAGGTGACGTTACGTCACCTTCAAGCTTTTTTTGTAAAATTGTCACTTTGCTGTAAATACGACAATGAAAATGTTGGTTTATTGTGAAAAATGAATACGTTTCCGGGCAGTTTCGCCTGTCTATGAGGGACGGCACAGGAAAATTCCGGCGTCCTTCGTGATCGTAAAGCCGTCCTTCGTTGCCTTTTGGACGAAATGACGGAAGTCCTTATAGCGGTTTAACAGATACTGGTTCTGATTGCCATGGCAGGATAAAATATAGTCGATCAGCGGTTCGGGTTCCTTCAGATAAATACTGTCCACATAACGGGACAGAGTTACCTGACGGAAATGCGGCTGTAAAATAGAGGCTCCGTTTTCCAGACCGAAGCGGTCATAAAGATTGTCTGCTGCAAGCTGGATATGCGGATCAAAATCCTGCACCAGTTTACTGATCTCCTTCATGTGACGGGAACCGTAGGTGCTGCAGATGAAGCAGCCGTCCTTTTTAAGAACGCGGCGGATCTCACTGCAGACCTGCGGAATGTCATCGCAGTAGAAAAGGACATGGTTGGCAAAGATCAGATCGAAGGAATGATCCTCGCAGGGAATATTCGCACAGTCGATCGTCCGGTAGGAGAAACGGGAATCCTCAGCGCCGATGGTACGACGGACATCACGCAGCATACCCTCGGATATGTCGGAAAGCAGAATGGAGATCTGTTCCGGAAGCTGTGCAAGATTCTCTGTCCAGAGTGCGCCATTGCCGCAACCGACCTCAAGGATATGCATGCCCGGACGGATGTCTGCCTGCTCATAGATCCAGGGAAACCAGCCCTGCTTATTGACAGAATACTTCTGATGAAGATTGATCCGTGCAGTGATGTTGGTGGAATCCTGATACTGCCGTTTCAGGCTTGTCTCCATACCGGTCAGGTGGATCAGGCGCAGCATCTGGCTCCAGTCCAGCTCGTGATCCTTTTCTATGGCATCGGCGGTATCACGGATCGCCGTCTCCACAAGCTGCATCTGTTCGATGCGATCCTGGATCAGCTTGTGCTGCTGCTCGAGAGAATTTTTCATCATATGATAGTCGGCAGTATCGACCGTCATCTCGCGGATATCGTCCAGCGAGAAACCAAGATATTTTAAAAGAAGGATCTGCTGCAGTCTTGCCAGATCATGGTCGGTATAGAAACGGGCACCATTCTCATTCACATAGGAAGGCTTCAGGATATTCTGCTTATCGTAGTACCGGATCGTGCGTACAGAGACGCCGGCAAGCCGGGCAAACTGTCCGGAAGAGTAGTAGCCGTCTTTCTTCATGGAAATTCTCCTTATTATATATAGTGATGTTGGGGCAAGCCACCGGATAGCAATTTGTATGTATACATACATCGCTATCTGCTTTTGAACCCTGCATCATATTTTAACAGATGAAGCGCGAAAATGATATTTTTTTGAAAAATATTTCATAATTTGAAAAAAACTGTTGACAAATAGAAATACAGATGATATTATCTTATTTGTTCGCGGCACAAAAGTGCAAAGCGAAACATGCGGAAGTGCTGGAATTGGCAGACAGGCTAGACTAAGGATCTAGTGTTGGCAACGACGTGAGGGTTCAAGTCCCTTCTTCCGCATTGCGGATCAGAGAAGTCTTAGAGATAAGGCTTCTTTTTTTGTTCTTCCGTCATCCTTCCTAAAATGAAATCAGAATGGTCACCTCATCCCGTATAATCTCAACGCAGAAATGATAGGCTTCCCCCACCACCAAAACATAAATTTCCCCATAATATTTCTTGTGTCTCATTATCCTCAATGGCATTTTGCCTGCCAAAGCACTGGAAAATCCGTGAGCTGTGACTGAAAAATTGTCTTGTCACTTACGGATTTCGAAAAGTCTAATTGCTTTGCTGCTTTGATTTTTGATAAACGCATCCTGCCGTACTCGCCCCGAGGTGGGAAGCCCATCAATTTAATTTTCAATGGGGCAGCGTGCCATTCACACCATATTTTGACCATTCACTCTATTTGGAAACCCCGTCCCCCTAAACTGATATAATATATGATAACCATATATATAAAGAAGTGAAAAAGATAAAGGAGGGATTCTATGAAGCTACACGAGGTAAAGAAACGTGTTCTCTGCGGTGTATTGACGTTCGCAATGATATTTTCGTCAACATCCTTTCAGGGGATCACGGTAAAAGCTGCGTCGACAGGAGCACAGACGACGGCAGCAGTACATGAGGGAGAATATTATACCGGCGTCTTTGCGGGACGGTATGGTATTGATCAGTTGTTTGATTATGTAATGAGTACAAGCAGGCTGAATTCGCTGCCCTTTGATGCATCCTGGGGAACAGCATATGCGTCAAGCGGACATCAGTTAAAGACAACGCTCATGAAAGGACGTTATTTCGTACTGAAGTATTCCGGCGATTCGGACTATCCGATTGCATTATGTATGTACGAGAATGACGGTACGCCGGTGGTTGCCGGCAGATCGAAGAATCTGCTTGCCAGTTCACACATTGGTAAAGCAGACAATGTGTGCCTGACAATACAGGCCAAAACCTATATGAAGAAGACCTATACCGACGGCATTGAGGGCGTGATGGCTCTCTGCGAGATGGGTAAGGCGGATCAGAATGGTCTTTACTTCAGCAGCTCGAATGGATTTGGTTATTACTTAAGCGGCAATCAGGGACGTGATGTCGGAGAGAAGATCACATGGGTGAATGCAGATACCGATGTGACAATGAAAAAGCTTGCGGGGTTGGATAAGTATTCTTACACGGAGCTGAGCTCCGGGGAATATGCGGTGATGTATCAGACGAATGGAGATGCCGTTCGGAACATGCCGGAGGATCAGGTGAAAAAGCAGGGCGTGGCACTGACTTTATCAGACAAGAAGCCACTTCGAAAGGGATATCGTTTCAAAGGCTGGAACACAGCGGAGGACGGCTCCGGAGATATCTATGCAGCCGGCAGTGCGTACACAGGTGACAGTGTGCTTACCCTGTACGCAGTATGGGAGCGTTATTATGAATCCGGTCTGTTTAGCGTGAAGCTTAGTAAAAGCCAGTTTTTTGATAATGTTACCTCTGCGAACAGGATCAATGGTCTTCCGTATGATGCCTCCTGGGGAACGGCGAATTGGTCAACAGGACATCAGTTCACGGAATCACAGGTGGAGGACAGATATTTCCTGTTCCGGTATAGTGGAGATTCTTCCTATCCGTTTGCTCTGTTCATGTATGAGAATGACGGAACACCGGTGGTGGCAACAGGATCGGGGAACCTCTCCCAATCGTCATATATCGGACAGTCAGAAAATGTTTGTATGACGAAAAGTGGTCAGACCTATATGAAGGCAACCTATAAGGATGGGTATAAGGGACTCATCTGTCAGGGAAAGATCACCAAGTACGATAAGAACGGTGTGCAGTTTGTCAGCCCGAATGGCTTTGGTTACTATGTTTCCTGTAACCGTGGTTACAAAAGGGGAGATTATATTGCATGGTCCGGTGCAGTTACCAGCGGGATCACTCCGGATGTGATGGATTCGGTTGATACATTCTCCGATATGGAAATGTTAGAGGGAGAATATGCACTGAATTATAATGTCAATACGACCGATGAAGTGACCGGCATGCCGGACACACAGCGCAAAGAGGATCTGTATAATTCCGTGCTTACCATGGATGAACCGCAGAGAAGCGGTTACACTTTTATCGGATGGAATACGAAAAAGGATGGAAGCGGCAAAATGTATATGCCGGGCGCACGTTATGAGGGAGAGCAGTCCCTGACGATGTATGCGATCTGGGAGAAGTTAGACAAGTCACCGCTGTCTCTGGAGGAAAACGGAACGGTGGCTCCGAAAGTATATAAACTTTCCAACAGGACACTGATTTCAGATGCTCTCGATGCAGCAGATGATGCAGATGCATTTTACAGTGCACTCAATCAGGCAACCATGACCCGTTATATG
The DNA here is from genome assembly GCF_003478445.1 of Roseburia sp. AM59-24XD. GTDB lineage: Bacteria > Bacillota > Clostridia > Lachnospirales > Lachnospiraceae > Jutongia. Next base: position 84,740 of record NZ_QUET01000010.1, read on the forward strand.
GATATCAAGGGCGGTGCCGGTGAGGATGATGTGTTTAGTGTCAAGTCCTCCGATGAGAGCGTTGTGGAGTGTTCCGTTGAGGGCTCAAAGCTTACCATGACCGGTAAGACGGACGGATTTGCTTATGTAACGGTGACTGATGAAACAAGTGGTCAGCTTTACCGCTCCAGCGTTTATGTGGAGACCTTGAAGGAGCAGCTTTATATTATCAGACCGGTAAATGCGGACAATAACAAGTCCTATTTAACGGATAGCAGCAAAACAAGCTTTGAAGCAAAGACAGAGTCTGATAAGAAAGTGACCTGGGATGTTAAGAACAGTTCCGTAGAGAAGGTGAAACAGCTTTCCAACGGTGACGCAGTTGTCTGGAAACCAACTTCAACAGACGCTGAGATTGGTGTGACCTATGGCGCATGTCAGTTATCGGTACCGCTTACGGATATGGAAAGCGGTGAGACAGCAGGTGCTTATCCGATCAACAATTATGAGATGGCTGCAAAATACCGTCAGAATCTGACATTGAGCGATTCCTTCAGAAAGGTGAAGAATACAACGATTCAGATTCGGTCATTTATTGTAGATACGGATGGCAATGTTATTTCCAGTGTGACGAAAAACATCAAAAGAGAAAAGGCTGTCGAAACGGAGACAATAGCGTTAGATTATAGCGGAGTGACAGAGCTTACAAATGCGGATGTTGTAACGGAGATCGCATCCGAAGATGAATCCTTTGCATCGCAGCTTGTACGTTATCCGATCTACCGTGACGGTGTTCAGAAAAATACAGGAACCACCGTTATGATGAAAGCATCCGCCACCTTGATGAATACAGACTGTACTTTGATGATCAAGGAAGCCGGGGGTGCACCGATCCGTAATGTCGTTTTGTATAAAGGTGCCAAAAAAACACTTTATGTGTATTCGAAGGCATCGCAGGCGCATTCCCTGACGATGACGATCAACGGAAAGGAGATCAAGCCGACCTCTGCAACCGTTGCATCCGTGGAGGGAATGAAGTATGAATGGGTGAAAACAGTATTTGAGGTCAATACCAAGAATACAAAGACCGGAAAATATACACCGCAGTTTCAGGTGAAGGCGGCAAGCGGAACTCTTCTGATGGATATGCCGGGTAATTTTACCGTGAGCAATGTTTCTGATATAGGAACGCCGGCGAAACCGACCGAGATGAATTTCTGTGGAACTGTACAGACACCGACGATCTCAGCAGGAGAGATCATTAACCGTAATTTCTCCTTTGATCTTCCAAAGGTACTGCCAATGAAGATCGCATATCAGGATACAAAGGATCCGATGAAGAAGACCTTTATGATCGCGATCGGAACAGCAGGACTGGATGAGGATCATGTGGTTTCCGTGGTGACAGACACGATCAATGATCTTCGTGACAATAAAATGAGTAAGAAGATATCCGGTTATGCATTCGGTACAGCAGATTATATCAACGGTAAATGGGTGCTTACGTATACCGGCGGTGGTATTGCCGGATCACTTGGATATGAATTTGGATTTGATAACAGTACTGTAATTGGTATCGTTCCGGTTTACTATGGATCAAGGTTGGATGCTCTGTAAGCGTGGATGCCCTTCTGAGTGGAAAGAACGCATACCATGATAAATTTGTTGGAATGAACTTCCAGTCCAATAATCTGACAGTGACCAGCGAGTATGATTTTGTTTCGGATATTATTGTTGGTGTACAGGCTATGTAGGTGCCAGCGGAGGTATCGGTTTTGATGCAAAGCTTATCAAGCTGAAGTTTGGACCGGAGGGACAGTTAACACTCGGTTATGATAACCGTATTATTACCTTTAAGGATTTGGATCAGTCAAAGACCTATTATGGTGGCTGTCTGAACTTTACCGGTGATATTGCACTGACCTTTGAGTACAAGGGCATATTTGTTCACAAGAAAAAGAGAATTTGCGGAACAGGTTTTAGCAAGAATAAAACCTTCAAGGATTGGGCGAATTTCCCATCCGGAAGACCGAACCTGATGGATTTTGCCAATATGAGCAGTCAGGACACCAGCAAGGTGGTACAGTATTCTTCCATGAAAAAGGGAAGTGACTGGACACAGTATATTGATCCGGATATCAATCCTGTACTTTCAGAAAGCGCGGACAGCATGGGACTTGCATATTCCGATACACTGGATGATCTTGCAAGCATCAATCCGGCGATCAGTGCGAAATCCGGCAGCAGCTGGACGAAGCCGGAGGAGCTCACCTCATGGAGAACAGCGGGTAAGAGCGAAACCATCAACTCTGTAGATTATGCGGCAGCCGGAGATTTAAATGTACTGGCGTTTGATTCAGTGGATTATGATCCGGATATTATGTCAGACGGTTCCGTGGATACGGACGAATTAAACGCTGCTTATAATTCATCAGAAGTTCATGTGTATGTGAATGGAAAGCACACTTGTCTTACGAGCAATAAGGTTGCCGATATGGCGCCGGAAGTGGCAGTGAGAAACGGAAAAGCGATCGTAGTCTGGGAGAGTGATTCCTATGATCTTACGGGTACGGATGTAGACGCACTTCAGAAGGATGCAATGGGCGAGAAGAAGCTCTGCTACAGCTACTATGACGGAAAAGAGTGGAGTACACCGGCGTATTTAGAGCGAGGAGAGATCAAGGGAGTACAGGCGTATGATATTGCATTGGGTGACGATGGCACGGCAATGGTATTGGCGAGCATGGGAACCAGTGAAAAGGTGCAGGAGAGAGAGCTTTATTCATATATGATCGAGGCGGGGACACAGAAGAGTGTAAACAGAATTACCTGTAACAATGCAGCAGAGACACAGCCTCGTGTGAAATATGTAACCGATCAGGGGGGCAGCTTCCTCGCAGCATGGAAGCAGTCAGAATACGAAAATAATGAGCTGAGCGATTCTTATCTGGTTGTACAGGGCTATCAGAAAGATGGTAGTGCGAATGACATTTCCATGACGGATGAGTCCAGAGAGGTTTCAGAAAAATTCGATTTTGCAAGAGGCGGAGATACCATTAAGGACAGTGCCGTATACTGGCAGGCATCCGGTGAGGATTCTGCAATGCACACTTATGTGAAGTATATGAATGCACAGGCAGGAAAACTGTCCATGAAGTATTCCCTGAACAGTGTGGCGACCGGTGATGAGACATTGATCGGAAGCAGCGTGGCAGTGGACGGAGATAAGTTTACCGCTGTTGCCTGTGCACAGGAGGTCGAGCAGAAAGATAGCTCAAACGAGGAAACACCATTTGCCCAGGCCGACGATGAGGAGAAGCCGGCACGGCTGATCAGCAGCCAGAAGCAGATCACAGATGCATTTGAAAATGTATCCGCAGACACATTTGGTCAGAACATTGAGAAAAACAGCACGATCAATGTCACCTTATCCTTTGTCAATGCGGGACGCAAAGCGATGGACGCTGTCACAGTAAAACAGGGAGACACGATCGTTGCAGCAGATCTGCCGATCCATCTGGAAAGTGGAGAAAGCGGCCAGGTAAGCTTAGCTATACGCTTGGCGATACACTGAAAAACGAGGCATTTGACCTTGTCGCAGACAACGGTGCGAAGGCAGAGACGAAACTGACTCTGCTTGGAGCTGATATTGTTGTTGGAAGTCCGGAGGTTACAGAGGTATTATCCGGAGGAGAGCGTATCGTGCAGACTGTTTTGAGCAATGCCGGAACAAAGGCACTTACGGCAGACGATACGATCCGCTTGGATCTTACGTCAGCAGATCAGGAGGCACTTAGCGTACGTCCAATCTCAGAGTCTGCCTCATATGATGCAGATAAGAAGCAGCTCGTTATCAAGGGCAGCGGTGCAATGGAAGCGATCAACCGTGGTGAATATATCCTACAGTTTGGTTATAAGCCGGAATTTGACAGTGAATCCGATAATGTATCGGTATCCGTGAAGGCAACAGCCTACACAGGAGAGACGGCGATGGATGAACTGAATCTGATCGATAATTCCGCAGCCTTCAGTATTGTAAAGCCTTCCGTGCAGTACGATACACAGTTGACATACAGCACGGTTGTGGAGGACGGAAAGATCACACAGCTCCGCGTCAATAACCAGTATGAGACACCGGTTGAGAAGAGTATTACAATTTTAAACGGTACGGATTCTAAGAAGATCAATGTGGTATTGGGTGCTGAGGAGTATAAGACCTACGAGATCGGCATTGATGCTTCCGCAGAAGTAACATACGATGAGCAGAAAATGGATGGAGAGGAAACTCCAAACATTGATCCGTCTCCGGAGCCAACTGTGGAGCCGACAGCAGAGCCTACCGTGACACCGGGAACTACGCCGACAAAGACACCGGAAACAGAGCCGACCAATACACCGGCTGTGGAACCGAGTGCAGCACCATCACCGGAGCCTACGAAGGAGCCGGCAAAGCCGACAGAGGTACCGAGCGCAGCGCCGACACCGGAACCAACCAAGGAACCGGCAAAGCCGACCACAAAACCGACTGTGAAGCCGACAGCGGTGCCGAGTAAGATACCGGTGGCAACTGCAAAACCGACCAAAACACCGAAGCCGGCCGTAACTGTGAAGCCGACGAATAAGCCGGTTACACGTGCAACCGCAAAACCGACTGTGAAGCCAACGAAAAAGCCGGGTACACAGACATCGGCAAAGCCGGCAGCAAGCAGTAAGCCGGTAAGCACGAGTTCTTCTGTTGGAAAGGCAGGATTTGCTTCCGTGAAGAATAAGGCTGGCAGAAAATTAGTCGTTATGATCAAGCCGGCAGCAGGGGCAGACGGTTATTGTGTACAGTACAGCACAAACAAGAAATTTAAGAAACCTGTATCAAAGCTGACGAAGAAGTATATATTGACCATCAAGAAGCTTAAGAAAAAGAAAACGTATTACGTCCGTGTATGTGGATATAAAATCGATACACAGGGAAATCTTGTATTTGGCTCCTATAGTAAAGCTAAAAAGGTAAAGATTAAGAAATAACAGACGAGAGGATAGCATGTCAGAGCATCCCCTGTCACAATGATAAGCAGGCATAGTTTTTCAGGTAATTGAAAGGCTGTGCCTGCTTTTTGATAAAAGCCGATAGCATTTCGTGATCATAAATGATATAATTAATCATACATACCTTCTGCTTGAGACGGAGTAAAAGCAGTGCAGAGGGAAGGAGATTGTACGTTATATGATCCGGGTGACGCAGGCAATCGGGCTGGATATGGTAGCGGAAGGTGTGGAGACAAAGGATCAGGCGGACTTCCTTTCCGAGTGTGGCTGTGATATTGCACAGGGATTTTATTATGCGAAGCCGATGCCGTTGGAAGATTTTAATAAAAAATTGCAAAACCAGACAAAACCTTGATTTATCAGTTGCACAAAGAGATTTCTTCTAATATAATGAAGAAGATAATGGAGTTACTTTGTGAAACTCCGTTGCTTATATATAGATCAGTCGTTTTGAGACGTTTGATCAATTCAGAAAATACATCTGTCTTAAGTACAGATTATAGAAAGGTACGGTATAAGAATGAGTGAATTAAAAGCAAAAGCACTCCACATGGGACCTGCACAGTGTGCGGTTGATCTTGGAGACGGCAGCGAGAGAGGCGAATATGTGAATCAGGATTATATCCTGCAGAAGCTTGGCAGACCACACAGAGCGATCAATCTGATGTACTGCTATTATCCAAATGATGAGGGATGGCCGGGACGTGCCAGCGTCGTTCATGCAGATCCATCGGTACAGTTTGCATGGGATTTTCCATACGATGACTATTTCACCTACAAGGGTGGTCTGAACGGAACGCGCGATGACGAGCCGTTCACATGTATGCGTGATGTGCGCCGTCATGGTCAGGACGTTCTTCTGACAATGACGATCGATCCGAAGGTATCCGATGAACACTTGAGAGCGATCGGTCAGGATCTACGCACCTTTGGTCGTGTACAGCTTCGTATCAATCATGAAGCAACCGGTAACTGGTTCTCCTTCAACAAGCGTGCAAGCTATGAGGAGGTTGCAGCATTCTTTGCACATGCCAGCGAGATCATCCGTGAGGAAGCTCCGAACGTTAAGACGATCATCTGTCTGGATGGCTGCAAGAGCGTTGATGATGAGAAGATGGAGATGGAGGATATCTTTGCAGAGGCTTCCAGAGCAGCAGATATTGTATCCGTTGACCGTTATATGTCTCTTCACTGGGGCTGGCCATATGATGTGGCTGAGGAAGGGGGAGATACCTTCTCCCGCAGCAAGGTAGAGGATATCTATACACTTGCCAAGAAGAGCTATGAGCGTTATACCTTTGTCAATGGCGGAACGAGGAAGCCGATGGTACTTTCCGAGTTCAACTCAGACGGTGATGTAACAGGACCATATGATCAGGCAGATATGCTTAAGGAGTTCTGTGAGATGCTTAAGGCAGACAAGGACAAATGGCTTTCCGGTTTTACACTGTATCAGTTCCGTGACAGAGGACGCCTTGGTCTGGAGATCGAGGATCCGAACAACGCAGAGGTTGGTATTGAGCAGCCACTGATGGACACTTACCGTGATATCATTCATGATGATTTCTTCCAGCCGTCTATGGAGGTTGGCGCAGAGACAGCACTTCCGGCAACACTTCGCTGGGGTGGCTCTGAGGATGCTGACGGAATCAGTGTACCGCTTCATTTTGACAGTGATCCGGTATTCTGTGAGGCATATTTTGATGAGGATACGGTGGACATGAACCTGATGCTCGAGTTGAACGGTTTCTGGTTCTACAAGGCACCCGGTGTGAAGTGTGTCGACATGATGAGTGCATTCTTCAAGAATCGTCTTGATGGCGCAAAGGATATGGATCTGAAGATTTTTGCACCACCGGCAAGCGGCGAGAATGATCCTTCACAGGGAGAGGACTGGCAGACCAATTATTATACAGAGCTTAAGGCACTGCCTGCGATCCGGATCCGTTATGCTCCAATCGTAAAATAAGAGCGTTAAGAAAGTGAGAAGTTCTTATATTCCGGGGTGGCAGATGTGACGCATCGGAATGAGGAAAGATTGCATTTTAAAGTTTAGTAAAGGAGAGTGGTTTTGATGGATTATAATGTCTATAATTACTTTATCGGTAACTATGCACAGAAACCGGCAACCAAGTATGATACCCATAAGTCTTCAGAGCTGCGCTCCGTCATGAAAAATATCACCAAGATGACCCAGTCATCGCCGATCTATCTGGTGCGCCTGTCTCAGGCGAAGCAGGAGTATGCGCTCAATATTAAGGAGGCGGCAATCTCCCTGAGCAACACACTGTCAATGCTTTCCGAGGATTCCATGGACAGTGTCTTTGCACAGAAGAAGGCGGTATCCTCAGATGAGGCGCAGGTCGGAACGAGGATTATCAACGAAGACTACAGCCAGCTTCCGAAAGAGCCGATGATCCGGGTCAATCATCTTGCAACCACGCAGGTCAATGTCGGCAACGAATACTATATGACCGGAAAGGGACTTTCGGCAGGAACGTATCGTTTCCGCGTGGCGGTTGGTGATGACAGTTATGATTTTCAGTACAATATCCGTAAGGATGCCAATCACCGTGAGATCATGGAAGGCCTTTGTGATTTTATCAATAAGGCGAAGATCGGACTGACGGCAACGCCGGTATCGCGAAGTGCCGATAAGATCATGATGCGGATCGAGTCCGATATGACGGGCTCGCCGGACGGTGGCAATTTGTTTTCGTTTGCGGACCGTACCGGAGAGGGAGGAGACGGAAGAGGAATTGTTTCTTATTATAATATGAACAATGTCGTTTCCAGACCATCCAGTGCCTCCTTTGAGTGGAACGGAGAGACGAAGGAAACCTTAGGCAATACCTTCGTGCTGGGAAGATCGTTAGAGGTGTCCATGTATGCACCGGGTGATCAGGCAGCACAGATTTCCTATATTCCGGACAGCGACAAGATCCTTGACGGTGTCTCCGGCATTATCCGATCTTACAATAAGCTGGTGGACAGCACCAACAACTACAGCGGTCAGACCGGACAGAGTCCGAGACTGATCCGCGAGTATCAGAATCTGTTAAAGCCGTATCTGTCTGAGCTGGAATCCTGCGGCATCACCTTGGATGAGCAGGGCAGGATGAAGATGGACGAGTCACTTGCCTCGCAGGCAGCGCAGGATGGCGACATGGAGAAGCTGATCGGAAGAGATTCCGCGTTAAACCGCAGACTTCGCAAGAAGAACGAAGAGATCAAGCTCAATCCAATGGATTATATTCAGAAAAAGATCGTATCTTATCCGGATTACGGGAAACCGCCGAAGGGATACTCCTACATCACCTCACTTTACAGTGGGATGCTGTTTAATTATTATTGCTGATGGGGTTCGATTATTTGGCAACACCATCCAGGTCGTCCTCCGATGCATTTGCCGTGACCTTTACGATCACCTTATGAGGAAGACAGACCAGACTTTCTCCGTTGTGGCGGATCGAAGTCTGATGTACACAGAGTTTATCCGGGCAGTCAGCCTCTGTAATGGAGGCGTGCCCGTTTTTTATTTCCAGATGATTGGTGCCGCCGTCTGCTCCCGGGATATCAAGAGTTGTATCGACGGACAGAGGGAGTGTGCGGTATGTCCTGCCATCGACGGTGATCGTGACGGTATCGCCGGTGGTGCGGTGAAGCAGCCGGTATCCGCCGGTCACACAAAGCCCTGCGATCGCAAGAATCAGGAGCAGGATAATATCATTTTTATGAGCTGTCAGTTTGTTCATAAGAAAGACCTCGCTTTGCCGATTTGTTCCGTTTGTTTTATGAAGTATACCATAAAAATGCCACTGGGAAAATCAAATGAGTCATAAATTGGGAAAAATAGAAAGAAATGACAGAAGGAACCCGAAAAAGTTCAGAAACGTTGCAGATAATGGGATTTACCTCTTGACGAAAGAACTCTACTTTGTTATAATTATCGGGCGATGTAACAGGTCTTTTTTTTATGTCTTTTTTTAAACAAACTAATATGGAGGTGAATAGTGTCGTGAGAGTAAAAATTACTTTAGCATGTACAGAATGCAAGCAGCGTAACTACGATACGACGAAGGAGAAGAGAAACCATCCTGACAGAATGGAAACCAAGAAGTATTGCAGATTCTGTAGAAGACACACATTACACAAGGAGACAAAATAGTCTCGTAGCATGAAAGGAATGTGAGATATGGGAGATTCTGAGATCAAAGAGGAAATCAAAGAGCAGAACGAACCACAGAAGAAAGCAGAAAAAGCTGCAAAGAAAAAAGGCGCTTTTCAGAACATGAAAGCCGAATTCAAACGTATCGTTTGGCCGGACAAGAACACAGTTGTGAAGGAGTCCACCGCAGTTGTTGTCGTTACAGTTATTCTGGCAGTCATCATTGCATTGTTAGACTTTGTGATCAAGACTGGCCTGGATAAGATTCTTCAGATAGGATAAGGGTGATTGACGTATGGCAGATCGTATGGCAGATAAAGAGCACATTGGTATGTGGCACATACCTATTCCGGATATGAGAAAAAGGTAAAGATGGATATCGAGAAAACGATTGAAAATCGTAACCTGCAGGATCAGATTCTTGAGGTTTCAATCCCGATGTTGAATGTGACTGAGGGGGAGGATGAGGATTCAAAGGTTGTTCCGAAAAAGATGTTCCCGGCCTATGTGCTGATCAATATGTATCTGAATGATGATACATGGTATGTCGTTCGGAATACCCGTGGAGTGACAGGCTTTGTCGGTCCGGGATCCAAACCGGTTCCACTTACAGATGCAGAGATGGCAAGCATGGGACTGAAGGCAAATGCTCCGGCATGCGAGTTCAGTATTGGTGATTCCGTGGTTGTAAAGTCTGGTGTCTGGGAAGATACAACAGGAATTGTTCGCCAGATCAATCACGAAGACCGTATGGTCACGATCAACATCGATATGTTTGGACGTGAGACGCCGGTTGAGATTAGTTTCAACGATGTGGAAATCGTCTGAGAAAGCCGCTTGAGATACAAGCGCCGCACTAAAGTGTGAAGTTTGACGTGAATGTACGTCAGGAAATATATAGGAGGTTAAGAAAATGGCTAAGAAAGTCGAAGGATATATTAAATTGCAGATCCTGCCGGAAAGGCAACTCCAGCACCGCCTGTTGGACCAGCCCTTGGACAGCATGGAGTTAATATCGTACAGTTTACAAAGGAGTTTAATGCGAAGACAGCAAATCAGGGTGATCTGATCATCCCTGTTGTTATCACTGTATATCAGGATAAGAGCTTCAGCTTTATCACAAAGACTCCTCCGGCAGCTGTACTGATCAAGAAAGCTTGCAAGATTCAGTCCGGTTCTGGTGTACCTAACAAGACAAAGGTTGCTACCATTACCAAGGCTCAGGTACAGGAAATTGCAGAGACCAAGATGCCTGACTTGAACGCAGCTTCTTTAGAGTCAGCAATGAGCATGATCGCAGGTACATGCCGCAGCATGGGCGTTGTTGTAGAGGACTAATATTAATAAATAACTCGATGTAATCATTATATATTGAAAAGACTTGTTATTAGATTGAACGTCGTGGGAGGCTGGCAGATGACTGCCATTGAATACACGCCGTTACTACCACTAGGAGGTTAATTATATTATGAAAAAGGGAAAAAAATATGTAGAAGCTGCTAAGCTTGTAGATAAGACAACACAGTACGAAGTACAGGATGCTGTAAGTCTTATTAAGAAGACAGCAGTTGCAAAGTTTGATGAGACAATCGAAGCGCATATCCGTCTTGGCGTTGATGGACGTCATGCAGATCAGCAGGTTCGTGGCGCAGTTGTACTGCCTCACGGAACAGGTAAGACTGTTCGCGTACTCGTATTTGCAAAGGGTGCAAAGCTTGATGAGGCACAGGCTGCAGGTGCTGATTTCGTTGGTGGCGAGGAGCTTATTCCTAAGATCCAGAACGAAGGATGGTTCGATTTTGATGTTGTAGTAGCTACACCGGACATGATGGGTGTTGTAGGTCGTCTGGGACGTGTCCTTGGACCTCGTGGTTTAATGCCAAACCCTAAGGCTGGTACTGTAACAATGGATGTAACTAAGGCAATCGAGGATATCAAGGCTGGTAAGGTTGAGTATCGTCTCGATAAGGCTAACATCATCCACGTTGCTGTAGGTAAGGCTTCCTTCACAGAGGAGCAGCTTGCAGATAACGTAAATGCAATTCTGGATGCGATCCGTAAGGCTAAGCCTGCATCTGCAAAGGGACAGTATTTCAGAAGTGTTACACTGGCAAGCACAATGGGACCTGGTGTAAAGCTGAGTACAGCTAAGTATGCATAATCGTTCATACGATATAGTATGATTCCCAAATAAATAAAAGTGACTATCGGTTAACGGGTAAGTGGTTTTCAGATAGTCACTTTTTTTGCATTTTTAACATGATTTTAACATATATTTATGGTATCATCTAAGATAGCAGTTAAAATACATAAAGGAGTTTTACCTATGACACAACGGGAATTTCGTAAAAAATCATTTATCATTCTTGGACTTACAGTTCTTCTTCTGATCTGTATGGTCTGGGATACCACAGCATTCCGCCATTCATCCGGTGAGAGCAGCAGCGCGGCAACCAAGACCACCAAGACGGCAAGCAGTGTGTCAACCGGCTCTGCACTGGTTACGGATGTACAGGCTGTCTGGATCTCTTTTGGCGATTACAAGGCGGCTGGCTTGTACAACAAGTCACAGTCCGCATTTCAGACCAATGCGAACAAGTATTTCAAAAAGCTCAAGAAGGACGGTATCAACACTATCTATTTCCATGTGGCTCCATGTAACGATGCCATTTATCCAAGCAAATATTTAAAGTGGAGTTCCTATATGTTTGAGTCTGTACCGGACTATGATCCGCTGGAGATTCTGATACAGACGGCACATAAGAACAAAATGACATTTCATGCATGGCTCAATCCTTACCGCAAGAAGATGGGCGTAAGCTACGATCCGGGTAAGGCATCCTCTCTGAAGCGGATCCGGCGCATTGTGGCGGAGATCGTTCAGAACTACAATGTGGACGGCATTCATTTTGATGATTATTCTATCCGGCGAAGGCAAAGGGGGCACAGTTTTCCAAGGTGTCTGTTGCCAAGCGTAAGCGTGTGATCAACAAGATGGTGCAAACCATTTACAGCACGGTCAAAAAGCAGGATGAGAAGCTTTTGTTTGGTATCAGTCCTGCCGGCAATATTGAGTATGCGGAAAGCCTTGGCTGCGATCTGGCAACCTGGCTGAGCGAGGACGGCTATATTGATTATATCGTGCCTCAGATCTATTGGAGTGACCAGTACAGAATGGGCCGCAAGGTGACCTCTCTGTATACTAACCGGTTAAACAAATGGGTGAATCTGAACAAGAATAACACGTCGATGTATATCGGGCTGGCAACCTACCGTGCCGGAACCTACAGCTCCTCCGATCTGGGCTGGCGCCGCAAGAACAACAATCTGGTCAGTCAGATCAAGAAAGAAAAAGCAGCAGGTTGTGATGGTTTTGTACTGTTTAGCTCCAGTTACATGTACCACAGCCGTGCCGCCAAGGAAATGAAAAATTATAGAAATTATATCCGTTAACTTTCGCAAATGGATATCTTATCCTGCACCGATAATGTTTCAAACCATAGGAAGCGTTATTGGTGCAGTTTTGTTTCCAGACTTTTGATGATGCTTGTGATCTGATATTCCAGTGCGTACATCATCGTGTCATATTCCGGATAATCTTCTTTGACATGCTCCATCAGAGGATAGATGAAATCCTTTGTTTCTGTAATATAAGCCTGCAGGCGCTTTTCGGAAAAAACACCTGCCATTGATGAAACATTGTGACAGCGGTCGAAGACCTTGGCAATGCAGGCTTCCCTGCTGCCGCGAATATCCTTCATATAGCGCTTCATCGTCTCAAGCTTTGCTTCCCCGTCCAGATGCTTCTTGGTGATACAGTCTACACCGCGGCGCACGGTCTCATTGACCGGAAGCTCGTCCGGGCAGACAGGGCAGTCCTCGCAGACATCGTGTAACAGCATGACTGCCATTAGGTTGTCATCCGTCATGCCGAGTGAGATGCCATGCAGGGCGAGTGTCATGGGGTGGATCACATAGGGAAGCCCCTCGGTTCTTTTCTGATCCCGGTGCATCCGCAGGGCGATGTCAAGAGCGATACGGCTCTGCTCGAGCTGATGAGCTCGATGTAATCCCGCAGAAAACGTTCCATATATTCTGCATTTTCGTTGTACTGTAATTTCAAATCATTTCCTCCTCTTGTTCAAATACACCAGCATGATCATGATCATTATGGTGGTCAACATTTCTGCGGTCATAAAGGAACTCCATATACCACGCATTCCCAAGATCCGGCTTAAGGTGAACGCACACAGGATGATCGCTATAACACCTCTGGAAAAGGAGGTGGCGAGTGCCTGCAATGCGCAGTCAGATGCGCTGAGATAACCGGTGGCTACTATATTGAAACCCGCAAAGATAAATCCCGGGAAATACAGTCTTATTCCGTTAAATGCCAGTCCGTGCAGTTCCTTGGAACCCTCGCTGTTAAACATGGCGATCAGAAGATCGGTCTGTGCTCTGGTGATAAAAAGGATTACAACGGAAAGGGCAAGAGCAGTAGCAATTCCGTAGCGCAGAAGCCGTCTGGCAGCGAGGGTGTCGCCTTTACCGTAATAACGGCTGATCAGCGGCTGGGAGCCCTGCGCTACACCGTTAAACATAGCGGTTGCCACAAGAGCGAGATTGGCGATCACACCATAGGCGGCAACGCCGACATTACCGGCAATCCCAAGGATCAAAAAATTAAAGGTTGTGGTTGTTACACCGGATGAAAATTCACCGATAAATGCGGAGGTTCCAAGCTGGCATGCCTGAAACAGCCGTTTTGGTGACGGTGGCTGCCACAGAAAACGAATCTGATTGTCTTTCTTAAAAAAGTGGATCCCGCAGATGCAGGTACTGATAATTGGTGAGAGGGCGGTTGCAAGTGCTGCACCTGCCATTCCCATTCCCATAGGAAACATAAAGATATAGTCAAAAATAATATTGAAAAAACTTCCGGCGAGTGTTGCTGCCATTGCGAGAGATGGCGCACCGTCATTTCGAACGAATGCATTGATAATGAAATTGATCATAAAAAATGGTGCGAACATCAGAAAGATACGTGCATACGGAACACCGAGTGATGCGATGTCTGCATCGCCGCCCATGATCCGCAGGATGCCGTCCGGTGAGAATGCACCGATTAATATAAATGGAATGCTGATGATCAGACAACAAAATACAGCATTGGAGAAAAACCGATCGCAGCCGGAATCTCTCTGCGCTTTCAGGATAGTAAAACGTGTTGCGGAGCCAACGCCGATCATCGAGCCAATCGCATAGATCAGATTGTATAACGGCAGACAGAGATTTAACACGGTAATTCCATTTGAACCGGCTGCCTTGGAGATATAAAAGGTGTCCGCCAGAATGTAAATGGAAATGCCGAGCATGCCAAGAATATTTTGCGAGACAAACTTCGTATATTCTCTGCCAAGGTTCTGCGACATTCTGTTGATTCATAATGCAGCCGATGATCCGGATGCATTATTTTCCCCTTCGATTTGATATTTAAATTGTAACGATGTCACAGGGATAAGTCAACGGTTTTTCCATTTTCCTCCGGATTTAAGGACGTCTTTTCGCCGGAAGAATTGTAGGTAGCAATCTTGCCGGAGGAACGGTATATTTTGGCGACGATGGACCGGAGTGAACGGGAAAATGTACCGTCAGAAGACAGATATTTGCCGATCTTGGAAGGACTTGCTTCGGAAAACTTTTCCTCATCCAGAGACAGGCTGCCATCGCCCTTGAGTTCAATGCCGAGCGAAGACAGATCTTCCTTACTGTTCCGGAGTATTTTTGTCATTTTCTTTTTGAGAGCCGAGGTGCTGCTGTCACTGATGCCCTCGGAGGAATTGATCAGGTTGTTGTAGGTTTTGACGAATGCCTGCGCAGTCTGCAGGATCTCCGTTTCGTGGTCGGAATCATAGTTCAGTGCGCGAAGCTTCTCGGTCATGCGCTGAACGGCTTTTGCATCGGCCGACACAATGACGCTCTGGGGCTGCGAGCCGCGAAAATCCTCCTGAAGTGCATTCACATTTCCACGGTAGGCACTGCGCATATAATAATTCAGACTGTGTTTTACGGTGTAAGAGACAACGTCCATTCCTGATTCCTCCTCTAACGATCAAAATGTACTATATGATATATCGGTTCGTTCCGGCAAATTATTTAATCCATCTGGCTTCCTGAATTTTTGGCAAAGCACAAGCTCTTTCATTGACTTCGTTTTCGCGGTATGATATGCTGATACGGATATCATTTAAGAAAAGAGGAAATAGCAATGAAAGATAAAGCAGTGATCGCAGTGCTGGCAGCAGTCCTTATCGTAGCGGCAGCTGTTGGTGGCATTTTTATTAAGAACCAGATGAAGTCTTCGGATTCGACCGGAAAGCAGACAACAAGCATGAACATTGTCGACAAGACGCCACTGCAGCGGCAGTCAGATGAGGTTTTGGATAAGCTTTCTTACTGTAAGCGTGTTCTTGATAAGAAGAAACAGGGCAAGAAAAAGAAAGAGGAGCTTGATAACCTCTGGAACAGCGTCAATGAGATCCATGCGAAGTCATATGCAGCCACAATGACACAGGAGGAGGTTGACGAGGAGATGACAGCCCTTAACTCCTACAGCCAGACGGTGGATGAACTGTATCAGCAGAATCAGAAAGCCATTGAGAAGCTGAAAAAGCAGGACGAAAAGGAAGAAAGTCAGAAGAACGCTAAGAAATAATACGTTGTTTTCATAAAGGAATCAGTACAAAATCAAACAGAAAGATGTTTAATGATATTTATTATCAATAACTGTCTTTCTGTTTTTTTTGTTCAATGGTATAATGACAATTGGTTAGTTTATTCTAACTAAAATGAAAAGATAGAATGGAGAGTACCATGTTTCTTGAAATTAATGATCTGAAGAAAAGCTTTGGACAGGGTGACAGCCGTGTGCAGGTGCTGCGCGGCATTGATCTGAGCGTGGACAAGGGAGAGATCTGCGTTCTGCTGGGACCATCCGGCTCCGGCAAATCGACTCTGTTAAATATCATTGGAGGAATTGATGCACCGGATTCCGGCTATGTATCCATTAACGGGGAGAAGATGGTGGATATGACGGAGAAGCGTCTGACCAGATACCGCAGAGAGCATCTGGGCTATGTCTTTCAGATGTACAATCTGATTCCGAATCTGAATATTAAGGAGAATATTGAGGTTGGCGCATATCTTTCCGACCACCCGTTAGATATTGATGATCTGTTACATACACTTGGTCTGTATGAGCATCGTCATAAGCTTCCGAACCAACTTTCCGGTGGACAGCAGCAGAGAACGTCGATCGGACGTGCGCTTGTCAAGAATCCGGATATTCTGCTGTGCGATGAGCCGACGGGTGCACTCGACTATACGACATCCAAGGAGATCTTAAAGCTGATCGGCGATGTCAACAGTAAATACGGCAATACCGTTATTATGGTAACACATAACGATGCCATCAAGGAGATGGCTGACACGGTGGTTAAACTGCGTGATGGCAGGATCCGCAAGGCTTACCGCAATGAAAATAAGATATCTGCAGAGGAGTTAGAATGGTAATGAGAAATCCATTAAATAAGCGAATATTCCGCGAATTTCGTTCTGAATTTGGAAAATATGCGGTGATCTTTCTGTTTATGGTGCTGACCATTGGTCTGGAGTCCGGCGATATGGTCGCAAGTGACAGCATGATCGCAACCTGTAACGAACGTTATCAAAAATATCATGTGGAGAACGGACATTTTCACCTGAAGCAGGCAATGAAGGACAAGGCGATCGAGAAGATTGAAAAGGATGATGTCACGATCTATCCGGATTTTTATGTGGAGCGTACCTATCAGGGAAAGGACAAGAAAGAAAAAAAGCTTCGTATTTATGAGAGCAGAGATGAGATCAACAAGCTCTGTATCATGGATGGTGCACTTCCGAAGAATGATAATGAGATCGTGATCGACCGAATGTTTGCAGACAACAATAAGACAAAGACGGGCGATAAACTTACGATTGACGGAAAGACATATACGGTATCCGGTCTTGTTTCCTTCTCGGACTATACGACTATGTTCGAAAATAATACGGATATGATGTTTGATTCGGTCAATTTCGGTGTGGCGATGGGAACAAAAGAGGAATTTAAGACTCTCTCTGAAAAGAGTCTGACGTATAACTATGCATGGACTTACAATGCAGGTGATCCGGCAGATGACATCGAGGAGAAGAAATGGTCGGATGATCTGATGGATACCGTTGTGGATGCTGCCGGAGAAGGCGGCGGAGCGACGATGCTTGGTTCCATGCTTGGCGTGCTGAATATGGACAATGGTATTGATGATTATGTTCCGCGTTACGCCAACCAGGCGATGAATTTTGCCGGGGATGATCTGGGAAGCGACAGAGGCTCCATGCTTGCTTTTCTTTACATCTTGATCGCTGTTCTGGCATTCATCTTTGGCGTGACGATCAGTCATACGATCACAAAGGAGTCAACCGTGATCGGAACGCTTCGGGCATCCGGTTATACAAAGGGAGAATTATTCAGACATTATCTGGCAATGCCGGTGATTGTGACATTGATCGCGGCAGTGATCGGTAATATACTGGGTTACTCTTATATGAAGCAGGTCATTGCAGATCTGTACTATTCAAGCTATAGCCTTCCGAAATATGAGACGCTCTGGAATCAGCAGGCATTTGTGCTGACAACGGTTGTGCCGATCCTGTTAATGTTTCTAGTGACAGGAATTACGCTGATGCGCAAGCTCAAATATTCGCCATTACAGTTTATTCGCCGTGATCTGACAAAGAGCAAGCGCCGGAAGGCAGTAAAGCTGCCGCATTTTAGTTTCTTCAACCGATTCCGTTTACGCATTATCTTACAGAATATTTCCGGTTATCTGACGCTGGTATTCGGAATTTTTGTGGCAACAACAATTCTGTTATTTGGAATGATGTTTCTGCCTCTTCTTGATCATGTATCGAAGATATCCAGAGATCATATGATGGCGAAATATCAGTATATGTTAAAGGGCGATGCGGAGACATCCAATAAGGATGCCGAGAAGTTTGCGGCATATACGATGAATACATATATGGACGGCTATAACCAGGAGGCGGCAACCGTGTATGGTATTTTTGACGACAGCCGTTATGTGAAAACGAAGCTGCCGAAGAAGGGTGCTGTGATCACAAGCGGCATGGCGGAGAAATATAAGCTTAAGAACGGTGATGCATTCCTGTTAAAGGAGCAGTATGAGGATAAGCTGATTCGCTTTCAGGTTCGGGGAATCCTCAACAGCCCGACGACGATCGGTGTCTACCTGAGTCATTCCTACTACGAGGATCTTTTCAATGTGGATAAGGATTATTATTGTGCATACTTTTCGGATTCCAGGATCACGGATATCAGCACCAATAAGATTTTCAGCACGATCACCTCGCGTGATGTCACGAAGATGGCAGATCAGCTCAAGGTATCCATGGGGAATATGTTCCAGATCGTGGAGGGCTTTGCTGTTGTAATGTTTATTCTGGTTGTGTATCTTCTGACCAAGATCATTCTGGAGAGAAACTCCACCTCCATTTCCATGGTAAAAATTCTTGGATACGAGGATGGCGAGATCGGAAGACTTTATCTGGTGGCAACTTCGTGGGTGGTTATCTTTTCCGTGCTGCTCAGCTTTGTACTTGTTACGGAATTGATCCGGCTGATCTTCGTTGCCTTCATGAAGGGCTACAGCGGCTGGATTCCGTTTGGTATCGCGACGAATACCTATGTGGAGTGTTTTATTCTGACGGTTATATCTTATCTGGTGGTTGCAGCAATGCAGATGCGTAAGATAAAGAAAGTGCCGATGGATGAAGCACTCAAAAATGTGGAATAAAACAGCATTTCCAATGGGAAATGTGAATAAAAAGGCAGACTGTTTGCGAATGGTCTGCCTTTGCTGCTTTGATGAAAGCTTCTTCTCATTTCAGGGGCACTGTGATAAGATAAATAAAACAAGGCTTTTCGGAGAAAATGAGAGGATTCTTCAAGCAGCGAAGAAAGGAACGGTGACAGATATGGAGTTACAGATTCAGGTGGCACAGGCTGCCAAGAAGATTATGGAGATTCAGAACAATGTCTCCAAGGTGATCGTTGGAAAGGAAGCAGTATTTCGGAAGCTGATGGCGGCATTTCTGGCAGGCGGTAATGTTCTTCTGGAGGATATGCCGGGAACCGGCAAAACAAAGCTTGCCAGAGCACTGGCGGCATCGATCGACGCAGAGTTTGGACGGATTCAGTTTACGCCGGATCTTCTGCCGTCGGATGTGACCGGACTTAATATTTACCGGCAGGATCAGGGTGTGTTTGAATTTACGGCGGGACCGGTATTTTGTAATATTCTCCTGGCGGATGAGATTAACCGTGCCACGCCGAGAACGCAGTCCGGTCTTTTGGAGTGCATGGAGGAGCGTCAGGTGACCGTGGACGGTGTCAGCCGGAGGATGAAGGCTCCGTTTTTCCTGATCGCCACACAGAACCCGGTGGAGACGGCGGGAACCTATCCGCTGCCGGAGGCGCAGATCGACCGGTTTGCCATGCAGCTTTCCATGGGGTATCCGACCATGGAGGAGGAACTGGCGATCATCGACCGCTACAAGAGTGACGATCCGCTGGCGCAGCTTGAACCGGTCTGTACCTGTGAGGATATTCTTCAGCTGCAGGAGTTATGCCGCCGGATTTATGTGAGCGACAGCGTCAAGAAATATCTGGTGCAGATCATTCAGGCGACGAGAGAACATGATGGTCTGGCGATGGGAGTCAATCCGAGAGGAACACTGTCCTACCTGCATTGTGTGCAGGCGTATGCAATGATACAGGGACGGGAGTATGTTACGCCGGATGATGTGAAGGAGTTATGTGTCCCTGTTTTGGGACACCGTATAATATCTTACCGTGCCGGTCAGAGCGGATCAACGAAAGAGATTCTGCAGGGAATCCTTGAGCAGATTCCGGCACCAACGGAAGAGTGGACGAGGTGATTGTGTGGGGCTGATCATTGCTGTTATAGTAGCATTTGCTGTGCTTTATGCACAGCAGAAATATTTTAAAACTCATTGGAACAGAGGGCTCGAAGTACAGCTTCGTTTTCAGAAAAAGGGCGTCAGTGCCGGTGAGAAATGTTATCTGGAGGAGACGGTGGTCAATGAAAAGAGAATGCCTCTGTCGTCGCTGCAGGTGAAGTTTACCGCATCGAATACCTTTCTGTTTGAGCAGGAGGGCAATGCGGCTGTGACGGATCAGTATTACCGGACAGATCTTTTCGCGGTTGGAGGAAGGCGAAGGATCACAAGAGCGCTGGAGTTTGTTCCGTCCCGGCGTGGCTATTATGAGATTGACCGGATCGATATTCTGGCACGTGATTTCTTTTATACGGCAACCTGTTCCGAGCGGCGGGACAATGTGGCGAGTCTTTATGTTTACCCGTATAAGAGGGATGTGAGCCGGTTTGATGTGCTTTACCGGAGGATGCAGGGAGAGCTTCTTGCGAGAAAGCAGCTGGAGGAGGATCCGTATGCGTTTCGCGGCATGCGGGAGTACCGTCCAACGGACAGTATGCGGCGGATCAACTGGAAGAGTACCGCCAAAGCGGGGAAGCTCTTAGTTAATATGTATGAATCCAGCTTTTCACAGGAGATTCAGATCCTGCTAAATGGTGACTGTCGTGACGAGAGGCATAAGAGAGAGCTGCAGGAGATGGCGATCTCGCTTGCTTCCTCTCTGGCGGCAGAGCTTTTGCAAAAGGGAGTGCCGGTCTCGTTATCCGGCAATATGACGGATATTCTTTCGAAGGAGCCGGTAAGCTGCGAGGCGGGTGTTCATAAAAGTCATCTTGAGAAAATGGACCGGCGTCTGGCATTGGCGGATACGGAGCAGCTGTCCGGCAGCTTTGCAGAGTTGATCAAAAAGAGTGGGAACGACGGGGAGACCGACAAATGTTATCTGGTGATCACAGCAGAGGATACAGAGGACATTCGGGCGGCGGTCGAGGCAAAGCGCACGGATGGGGAAGCTGTTTATGGGATCATTATCTGCCGGGAGGGTGAGAGTGGTCCGGCAAGAGAAGGATTTCTTTGGTGGGAGGTGTGAGTGTGGCAAGGAGAGTAAGGATCAAAAGCAGACCGCGCATCTGCCTGGAGATTTCGCTGGATCTGTTGCACGGCGCAGCGTGGCTTGGAATTTATTTATTTCTGAAATTATTTCTGACGTCCGGACGTGCGGCGACCTGTGCGGCGATCGGAGTTGGTGTATTATTTGTGATCGGATGCCTTGTCCGAAATATGGGACAGATCCGGTCGTGGGATTATAATGCCCTGTGGGTGGCAGTCGCAGAGGGTTTTATCTTTATGCTTTACGGCAAGCTGCAGGGCTATCCGATGCTTTCGGTGTATGGTATGTTTCTTGGCGGGATCAGTATCTTGGGGCATTTCTGGTGCCTGTCGTTTCAGGGCATGCAGGAATATCTGGAGCAGAGCAGTGATCTGAAATATGTACCGGGAGAGAAAATCTTCTGGACAAATACACGGATGGTAACGGGATGGCTTCTGGTGATGGCAGTGCTGTTTCTGGGAATCGCGTTTGTTCAGGCGGATATGTCCTTTGCGGTGATCGGCAATGCATTTCGCCGGCTGATCCTTTGGATCGCCGGACTGGCACGGATGCTTGCACATATGCTGGAAGGAAATGCGCAGACGGATACGATGCCGGAGATGACGATGCCACCGTCTCCGACCGGACTGCCGGAGGCTGTGGATGATGATCATGCGCAGGGACTTGGCGTGATCGTCGCACTCATGGCGATCGGAGCTGTGATCATCTATGTGTTTGTAAGGATGATTCTGACCTCACAGGGTCCGAAGGATCCACAGCGCGGGCAGCGTCCGGTATTTCACCGTCGTGGCAGCAAAGAGGATGTGGTGGAGAAGCTTGAAACGGAGGAGAAGAGATTTCTGTTTTTTCGAAATAACAGAGAACGGGTGCGTTATCTGTTCCGGAAACAGGTGATGAATCATTATTCCGGGAAGGTGCCTGTTTCCCATACGGCAGGACAGCTTTGCGATGCCATGAAAAAGGACAATTACGATCCGTGGTTTGATCGTCTGGAGGAAGCGTATGAGGTGGCGAGATACAGCCGTCGGCCGGTCAGCAGGCAGGATGTACGCATTCTGAAGAAATCAAAGAAAAACTTGTGAAGTCATAAATCGGGCAGGAAAGGGCATAGTAAAAGTAACATATTTTTAGAGAAAGGCAGGAATTGTTATGAGTGCTATGCCGCCAGCCGCGTTTTGTGAGAAACATCCATTATGGTATCGTCTGATCGTTCTGTTTATTATTACGGCAGGAGTGTATCTGGCATTCCGTTATCTGCTTGTGATCTTTATTCCGTTTATCATTGCATATCTGATCATGCGGATGCTTTTCCCGGTGATCTGGTTTTTGCGTCACAGGTGGCGGTTTCCGGGCTGGCTTGCCTATGGAGGAACGCTGACGGTATTTTTCGGCACTGTTTTTGGAACAGTGCTTGTTTTAATATGGCAGTTCTGGAAGCAGCTCAAGCTGTTTCTGCAGAATTTTCCGGTGTACCGGCAGGAGTTTTTACAGCTGTATGACAAGCAGACCGGCTATCTGTGCGGCTGCTTCGACCGGTGGATGAGCTGCCGGCAGGAAGTGCGCAGGAATATCTGAGCCGGTGGACGAGCGGGGTGATCGCGGGCAGCAGTGCAAAGCTTTCGGAGCACGCCGGAAATCTTCTGACGTTCTGCTTCTCGGGAACGGCACGGTTTCTGACCGTGATACTGATCATTGTTGTGAGTATGATCGCGCTTTGCGGGGATATGCAGGTGGTTCACCGCATTTATCGCAAAAGCTCCTTTTACCCGGTAGTGCATCGTGTGGCAGTCACACTCAAGCAGTCAGGGCTTGCCTATCTGAAATCGCAGGGGATCATTCTGATGATCATATGGATCGTATGTAGTGTGTCACTCACACTGATCCACAATCCCTATAGTATTTTGATCGGGTGTGGAATCGCCGTGTTTGATACCTTTCCAGTTCTCGGAAGTGGCATGATTCTTGTGCCGTGGGCTGTCTGCGCTGCATTTGGACAAAATTATTATGTGGCAGTGATCTTAATGATTGCCTTTATTTTATGTGTGGTCGTGCGTGATCTTCTGGAAGCACATATGATGGGAAATAATATGGGTCTTTTGCCGTTTTTCATGACGGCGGCACTCTATGGCGGCGTGTGCCTGTTCGGTGTATGGGGAATCCTGTTAGGACCGTTTGGCGTGATCCTGATCCGGTCGATCTATCAGCAGATCGTATAAGAATGCGGCAGGGATAAAACAGTGTTTGTCCCTGCCGCCGGTATGCTCATATAAAAACAGAAAAAAATAACGAGCCGCCGGAATAAGCAGCCCGTTAAAGGAGAAGGTATGAAAAAAATTTTAAGCACTGCCAAATGTTTAACCATTTGACATTTTCAATTATAGAAATCATTTATGAACATGCAATGATGAACTTGTAAAAAAAATGTAAACATTTGTCGTCATAAATATTAACTTTATTTTGAAAAGTCATTGCTTTGATAAATACGCATCTGAATCCCACCTCTAGGAAAAAATCATTTTATACTTCAAGGAAATACGAAAGATTCCGGGGAATCCCGTTTCCGTATAAGACAATATGTAATGACCTCCAATTTGTAGCATCGTGGATTTACCTGTATACTATGAATTGGAAAAAAACAATGGTAACAGGGATTACCGCATACAAAAGGAGGTCACCAAATGTATTATAACACAATTTATGTGGGAATGGACGTTCACAAATCAAGTTTTACACTTTGCT
>NZ_QUET01000011.1 GCF_003478445.1 Roseburia sp. AM59-24XD
AATAAGTCTTTAAAGGGAAATGTGCTTAATGAAGAGGAAAAAAGACTGTTGCATATAATGAATAAGTCTTTAAAGGGAAATGTGCTTAATGAAGAGGAAAAAAGACTGTTGCATATAATGTATTCGAAGGAAAGAAAATTGCATTGATGATTAAAGGAGAAACAAAAGATAACATTAATAAAAAAGTTGATTTAAAAATAGGAACATATATTGATGGTATGGATAGTGTTCTGATTGAACGAATTCGAAACTCTATTTTTGAAGTTATTAATCGTTTTAATTGTGAGCGACGTTCTACTGAAATGGAATTACGAGCAGAAGATATAAGGAGGATGAGAATTTGATTGAAAGTGCAAAAGCCGCTATGATTGTTGCTCAAAAATTGGTTAAAGCCGCAAATGATATAAAAAGGCAGGAAATGGATAAATTACCAGATGAAATAGATGGTTTAGATGTCCTTGAGGGAGCGCTTAGTGTTGCAAATTTAGCAACACTAGGTGATAATGGGGAGGTGACATCAGGAAGAATGGATTTTACTGGCATAGAAAATTTGCCAGAAGAAATAGGAGAAAATAAAGAAATATTTTCTGTTGCAGATATAGAAGAACTTCCAGATGAAATAAGTACAGATATATTAGATAGTCTTGAGACAGTAAAAGATGAAGAAGTGTCTGAAAAATTATATCTGGGAAACTCTAGGATATTAACAGAAAATACTATAGGCATTAAAGAGAATAAGGGAGATGTAGATCAAAAAAATACCGATGTAGAAAATGATGAATTAAAAGAAAAAAAAGGAGGAAGGTACAAAGATGTGAAAAAAACTAGTGATGGAGAAACTAGTGAAGTGCATCACATGCCGGCAGACAGCGCATCAAAACTCGAAAGAGATGATGGACCTGCTATTAAGATGGAAAAAGAGGATCATCGTCAGACGGCAAGTTGTGGTAATTCTAAGGAAGCACGAGAATATCGAGATAGACAGAGAGAATTGATTGAACAGGGAAAGTTTCGCGAAGCATTGCAAATGGATATTGATGATATACATGATAAATTCGGAGATAAATATGACGATGCAATTAATGAAATGCTGGAATATGTGGATCAGCTAGAACAGGAGGAAAAAATATAATGGATAAATGGGAATTCAAACCATTGGAATCAATTGGGTGTATTAAGTTTGGAATGGATCGAGATGAAGTTCATCGATTGCTAGGAGCAGAGTGCGTTGAGTTTAAAAAGAATAAATTCAGTAAAAATACGTCAGATGATTATAAAAAATTTCATATATTTTATACACCAGACAATAAAGTAGATGCGTTAGAATTTTTTGATGATGTAGAAATTATAATGGAGGGAAAAGTAATATTTCCTATACATTCAGCTGAAATAGAGAAACTTATCCCTCATATAGAAAAAGAAGGGAACTATTATACTCAGGCTGGAAAATCCATTGGAATAGAAGTAAATTCTGGAAAAGCAGAGAGTATATTAGTTGGTGCTAAGGGATATTTTTGATTAATTTTCAGTAATGCAATCAATATAATATCAATGAGTACCATGAAAATATGGCTACATTTGTTTATTCAATTTTATGAGGACGGCTTAAATAGTTGTCCTCGTTTGTTTTGTTTCTTGTAAGCAATATGCCTAATCTTGTTTTTGGACAGATGATCTTATGATTGTAAAAAGATATTGGGATTACATGCGAAAAGTTTGTATAAGTTGAAGTAATAAATAAAAGGGCATTTAGTTAAATATTAGAGAGTAGTTGAAGATATGTTTAGATTAATAAAAGAATTAAAGAAAGGTTTGATGATGCGAATCAATTCGTTGCAGTAGAACTATGACCAAAAGATTATTTAAGGATCTTCTGTAGACAAGTTTCACTGTCTTTTTTTCTATAATCTGTTACAATATACATAATTTATATCGTTTATGACCTGATCTTGTTTTGCAAACAGACTCTCTGTAAGGGGAACGTAGATGTGGATATTATATACGCTCGAAAAGAATATTCCAATTGGTGGATATTCTTGCTTCAGGAAAACTTAATTCCGGAAATGTGGAAACCGGTGTTCCGGAACACGGAAACCGTCTTGATTGGCTTAGTGGATATTTATCGGGTACAACTCATTTGTCAAGCCCAGAGCCGCTTTGCGGTGCGAAGCAGGCTTTACGATTGAGTTGAAACTGATAAACTAGTATTGCTCCAATCACACACTTTTCTTGGTTTCCTTACGCCGGACAGCAGGGACATGGTAGCCGGAATATTCAAATTGGAATCTCGGATTATGAAGAAATGTATGGAAAACACTTTTAATGTGTGAATAAAAGTGGAGTGATTGCGGAGATTTTGAGAAGTAAGTAAGTGAAGAGGACTTTGGTAAGACGCTTAGAATGAATATATTGGAAAGTTTTTATATTTGCAGGAAGAGTAGCAACATTAGTGTCCATTGAGGAAAGGGGGATGATAAGTATGAAACAGAGATATCAAACAGTAAAAGAATATGATGAAAAAATGAAATCGATGTCAAACCAAGTTGTGTCAATATATTTGAATATATGTCATGATCCTAGCATAAAAAAGGAAAAAGCAATTCTAAGTTTAAATGCTAAAGTAGGAAGTAAAGCGACACGATATGCGAACATCGAAACAAAAAAATTCCTTTCTGCAGAAGCATATAGGGATGAATGGTTGCATGGAGCGTTAGAATCAAATGATCATCACATGATTGAATTGTTAAAGAATAATATTTTACGTGAATATATTATTTTGTTTCTTGAAAGAAGTTTTTTGAAAAATGAAAAGAAATATCGTAAAATTAAACTTGAAAGTACAGATAGAGAATTGTATTTAGGAAAAAATGATTGTGTTATAGGCGTTTTTATTGCTCCGCGTAAAAGCAATGAAATTTGGCATAGTTATAAATTGAAAGGATTAAGTGTAAGATATAAATATTTGTCATTGGGACAACTGGTATATGAAGGATACTTAAAGGGGAAAATACAGGATGACAAATACGAAGCTGAATTAATTAAAGTAAACGATTTTGAGGATATTATCAGATTTTATGAGATATTCATAAGGAATAGTTCCAAAAATGAGAAGAAATTTATTGAAAATTATTTGACATATGTGAAAACAAAGGACGAATGGATGGACATTCCTATGTTGCTTCCGGAACTTAGGTGGGGAGGAAAAGACGCATTTCATAAATATAGGGTGGATTATTTTATCGCTAATTATTTTACCGGAAAGCGCCTTGCTATAGAACTTAGTCCTGATTCAACACATTTAATTGGGAAAAACATTAAAAATGAATGGAAAAAAGAAAATGATAAGCGAAATAGTTATCAGTTTGATTATAAGGCTGATACAATAATATATACAAGTGAAGATTTAAAAGATATAGAAAATTGTTTTAGCAGGATATTATATATTTTTGAAACAAGTGAAAGAAAATTAAAATACGAAGAAATTATAAAAACAATAAAAATGAGTACTTTATAAGGCTATCGATTATACGCAAAACATGTCCAATGGTGTCAAGCGGAAATTATCAGTTCATAATGAGTCAAAGTCTTTTCTGTTAAAATGTATTTCGAAGGTATACTTTCGTACAGAAACCTATCAATGAAAAAAGTAGAATGTCATAATATATTAAATTAAGTCAAATAACGAAGACGGTCAATACACTAAAATTAGTGTGTTGGCGGTCTTTTTATGCGTGCTCACTATGAAATGCTCTGACAGGGAAAGTTCCGAAACCATCCAGAATGATTGAGTGGATAATATATTGTTGCTGTAATCCTGTCGTTATACACATGGCAATTTCGCAATAATGCATGCTGTGACACGGCAATTGTCTGGATCGCATTGAAGTTCTCAAGGAAGCATGATAATCTTTGCTTAAAGTAAAACAAGAAAGCGCCGGCGTTGATTTGCAGGACAGATGATGGTATGATATAAAATAACAATACTAGATTTTAAGTGGTCTTTCGGACAGAGGACAGATGAGACGATTGCTGAGTTATCCTGTGTGTAATAAGTCAGGATACGAGATCAGGGAAGCCGCACTTTACTTGTTTTATGACAGTTTTATATAAGCAGGGAAAGGGAGGCGTGATAATGAGTTATGATAAATACTCAAAAGCCACAAAAGAAACGGCAGAGAATCTAAGAATTATAGATGATGCTATGTTCCGGCTGGTGGCAGGAAGAAAGGGAGTTTGTCAGGAGATACTTCGTACATTATTGGATAAACCGGAATTAAAGGTAATTAGGGTGACGCCGCAGAGCGTTATTACGAGCCTGCACAGGGAGATTATTCTGGATGTGCTGTGTGTTATGGAAAATGGTGCGTATATGAATATTGAGATGCAGAAGGGCTCCGGAAATGATGATATCAAGAGAAACAGGTTTTATGCTTCATCCACTACGGCAGCATATACACCTAAAGGAACTGATTTTACAGATATTCCGCAGGTAACTATTTTGTATATCACAGAATATGATGCGCTGCATAACGGACAGATGATCACGCATGTGAAGCGTTGCATGGAAACAAGAGAAGGATTTGTTCCTGTAGATGACGGGGAGGATATCTATTTTGTCAATACAGTGGTCAGGGATGGCTCGGATAAATCTGAGCTGCTACAACTGTTTTTGCGAAAAGATGTGTTTGAAGAGACAAAATTCCCGGAATTAAGCAAAGCAGTAAAGTATTTCAAAGAGACAGAAGGAGGTTTTGGAGAAATGTGCAAAACGGTAGAGGATTATGCGAAAAACTATGCGAAAGATTATGCTGAAGAACGTGAAGAAATAGTACGTGAAGAGGAAAGGAAGAATGCTGAGAAACGTGAAAAAACAGCACGCGAAGAGGAAAGGAAGAATGCAATTCGCAAAATGCTGGGAAGTGGATTATCCAGAGAAATGATTCTTTCTATGAATTATTCCGAGAAAGAATTGAAAGCGGTTGAGAAGGAACTGTCATAATGGGCGTAAGGCTGATTATTTATTATGATCTCATGGCAACAGGTTCTATGTAAGGGGAACGTAGAGGTGGATATATATGCTCGAAAAGAATATTCCAATTGGAATCTCAGATTTTGAAGAAATACGTGGGAATCATTTTTATTATGTGGATAAAAGTGGATTGATTGCGGAGATTTTGAGAAGCGAGTCGGTGAAAGTATCTTTGATCACACGCCCGAGGCGCTTTGGTAAGACGCTGGGCATGAGTATGTTGGAAAGCTTTTTTGATATTCGCAGGCAGAGTAGGAATTTATTTGAGGGATTGGAAATTACTAGGTATACGGAACTCTGTGATCGGTGGATGAATCATTGGCCGACCATTTTTGTGTCGTTTCGCCGGGTAGATGGTCTGGATTTCCAGGGGGCTTATGATATGCTTTCTCTGGTGATCTCCGAGTTGTTCAGGAATCATTTATATTTGCTTGACAGTGATCGCGTGAATGATTATGATAAACGGACGATCAAACGGATTGCGGAGGGTGAAGCAACCGTTAAAGATATGAAGGACAGTCTGGTACTGCTGATCGGTGCGATGAGGCAGCACTACAACAAAAAGGTCATTCTGTTGATGGATGAATATGATGTGCCGATTGCCAAAGCAAACAGTCACGGATATTATCAGGAAATGCTGGATGTGATCAAGGGTATCATGCAGGCATTAAAGGATAATTCGGCACTGCAGTTTGCTGTGATTACAGGATGTCTGAAGATAGCGAAGGAAAGTATATTTAGCGGAACGAATAATTTTGTGTCGGATACGATTACAGATTCCAGATTAAATGAATATTTTGGATTTACGCAGGAGGATATGGCATATATTCTGAGAGATCTGGACGCGCAGGAGTATGCGGATAAGATAAAGAACTGGTATGATGGATATCATTTTGGAGATTTTGATGTATATTGCCCGTGGGATGTAATGAATTATTTGCATGATCTGCAAAGAAACCCGCAGGCGGAGCCATGTGGTTATTGGAAGAATACAAGTGATAATGCCATAATTCGTTCCTTTATTGATCATGCGGGAAGCACGATTACGAAAAAGCTTGAGACATTGCTGGCAGGTGGTTATATTGTGCAGCGTATTGATGAGGATCTTACTTATGATTATCTGCATTCATCCGAAGATAATCTTTGGAGTGTTTTGTATCTGACGGGGTATTTGACCAGAGTAAGGGAGGAAGAGCTGACGGATGCAGTGCCGGAAGGAATGACGGTGCTTGTCATTCCGAATGCGGAGATTAAGGAAATATTTGAAACAACAGTGATACAGTGGTTTGATGACAGCACGAAGCAGTGGAGCCGCAGAGAGCTCTTTGACGCGGTATGGAATGAGGATAGTGAAAAGGTTGCGGAGGAGATGAGTAAACTTTTGCGCAAAACGATCAGTTATCACGATTACAGGGAGGACTTTTATCATGCTTTTCTGGCGGGAATCTTTGCGGGGGCTGGATATGCTGTGGAGTCAAACAGGGAACATGGCGAGGGAAGAAGTGATGTTGTGGTTAGCGATCCGATGAACGGCAGAGTGGCTGTGTTTGAAGCGAAATATGCGGATTCGCTGCAGTCCATGGAGCGCAAATGTGATGAGGCACTTTGTCAGATGGATGAGAAAATGTATGCCAGAGAGTATGAAGATGATTATGATCAGATTGTGTGCTATGGCATCGCATTTTTTAAGAAGAGATGTCTTGTGCGTAGCAAATAATACGTCCACAATTTACCAAAAGGTACGGATCATGGATCCGTACCTTTTTCACTTTGGAATAAAAGCTTCCCTTTTTGCGTTTCTTTGTCTGGTAGGTTCTCACGCGCACCGAGAGTGTGACATTTCGCATGGAATGGCGGAAGTTGAAGGTTTTCCGGCGTGGTGAGATTTTATTGTTTTTCATGCGGATGTAGACATATTTTCCGTTGTTTTTGCGGATATAAATACCGGCGTAGCGTCCCTGATATTTGCTCAGCCTGATCTGCAAAAACTGTACACCCGGGGTGGTCTTTTTCTGACGTACGGTGATGGTTGGCGCACGCAGACGGGAGACGGCTTTGACGGAGGTGGAAGATGTGACTGTCCCATTTTTGGTATAGGAAAGTATTTTGTAATAATAAGTTTTGTTTGGTTTTGCTTTCTCGTCCGAAGTGGGCGACAGATTTAGTATTTCAATTTTGTACAGCTATTATTATGAACCATTTTTTGTGAAATTTCTATACGATATTTCCAAATTATGTTAATATGTTATGATGCAGGGGGTAAAAGCAGATAGCATGAGGCAATTCGTGTTATCCGTTGAGCGCAAAATATTTTTTACCCCGATATCTGTTACATTATGACAATGACTTTTAAGGAAGAGTGACGATTTTGAATGAACATAGATATTGTTTTGGTTGTATGAAGCCGCTGACCTGGGATGGCAAATGTACCTCCTGCGATTTTGACCGGGACAGCTATCAGGAGAAGCCGCATCATTTGCCGCTTGGGACGATGCTGCATGGCGGCGAGTATATGGTCGGCAGGGTGCTTGGTGAGGGCGGCTTTGGCATTACTTATATTGGTCTTCATCAGAATCTGCTGATCCCGGTGGCGATCAAGGAGTATTTCCCGAATGGAATGGTTTGGCGCAAGTGTGAGAAGGAGAAGCAGTCTTACAGCGTTGTGCCGTTTACAGCGGAGTCGGAGCAGCAGTTTGACCAGGGGAAAAAGGACTTCCTGCGGGAGGCAAGAGTGCTGTCGCAGTTTGGATTCATGGATGGCATTGTGCGGACGAGGACTTTTTTTGAGGAGAATAATACCGCATATCTTGTTATGGATTATATTGAGGGGGACAGTGTCAAGAAGTACGTGACGGAGAATGGCAGGGTGACGCCGGAGGTCTGCCGGAGGATTATGAGACAGCCGATGCTTGCGCTGATGAAAATGCATGAGTCCAATCTTGTGCATCAGGATGTCAGTCCGGATAATATCATTATTAATGCGCAGGGCAGGGGGGTACTGATCGATTTTGGAGCGGTACGCCATGCAAATGCCATTGATGACCGGACGCGGACGGCGATTTATAAGCAGGGCTTTTCAGCGTACGAGCAATTGGAGAAAAAGGGAGGCAGGGGACCGTGGACGGATGTGTACGGCTTCTGTGCGACTATTTATTATATGCTGTCCGGCGAGAAGCCGTTAGATGCGACGGAGCGGGTTTTTAACGATCGTCTGGTGCCGCTGACGGAATATGTGCCGGAGCTTGATCCGCAGGTGGACCGGCTTTTGATGAAGGGACTGGCGGTGGAAAGCACTTCCAGACTGCAGAGGATTGATGAATTATATGATCTTCTATATGAGAGCGAGGAGGCGGAATACTGGAACGGGGAAGCAACCGGGGTGCCGGAGGAGCACCGCAGACTGCCGAAGGCGAGCAATACATTAAATCTCACGATGGAGATGGAGCGGTGTCTGCAGGAGATGGAGGATCAACGGGCGAGAAGGAAACGTAACAAAACGATTCGGACGGTCGTACTCAGTGCGGCGGTGATCGTTGGCATCGTGCTTCTGATCGCGTGGAAGGTGATGCCGGATCGGGCGGGCAGACCACAGCAACCAGCGGTTACGGCAGATCTGCCGAAGAAAACTGTGGAGGGAGCCGCTTCGGGCGATGCAGACGGGACGGTGACGGAAGATCCGGCAAATGCAAGCGGGGCTGCCGATCCTGAGAATACCGCAGGCGCAGAGGAGACCATACGTCCGGAGGCATCTAAGAAGCCGAAGAAAACGGCGACACCAAAGAAAAAGAAGAATAGGAAAAGCACGAAAGCGACAAAGGCACCGGTTGCGACCGCTGCACCGACAAGTGTCCCACAAAAGGTACAGGCGACAAAGAAGCCTGCCGGGACAGAAAGCAAAAAGAAAAATAATGTGAAGATGGATGGCAATCTGGATGACTTCTTCCAATAATTTTTAATAATAGGAAGCTGCATGAAATGCGTGAAAGGTGCTTTAAAAAATGAAAAATATATGAGAGATTGACAGATAGATAACTGCGTGGTATGCTTTGCTTTGTTCAGTGATTTATCAGTGTGCCTGCGCCGCAGCAGGTGATACGGGATAGATTGAAAAGGGAATGCAGTGAGATGCTGCAGCAGCCCCCGCTACTGTAAGAAGGATGACTCTTTCGCCGGAGCAAGATCCGGAACCACTGTACTGCGTCAGGCGGTATGGGAAGGGAGAGAGGAAGATGATTTCGAGCCAGGAGACCTGCTGGACAGAGACAGACATATGGCGTTTTGATGAAAGCAGCCCTCGGTGGGAGGGAGCGGACACGGAAACGTTTCTTTTGTGTTGAATTTTTTCAGAATATGAAGTCTCTGTACAGCCGAATGTACAGAGGCTTTTTTATGGTATAGGAAAATGCTCGTAACGTAGTGTTATGTCAACGAGAATTGCGAAGCAATTCTTGGAGGGCAAAACGCTGGTTTTGCCTTTTTATAATATTAAGAAAGAGAATAAGATGAGACAGAGAAGATGGAAATATATTGTGGTAGCATTGCTTGTGGTATTCGCAGTGGTACTTGGAATACGTCAGACGCATTTTCAGTCGGTGGATTCCTACCGGCAGGAACAGAAGCTGGTCCGGAAGGATCTGACGGGGGATGATGAACTTTCTTCTATGTATAAGGAAGAAAGTGAGGAGACGCAGCAACCGGAATTGACGAATCAGCCTGTATCGACCGCACATGGTGGGAAGGCGGATCAGAAGGCTTCTGATGGAAAAGAAAAGTCAGGTAAGAACACAGATGACAATACGCTGTCCGCAAAAGCGGACACGTCATCAGGAGAGCCTTCGTCAAAGAAGAATACGTCCGGAAAGTCTTCGGACAAGAAGGGGAAAAATTCCACCTCCGGAAAGCATTCCGACAAAAACAGCTCCGGGAATCCGTCGGCGACAGCGGGGACTTCCGGACAAAATGCAACGGCGGGTCAGACACCGGGGCAGAGCGACGCGGCGGATGCGTCATCCGGTGGCGGAAATGGAGATCAGGCATCCTCCGGACAGAATGGAACGCCAGCAACGCCGGGACAATCGCAGAGTAGTTCGATGGCAACTGCAAAGCCGGGAGGAAGTACAGTGACCACGACACCGGAGGCAGAGAAGATCAGCTGTACGATCGAGATCCGCTGTGACAGTCTGGTGAAGAATAAGAAGCAGGCACAGGAAAGCATTTGGAAATATATTCCGGACGATGGCGAGATTCTTGCGAAGGTGACGGTACAGATGGAGAAGGGTGCCACGGTGTACGATGTACTGGCGAAGGCGTGCAAGGCGAAAGGGATCGCCGTGGACGCGGAATATACGCCATTATATAAAAGCTACTATATTAAAGGAATAGCACATCTTTATGAGAAGCAGGCGGGTGATATGAGTGGCTGGATCTATAAGGTCAATGATGTTGCTCCGAACAGAGGGGCATCAGCCTACAAAATATCAGACGGCGATGCGATCAGCTGGCGTTATACCTGCGATGGGAGAACAACATGAGCAGAGAATCAGAGTTTGCTAAACGGCATCCGGTCGTTATTCTGGTCTATGTGCTGGCATGCATGATCTGGACAATGGTGGTAAGACACCCGGCTGCGATCGTTGTCTCCTTTGTCGGCGCCTCTGTATGCTATGTGGCGCTGGCGGGGATCATACGCTGGCTGCAATTATGGATTCCGGCAGGGATGATGCTTGTGTTTGCGGCGGTGATCCTGCCGTTATTTTCGCACAGAGGTGTGACACCGCTTTTCTATATGAATGGTATGGCGGTGACATGGGAGTCCGTCTATTACGGGATCATGATGACGCTCATGCTGTTTGCGCTGCTGCAGTGGTGCGGCGTGGCGGCGAAGCTTCTCGACAGTGAGAAGGTGCTATATCTGACCGGCAGGGCGATCCCGACGATCGGTCTGATGCTGATGATGATCTTTCGCTCCATTCCGGACATGAGAGATCGTTACCGGCAGATACATGAGGCGCAGATCGGTCTTGGCTGCGCGGGTGGAGAGGCATCGAAGATGCAGCGGATGCGAAGCTTTTTGAGAGAGCTTTCGATGCTGATCTCATGGTCGTTAGAGGATTCGATCGAGATGTCCGTATCGATGGAGTCAAGAGGATACCGAACCGGATCGAGAACGTGGTTTCATTTGTTTTCGTTTCACCGGGAGGATCTGGTCTGGTGTATCTATTTTGTGGTTATGTTTGCCGGTGTATATATTTGCCGGTTTCGAGGAGATTTTAAGGCATATTATTTCCCGGAGATCTGGCAGAAGGCATTGTCCGGCTGGTCTGTTGCAGCACTGGTCACGGCAGCGGCCGGCATGCTTGCGCCGGTGGCCTATGACAGTTACTTTTTGATGTCTGTACGAGATATGGGACAGATGGGAGACGGTGAGAAAGGAGACGCATAATGGAACAAAAAGCAGTTTTATCCTGTGAACATGTGTCGTTCTGTTATCCGAGACAGACGGACAATGCGATCGAGGATATCAGTTTTTCCATTGGAGAGGCGGAGTTTGTCGTGCTCTGCGGACAGTCGGGCTGCGGCAAGACAACGCTTCTGCGTCACTTCAAAAAGAATCAGATCCCATTTGGAACGGGCTCGGGTAAGCTGTATTACCGGGGGAGTGACCTGGAGACGATGGATGACCGGGAGAGCGCGGCACGGATCGGCTTTGTCGGACAGAATCCGGATACACAGCTTGTGACAGATAAGGTGTGGCATGAGCTTGCTTTTGGACTGGAGAATCTCGGCGTGCCGGGAGAGCAGATCCGGCGGCGGACGGCAGAGATCGCCCAGTATTTCGGGATGGAGTCGTGGTTTCGCAGACCGGTCTCCGAGCTTTCGGGTGGACAGAAGCAGTTGTTAAATCTTGCCTCTGTGGTGATCATGCAGCCGGATGTGCTTCTGCTTGATGAGCCGACGGCGCAGCTTGATCCGATCGGCACCGGAAGATTTCTGGATACGCTGCGGCGGTTGAACCGCGATCTGGGAACGGCTGTGCTTTTGTCGGAGCAGCGGCTGGAGGAGGTCGTTCCGATGGCAGACCGGGTGCTGATCATGCATCAGGGGCATCTGGTGGCGGACGCGGTGCCGGGGCAGTGTGCGGCGAAGCTCGAAGCGTATGAGAGGGATCATAACGAAGCACTTCCGATTGCTTCTGCAATGCCGGTGGCGGTCCGGGTATGGAAGGCATGCCATTACAGGGACGAGGCGAACTCTCCGGTCAGTATCCGGCAGGGAAAGAGCTGGCTGGCTGATCATGTCCGTAAAACAGGACAGCCCGGTGAGCCCATCAAGTCTGCGGTATCCGACAGGCATCCCTGCCATACGGCGAAGCGTGCCGTGTCAGAAACGGCACTTTTTGTGGACAGGCTCTGCTTCGGTTATCAGAAGGATCAGCGTGTGCTGGAGGATTTTACCATGCGTGTTCCGAAGGGGATGCTCTATGCGGTGGTGGGGGGCAACGGCTCCGGCAAATCAACGGCATTAAAAGCGATCATGGGGATCTGCAAGCCTCGGCGCGGCAATGTGAAGGCGGCGGGCAAGATTCGTTTTCTGGCACAGAATCCGAAGAGCCTTTTTACGGAGCTGACGGCTGCCGAGGAGCTGATGGCGATGCTTCTTCCGGAAAACGGAGGGGCAGGCTTGAAGGAAGCGGACAGGACGCAGAGAGTCGGGGAAATGCTTTCTTATCTGGAGCTCACTGCGCAGCGGGAGCAGAATCCGATGGACTTAAGCGGCGGGCAGCAGCAGCGGCTTGCGCTTGGAAAACTGCTTCTTACAGAACCGGATATTCTGTTACTTGATGAGCCGACAAAGGGACTTGATGGTGCATTTAAGGAAAAGCTTGCAGAGTTTTTGAAGGATCTGTGCAGCAAAGGGAAAACCGTTGTGCTTGTATCGCACGATATGGAATTTTGTGCGCGCTATGCGGATCAGTGCGGTCTGTTGTTTGACGGGCAGCTGATCAGTGAAGGGGAGACGAGAGCATTTTTCAGAGAAAATGTTTTCTATACGACGGCGGCACAGCGGATGAGCCGGGGCGTCTGTGGGGATTGTCTGCTGGCGGAGGATATCGTCCGGGCTCTGCAGGAAGCGGGGTGTGCCGGATGAAACAGTCAGGACAAATCTCCGGACGTCAGTTTGACTGGGAGGAATATTTGCGGCAGCGGTCCAGGCGCCGTGTGACAAGCGGCATTTTGCTGCTGGTGTCGGTTGTGGCATTACTGTTTGTGTCGACGGTTTTGTTGCGCGGCAGATATTATCTTTTGATGGGATTTGGCGTTGTGCTTCTGATACTTGTCCTGTTTTTTGGACAGTATGAACGGCGCAAACCGCAGGCGAGAGAAGTTGTGCTGTTGTCGACTCTCACCGCATTGTGCGTGGTGATGAATGAGATCTGCGCACATACGATACCGTTACATGCCGGAACCACGATGGTGGTGATCTGTGGCATTGGCCTTGGTCCGGAGGCGGGCTTTCTGATCGGCGCAATGAGCCGGCTGGTGTGTAATTTTTTTGATGGTCAGGGGCCATGGACTCCTTGGCAGATGGCTGCCTGGGGGATGGTCGGATATTTGTCCGGCATGGCTTTCAATAAAATAGAACGCAGACGAACGGGAGAAACGCTTGCCAGACGGCTTTCTCTGGAGAAGGGACGCAGGTTCCGTGTGGTAATGGGACCGGTTCTTTGCATTCTGTCTGCGTGGGTGCTTGCTTATGTGGTCTATCTGTTTCGGAGAAGCCCGGGAGAGAATTTCTTTGGATGGAGATTGTACTTCTACGGACTTGCCGGAATGGCAGCGGGCTGTATCCTGCAGAGGAAAAAACTTCCGGTGGATGACATTACAACAACGGTGTTTACGTTTTTTGTGGTGTTTCTGCTGTATGGAGGTGTGATGAACTTTGCGGCGATGCTGATGACGAATTCGATGGATCCGTCATCCGGACAGATCAGCTGGGAGACCCTGAAAGCATTATACCTGACAGGAGCACCCTACGATGCAGCGCATGCCGGTACGGCGGCGTTGTGTATGTTCCTTTTCGGGGACAGCATTTTACAAAAGCTGGAGCGTATACAAGGGAAATTTGGGATTACACTGTAGACAAAGCATCAGGATTGGAGGATCAAAATGATCAAGAAGAAATGGATGAGCAGCCTTTTGGCAGCCGCCCTGGCATTTACGACCGTATTTGGCGCAGGCGTGACTGTAAAGGCAGCAGACGAGACAGATGCCGACCAGACCGGTAAGATTACCGTTTATGTGGCAGCTGAGGGCGCGGATGACGAAGGACACACTGTCGATATCGGCAAGATCGCCGTACAGGTGGACAAGGGAACAAAGGGTGACGTAGCGGTTGAACAGGCGCTGCAGAAGGCAGGCTATACAGATTATCTGATCGAGGATACCGGATATGGCGCAAACTTAAACAAGATCGGCGATATCGCCAACGCAGCTGACTGGAGCAAATACTGGGGCTTTTATATCAACGGTGCCTATGCGCCTGCCAGCCTTGGAAACACAACACTGCAGGACAACGATAAGATCAGCTATCTTTATACTTATTACGGAGATACAGCAGTACAGGCAAAGGTATTTGACGATGATGCTTCTTTGAATCCGGACAGTGATAAGACAGCATCTCTTCTTGCAAATGCAAAGGCACAGCAGGAGGTTCTGGCAGATACGATCTTCAAAAAGGTATTTGGCGATGGTCAGACCGTCTATGGTATTGAGACACCGGATGCACTTTATGTAGCATTCTCCCTGCTTCGTGCAGATTACAAGTCTGATTATTTCGACGAGATGTACGCCAATGTGGAGAGTCAGCTTAAATCACTGGCAGATACAGGATCTGTTACTGTTGAGGGTGAGGCAAAGGATGAGGCTGTCATCGCGGGCAAATATCCGGAGTTGACTTATGCGAAGATCGTTCTGTTTGTGACAGCAATGGGTAAGGATGCAAGAAATGTTGGCGGATACAACCTGATCGAGAAGATGGCACAGAAGAGTACCTATGAGGCATCTTCCGAAGCGTATATGCTGGACAGTACAATGCTTTTGGCACTGGACAGCGGAAATTACTTCCCGCCGGCAGGCGATGATTATATTACAAAGGATGATCTTGTAAATAATATTGCCGCAAAGATGGATGACAGTATTGCACAGGCACTTCAGTGGAGCTCTGTTGATTCTGTTGCAATGGCACTTCAGCCACTGTACAAATATGCAACCGATGACATTCTTCCTGAGGATGCAAGCAGTGACCGTACTGCAGTGCAGGAAGCATATGCAAAGGGAATCCATTTCCTGGAGAGCACCCAGAATGCAGACGGTAGCTGGAGCGGATACGGCACAGAGACAAACAATGTATGGACACTTGCGCAGATCATGACCGCAATGGGACAGCTTCGGATTAATCCATGCAGCGAGACAGACGGCACAGACTTCATCAAAAATGGTATGACTGTTCTTGATGATGCAGCAGTATTTGTTGATGTAGAGAATAAGAAGGTGGATGATGATCTGATGTCATATCAGCCGGAGCAGCTGCTTCGTGGTCTGACAGCAGTGATCCGTGCAATGGAGGGAAGAGATTCCCTTTATGATGTGAGATATTCTGGAGTGACTCCTGAGCCATCTCCAAGTGTGACACCAAGCGTGGTGCCAAGTGAGGCTCCATCAGCAGCACCGAGCCAGTCACCGACAGTGAGCCCAAGCAATGTGCCAAGTGAGACTTCTTCAGCAGCACCGAGCCAGTCACCGGCAGTAAGCCCAAGCAATGTGCCAAGCCAGACTCCGGCAGCTTCTGCACCGGCTAAGACGGCAACACCTGCTGCAACAGCGAGTGCAGCACCGGCTAAGAGCAAGGTTAAGGTCACAAAGGTTAAGGCTGTGAAGACAAAGGTAACCGTTAAGAAGGGCAAGAAGGCAGTTGTAAAATGGAATGTAACAACTGCAAAGAAGGCTTCTGCAGCATCTGTTGCCAAGCTTGTGAAGGTTTCTGTCAACAAGAAGAACGTGAAGGTTGTGAAGAAATCTGCGAAGACAAAGAAAGCGAAAGTAACACAGATCACGGTAACCGTAAAGGGTGTTAAGAAGGGCAATGCAGTCGTTACCCTGAAAGCCGACAAGAAAAAGAGCAAGGTAAAAGTTGTTGTGAGATAAGCGGAAAAGCTCTGAAAGAGTGAATTTGCGAGTTTTTA
Source organism: Roseburia sp. AM59-24XD (assembly GCF_003478445.1). Classification (GTDB taxonomy): domain Bacteria; phylum Bacillota; class Clostridia; order Lachnospirales; family Lachnospiraceae; genus Jutongia. The sequence goes on from NZ_QUET01000011.1 coordinate 16,272, forward strand.
GTAAATATTGCCAATGAAATAGAGAACCCCACTCAAAGAGATTTGATAATCTTTGAGTGGGGTTCTTTTTATGGCATAGGAAAATGCTCGTAACGTAGTGTTATATCAACGAGACTTGCGAAGCAATTCTTGGAGGGCAAAACGCTGGTTTTGCCCTTTTTTAAGTGTATAGAAAGACTCTATTTCGTCATTGCGTCTGCAAGCTGCTCCATAGCAGGAAGATCACTTTCCTTCATTACGGAACGGATCGTGACAACAGGCTCAACGATCTCGATATTCTTCATTGTCTCAAGAATAGACTTCATTGTGCGTGCAGCGGTTGGCGCCCAGGAGCCGTTCTCTACGATGCCAACCTTACGGTTCTGGTAGGCTTTGCTCTGCAGATGGTGCAGGAAATCCTGCATACATGGGAATACGCCGGCATCATAGCTGGCAGCAGCCAGAATCATGCGGTCATAGCGGAAGGCATCCTCGATCACCTCAGCCATATCTTCTCTTGCAAGGTCACTGACAACAACCTTTTCTGCTCCTTTCTCGCGAAGGATCTCAGCAAGCTTCTCGGCAGCTTTGCCGGTGTTGCCGTGGATGGAAGCGTATGCGATCAGGATTCCCTTATCCTCCGGTTGATAGCTTGACCATGTATTATAAAGCCCCAGATAATAGCCAAGATTATCCTTTAAGACCGGTCCGTGAAGAGGACAGATCATTGCAATGTCCAGAGCGGAAGCCTTCTTGAGAAGTGTCTGGACAGGAGCACCATATTTGCCGACGATATTGAAATAATATCTGCGTGCCTCACAAGCCCAGTCATCTTCGCCCTCTGTCTTGGAGAGGGCACCGAACTTACCGAAGCCGTCTGCGGAGAAAAGGATCTTTTCTTTGGACTCATATGTAACCATTACCTCCGGCCAGTGAACCATTGGTGCCATGACAAAGGTCAGTGTATGCTCGCCGAGAGAAAGGGTATCGCCTTCTTTGACGGTGAGACTGTGTCCATCTAATGGGATATCGAAGAATTGTGGAAGCATCGCAAAGGTTTTTGCATTACCAACGAGAGTCACATCCGGGAACAGCTCAACAAGACGGGCAATGCTGCCGGCATGATCCGGCTCAAGATGCTGTACAACAAGATAGTCAACGGTTCTGCCGTCGAGAGCAGAGAGAAGATTCTTCTCCCATTCCTCCATGCCTCGTGGATCAACGGTATCCATAACAGCTACCTTTTCGTCCAGGATCACATAGGAGTTGTAGGAAACGCCCTCCGGGACAACGTACTGGCTTTCAAACAGATCGATGGTAGTGTCATCTACACCGATATACTTTATAGAATCTGAAATAACTACGCTCATAGATAACCTCTTTTCTGCGCACAATGTGTTGTATTTTGTGATTTTATCGCTCATAAATCGTAATGCATGTGAATAAGCACATCTCTGCGCAGGTGATTTATGAGTTTTTCGGACGGAGATCCAGTGCGCCGGGATGCCGCCGATGTCTGCATTTATTCTAAAATGAAGCAGACCTTCTGTCAACCGTCGGATCGCTTTAATTCAGTTTGATTCCCTGAAGAAGCTTTGCAAACGGGCTTGTATCGGACGCATCCTCTGGGCTGTCTGCCGCATATTCGGATGGGATTTCGTAGGACTCGTCCTCCGTGTCCGGTTCATCCTCGCGCAGAGCCTTGATGCTCAGGGAAATGCGGTCGCCCTCGATCTTTAAGATCTTTGCCTTTACCACCTGTCCCATTTTAAGCTCTTCCTTTGGCGACTTGATGAACTTGTTGGTGATCTGGGAAATATGGCAAAGACCGGTCAGTCCCTCTCCGATATCGATAAATACACCATAGGATTCCATTCGTGTAACAGGCCCTTCTACAACATCGCCGGTGGTCAGTCTGCCGATCCACTGTGTTTTCTCGACAATCGCCTGCTCGCGTTGGATCATTTTGGCGGAAAGGACAAGCTTCTGAATATCCTTTTCCACGGTGATGATCACTGCCTGAACGGTCATGCCGACATATGCCTCGGTATCCTCAACATAAGTCAGTGCCAGCTGGGATGCCGGGATAAATGCGCGGATCCCCTTGACATATCCGGTCACACCGGCAGGAACAGCTTCGGTGATCTTTACGGAGAAAACGGTACCGTCTGCCATGTCTTCCTTAAGCTCGTCCCAGACAAGAACACGGTTGGCTTCACGCATGGAAAGGATTACGTTGCCGCTTGCATTTTCCGGATCCAGAACCATTGCCTTGATCGTGTCGCCGATCACCATATCTTTTTTGATGGAGAAGGACGGATCATCGCTGCATTCCTCGATTGGGATAATGCCCTCGGTGTAGTAATTCAAGTCGACGGTGACTTCCGTGTCGGATATACCGATCACAGTCACATCGAGGATATCGCCCTCGCGCAGAACCTGAAAGGAACGTTCCAGTTCGTTTTCGTAGTCTTTCATACTCTTTTCATTACTCATATAACGCACCATACCTTTCTGAAAATGTATGGCTTCATTATAACAGTAAAATGTGAAGAAACAAATAACCTTTACAACATTTCTCTCTATTGTTTACAGTTGGAAATACTTATTTTCTGACTTTGACGGTGCAGGTCTCGCGGGTGCCATCCTCCGTAAAGGAGATGACAGCGGTTCCGACGCTTCGTGCGGTGAGATTACCGAGTTGGTCAACCTGTACCACATTTGGTTTGCTTGATTTGATGAGAGGCGCATTACCGCTGGATATTTTGTAACCGAGTGTGCGTGTTTTGCCCACTTTCATGGTCAGAGAGGATGCAGATAATCTGATGGTTGGAGCTTCGACCTCGATCTCACAGGTTTTGGTGACGCCGTCGGCTTTGGCGGTAATGAGTGCAGTGCCATGTTTCTGGGCGCAGACAAGACCGGTATCGCTGACGGTTGCAACGCTGGAACGGTTGGATTTCCAGGTCGGAGTGATCCCGGAGGACACATCGGCGGTAAGTTGAACCTGCTGGCAGCGGAAAAGCTTCCGGTAAATATGGTTCAACGTAATGGAAGGCTTTTTGACGGTGACGCGGCAGGTGGCTGTTGTCTTGCCGGCTGTGATAGAGATGATGGCAGAACCCGGTTTGCAGGCGGTGATCACACCATCACTGTCTACTACGGCAACACTCTTTTTATTGCTGCTGAAGGAGACCGGCTCACTTCCTGTTGTGGAAGCCTGAAGACGCTTTGTCTCACCGTTTTCCATAGAAATACTGCGTGTACTCAGCGTAATCTTCGTGCGGGCGACCGTGACTCTGCAGGACGATTCCCTTCCGTCCGCCTTTGCTGTGATGCGGCAGCTTCCGGCGTGCTTCGCGGTGACAAGACCGTAGCGGTTGACCGATGCGACTTTTGCATTCGAGCTCTTGAAAGATGGCAGTCTGCCGCTTGAGACAACGGCACCAAGATAAAACTCCTGACCGGCAGACAGGGATGCCTGATACTGCGTCAGTACAATGAAAGTACGGGCGGCAGAAGCGGTCCGGGTGGCAGCAGGAGCGAAAAGAAGCCCTGCAATGATTGACAGTGTCGTGAAAATGGCGGGAAAAATCCGCCGGAATGATGATTGATATTTCATAGAACTCCCTCCTTATCGGAGAGAAATGCTGTAAAGTGCTCGTAGTATAGCAGGCGTGTGCTTGCGGTGTCAACCGCTTCGGATCATTTTCGGAAAACTGCACGAAAATAAAAAATATTTCCGGGAAAATACACAAAGAAAATCGAAAAGGAGAGAATCTCATTTGTGCATCATGTATTTTTGTGGTATAGTTAGGATGAGTAATGTTTGATTGCATACAGGTATACACGACCGTACTCAAACTTCCCACGGGAGAACGATCCTGTTCCGATAATATTTCTTATTCCAAAGAAATAAATACAGTTTTTGCCTGAATGTACTTAAATATTCGTAGGCTGTGTCTGAAAATGCTCTTGTCACATTACGGTTTTCGGAAAGTCTAATTGCTTTGCTGTTTCGATGATCGATGAACGCGTCCTGCCGTACTCGCCCCAAGACGGGGTTCAAGTGTTTCGTAAGGCGCTCTGCCCCCGCTGGTGCTTATGCCCTGTGCTTTAGGGCATTATGCACCATTGTGTGGGGCAACGCAGCGGGAGCGTGCCGACCGAAATAGTTGAACCCGTCTATGGGGGTCGATCGTTCGGACACGTATCCATCGAACCATTGCAAAGCAAAGACTTTCCGGAAAACCTAGTGATCTGCGATCATTTTCAGACACAGTCTTACGGATTCGGTAAGTAATATAAGCAAAAATCGTATTCTTAACCCGTTTGGAATAAGAAATATTATCGGTACATTTTCTTCCTGTGTGGGAAGTTTGAGCAACATATTAATGAAATTGGAGGATAATGACATGGCAAAGATCGAGATGAAGACACCGTTGGTGGAGATGGATGGCGATGAGATGACCAGAATTCTCTGGAAGATGATCAAGGATGAGCTTCTGTTTCCTTTTATTGATCTGAAGACAGAGTATTATGATCTCGGACTGGAGTATCGTAATGAGACAAACGATCAGGTGACGATCGATTCTGCGGAGGCAACCAAGAAGTACGGTGTTGCTGTTAAGTGTGCAACGATCACACCTAACGCTGCCCGCATGACAGAGTATAATCTGAAGGAAATGTGGAAGTCTCCGAACGGCACGATCCGTGCAGCACTGGATGGAACTGTTTTCCGCGCACCGATCCAGGTAAAGGGCATTGAGCCTTGCGTGAAGAACTGGGAGAAGCCGATCACACTGGCACGTCATGCCTATGGTGACGTTTACAAGAATACAGAGATCAAGGTGCCGGGAGCAGGTAAGGCAGAGTTAGTATTTACCGGTGCAGACGGCAAAGAGATCCGTCAGACGATTCAGGAGTTTGATGGTCCCGGTATCATTCAGGGCATCCACAATACAGACAAGTCCATCACGAGCTTTGCAAAGGCATGCTTTAACTATGCACTGGATACAAAGCAGGATCTGTGGTTTGCTACAAAGGATACGATCTCTAAGATCTATGACCATAATTTCAAAGATATTTTTCAGGATATCTATGATAAGGAATACAAGGAGAAGTTTGAGGCAGCAGGCATCGAGTATTTCTACACACTGATCGATGATGCGGTTGCCCGTGTCATGAAGGCAAAGGGCGGATTTATCTGGGCCTGCAAGAACTATGATGGTGATGTCATGAGTGACATGGTATCCTCTGCATGCGGCTCTCTGGCAATGATGACCTCCGTACTGGTATCTCCTTCCGGTGTGTATGAGTATGAGGCTGCTCACGGAACCGTTCAGAGACATTATTACAAGCATTTGAAGGGCGAGGAAACATCTACAAACTCCGTTGCAACGATCTTTGCATGGACTGGCGCTCTGCGTAAGCGTGGTGAGTTGGATAACATTCCTGAACTCATGGCGTTTGCAGATAAGCTTGAGAAGGCAACGCTTTCTACGATCGAGAATGGAAAGATGACAAAGGATCTGGCACTGATCACAAGCATGAAGGATGTGACGGTACTCAACAGCGAGGGATTTATTAAGGCGGTTCGTGAGTCTCTGGAAGCAATGCTGTAATATATATCTGAAAAGGATAAATACTTATTCATATCGTGTAAAAAGCCTCAAAACAGGGGCTTTTTGCTGTTAGAGAGACAACAGATCAGGAGGATATTGTAACTATGATTAAGTTTGAAAAGGAAGTTACCGGTCTTGTGCCGGATCATGGATTTACGCACGGCGCCAAGTTTCATGCGGATGATCTGTTTTCCACGGCGCTTCTTCGTCTGATAAATCCGGATATTCAGGTGGAGAGAGGCTTTGATGTGCCGGAGAATTTTGACGGGATCGTATATGATATTGGACGAGGCAGATTTGACCATCACCAGCAGGACAAGGAGATCCGTGAGAATGGCGTGCCGTATGCGGCATTCGGTCTTCTCTGGCGCGAGTTTGGTTCCTGTTTCCTGACGGAGGAGGAAGCGGCAGATTTTGATGAGAAGTTTATCCAGCCGTTAGATGAGTCCGATAATACAGGTTCAGAGAATACCCTGTCGGAGCTGATGGAGAAGTTTAATCCGGGCTGGGATTCCGATGCCTCGTATGATGACAGGTTCTGGGAGGCAGAGACATTTGCGGAGAAGATTCTGATGCATTACATCGAGAGCATTCAGGGACTCAGAAGAGCTTCCGAGGTAGTTGTGAAGGCGATGGAAGAGTGTGATGGTGAGGTGTTGATCTTACCTTGTTACGTGCCTTGGAAGAGAAATGTGATCGGCAGCGGTTATCAGTTTACGGTGTATCCGTCCAACCGTGGAGGCTATAGTGTGCAGGGAGTTCCGAAGTCGAAGGAGGATCGCAGCCTTGCCTGTGATTTTCCGCAGGAATGGTGGGGCTGTGATCCGCAGGAGCTTCCGAAGGTCAGCGGCATTGCGACAGCCAGATTCTGTCATCCGACGGGCTTTCTCGCGGCAGCAGATACAAAGGAGGATGCGGAGCAGATGGCGCGTATTGCACTGGAACGGCGATAAATTTATCAGACGCATATGAGATCCCGGCATTGTCCGGGAAGTGTGATTTTAAAGAGATCAAGAAACAGTATCGTTAATTAATGCACCGGGTTCATCCTGATTCCGGTGCATTTTTCAGATTATTTGAATGATTCAATCCCGGTAACGGGATTGCGGGATTATTTCAATCCCTCGATCGCAGCAACGGCATCGTTGAACCAGTCTCCCTCAAGACCCTCTACGTTACCGGCATCACTTGCGGCAGCAATCTCAGCGGTCATAGGGATGCGTCCGAGAACAGGCAGATCATACTGTTTTGCAACCTCGTCAACATGACTTTCACCGAAAATATTGATGTGCTTTCCGCAGTCCGGACATTCCACATAACTCATGTTCTCGATGATACCAAGAATTGGCACGTTCATCATCTTTGCCATGCGGACTGCCTTTCCAACGATCATAGAAACTAATTCCTGTGGGGATGTCACGATCACGATACCGTCTACAGGAAGTGACTGGAATACGGTAAGTGGGACATCACCGGTTCCCGGAGGCATATCGACGATCATGTAGTCGACATCCTTCCAAACAACGTCAGTCCAGAACTGTTTTACCGTGCCGGCGATCACAGGACCTCTCCAGATGACAGGATCATTGGAATCCTCCAGAAGAAGGTTGACGGACATGGTCTGGATGCCGGTCTTACTCTCGACCGGGAAGATCTCGGTATCTGTGCCAACGGCATGCTGTGTGATGCCGAATGCCTTTGGAATGGATGGACCGGTCACATCGGCATCCATAATGGCTGTGCGATGTCCCTTTCGCTGCAGGTTGACGGCAAGCATGGAAGAGATCATGGACTTTCCGACACCGCCCTTACCGCTGACAACGCCGATTACCTTGTCGATCCGGCTTTCTTTATTGGGTTGTTCGATCATACTCTGTGGGGAACGGCTGCTGCAATCTGCTGAGCAGCTTCCGCAATCATGGGAACAGTTTTCGCTCATAATGTAATCCTTCCTTTCTATATACACATAAATTTTAGTATAGCAATTTATTGATAAATTGTCCACTATAACGTTCTAACGGACAAAGGGGGCACATACAATTTACTATTATGATGTGGAGCATGCACGGCGGTCAATTAGCGTCGGGTATTCCGGAATGGAGGAAATATGAGTGGATATCAGAGAATGGTTTCCTATCTCTATCGATATGATAAGGGGATAAAAGGAAAAAACACAGGCTATGCAAGGATTGAACGGAATGACCGGAGATGCCGTGTGACAATACGTCTTCAGGACACGGTTTCAGTATCTCCGTCAGTTTTCTTTTTTATACAAAATGAGGGTGGCATGCAGCGGATCCCGGCGGGAAAGCTTGCGCGAAACGGCAGCGGATTTGCCGGAAGGGTGGAGACGCCGGTTGACAGGATGGCAGGTTCGGAATATGCGTTTGACCGGATTGACGGGATTTATCTGAGCGGACCGGAAAATGTGTTTTATGCGACAACCTGGAAGGATATCACGGTCTCGGGAGCAGCACCGGAAAAGGAAGCTGACGGATGGAAGGCAGAGGACGACCGGGATGACGGGAACAGATCAGATGCCGGGAGCGGATCGGAGGAGAGTCGGCCGCAGGCGGTGAACACGGCATCTACAGAAATCCGGCAGGAATCCGAAAGGGCAGAACCTGTGCAGCGGCGTCAGGATGCTCTGGACGATGCCTTGCAGGCAGCAACGGGACTGGAGGAGGCATCTTTTGCAGAAGCCTCCTCTGTGGAAGCCTGTTCCCGCAGAGAGCGCCCGGACTTTGGAGAACGGATGCTTTCCGTGTTCCCGAAAATGTACCCGTTTGAAATTGATGAGATGGGAGAATGCGTCCGCATTGACCTGAAGGACATCGGAAATCTTCCGGTGGCGTACTGGTCGCTTGCCGGCAATCCGTTTCTTCTGCGGGGCTATTACTGTTATCGTCATCTGATTTTTGCGTGCATCGGCAGGCAGGAGTATGCGGTTGGCGTGCCGGGCATTTACAGCGAAGAAAACAGCAAATGGGCGAAGGAGTGCCGGATGCTTCGTTTTCAGCCACTCTCCAGGGTGAAGGACAGACACGGCGCATTTGGATACTGGCTGATCGCTGTTCATGCGCAGGAGTGATCGGGGCTGATCGTTGTATGCGTGCAGGGCAGGCTCCGGCGGACAGATGATGCCGCAGAAAATAGCTTTTGATAAACTTTCGTTCCATGGATTTTGCGAAAGAGGATGACATTTTCGTCCGGATAGCGTATGATTCTGATAGATTCACGGATGCAATGGAGTAATCCGCCGGGGTCAAAATACCCTTGCCCCCAATATCATTAAATTGGAATGAGGATGAACATGGAAGAACAGAAAATACAGGAAAAATATATGAAAGAGGCGATCCGTCAGGCGAAAAAGGCGGGGGAAGCCGGAGATGTGCCAATCGGCTGTGTGATCGTATATGAAGGCAAGATCATTGCCAGAGGCTACAATAAGAGAAATCAGCAGAAATCGGCACTGGGACATGCTGAGATCAGCGCGATCCGCAAGGCGAGTAAGAAGCTGGGTGACTGGCGGCTGGAGGAATGTACCATGTATGTAACGCTCGAACCGTGTCCGATGTGTGCGGGGGCGATCGTTCAGGCGAGGATTCCGGAGGTTGTCGTGGGAGCCATGAATCCGAAAGCGGGATGCGCCGGAAGTATTATCAATCTGCTTCAGATGCAGCAGCTCAATCATCAGGTCCGGCTGCAAACCGGGATTCTGGAGGAGGACTGCCAGAAGCTGCTCAAGGATTTCTTTAAGGAGCTTCGCCGTCAGCAGAAGCTGAAGAAAGAAAAGCCGGCGGGGGGAGCACAGAAAACAGAAGCGGCAGATCATGTAAGATAAGTATATATGTAATGATTTTCCCATTTGCCGTTGATCTGCGCAAAGTCATGAAGCAGCCCCTCCCGATGGAAGGTGAGCTTCTCGAGCAATGCGATCGACGGTTCGTTGTCCGGCATGACATATGCTCGATCCGGTGAAAGCGGTATTCGCGGCATACGAGAGGAATCAGAAAAGAAAGCGCTTCGGTCATGTAGCCCTGCTGCAGATGATCCTTGTCGGTCTTGTAGCCAAGCATACAGCTTGAAAATGCACCGTGCAGAAAATTGCTGAAACAGATCGTACCGATGGGAACGTTGGTACGGTCCCGGAGATACATCCACATGCGCAGATGTCGTGCCTTCACAAAGGAATTATATTCAAATGTAAGATTCGTCCGTTGAAAATCCAGAGAATAAAACCCGGGTCTTTTGACCGGCTCATACGGCTCCAGAAAGTCTCGGTTTCGTTCGTAAAATTCAAGCACACCGGCTGCCTTATCCGGATGGCTTACGCTGAGGAGAAGACGGCTGGTCTCGTATTGTGGTTGCATTACAGGTATTCCTCCCAATGTTATGTCTGTATTGCCTTAGTGTATCATGCGGTGATGAAAATAACAAGGAAATATATCTTGACAAGCTTACGCGGGAGAGGATATAATTAACATCTAACATAAATTGTGTGAAGTATGTCATAAAGCTTCCGTGCTAGCCGGGGAGATAGCGGTGCCCTGTACCTGCAATCCGCTATAGCAGGGGTGATGTTCTGTTTCGGATGCATTGATTGCGGAGCCGCCCGATATAAGTGGTGATGACGTTTTGGTCTTGCGCAATGGGAACTCATGAACCGTGTCAGGAGGGGAACCTAGCAGCACTAAGTGAGCCCTCCCGTGTGCCGTGAGGTTGCCGGAGCCGAGCTAACTGTATTGGTAACGTCTGCAATGATGCGTACAACGCAGAATGCACGGTTTTTATATAGATAAGAGCTGTCAGTCTTCGGATAGAGGACAGACGGATCCTGATAAATTATATACAGATGATCAATAGGGAAAGTGGAGAATGCTCCACTTTTTTCTTTAATTTCGGTGTTATTTCTGATAAAATAAAGTTAGGTAAATGTTACGGATGGCAAAGGGGGATAAGCGGTGAAAGCAGAACTGAAAAAAGGAAGCATTAATCATATCATCCAAGATACGGATATTTACGAGGCGGGAGAGTTTCTTGATTCGATCGCCATGGTGGTAAAGGGCAGGATCCGTGTGCATGGATATGGTCTTAATCTGGTTGTGGGCTCCGGCTGCTTTCTGGGAATCCGGGATCTCAACAGAGGGGCGCACGGTGTGACGTATACGGCACTGACCAATGCGGTAATCTATGTATTTCCATCATCCGGAGCGATGAGTGATCTTAGGGGAATCATGAAGATCAATAAGGATTATGTGGCATTGATGGTTGTGGGACTTCACCGTTCTCTGGCAGAGCAGGAACGTGCTTATGAGGAGCTGCAGGAGGCGGCTGAGGGCTCCTATGAGATGACTTTTCGGATATATCACAAGTGCCGGCAGATTGCCCAAGAGACGGGAACTGTCTTTGAGGAGCTTGCGGCGGTGGAGAAACTGCACCCGTTTGACGAGCCGCAGATGCTTTCACTGGATAAGGTGCATTATTATCAGGCGTGCGCCAAGGTGCCGATGGATGTGCAGAAGGCGTTTTACGGAAGCTCTGCCGAGATATGCATTTATCATGTGAGGGAGCAGGTCGGACTGCTGCATCAGCTCCATGATTACAGTAAGTCGCTGACGGAATATCTGAGTCAGATGATGCACTATCTGATCCTCGACGGCAGAAATTTGTATCTGGCGGTGTCTGGTTTTGCGCAGACGTTGCAGCGTGCCGGCCAGGATGCTTCCGGGGTGATGACAGATCTTGATGAGGTGATCGACCGGATCAATTCTCTGGAAAGTGTCCTGCAGAAGCGGGCGGATGTGGAGTGTGTGATCGACCGTGGAACAATGGAGGAGACATATTATAATCTGTTGAATCCTTCGCATGGCACAGGCGGACCGGACGTGCCGGGAGATACGCTGGCGCTTGTGGAGGACTGCGGCGTCGATGTGTCGGAGCTTGTGGATTCGCTGGGAACGATTCTTTCTTTTGGGGAGATCGAACAGGAACGCGCCGAGCGTTTTGAAGATCTCGTAGCACAGTTTGAGGCGCTGGAGGATAAGGAAAGCTCGACGGATGAGGCGAGGAGCCTGAGACGTAATCTTATGAAGGACTACTATCCAATCTACGAGAAGGTTTTTCTGAAGGATTATCAGTCGGCAGAGGAGGCTCCGGCAGAGGTGGAGCTTTTCTTGCGCTACGGTTTCTTGAGTGAACGGCTGCTCAGGGAGGACATGATCGAGGATCTTCTGACGCTGGATCAGGGCAGCATCTACCAAAACGGATGTCATGTCTTTGATATGAAGGAATGGCTCACAGCAGTGGTGGACGGGGATCGTATGCCGTCCAAGAATGAATTTGATATGGATTATGAAGAATTTCTTCGAGATAAACTAAAAAATAAAGAAATTACTGAAGAGCAGAAGAAGAGTCTGCTCAAAAGCCGGAAACAGAGGCTGCATTTTGAGGTTATGAACATGTTCCGGCTGACGCACCGTCTTGTCAGTGGTCAGATCGTATCCTTTGTGCCGTTTCTGTATACCGAGGGCTGTTCTAATCTGGAAAGGAATTTTCTTTCCAAGGAGAAGGTCTCTGCGGCGTTTAACAGACTGCGCCGGATCGATTACTCCGTCTTTTACCGGGAGGTGCTTTATACGGGAGAGATCTCCGACATCAAGAAAGAATTTATTCAGGTGGAGGTTTGTCCGGATGTGATACTGATGCCGACTGTGGGATCGAGAGATATCATGTGGCAGGAGCTCAGCGGCAGAAAGAGAGATTCAGAGGGACGCTTGATCCTTCCGGCTTTTCTGGAGGGAGATCTGGACAAGACAGTAGCGCATCTGGCGGGTTCTTTCCGGTGGGAGCTGTGTCGTACGATGCAGGGCGTGTACTGGAATAATATCCAGTATAAGTCGCTCACCAGTGAGTATTCGGATTTCCTGCAGTTTTACCGCAAGAACAGGGACCTGTCGGATGATCGTAAGGAGAAATTAAAGCTTCAGATACAGAAGCACCGGAATAATTCCAGAGAAATATTTGCGGCGGATTACATGAACTGGATCCTGCATGAATCCCAGGGAGGCATGCTGCTTAGTAAGCCGGTGCGCGAGATCATGGCAACCTACTGCCCGTTTACGCAGGAACTGCGTCAGAATCTGGAGGGACAGCCGGTATTTATGAATGCGATGGCACGCTTTGAGAGAGAACGTGCCAAAAAGTGTAAAGAATACGATATGAAGTTTCGTGTATGGGAAAAGAATCAGGTAGAGGTGCCGCCGGAGATCGTGCATACAAAAGAGTTTTATGAACGGTAAAGGTCAGATCCAGCCGCCATCGAGCGTAATGATCTGACCGGTCATATAGTCCGGGGCTTCGGCAACCTGACGGATCAGAGCGGCTGCCTCCTGCGGTGTTCCGGCTCGTCCGGCAGGAATCTCGTCGATGACGGCGGCAAGCTCCTCCGGATCAAGAAAGCTGTTCATGGAGGTGTCAATCATGCCGCAGGCAACGGCATTAACCGGAATGCCGCTTGGTGCCAGCTCCTTTGCCAGTGCCTTGGTGAAGGCGTTGATCCCGCCCTTTGTTGTAGAATATGCGACTTCCGTGGATGCGCCGACACTGCCCCAGACAGAGGAAACGTTGATGATCCTGCCGTGCTTTTCCTGTAGGAAATAAGGGATGATCACCCGGCTGGTATAAAAGACAGAGGAAAGATTTGTGCGGATGATATCATCCCACTGCATCGGAGTCATATCCTGCAACAGACCAATATGAGAGATACCGGCATTGTTGACAAGGATCTCCGGAGTACCGAAGGTCTGGACTGCCTCGTCAGAAATTCCTCTGCATCCGCTGCATTTCCCATGTCGCCGCAAAAGGAAAAATACTGTCCGCCCGCAGCTGTGATCGCATCCTGTGTCTGTGTCATCTGATAATCACAGTGGCGGCTGCAGATTGAAATATTCCAGCCCATGGAAGCGTATAAAAGTGCTGTGGCGTGCCCGATTCCACGGGATGCGCCGGTGATGATAATGTGATGCATGTTCATTTCTGATCAAATCCTTTCCTTAGACAATTTCACTGTACTATATATAGTAGCTATATAGTAAATGAAAGTTACTTTGAATACAAGGCTTTACACATTTTAGGAAGTTTGCTATAATTTGCTGGAATGTTGTACAAATTTGCGAATTTTCCATCGGAGTATCCGGATGGTAAAGAAAGGTACTGATATGAAAAAAAATGCAGTGTTGTTCTTTTTTAAGAGCTTATTAAAATCTATTCTGGTGATCGTATCAATTCTCGCAGTCGGTGTGATCAGCTACAAGGTTTCTTATCAATATTTGTCAAAGCAGCTGGAGGCAGGAAAGCTGGATGTACAGGAGAAGGAGCTGGAATCTATTCTGGATCAGGCGAAGACAGATGAGATTTCCAAGAATCTGATCTACGTGGTCAATGACAAGCAGATGATCACCCATATGATGCTGGAGATCTGCAACACCAAGACAAATAATATGGATTATATTACAATTCCGATCAATGCAGATTATACGATCCCGGCAAAGATGTATCAGAAGCTTTGTGTTGTGGATGAGGAGATTCCGCAGATTGTACGTCTGTCAAAGCTGCGCCGTTATTTTTCCGATCTGGAGGATGCCGAGGCATATGGTTATGCTGAGCTTATTATGGAGAAGCTGTTAAAGACAGATATCAGTTATTTCACGGTGATCTCTCAGGAAATTTACGACCTGCATTATCAGGAGCAGAAGATGACAACACAGTACGCAAAGGTGCTTGACGGCTCTGGTCAGTCTGCATCCGCATCACCTTCACCAGGTGAACAGGCACAGCAGTATAATTCTTCTGTGACAATGAAGGTGATGGTGCTCAGCGATTCCTTTACTAATCAGCTGAAGGATATTGCCGGCGATGAGACAAAGATCATGGCGTATATCAAGGATCAGTATAACCAGGACGGAATACAGTCCAACCTGACAGTATACAATAAGATCGGATATATTGAGTCATATATGAAGATGGACTCCTCGCTGTATCATTACTGGGCGCTGCCTGGCGAGTACAACGGCAAGCTGTTTAAAGTAGATACTGCGTCAGCATCAAAGTTTATCAGTGATATTGAGAATGTAACAGAGACATACACAACACCACAGAGTGAAGAGAAGTCAGTTCCTGCCAAGAAGCAGGTAAGCTCCAAGGGCAAGAAGATCATCATCCTGAACGGAAGCAAGATCTCCGGTCTGGCAGCAGCCAAGCAGAAGACACTTGCGGATGCCGGCTATACTGTGCCGAAGGTTGGTGATTATACACAGGAGGTTTTGACCAGAACAAAGATCATTGTTTCCAAAAAGAAGTGGGGGGCTGATCTGACGACTTATTTCAAAGATCCGCAACTTGTTGTAGGTCAGACACCGGATGGTTATGATATCGAAATTATTCTTGGCACGGTAGATGCCAATTAGAATGGGATTTGATTATGCAAGCATCAGTTAAAATTATGGATATTGACGTGGATATGATGAGTAACGATGTCTTTGTCCGCAAAATGAATGAATATCTGACGGATGATCATCTTGATGTCATCATGTTTGCTTCCACGAAGATGCTGAACAAGGCGATGGAGGATGAGGAGTACCGTGCACTTCTGGAAAAAGCAGACCTGTTTCTGCCGGGAGAGAAGGCACTTCTGGCAACGCATCATGTCGATGCACTGGAGGCGGGAGACATGGTAGTTAATTACCGCAGCCTTGGAATGATGTTGGAGAATCTGATCAAGGAGGACCGGACGCTTTATATCATTGCCGACACGGAGGAGGCAGTGGAGAAGCTGCTGCATTACTGTAAGAAGATGCAGCCGGAGCTTCGGATGGTAGGCTCCTATTCCTGTGAACAGGGCATGGAGGATGCGGCGATCGTCAACGAGATCAACAGTCATACGCCGGATATGATACTTTTGAACCTGCCGGTGGGCTTGCAGGAGGGTTGGATCATGGAGCATTCCTCACTGCTCAATGCAAGACTCTGCATTGCAATCGGTGGCGTGGCAGAGCTTATCTTTGCGATGCAGAAGGAGACCCCGGAATGGGTGCGCAAGCTGCATCTGGAGGCTCTGTATCATCGTATTTTCCGGGAACAGGCAGTCAAAAAAGATTTCCGTACGCGTATATTTCGCAAGAAAATAACCAAATATAATAATCAGAATGAAATACATGATTATACAAAGGATGACAGCCGGTAGGTGTCATCCTTTTTCTTTATGTACAGAGAAGGATCGTAACGCATTGGATGGTAAAAAGGAATCGGGAAAGTAATTCCGAGGGGCGAAGCGTTGGTTTTGTCCTTTTTTAAGGAGACAGGAATGATGGAGGGAAAAGGGAAGCTCGGAAAATATGGACCGGATCTTATCCGGATCGTGGCGGGGACTATGTGCATGGCACTGGCAGTCAACTTTGTGTATGAGCCGCTCGGAATGGTGACAGGAGGTATGTCAGGTCTGTCTATTGTTATTCGGCGGCTGACCGGACGGTGGACCGGCTTTCAGATGCCGGTGTGGCTGAGCAATCTGCTTCTTAATATTCCGATTTTTTGGATGGCGTGGAGGATCAAGGGAGGACATTACATGAGGATGACTCTTGTGGCAAATATCTGCTTTACGGCAGCTCTTTTTCTAATCCCGGTTCCGTCTGCTCCGCAAAAGGATTTTGTGCTTGCTGCGGTTGTCGGCGGTGTGCTGACGGGGGCAGGACTTGGTCTCGTGTTTTCCAGAGGATGTTCGACCGGGGGAACGGATCTTCTGGGGGCGGTGATCCATCATTTTCTGCCGTATTATCCGGTGGGGCAGATCCTGTTTGTGCTGGACTGCCTGATCATTGCGGCGGGGGCGTGGGTGTTTGGAATACGGTCGGCGGTGTATGCGGCCGTGGCGGTTTATCTGACAACCAGACTGATGGATATGATCGTGGCGGGAGGAAGTTTCGCCAAGCTGGCATATATCATTTCTGATGAATATGAAGCGATCGGACATGCCGTCATGTCACAGCTCGGACGGGGTGTTACCGTGCTGGAGGGAACAGGAATGTACACCGGCAGACAGCGAAAAACGCTGATGTGTGTGGTCGACCGGAAACAGATCAGCAGCGTTAGCCACATTGCGCGAAAAATCGACAAAAAGGCATTCGTCATTATTTCGGACATCAGGGAGGTTCAGGGAGAGGGATTTGTGGAAAAGATACAGAGTTAGGTGGCTGGAATGGACCTTTTTTTGACGAATTGAATGAAAAAAAATAAAAATATACGGTTTGCACAAAACATTAAAATGTTCTTTGGCTATTTGTGCTATGGTCAATAATGCTTGGATAGTGTAATATAATTCATGGGTAAAGCGTTAGGAAGTAACGCGGAACGCTAATAAGGCATATTATTTAAACATTATAGGAGGAACACACAATGGCAAGTTTATCATTAAAGAACGTTGGTAAGACATATCCTAACGGATTTGTCGCAGTTAAGAATTTTAATCTTGATATCGCAGATAAGGAGTTTATCATTTTCGTAGGACCTTCAGGTTGTGGTAAGTCTACAACACTTCGTATGATCGCCGGTCTGGAGGAGATCACATCCGGTGAGCTTTGGATTGGTAACACAATGGTCAACGATGTAGAGCCTAAGGACAGAGATATCGCCATGGTATTCCAGAGTTACGCTCTGTATCCACATATGTCAGTATATGACAACATGGCATTTGGTCTTAAGTTAAGAAAGACTCCGAAGGATAAAGTTGATAAGCTCGTTCACGAGGCAGCTAAGATCCTCGATATCGAGCATCTGTTAGACCGTAAGCCAAAGGCTCTTTCCGGTGGTCAGAGACAGCGTGTGGCAATGGGTCGTGCAATCGTTCGTAATCCTAAGGTATTCCTGATGGATGAGCCACTTTCCAACCTCGATGCAAAGCTTCGTGTACAGATGCGTATAGAGATTTCCAAGCTTCATCAGAGACTTGAGTCTACTATCATCTATGTAACACATGATCAGACAGAGGCTCTTACACTTGGTACCCGTATCGTAGTTATGAAGGACGGTGTTATGCAGCAGGTTGCTACACCAATTGATCTGTATACAAAGCCATGTAATCTGTTCGTAGCTGGTTTCATCGGTTCTCCACAGATGAACTTCATCGATTGTAAGGTAGTAAGAGACGAAGAGGGCATCAAGCTTGCATTCGGTTCTTATGCAGTTAAGCTTCCGGAGAGCAAGGCAGAGAAGCTTGTTGAGGGTGGCTACATAGATAAGGATGTTATCATGGGTATCCGTCCAGAGGATATCAAGGATGAGGAGATCTTCATCAATGCAGGCAGCAGCAACGTACTCGATGCTACTGTAAGAGTATACGAGATGCTCGGTGCCGAAGTATTCCTGTACTTCTCAGTTGAGGGACATGACATCACAGTTCGTGTTAATCCTCGTACAACAGCTCGTCCTGGTGATACGATCAAGATCGCTCTTGATACCAGCAAGATCCATATCTTCGATAAGGATACAGAGACAACAATCACAAACTAGTCTGATATATGACAGACATCCGGAATGTATATGCATTCATGGGATTGTTGATCCAATGGATCTGAATAATGATTTGAATTTCAGAGGGTTGTCCGAAAGGACAGCCCTCTTTACTTTTGTGCAAAATGATGATAAAATATATGCGGTATTGTATACTCATTAGAAGAAATAACGAGCATACTTTGGAGATGATGTTGATGGGATGAAATTATGATGATAATAAATAACATATGTGAGAAATAACTTGGAGGGGTTGTATGATTTCAAATCAGGTATTGCAGACAACGATCGACGGACTCAAGAATATCACCCGTATTGATATTTGCGTGATGGATACAGAGGGAAAGGCTCTTGCTACGACGATCAATAATGTAGAGGAGTATGAGGATGCCGTTATGGGCTTTGTGGATTCACCGGCAGACAGTCAGGTGTTGCAGGGCTATCAGTTCTTTAAGGTGTTTGACGAGCATCAGTTAGAGTATGTCATTTTGGCAAAGGGTGACAGTGATGATGTCTATATGGTAGGAAAGCTTGCTGCATTCCAGATTCAGAATCTATTGGTGGCATATAAGGAACGTTACGATAAGGACAATTTCATTAAGAACCTTCTTTTGGATAACCTGCTTCTGGTCGATATTTACAACAGAGCCAAGAAGCTTCATATTGATACAACCGCAAGACGTCTTGTATTCCTGATCGAGACGAAGAACGAGAAGGATACCGGTGCACTGGAGATCGTGAAGGGCTTATTTGCGAGCAAGACAAAGGATTTCATCACACAGGTTGATGAGAAGAATATAATCCTTGTCAAGGAAGTGAAGCCGAATGAGACATATGAGGATATGGATAAGACGGCGAAGGTCATTCTGGATATGTTAAATACAGAGGCGATGACCTCGGTACATGTATCCTACGGAACCATGGTCAATGAGATCAAGGATGTGTCCCGCTCTTACAAAGAGGCGAAGATGGCGTTGGATGTCGGTAAGATTTTCTACAGCGATAGAAATGTTGTAGCATACAGCAGTCTTGGAATCGGACGTCTGATCTATCAGCTTCCGATGCCGCTATGCAAGATGTTTATCAAAGAGATCTTCGGTGACAAGTCTCCGGATGAGTTCGACGAGGAGACGATCGCCACCATCAACAAGTTCTTTGAAAACAGTCTGAATGTATCAGAAACTTCTCGTCAGCTGTACATTCACCGTAATACGCTGGTGTACCGGCTGGATAAGCTGCAGAAGAGTACAAATCTTGATCTGAGAGTGTTTGAGGATGCGATCACCTTCAAGATCGCCCTAATGGTGGTCAAGTATATGAAATATATGGAAACCTTTGAATATTAATTCAAATGAAGCGTGAAAGCCCCAGAGATGGGGCTTTTACACAATATATGTAAGAGGCACCGCGTGGGCGGTGGAGAAATGGGGAAAAGGAATGACTGGAATAAAAACATTTGGAAATAACGAGACAGCGGAGACGATCATCCGCATGCAGAATGTGAATCTTGTGTATCCAACGGGAACAGCAGCGTTAAAGGATTGTTCGCTGGAAATAGGAAAGGGCGAGTTTGTGTTTATTGTCGGGAGCAGCGGCTCGGGTAAGTCTACTTTGATCAAGACACTGCTTGGTGAGCTTGAGATTTCATCCGGAAGAATCGAGGTGGCGGGAAAGGATCTCGCGAATATGACGAGAAAGGAATTGCCGTATTTTCGCCGGAAGCTGGGCGTTGTCTTTCAAGAATTTAGGTTGCTCGATGAGATGAATGTTTTTGAAAATGTTGCACTTGCACAGCGTGTTGTCGGAGTATCCAGCAGAGAACGGCGCCGCAAGAATTCCCTGGCAATGTTAGAAATGGTAGGTCTTTCCAAGAAACTGAGGGCTTATCCGAATGAGTTGTCAGGAGGAGAGCAGCAGCGTGTGGCGATTGCGCGTGCTATGGTGAACCGACCGGCAATTCTTCTGGCGGACGAGCCGACCGGAAATCTTGATCCGGAGAATTCCTGGGAGATCATGAAACTGCTTCAGGATGTACATGAGCTTGGAACAACGGTTCTTGTAGTAAGTCATAATGAGGATATCGTCAACAAAATGCAAAAGCGAGTGATCACTCTGCATAAGGGGCAGATTACAAGCGATGCCAGACAGGGAGGTTATTTACAGTGAGTACATTATGGTATGGCTGAAACAGGGCATAAAAAGTATCATACAAAATAAAATATTTTCGCTGGCGGCGATCGGTACCATTACGGCGTGTCTGTTCCTGCTGGGCGTATTCTATTCATTGTTGACCAATTTTCAACATATGGTTTATAATGCGGAGAGTACGGTAGGAATCATCGTATTCTTTGATGAAAATGCAACGCAGGCGCAGATCAGCAGTATTGGTCAGCAGATCAAAGCACGCAAGGAGGTTGAACGTGTCGACTATGTTTCTGCAGACGAGGCGTGGAACCGGTTTAAGTCAGAGATTTTGGAGGATCAGCAGGAAATGGTCAACGTATTCGGCAATGACAATCCGTTAGCTAATTCCTCCTCCTATGAGGTTTATCTGAAGGATGTCACGAAGCAGTCGGAGATGGTATCGTTTATTGAGAGCCTGAGCGGTGTGCGCAAGGTCAACAGTGCACAGGAGGCAGCAACCGGCTTCGGAAGCTTTAATATGCTGGTCGGATATGTGTCCGTTTCCATCATTCTGCTGTTGATCCTCGTATCGGTATTCCTGATCTATTCTGCGGTGGATATGGGTATCAATGTGCGAAAGGATGAGATCGCGATCATGAAGCTGATCGGTGCGACGGATCTGTTTGTGCGTCTTCCGTTTATCGTGGAGGGAATTACCATGGGGATTATCGGAGCGGCAATTCCGCTGGTGATCACCGGCGTGTTATATGATAATGTGGTACGATTTATCGTTTCTCACTTCTCGGTACTTTCCGGATGGCTGGCATTTGTCAGTACAGAAGAAGTGTTCCGCGTACTGATTCCATTGTGCCTTGGCATTGGAGTAGGCATTGGTGTGATCGGAAGTACGATGTCGGTAAGAAAGCATCTTCATGTATAGCGCGAAGGCATTCCGGGAACAGGAGTCCCCGTGAGAAAGAGGCGATGCAAACGGTGATATACCGAGGAACAGATTGGAGTGAGCAGCGATGAGACGAAGATGGAAGATTGCAGCCGGTGTGTGGCTTGCCGGGGCACTTTTGACGGGGGCTGCCGGTGTTGCCGGAACGGATCTGTCCGGCTTAAGAGTCATGGATAAGGTATATGCGGCACCGCAGGAGAGTGGAGAGCCGGTCGCATCCCCGGAGGCAACAGAAGATACAGCCATTGTGAATGACGGCAGCTATCAGGGCAGACTGGATGCGGCGGAACAGAAGCAGCAGAAGCTGAAAGAGGAAAAGAAAGCCTTGGAGAAGAAGTTGGATAATATTCAGGATTTCACGGACGATGTCAGCAAATATGTGAGCACACTGGATATGCAGATGACGAATCTTCTGGATAATATTGATGCCAATAAGGAAGATATCGAAGATATCAAACAGGAGATCCAGTCGGTCAATGAGGAATACGATAATGCACTGAGCAGGCAGCAGGAGCAGTATGATGGGATGAAGGCGCACATCAAATATATGTACGAGAATTCGGACAGTAATTATCTGGTGTATCTGATGAAATCGCGCACCCTCGCAGAATTTCTCAGCAGAGAGGAATACGTTGAAAAGGTCACTAACTATGATAAGGTGCTTCTGAACAAATATCAGCAGGTGCTTGACGAGGTGACGATTGCCCGCCAGAAGGCAGAAGAGAAGCAGCGGGAAGTGACCGCTACCAAGAATTCCTTAAAATTTGAAAAAGAAAAGCTGGAGCAGCTTTCCGATGAAAAGACAAGACAGATTAAGATTTATCAGGGTCTTGTAGCAGATAACCGGCAGAATGTAGCTTCCTATGCGGCACAGATCGCCGATCAGGAGAAGGAGGTCGAAGCAATTCTCCGGGAAGGGCGTGATAAGATCTCGCAGAGTGAGAAAAGCGGAGATACGGTACAGATCATGCCGACAAACGGCGAGTATGCATGGCCGCTTCCGGTTTCCGGACGGATCACATCGACGTTCGGCTATCGTAAGGCACCGACTGCCGGAGCCAGCAGCTATCATAAGGGTGTTGACATTGCGGTCAATACCGGTACCAATGTACTTGCCTGCAAGGAGGGCAAGGTTGTGACGGCAGCGTACTCTTCCTCTGCCGGCAATTACGTCGCAATTTATCACGGAGGAGGAATTTATTCTTATTATATGCATTGCTCCCAGCTTAAGACATCTGTCGGAAAGCATGTGGAAAAGGGGCAGGTGATCGCAAGATCCGGTTCCACGGGGATTTCGACCGGTCCGCATCTTCATTTTGCAATGTATAAATCCGGCAACTATGTTAATCCGATGTACTATGTGAAACAGCCATAAATAAGTGCCTGCAGTGTGAATGTACTGCAGGCATTTTAGGCATGAAGTGAGAATATAATGAGCAGAAAAGAGGTTTTGTAATGAAAAACAGGAAATTTTGGCAGGGATTTTTGACGGGAGGACTGAGTGTTTTGCTTTGTATGCTGTTGGTTTGTGCCGGACTGACGGTGACAGGGAAGATCGACATCAGAAATATGATCATGAAGGTTTCGTCCGGAAGTATCCTGAATAAGAAACTGGACAGCAAGATGACAGAGCTTCAGGCGTATATTGATCAGTTCTTTCTCGATGATATTGACCGGGAAAAGGTGCAGGATTCCATCTGCAAAGGAATGGTCGATGGACTGGGAGACGTTTACGCCGCATATTACAATGAGGAAGAATATAAGGATATGAAGGAGAAGACCTCCGGCAATTACTGCGGCATCGGCGCTTATGTGAGCCAGAGCGCAACCGATGGTGCGATCACGATTGTGCAGCCGATCAAGGACAGTCCGGCAGAAAAAGTCGGACTCAAGTCCGGAGACATTATCAGTGAGGTTAACGGTAAGAGTGTGGAAGGCATGGATCTGACTGCGGTTGTCAGCAAAATGAAAGGCAAAGCCGGAACGAAGGTAGAGCTTACGGTGTTAAGAGATAATCATCAGAAGAAATTTACGATCACAAGAGAAGAGATCCATTCTCAGACAGTTGCGTATAAGATGTTGGATGGAAAGATTGGTTATATTGAGGTCAGCTCCTTCGAGGAAGTGACAAAGCAGCAATTCCGTGATGCGCTCGATGATCTGGAAAAGCAGGGAGAGAAGTCTCTGGTCATTGATCTGCGCAATAATGGTGGAGGTTTGCTCAGCACGGCGGTCGATATGCTTGACCGTCTGCTCCCGGAGGGCATTGTGGTATATACCAAGGATAAGGACGGCAAGAAAGAGGTTTATCGCTCTACGGATAAGGAAAGCTTTGATAAGCCGATCGCCATTCTGGTCAATGAAAATTCTGCCAGTGCATCCGAAGTATTCTCCGGAGCAATGCAGGATTACAATAAGGCAGTTCTTGTGGGAACGACAACTTTTGGAAAGGGAATTGTGCAGACCGTATTTGATCTGTCGGATGGAACGGCGATCAAGCTGACGACAGCCAAGTATTACACGCCGAAGGGACGTAACATCCACGGAACCGGTCTGGAGCCGGACATCACGGAGGCACTCAATGATCAGACACACCGGCAGAAAAAGAGTGGTGTCCTGATCGACAACCAGATGCAGCGTGCGATCGATTATCTGAAAAACGGAAAATAATTTTTTGCAAAATAATGAAGATACCGGTAAAGGAAAAGGACAAATTTTCCGATATACAGTACATAATATATAGGAGGGAAAGAAATATGAACCGAAGAAAAATGGAAAAACGCAGTTTATCATGGTTGTTGGTTTTATCCATGGTTCTCAGCCTTTTTGGCGGATTTTCTGCGCCAAACAAGGCAAAGGCTGCAACAGGCGACGCTACTATTTCATTTGGTGAGCCGAGCATTTCAGCAAGTGGATATTATACTTACCCGAATGCCAAGGTGACACTGCCGGATGAGGATAAGCTGATCCACAATTTAACCGTAACAGTTGACAGTGGATATATTAAGGTAACATCCACATCTATCAAGGATAAGAGAGGTGATACGATCACCGGTAAAGGTATCCTGACCACAGAGAGTCTTCAGGAGAAGGACGAAACCAATGGTGGACTGAGTCAGGGTAGTGGAAGCGAGACGTTATCAACAGACAGCTCATCCAAATATGAGACAATCTCTTTTGACTTTGATGAGATCCGTGGCGAGACCGCTCCGGGAGCACCAGTATATGCCATTGAGAATTATCTTAAGACACTTCGTTTTACCACCAGTAAGACAGGTGGTCAGACCGTTACGATCACAGCAACGACACTTGGTGTGAACGATCTTAAGACAACGATCAACGGTGCTGAGATCCCGCTTCATTATTATAATGGTCATTTTTATGGCTATGTAACGAACTGGTGCAACTGGAGAACTGCTTATGATGAGGCATCCGGTGCAAAGTTTGCCGGAGTAAAGGGTTATCTTGCAACTCTGACAAGCCGTGGCGAGGATCGTTTCCTGTATTCTACCTTCCCGCTGTACGGACAGCTTGCAAAGGAAGGATGGATGGGATGTACCAGAGCAACTCTGGAGTCCGTTGAGGCAGGAACAGAGGCAGAGAATCTTCCGAAGATTACTTCTAATAATGATCCGAACTTCATCTGGCGCTGGGTATCCGGTCCGGAGGCAGGCAAGGAATTTGGTCAGCAGACAACCGCTTACGGATTTGGCTCCGGGGACGGTGGTTTTGAGACATTTGACGGTCACTTCTCTAACTGGCAGAGCAGTGGCAACATTGAGCCGAACGGTGGTGCAAACGAGCCGGAGGCATTTGGTTATTATGGTAAGTACGCATACGGACGTTGGAATGACTACAGTGCAACCTCCTGCGTCGGTGGTTACTACATTGAGTTCGGTGGTATGCCGGGCGATGATGAGACTCTGAAGGATAACTTAGGTGATAAGATCGTTGTTAAGAGCGATAAGACTGAGCCGGACATTGTCAATCCGGACGTAAAGGATCCTTCTGCTACAAGTGCACCGAAGAAGACATTGACCGGTGAGCCGGTGATCAAGCTTCGTGATGAGGATGCAGATGTTGAAGTTGGTACAAGATTAAAGGCTGACACCTCTAATGTCGGACCTTCCGATGCTACCTATACATATAAGTGGTATGTGCAGGATGAAGGTACAGGCACATGGTCTGAGATTCCGAATACAGCAGGCAATGTCAATTTAACACTGACGAAAGATACGCTTGATCATAAGATCAAGGTTGAGGTTGTTGGTACCGATGATTATGAGGATCAGGTTCTGAGCTCTCAGCCGTTTAATGCCACACATACAAAGCAGGTACTCATCGGAACACCGACGATTGAAAAGAAGAACAGCACAGATAAGCTGGAGCCTGGTACAGTTATCCAGGCGAAGTTAGATGATCTTGTTGATCCGTCTGATCCGGATATTGACAAGGAGCTTCACTTTGAGTGGATCGCAAAGGATCCGAAGACCGGTGGAGAGACAGTCATCGGTAAGGATGAACCATCTTACGTTATCAAGTCGGATGACCTTGGAAAGGATATCTATGTAAAGGTAACTGCCAAGGAAGATTCGGATAAGTATACAGGAAGTGCGAAATCAGAGGATGCATTTACATTGCCGCCGGCACCGACAGCAACACCGGTACCGACCAATGCACCAACACCGGAGCCTGTACTGGAGCCGATTGTTGGACGTCCATCTATCGTAAACGATGTCACAGATGAAGAGGGCAACCCTCTCAATAAGGTTGGAACTGTTCTGAACGCCAACATTGACAAGATCACACCGGAGGGTGCAAAGAAATCATTGATCTATCAGTGGTACGTCCGCGAGAGCGATGGTACATTGACCGCAATTGACGGTGCAACAGAGCCGACGTTGACTCTGACAGAGAACGAGCTTAATAAGCAGCTTCTCGTAGCAGTAACCGGTAACGAGGATGAGGGCTATTACGGAACGAGAAACTCTTTCCCGTATGATGCAACACAGCAGAAGGAAAAGATCAAGGGAACCGTTAAGATCATTAACGAAACCAAGGCAAAGGATTCCGTAACAGGCGAAGAGTATGAGGTAAAGCGTGAGGGAACGATCCTTACAGCAGATATTGATGGTGTAACGCCGGAGGATTCTCACAATACACTGACCTATCAGTGGTATGTAAAGGAGTCTGACGGAAAGCTGACACCGATCCAGGATGCAACCGACCGCAGCTATACATTGACAACGGCTGAGGTGAATAAGGAGATTGTTGTTGAAGTAAAGGGTAACGGTAAGTACAAAGGAAGTGTATCTTCCAATCCGTATGATACAACACGTACCGATTCCGATGTCAAGATCGAGGATTCCGATCAGGAAGGAAAGAGAATCATCGTGGTATCTCCGACGATGAAGGATACTGTATATGCAATCGTGGATGCGAGTGGAGACGGAACACCATTGCTTAACATCCCGACAGTGGATGAGAAGGGTGTGTCTCAGTATCCAAACGTATACACCACTGAGCTGCCTGGATATTACAGACCAAGCGAGCCGGGTGGAAAGCTGATTTTTACTGTCGATAAGGATAAAGAGTATGTCATCTATGCCAAGAAGGATACAAAGACAGATGTTGTCATTGTCGGTCCGGAGATCGAGGGAGTAACCATTGTGGATTATGATGACAAGGGTACTTTAGAGCGAAATGACGATGATACGATTTCTATCGAGGTCAATCCTGCAGACCCTGGATACCAGTACGCAATCCTGAACAAGGTGGACGGAAAGTATTATGATATGCCTGTAGAGTATGATCCGGTTAAGAAGGAATATGTTTACGACAAAGATAAGAACGATGGTTTCCTGACAACCGGTGGTGAAGGTAAGGTAATCTTCTCCAACCTTCCGGCAGACGGTACCTATAAGGTGGTTGCCATTCCGGTAGGAAAGACGATCGATGATGAGATTTATCAGGGATTGAAGCCGAGCCAGATTCAAGGTGGTTCACCGGATATTATCTCCGTGCCAAAGCCTATCCAGAGTCCGAAGCCAAGCGAGAGTCCGGATCCTGGAAGTTCATCTGATCCAAGTGCAAGTGCAACGCCGGATCCGAATGCAAGTGCAACGCCGGATCCAAACGCAAGTACCAAACCGGATCCAAATGCGAGTGCAACACCGGATCCAAATGCAAGCGGTAAGCCATCCGCAAGCCCGTCAGCGAGTGCATCAGCAACACCTTCTTCCACACCGGGAGCAGGAAATGCTACTGCGGCACCGTTAGATCCGGATCAGCAGAGCAGAGTTGATAAGTTCGTTGAGGAGCATGGAAAGAATCCGTCAACCGGAGAGATCATTAAGAAGGTTGATGATCTGACAAAGGATGTCGTTTCTTCCGGTGAGAAGGAATGGAATCAGTTGTCCTCTGCAGAGCAGGATGCCGTAAACCAGAGATTGAAGGATGGCGGATGCCCATATACTTATCAGGAGCTTCTTCAGATGGCTAACACATATAAGATTCCTGGATTCAAGCTTCATAAGGTTATGAAGAAGAACTCCAAGGCTAAGCTGAAGCTTATGAAGTGCAAGGGTGCTACGATCATTGTGACATCAACCAACAAGAAGGTTGCCACAGTGAATAAGAAGGGTGTCATCAAGGCAAAGAAGAAGGGTAAAGCAACTCTGACAGTCACAGCGGTTAAGGGCAAGTACAGCAACCGTCTGGTAATCAACATTGAGGTTCGTAAGAAGTTCAAAAATGCGACAGAGCTTAAGAAGTTCAAGTCCAACCGCATTAAGACGCCGACGATTCTGATCGCTAAGAAGAGAAAGCTGAAAAAGTCCACAAAGATCAAGATCTATGGTCTGGAGAAGAATGCAAAGGTGAAGTATATTTCTTATAACAAGAAGGCGCTTCCAATCAACAAGAAGGGACGTTACACTGCAAAGAAGAAGGGAAGATCCCTGATGCGTGTAACCGTAAAGCAGAATGATAAGACTTACTTCTTATATCTGTATGTAACAGCCTTCAAATAAACAAAACAACACTCTGAGTGAACAGAGCAGAATATGACGGACGTCGTACCGAAAGGTACGGCGTCCTTTTTGCGTATAAGAAGATGCCTGTAACATAGTAGAAATCAAGAACAAAACGCTGGTCTTGTGCTTTTTTGGGGACGCCGGTAAACGGGGATGAAACTTTTTTGATATTTCCTATTGACAAAGTATGAAATCAGGTGTAATATATCCCTAGTAAGTCGATAGAGATTAGAGGAATTGGAGAAAACAAATGACAGAGTATGGATTTAACACAATGCTTTTACACGGTGTGAAGCAGAACGATCCCTATGGAGCGACACACACACCGGTTTATCAAAGCAGTGCCTTTCGGCATGAGAGTGCCGAGGATCTGGAGAATATCTTCACGAATAAGGCGATGGGATTTTCCTACACCCGGATCAATAATCCTACCGTGGAGGCATTTGAGCAGAGGATCACGAAGCTGGAGCGAGGTGTAGCAAGCGTTGCGTGTGCTTCCGGGATGGCAGCATTATTTAATGCACTTGCCAATATCCTGCAGGCAGGCGATGAGGTGGTTGCAGCCGCCGGCTTATATGGCGGTACCGTAGAGCTTTTTGAAGATCTGGAAAGCTTTGGAATCACAACAAAGTATGTGACAGAGAACGAACCACAGGCTTATGAGAAGCTCATCACGGAGCATACGAGAGTTATCTTTGCAGAGACGATAGGCAATCCGAAGTTAGATGTGACAGACATCAGGGCAGTGGCAGATATGGCACATGCACATGGACTTCCGCTGGTGATTGACAACACAGTGGCGACACCGTATCTGGTCAGACCGCTGGAGCTTGGAGCAGATGTGGTTGTTAATTCCTCTTCAAAGTACATAAATGGCAACAGCGATGCCATAAGCGGTATTCTCACCTGGAGCGGAAAGTTTGCATGGGATCCGGAGAGATATCCGGGACTTGTCCCATATAAGAAGTTTGGACCGATGGCATACGTCGCAAAGCTTCGCAACGGATTATTCCGAAATACAGGAGCCTGTTTATCTCCGCAGAATGCATTTCTTAATAATCTGGGTCTGGAAACACTGGGCTTCGAATGCAGCGCCAGTGTGAAAATGCAAAGGAGCTTGCAGAGTTCTTAAGAGACATGGGAGTCGGTCTTACGGTCAACTATCCGGGATTGCCGGAGAGTCCTTATTATGAGCTGGCAAGCAGGCAGCTTGACGGTGGCTACGGCGCGATCATCACGGTGAGAACAGGAAGCAGAGAGAAGGCATTTGAGATCATTAACACATTAAAGCTTCCATACATTTTGTCCAACATTGGGGACACCAAGACATTAGTTCTTCATCCGGCGTCAACCATTGCGGTTCATCTTTCCAAGGAAGATCAGCTGCAGTCGGGAGTATATGAGGATCTGATCCGCATCAGTGTTGGTATCGAAGATATTGAAGATCTGAAAACGGATTTTGAGGCTGCAATTCGCGCGGCACAATAAATAAAAGGGCATATGTTATGAAAGGATTGGTACAGGATATGGCAGTAGATTATGGAACATTAAAAAAAGGCGGTTTCATGAGACAGAAGCAGAAAAATAACTTTTCGCTTCGTGTCGCAGTCGTCGGTGGAACACTGACTGCAGAGAATCTGAAAAAAATCGCCGAAGTTGCAGAGGAGCACGGTGAGGGATATGTACATCTGACATCCAGACAGGGTGTTGAGATTCCATTCATTAAGCTCGAAGATATTGATGTTGTCAAGGAAGAGCTTGCCGAGGGCGGTTGTAAACCGGGTGTCTGCGGACCGAGAGTTCGTACCGTTACTGCCTGTCAGGGAAATGCGATTTGTCCGAGCGGTAACATTGACACACAGGATATTGCAAAGAAGCTTGACGAGCGTTACTTCGGCCGTGAGCTTCCACATAAATTTAAATTTGGCGTTACGGGCTGCCGTAACAACTGTCTGAAGGCAGAGGAGAACGATGTTGGAATCAAGGGAGCAACAAAGGTTGCATGGAAAGAGGATGCCTGCATCAGCTGTGGTCTTTGCGTAAAGGTCTGCCGCGAGGGGGCTCTCAAGCTGGAGGATGGAAAGATCATATTAGACCAGGGCAAATGTAATTTCTGCGGACGTTGCGTGAAGTCCTGCCCGACCGATGCATGGGATGCACAGAGTGCTTATCTGGTATCCTGCGGAGGAACCTTTGGCAACACCATCAAGGAAGGACAGTATATGCTGCCACCGATCACCTCAGAGGAACAGCTTTTCCGCGTAACCGATGCAGCGATCCAGTTCTTTGATGATCACGCAAATCCGGGTGAGCGATTCAAATTTACAATCGACCGGGTTGGAAGCAATAAATTATACGAGGTATTAAAGGAGGCATACGATGGCTGATATTAAGATTGATGATACAGTGGATATTACCGATGTGGTCTGCCCGGTGACATTTGTCAAGGCAAAGGTAGCATTGGAAGAGCTGGAGGACGGAGAGGTTCTCGCAGTGAAAATGAACGACGGTGAGCCGGTACAGAATGTACCGAGAAGTATTAAGGAAGAGGGTCATCAGATCCTCAAGCTGGAGGACAATGAGGATGGAACCTACACCCTGATCGTCCGCAAGGTAGAAGAGTAAAGAAGAAACAGAAAGGCATGGTGATACATATGGCAGCAAGAATTAATGAGCAGCAGTTTGAAGAAAAGGTATTGAAAGCGGATAAACCGGTTTTGGTGGATTTTTATTCGGATACATGCATTCCATGCAAGAGAATGGCTGGAGTGCTCGGCGAGATTGAGGATGATTACGACGGCAAGCTTGACGTGTTCAAGATCAATGTAAACTATGAGCAGGGACTGGCTGGCAAATACGAAGTAATGTCTGCACCGACACTGATCTACTTCATCCATGGAGAGCAGCAGTGGAGACTGACCGGAGTGGTAAAGCGTGAGGAGATCACAAAGCTGGTTACCGATATCTGATGCACCACTTGAAATGCTTTAAGAGGTGTCCGATATTTGGGACACCATGAAATAGAAATAAAAGAAACTTACAGGTGTAAGAAAGGAGAATACAATGACAATCACAATTGCAGGAAACAAGAAAGAGTATGATGAGGGTGTAACCGTAGAGCAGCTGATCGAGAAGGAGAACGTTGAGAATCCATTATATGTTACCGTAACGATCAATGATGACTTCGTAGACAGAGAGAAGTTTGGCGAGACAGTATTAAAGGATGGCGATGCCGTTGAATTCCTTTACTTCATGGGAGGAGGAGCAAGATAATGGCTTTTACAAACGAACAGCTTGAGAGATATTCCCGCCACATCATCCTTCAGGAGGTTGGTGTAAAGGGACAGAAGAAGCTCTTAAACGCCAGCGTTCTGATCATCGGAGCAGGCGGACTCGGAGCACCGGCAGCACTTTATCTGGCTGCAGCAGGTGTTGGTACGATCGGTATTGTTGATGCCGATGAGGTAGATCTTTCCAACCTGCAGAGACAGGTCATCCACACCACCAATGATGTGGGCAAGGCAAAGGTGAAATCCGCTGCGGAGACAATGGAAGCGATCAACCCGGATGTTACCGTCAAGACATATCGCACATTTGTAGATTCCACAAACATTATGGATCTGATCAAGGATTATGATTTCATCATTGACGGTACCGATAACTTCCCGGCAAAATTTTTGATCAATGATGCCTGCGTTATGGCAGGAAAGCCATTCTCCCATGCCGGTATCATTCGTTTCAAGGGTCAGCTCATGACCTATGTACCGGGAGAAGGACCATGTTACCGTTGTGTATTCAAGAATCCACCGCCAAAGGATGCGGTTCCAACCTGTAAGCAGGCCGGTGTCATCGGTGCTATGGGCGGTGTTATCGGAAGTCTTCAGGCAATGGAGGCAATCAAGTATATTATCGGTAAGGGAGAACTTCTTACCGGAAAGCTTTTAACATACGATGCACTGAAAATGGAATTTCACACGATCAAGCTTCCGAAGGATCATCACTGTGCCGTATGCGGCGACGAGCCAACGATCACAGAGCTTATCGATTATGAGCAGGCAGAATGTGATCTTAAGTAAAACTAGTCACCGGTGTGCTAAGTAAGTTTACGGCCTGGCAAGCTTGCCTGCAAAAAGCAGTGAGCTTACTCGGTGCAGATGCCGGTGAATAGAATACAGAACATAGAGATGATATAGAAAGTAAGGTGAAAGCATGGCAATAACGTTGAAAATGAAAAAAGAAGATTACGAGAAGATCCTGGCACACTGTCAGGCAGGTCTTCCGAATGAATCCTGTGGACTTCTGGCGGGAGATATTGACGGAGAAGTAAAAAGCATCACAGAGGTATATCTGCTGACGAACATTGATGCCAGCAACGAGCATTTCTCCATGGATCCGAAGGAGCAGCTTGCGGCTGTAAAGGATGCCAGAGCAAAGGGTAAGAAGCTGATCGGAAACTTTCATTCTCATCCGGAATCGCCATCACGTCCTTCCGAGGAGGACAAGAGACTTGCATATGATTCCACAATGGAATATCTGATCCTGTCTTTGCAGGAGGCAGACAATCCGGTGCTCAAGGCATTCGGAATTGATCCGGACAAGAATGTTACAATCCATGAGATTGAATATCTATAAAGGCATTCGGAAAATTTTCCTGAATGCACCGGAATAAAAGCCGATGGCTTTTCGTGAAATAAAGGGTGACAAACGACACAGAAAGGATGGTTCCATGAGTAAAGATTTTGAAGTACGGCAGATCAACACAGATGTATTGATCATCGGAGGAGGTACCGCAGGCTGTTACGCAGCACTGACTCTGAGCCGTGACACAGGGCTGTCCGTGGTGATTGCGGAGAAAGCCCATATTAAGCGGAGCGGATGTCTGGCAGCAGGAGTCAACGCGATCAACGCTTATATCACGAAGGGGCATGCTCCACAGGATTATGTCGATTATGCCAGGAAGGATGCCGCAGGTATTGTCAGAGAGGATCTGCTGCTTACCGCAGCGGAGCATTTCAATGAAGTGACTGCAGATATGGAAAATCTTGGTCTTGTGATCCTGAAAGATGAGAATGGTGATTATGTCACCAGAGGAAACCGTAATATTAAGATCAACGGAGAGAACTTCAAGCCGATCCTTGCCAAGGCAGTACAGGAACAGGAAAATGTATCGGTTATAAACCGTGTCAATATCACAAAGCTTCTGACAAAGGATAATAAAGTTTATGGTGCGGTAGGATTTTCTCTCGAGGATGAAACCGCTTATGAGATCCATGCGGGTGCCGTGCTGGTGGCAACCGGCGGGGCAGCAGGACTTTATAAACCGAACAATCCGGGATTTTCCCGACATAAAATGTGGTATCCGCCATTTAATACCGGTGCCGGATATGCCATGGGAATCCGGGCAGGCGCAGAGATGACCTCCTTCGAAATGCGATTTATCGCACTTCGCTGCAAGGACACGATCGCACCGACCGGAACCATTGCACAGGGAGTGGGAGCAAAGCAGATCAATTCCAAGGGCTTTGTTTACGAGGACAAATACGGACTCACCACAAGCGAGCGTGTCTATGGCACGGTTCGCGAGAACCAGCTTGGAAACGGTCCATGCTACCTGAAGACAAGCGGTATTGATAAGGATCAGGAAGAAAATCTTTTAAAGGCATACCTGAACATGGCGCCAAGCCAGACGCTCAAATGGATCGAGACCGGGGAGCTTCCGGGCGAGCAGGATGTTGAGATCGAGGGAACAGAGCCTTACATTGTCGGCGGACACACGGCAAGCGGTTACTGGGTAGACACCAACCGTGAGACAACGATCCACGGTCTGTATGCTGCCGGAGATGTGGCAGGAGGATGTCCACAGAAATATGTAACCGGCGCACTGGCAGAGGGTGAGCTTGCGGCAAAGGCGATCGAGAAGCAGTTAAGCGGGACTTCTGTGGCCGATGGTGCAGACGAGGAGATTGCCCGTCAGGCACAGGAAGAGACTGCCGCTTATCAGGATATTTTAGCAGGAGAGCAGTCACCGTTTACGGCGGAGGAGCTTGAGGAGGCAATGCAGAAGGTGATGGATGAATATGCCGGCGGTATATCTACCCATTACCAGTACAATGAGAAGCAGTTAAAGCTTGCCGATGAGAAGATCGATCAGCTGACTGCACTCGCAGATGAACTTACCGCACAGAATATGCATGAGCTTTTATTCGTTTATGAATTAAAGGAGCGGCTGATCGTCTGCAAGAGTCTGATCGCACATCTGAGAGGACGTAAGGAGACGAGGTGGCATTCCTTCAATGAGAATCTGGATCATCCGAACGAGGATGAGAACTTTTTCAAATATGTCAATTCCCGTCTGGAGGATGGAAAGATCCGG
The DNA here is from genome assembly GCF_003478445.1 of Roseburia sp. AM59-24XD. Taxonomy (GTDB): domain Bacteria; phylum Bacillota; class Clostridia; order Lachnospirales; family Lachnospiraceae; genus Jutongia. The sequence continues at coordinate 50,931 of NZ_QUET01000011.1, forward strand.
ATCATACTGAGAGATATTGTAAAGGAGGGGTCCTATGAGCATACAAATTAACCGGCAGAAATGTATCGGCTGCGGTCAGTGCATGCAGGTCTGCCCGGGAACGCTGATCGAAAAGCAGGAGGGAAAAGCAGTGATGCGCTATCCGAAGGACTGCTGGGGATGCGCTTCCTGCGTGAAAGAATGCCCGGTTGGAGCGATAGGATTTTTCCTCGGAGCAGATATCGGAGGAAACGGCAGTGTGATGACTGTGACAAAAGACGGACAGATCTTACGTTGGAATATTCATAAAAGCGATGGACGCGAGGTTACGATTGAGGTAGACCGGCGCAGTTCCAATAAATATTAGAAAAGGATGGAGGACGACTATGAGTGGATTAACACATTTGGATGAATTAGAGGCAGAAGCAATCTACATAATCAGAGAGGTTGCAGCGGAGTGTGAGAAGCCGGTTATGTTATATTCGATCGGCAAGGACAGTTCGGTAATGCTTCACCTGGCAATGAAAGCATTTTACCCGGAGAAGCCGCCATTTCCTTTTCTTCACGTTAACACAACCTGGAAATTCCGTGAGATGATCGAGTTCCGTGACAAGACCGCAAAGGAACTTGGCATTGAGATGCTCGAGTACATCAACGAAGAGGGTGTGAAGCAGGGAATCAACCCGTTTGATCACGGTGCTGCTTACACCGACATCATGAAAACACAGGCACTGAAGCAGGCATTAAATAAATACGGTTTTACAGCAGCATTTGGTGGCGGACGACGTGACGAGGAAAAGAGCCGTGCCAAGGAGAGAATCTTCTCCTTCAGAAATGAGTCGCATGCATGGGATCCGAAGAACCAGCGTCCGGAGATGTGGAAATTATATAATACGGAGATCAACAAGGGCGAGAGCATTCGTGTATTCCCAATCTCCAACTGGACTGAGAAGGACATCTGGCAGTATATCAAGCGGGAAAATATCCCGATCGTGCCTCTTTACTTTGCGGCAGAGAGACCGGTTGTATACCGTGACGGCAACATTATCATGGTAGATGATGATCGTATGCGTCTGGAGCCGGGCGAGAAGCCGGAGATGAAGATGGTTCGTTTCCGTACACTGGGCTGCTATCCGCTTTCCGGTGGTGTGGAATCCAATGCAACAACACTCGATGAGATCATTGAGGAGACTCTCAGCTCCGTAGAGTCTGAGAGAACAAGCCGTGTGATCGATAAGGACGGCGGCGCTGCAAGTATGGAAAAAAGAAAGAGAGAGGGGTATTTCTAGGATGAATGGATTATTAAAATTTATAACCTGTGGAAGTGTAGATGATGGAAAATCAACCTTGATCGGTCATATCTTATATGATTCCAAGCTGTTATATGCAGATCAGGAAAAAGCATTGATCCTGGATAGCAAGGTTGGCTCCCGTGGCGGTGAGATTGATTATTCCTTGCTGCTTGACGGACTGATGGCAGAGCGTGAGCAGGGTATCACGATCGATGTGGCATACCGTTATTTCACAACGGACAACAGAAGCTTTATCGTAGCAGATACACCGGGTCACGAGGAGTATACAAGAAACATGGCAGTTGGTGCTTCCTTTGCACAGCTTGCCGTAGTTATGGTCGATGCAAAGCAGGGTGTTCTGGTACAGACAAGACGCCATGCAAGAATTTGTGCTTTGATGGGAATCCGCTATTTTGTATTTGCGGTAAATAAGATGGATTTAGCAGATTACAGCGAGGAGCGTTTTCGTGCGATCGAAAAGGACATCAAGGATCTGGCAGAAAGCTTGGTCTTTACAGCGTAAAGATCATTCCAGTCAGCGCAACAGAGGGTGACAACGTAACGGTTGTATCTGAGAATATGCCTTGGTATCAGGGTGGTACACTGTTAAATTATCTGGAGACAGTCGATATCTCCGAGCAGGAGAATTCTTCCGTATTCTATATGCCGGTACAGCGTGTATGCCGTCCGAATCATGAGTTCCGTGGTTTCCAGGGACAGATTGAAAGCGGACGTATTAAAGTCGGCGAGACGATAACCACACTGCCGAGCGATGAGAAGGCAACGATCAAGTCAATCCTGAACGGTTCTACGGAGGTGCAGGAGGCTGAGGCAGGTCAGGCAGTAACGATCCAGCTTGACCGTGAAGTGGACGTAAGCCGTGGCTGCGTATTGGCCAATAAGGAAGATCTTCCTTACACTAAGGACGTAACAACGACACTTTTGTGGATGGATGATGAGCCGCTTTCTCTTGGCAAGGAGTACCTTGTTAAGCTTGGAACCAAGAAGATTCCGGGAATGCTAAAGAGCATTGAGTACAAGATCGATGTCAACAGCGGAGAGCATATTCAGGCAGACCATGTTGAGAAAAATGAGATTGCCGTTTGCCATCTGGAATTTGCAGAGAAGATTATCGTTGACAAGTTCAAAACCAACAAGACACTCGGCGAGCTGATCCTGATCGACCGTATCAGTCATGCAACTTCGGCCTGCGGTGTTGTTGAGGATGTTTCCACCGATGGTGAGGTACCATATTTCCAGAAGGATGATATCAAAACCGGCGGATATATTTTCGAGGAATTCTACTTCAATCTGGAGAACGCATTCCTCTCTAAGGTAAATACACAGGATAAAACATACCATGTTGGCGATACCGTGCCGATCGAGGGCGACAGCTTTAAGTATCCGGATTATTTCGATATTCTTGCAGCAGACAGTGATGCCGTTATCCTGATCCGTAACCGTGTGATCGAGGACATCATTCCACTGTCCGAATATCAGTACACAGGACTTCCTGTTCTCGATGAGAGAGGATTTGCACTGCGCATCCGTGTAAAGGCAGACCTCGACAATTATCTGTACGAGTACAAGAATCTGGACAAGGAGAATCATTTGGAATTCTTCAACAAGTGGTCCAAGTTTGAAACCTACCGTAGAATTATATGCACTGATAATTTCTGGATGATATGATGCAAGGGCCAAAAGTAGATAGCAATGTATGTTTACATACAAATTGCTATCTACTGGCTTGACCCGCCAAACACCGACAAGAAGCAGATTTGCTTGCAAATCTGTGGGATTGGAGATGGTTGCAGGATTGCGGAAATTGCGTCGCAATGGAGCAATCCGTGGCATCAGGGTAATGCGAACACTTGCGTGTTCGCATTAGAAGTTGCTTCGCATATTATTAGTGTCAACCGTAGTTTTAGCAGTTAGAAGAGGAGTTCCATATGAAGATTTCTACCAGAGGAAGATATGCTTTGATCCTGATGCTGGATCTGGCGAATCATAATCGCGGCGTGCCGGTGCCGTTAAAAGAAACCGCAAAACGCCAGCAGATTTCAGAAAAATATCTGGAGCAGATTATTTCCGTGCTCAACAAAGCTGGTTTTGTAAAGAGCGTCCGTGGGTCTCAGGGTGGTTATCTGCTGAAAAAAACACCGGAGGAGTACACGGTGGGAATGATCCTGCGGCAGACGGAGGGCGATTTAATGTCCCTTTCTTCGGACACCTCCAACGAAATGGAAAAGGCTTCTGTGATCAACCGCGTCTGGGACAAAATGGGAAAAGCAGTCAATGATATTGTAGACAATATTACACTGCAGGATCTTTTGGACTGGGAGGAAGAGCAGACGGAAGAGGCCGGATTTTATGTAATCTAAATAATAAAAATAATACCGATAATGTTTCTTGGCGATACAGGATAAGGCATTATCGGTATCTTTGGTTTCGAGAAGAGAACAACGGGAAAGGAAAACGGATATGAAAGATATTATAATTATAGGAAGCGGTCCGGCGGGATTGTCGGCTGCAGTTTATGGCAGACGTGCCGGTCTGGATATTCTTGTGATCGAAAAGGAATATTGTGGAACCGGGCAGATCGCGGAGAGTGGTCAGGTGGATAATTATCTGGGCATTCCGGGGATTGACGGATATTCTCTGGGAGAAAAATTCCGGGAGCATGCTGAGAATCTGGGGACGGCTTTTCTGGAGGAAGAGGTCACGAAGCTGAAGCAGTCCGATGGTTATTGGAAGGTGCTTCTGGCAGGCGGGGATGTTTTGGAGACGAAGACCGTGATCTATGCGGCAGGAGCATCCCATCGCCATTTAAACGTACCGGGAGAGGACAAGCTTTCCGGCAGAGGTGTGTCCTACTGTGCTACCTGTGACGGCGCATTTTTTCAGGGAAAGGTGACGGCTGTGGTCGGCGGTGGTGATACGGCACTGGATGATGCTCTTTATTTGTCACAGATCTGTGAGAAGGTTTATCTGATCCACCGTCGTGACGAGTTTCGCGGAAATGCGGGAACGGTGCAGAAGGTAAAGGATGCAGAAAATATTGAGATCCTGACGAATGCGAGAGTACAGGAGATTCAGGGAGAACAGCGGGTAGAGGCTCTGGTGCTGGAGGATGGCCGCAGACTGGAAGTGGCCGGTGTCTTTGCGGCAGTAGGAATGGAGCCGGTAACAGGACTGCTTCAAGGCGTTGCAGAACTTGATGAGTATGGTTATGTGGCAGCAGGAGAGCAGGGGATCACCTCGGCCCAGGGACTGTTTGTGGCAGGAGATGTGCGGACCAAGGCGCTTCGTCAGGTGATCACGGCGGCAGCAGATGGGGCCAATGCAGCGACAGAGGCGGAGAGGTATATCCGGAGATAGAAACATAGAAAATGTTCATTGACTTTCTTTTCTTTCTTTCTTATAATGATAAAAAAGTGAGAAAGGAGAGAAAGAATGAGCGAGACGTCAGGTGAGAAGTTAAATATAGAATATAAGCAGGAATATGTTTCAGATATAAAAAAAGAAGTAATTGCATTTGCAAATGCTGAGGGAGGCACTGTTTTTGTTGGGATATGCAATGATGGTGCTGTCAAGGGGGTAGATGATCCGGATGAGGTTATGCTTCGTATTGTGAATTCCCTGAAAGATGCGATTGCTCCGGATGTTATGCCTTTTGTCAGGGTGGACAGTGTTGCTATCGAGGGCAGAAATGTGATCGAAATTCAGATTACAACCGGGACAAATCGTCCTTATTATTTGAGGGAAAAGGGATTGAAGCCCGGAGGTGTATATGTTAGAAAGGGCAGTTCTTCACAGCCTATGACGGAGGAAGGAATCCGGGAGATGCTTCTTCAAAACAGCGGAAGATCCTTTGAGTTGTGCCGGAGTATGACACAGGAGCTGACCTTTCGGGAATTCTACCGGGAAATGGAGCTGAGAGGGTTTGAAATCGGAGATGCCCAGATGCGAACACTGAAATTGATCGGGGAGGACGGATTGTATACCAATCTGGCTTTGTTGTTGTCTGATCAGTGTGAGGTGACGACTAAAATAGCATTATTTCAGGGGAAAGACAAAGAGATTTTCCGGGATCGCAAAGAGTTTTCGGGTTCTCTTCTAAAGCAGTTGGAGGATGTTTACCAATATGTTGATATGGCCAATAAAACAAAAGCGAGTTTTTCCGGGTTAGAACGGACTGATACCAGGGACTATCCGGAGGAGGCTATCCGAGAGGCACTGCTTAACAGTATTGTTCATAGAGACTATTCTTTTAGCGGAAGTAATCTGATCAATATTTATGAGGACCGGATGGAATTTGTTTCTTTGGGAGGTCTGGTTCCGGGACTGGAGATCAATTCCATTTTTCTTGGAGTTTCCCAGTCGAGAAATCCGGGTCTTGCGGCGATATTCTATCGTATGAAATTGATTGAGAGTTATGGAACCGGCATCGGGAGGATTCAAAGAGCATATAAAAACCGGAAAGAGCAGCCGAAGTTTGAAACAGCCAAAGGCGTTTTCAGGGTCACGTTACCTAATCAAAATGAACAAATAGAAGCGCTTCCTTTTGTGGTTCGGGAGGTTCCTGCAAATTATATGATGTCTGTTCCGAATGAAAAGAAGCAGCTTCTTGATTATGTCAGAAAGAATAAAGTGATCACCAGAAAAGAGGCGGAAAAGCTTCTTGGAGCGGGTTCGACAAAGGCGTTTCGGCTTCTCAAGGAATTATGCGGTTCCGGACAATTAGAACAAAGAAAAAAGGGAAGATTGAGTATCTATACGGTGAACGATAATGATAATATTCAGTAAAAAAGAAAAAGCCGGAAATCAACGGAGAATATTTCATAAGGACACAGTCCGTCAGGCATTCTGGCGGGCTTTGCCCATTATGGGAAGTTATTTGTTTGTGAGCATGTCCTATGGGCTTTTAATGCAGGAGGCGGGCTATCGCTGGGGCTGGTCGTTGCTTGTGAGCATGACGGTGTATACCGGGGCATTCCAGTTTGTTCTGATTACCTTTTTAAGCAGCGGGGCTTCGCTGCTCACGATAGCGCTCACGGCATTATTTATGAACAGCCGCCAGTTTTTCTATGGACTCAGCTTTGTGGAGGAATTCCGGCAGATGGGAAAACGTTATCCGTATATGGTGCATACAATGACGGACGAAACGTATGCGGCAAACTGTGCACTGCAGATGCAGCAGGAGCAGAGGGCGAAAGAGTCTGACCAGAAAATGGGACAGAACGAAAAGAAAGCGGTGCCGGAAGAGGACGAAAAGAACATAGCAAAATCCCTGGAGAACATCAGGAAACGTGATGAGATGTTTTGGATCGCGTTGTTTTCAAGGATAAGCTGGATGCTTGGTGCGGTGGCTGGCGGCGTGATCGGACAGAGCATTCCCGTGGAACTTACGGGTATTGACTTTTGTATGACAGCGCTGTTTGTCACGATATTTGTGGATCAGTGGCGGTCGGCAAAGAGTCATATTCCGGCATTGCTTGGTCTTGGCTGTGGAGTGGTTCTGCTTCTTCTTGTGGGACCGGATTACTTTTTGCTGCCGACGCTGATACTGGTGTCGGGTATTCTGCTTCTGATTCGTGGAACCATGAACTCTGCGGTCGGAGCAGCTTCTGGAGAGGAGGCTGTGGAACATGAATAATATACAGGCATTTACGGCAATCATGCTGGCGGCGGCATGTACTCTTCTGATGCGTGCACTGCCCTTTACCCTGTTAGGAAAACGTCAGGAGATCCCGGAGGTCATCCGGTATCTGGGAAATATCCTTCCGGCGGCGATCATGGCGGTGCTGATCGTATACTGCCTGAAATCCGTGCCGATGGATTTTGGCGGAACAGGGATGTATCAGCTTCTGGCTGCAGGAGTCTGCGTACTGTTACATGTCTGGAAGAAGAATACACTGTTTAGCATTGTCGGAAGCACGGCATTTTATATGATATTGCTGCAGTTTGCATGACAAAACGAAAAAAAGATATCATAATAATCGGGATTGTGGTACACTAAGAAAGATTGGGAGATATTTTGCCGGGTGGCAGGTATCTTCATAGAAGGAAAGGAATACAGGATTCATATGTTAAATCAGTTTTCTAGAACACAGCTTTTATTGGGAAAGGAAGGAATTGACCGGCTGGCAGAGGCGAAAGTGGCTGTTTTTGGCATCGGAGGAGTTGGCGGCTATGTGGTGGAAGCGCTTGCCAGAAGTGGTGTCGGTTCTTTTGTATTGGTGGATGACGATAAGGTATGTCTGACGAATCTGAATCGTCAGATCATTGCCACACGCAGTACAGTGGGCAAATATAAAACAGACGTGATGCGTGACCGCATTCTGGATATTAATCCGCAGGCGCAGGTGGAGGTCAGACAGTGCTTTTATCTGCCGGAAAATGCCGATGAATTTGATTTCTCAGAGTATTCTTATGTGGTAGATGCTGTGGATACAGTGACAGCGAAGCTGGAGATCATTATGCGTGCGAAGCAGACCGGCACCCCGGTGATCAGCAGCATGGGGGCAGGCAATAAGCTGGATCCGACGAAGTTTCAGGTGGCAGATATTTACGATACGACGATCTGTCCTCTGGCGAGAGTCATGCGCCGGGAGCTTCGCAAAAGAAATGTCAAGGATCTGAAGGTGGTTTTCTCTACTGAGAAGTCGATTCGCCCTTTGGAGGATATGAGTATCAGCTGCAGGACAAACTGCATCTGTCCGCCGGGAGCAAAGCACAAATGCACAGAGCGCCGCGATATTCCTGGTAGTGTGGCATTTGTCCCATCTGTAGCGGGACTGATTATTGCCGGAGAGGTTGTGAAGGATCTGGCAGGTCCGTTGCCGGTTCAAGAATAGAAGGGATGATATCCGATTATGAATATTGAAAAGTTAGAAAAAAATCTGAGAGACCTGATCCTGGAGGAGCAGGTGAAGCTTGGTTATCGTAAGGAGCTTTTGCGTCTGTATTATCCGTTATCCTCTCTGAATCATCTGCTGGAGGTAGATTGTACGGAAGAGGAAATGTTGGAGAAGATGAAGGAGTTTTCAGAGGCCACAAGAGCGCATTTTGGCGGGATTACAGCATCTTCCCAAAAAGAAAGATTTTGCATTCAGATTCCACCGGAGGGAGTGGAGTATGTCCATGAGCATCAGGAAGAGGATGATTTCCTGGTGAAATTTATAGAGACGATCGCCCGTCATGGCTGTACTCTGAAGGATGTGGAAACGCTTTTTGCACAGTATTCGGATCAGGTGTTTGAGGGCAGTTATGCAGGGGATGATTTTGATTATGTGTTCTATTTTCGGGACAGTAAGCCGAATGATTACCGCTATTGCATCACCTTCGAGGGCTGCCACGTGATCTATCACCGGTTTACCCCGGAGGATTATGTGGACTTTGATTTTGGGGAGGTCACACCAGTCGTGCGTTCTTAAATCGTGCGCGAAGGCAAAAGTGAACATAGAGATTGCCAGATGCCGATGCTTGCATCTGGTAGCTGGCAGATCAATATGTGAACGTGCCCGCGAGTGAGAAAAAGCGAAGCTTTTTCGAACCTTTTGCCGGAGCGTTGCGAAAATTCATTATGGGCGAAATTTGAAAATAGAAAGAGGTAAATTATGTTTACAGGTACTATATGGTCATTGCTGCCACCGATCCTGGCGATCATGCTTGCTTTGATCACAAAAGAGGTTTACAGTTCACTGTTTGTGGGAATTGTAGTAGGAAGCTTTATGTATGCGCAGTTTCATCCGTGGACTGCATTCACCGTGATCTTTGATACCATCAAGGACAGCATGAATATCAATATTTTGTTTTTCCTGGTAATGCTTGGTATGATTGTCGTGCTGATGTCCCGCTCCGGCGGTTCGGCGGCTTACGGAAAATGGGCGATCTCCAAGATCAAAAACAAAAAGGTTGCACTTTTGGCGACGATGGGGCTTGGCGTACTTATTTTCGTGGATGATTATTTTAACTGTCTGACGGTTGGCTCGGTGATGCGTCCGGTGACCGACCGGTACAAGGTGTCCAGAGCAAAGCTTGCTTATATTATTGATGCCACGGCAGCGCCGGTCTGCATTATTGCACCGATCTCAAGTTGGGCGGCGGCTGTCAATTCCTATGTGCCGAAGGGATCCTCGCTGACGGGCTTCAGTCTGTTTCTGCGGACGATTCCGTACAATCTGTATGCAATCCTGACCCTTTTGATGGTGTTTTATCTGATCCTCACCGGTTTTGATTTCGGTTTGATGAAGAAACATGAGATCAATGCGGAGCGTGGTGATCTGTTTACGTCCGGAGAGGATGCACTGAAGGAGGAGAAGCAGGAAGAGGTTAACGAAAAGGGACGTGTTGCCGATCTGGTTCTTCCGGTAGTGCTTCTGATCGTATCTGCGATCGGTGCCATGATCTATACCGGATATTTAGGAGGAGCAACGAATGTGGTCGCTGCGTTCTCCGGCTGTGACTCTGAGCGGAGCCTGATCTTTGCAGGACTTGTCACGATCCTTTTCTGTTTGATCTGGTATCTTCCGAGAAAGGTTCTGAACTTTGCCGATTTCATGGAAAGCTTTGTGGAGGGATTTCGTCTGATGGTTCCTGCCATGGCGATCCTGACCTTTGCGTGGGCGCTGAAGGGAATTGGTGATCATCTCGAGATCAGTACATTTGTGAAAAGTGTTGTCGGACAGAATGCTTCGGCAAGTATGTTTATACCGATGATCATATTTATTATTGCAATCTTTCTGGCGTTTTCGACCGGAACGAGCTGGGGAACCTTCGCAATTCTTGTACCGATCGTAATTGCAATGTTCCCGGAGCAGGGACATATGGAGATGATGATCATTTCGGTGTCTGCGGTACTGGCAGGTGCGGTATGCGGCGATCATGTGTCCCCGATTTCGGACACCACGGTTATGTCCTCGGCGGGAGCGCAGTGTAATCATATGAATCATGTTTCAACGCAGCTTCCGTATGCGGCTGTCGTGGCGGCAGTCTGCGTGGTTGGCTATATACTGGCGGCATTCATCCAGATCTGGTGGGTTGTTCTGATCTTAAGCGCGGCAATCCTGCTGGCGGTGCTGACGGCGATGCGGATATGGCTTCAGAAGAAAGCGTAGGAGATTATTTATCTGACAGATTTTTTATTGATGGAATAATTATTAGCCAACAGACTTGACGAGTGCTAAAATAAGTGGTATAACATAATCGAAAGTAAAAATGCAATACAGCAGGGTTGATATATTGGATGGTTTATCACCCTATTAACAGCCTTGGAGGGATGCGAACAGATTCGTATGCCTCTTTTCTGTATATGTTTATTGCGCAGGACAATGTCCCTGATGCAGCAAAAAGCAGAGCAAAACGTTTGTTTTGCCCGTTTTATTCGGAGGTGAGGATGATGAAGAAACGAGATTATTATGATGTCCTTGGTATCCGGAAAGGAGCGGATGAGAAGGAAATCAAAAAAGCATACCGTAAGCTTGCCAAGAAGTATCATCCGGACGTGAATCCGGGCGATAAAGAGGCAGAGAAAAATTTTAAGGAAGTTACAGAAGCATATAATGTGCTCAGTGATGCAGAAAAGAAAAAGCTGTACGACCAATATGGTTTTGCAGCATTTGAGGAGGGCGGTGCCGGTCCGCAGAGCGGACAGCATTTTTATCAGAGCTATGGCGGTCCCGATTTTGGGACAGGCGGCTATCACGAATATCATTTTGAGGGTGGCAATATGGACGACATCTTTGATGATATTTTCGGCGGCATGTTTCATGGCAAGTCGCAGGGAACCGGATTTCACGGACAGGACAGTGGTGGCTTTGGCGGCAGCTTTCATCAAAGCGGTGGTTTTGGCAGCGGCTTTGGCGGTTTTCGCCGGAGTGCAGACTCGGCAAAGGGAGACGACCTGGAGGCACAGACGGATATTACCTTTGAGGAGGCGGCGTTTGGCTGTGATAAGATCATTCATCTTGTGTCACAGGATGGCTCCGGTCAGAGGAAGTCTCTGCAGGTACACATTCCTGCCGGAGTAAATGACGGAATGAGTGTGCGTCTGCGCGGCAAAGGCATGCCGGGATATGGAGGCGGTCCTGACGGAGATCTGTTCTTAAAGGTGCATGTCCGGTCAAAGCCCGGATTTGACAGAAAGGGAATGGATATATATACTCAGATTGAGGTGCCTTTTACAACGGCAGTTTTTGGCGGCGAAGCACCGGTGGATACGTTAAATGGAAGAGTCATGTGCCGCATTCCGGAGGGGACGCAGGCAGGCAGCAAGATCAGGCTTCGCGGAAAGGGTATTGTGTCTATGAAGGATGCATCAGTTCACGGGGATGAGTATGTGACGGTGCAGGTTAAGGTGCCGAAGGATCTGAGTCAGCAGGCAAAGCAGAAACTGAGGGAATTTCAGCAGATCTGTGACAGAGACAGGTCCGGTCAGAGAGGCAGTGCCGCATAAAGGAACCGTAGAATAATAAAAAAGCTATCCGCAAACGCAAACATCGCGACAGCAGTTTTTCGTCCGCAGATTGCAAATAGGAATGATAGAGAAGAAAGGAAGATGTATATGAGTGAAACAATGAAGACGATCCGAACAAGAAGAAGTATTCGTAAATTTCAGGATAAGATGCCGGAGAGAGAATTGATCGACCGCGTGATCGAGGCAGGAACTTATGCGGCAACCGGAAGAGGAAAGCAGTCCCCGATCATTGTTGCTGTATTAAATAAAGAGGTGCGGGATAAGCTTTCCCGTATGAACGCCCGGATCATGGGAGCAGCAGAGGGAACAGATCCGTTTTACGGTGCTCCGGTTGTGCTGATCGTGCTGGCAGATAAAAAGATGCCAACGCATGTGTATGACGGAAGCCTTGTGATGGGAAATCTCATGCTTGCAGCGAAGGATGCAGGTCTTGGCAGCTGCTGGATCCATCGTGCCAAGGAAGAGTTTGAAAGCGAAGAAGGAAAGGCAATCTTAAAATCTCTGGGAATTGAGGGAGATTATGAAGGCATCGGTCATTGTGTGATCGGCTATATGGACGGCGATGAGCCGGAGGCAGCACCACGCAAGGACGATTATGTATATTATGTAGAATAAACAGAAAGTAATTCTCTATTGTTAAGCTGCATATATGTACGAAATAGAGGACATATATGTGACCGATATCTGCATGGAAGGGCATACGGGTTATAAACATGAAGATTTTCCGGACAATGAAAAATTATAAATTAAATTATCTGCCAAAGGACATTCTGGCAGGCATAATCATTGCGGCAGTTTCGATCCCGATATCCATGGGTTACGCGGAGGTCTCCGGACTTCCGCCGGTCTATGGACTATATGGATCGGTATTGCCGATTTTATTTTTTGCGATGTTTACGACATCTCCCCAGTTTATTTTTGGTGTGGATGCGGCACCCGCGGCGATCATAGGTGCGGCTGCAGCAGGGCTTGGTCTGCAGGCACAGTCACCGGAGGCGATGTCATTTATTCCGATGACGGCGTTGTTTGCCGGATGCTGGCTTCTGTTGTTTTTTCTGCTCAAGGCGGGCAAGATGGTAGATTACATATCAACTCCGGTCATGGGAGGCTTTATCAGCGGTATTGCGGTGACGATTATTCTGATGCAGATTCCAAAGATTCTCGGAGGAGGTTCCGGAACAGGTGAACTGCCGGAGCTTATCCGGGCGATCATTGAGGCGGTGCATCAGATCAACGGTGCTTCTGTGCTGCTTGGTGTTTGTTCTCTGGCGGTGATCGTGATCGCAAGGAGGCTTGCGCCCAAATTTCCAATGGTGATCGTTGTCATGGCAGCAGGCGTGCTGTTGACCTGTTTCGGTCATATCGATCAGTATGGAGTACGTCTTTTATCGGCGGTAGAGCCGGGGCTGCCGAAGCTTATGTGTCCACAATTTCGGTCAGTGGATCTTTCGCAGGCAGCGGGCAGAGGACTCATGGTTGCTGTCGTGATCATGGCAGAAACGCTTCTTTCGGAGAATAATTTTGCATTCCGCAATGGCTATAAAATAAAAGATAATCAGGAAATTCTTGCCTGTGCCGTGGGCAATATTGCATCGGCACTGGTGGGATGCTGTCCGGTCAATGGAAGTATTTCAAGAACCTCCATGAATGATCAGTATGGCGGCAGAACACAGATGGTATCAGTGACAGCGGGAATTGCGATGATACTTCTTCTGTTGTTTGGAACAGGCTTTATCGGATATCTTCCGGTTCCGGTATTGACGGCGATCGTGATTTCCGCATTGATGAAGGTAGTGGAGCTTGATCTGGCAGTCCGTTTATTCCGGGTCAGCCGCAATGAATTCTATATTTTCCTGGCAGCATTTTTTGCCGTACTTCTTCTGGGAACGATCTACGGCGTTATCATAGGAATTATTCTTTCCTTTATCGCCGTTGTGCTGAAAGCAACCAATCCGCCGAGAGCATTTCTCGGGGTGATCCCGGGAAGGGATGGTTTTTACGACTGCAGCAAGAACCGTCATGCGCATGAGATTGAGCATGTCGTGATCTACCGTTTCAGTGAAAGCCTTTTCTTTGCAAATGTAAAGACCTTTCAGGAAGATATTGAGAACAGAATTTCGGATGAAACAAAGGTGGTTATTGTCGATGCCGGGGCGATGACGAGTATCGATATCACAGCGGCAGACCGGTTGGAAATGATGTGTGAGCGTTTTGTAAAACAGGGGATTCATTTCTACATCACAGAGCATATGTCATCGGTTAATGAGCAGATGCGTCAGCTCGGTATTGGCTGGATGATCGAGAAGGGACATGTGCGCCGTACAATTACAGCGGCACTTCATGACAGCGGATATCTGGAACCATATACCTTAAAGGGATACACTATCCAAAAAAACGGACACATCATAAATATTTCGGCGGAAACAGAAAATACACTGGAGGAGTTTGCGTGGGCGTTTGGTGATGAGACCGTGGATCAGATCGAGAAGCGTGTTCATCAGGTGTTAGACAGCATTCATTGCATGCCGGACTGGGAGGAGATCGCAGAACAGGGTATCGAAAGCAGCCTCAAATATTGGCATGGACTTGGGGCGATTGATGAGGATGAATTTCTGCGCCGTATGGAGATTCACATGGATGAGCTTCCGGACAAAATGGCAGATAGGGATCATCGCCGGATTATCCTGGAACTGCTGGAAAAACGTCGCCACCATATTCGCGAGGAGATTGGCAGAGAGCATCCGGAGATTCTGGAGAAACTTCAGCATCGTCGGGAAAAGCTCGAACAGAGACTGGAAAAACAGAATCCGGAAGGAGCGCGCAGACTGCATCAGTGGGAGCAGGAGCTTCGTCAGAAGAGAGAAGAAAGCAGTTGAAAGGTAACACATTAAGGGGAAGAGATTATGCAATAAAAAGTCGCCATACCATGTGGTACGGCGACCGAAAGACCAATAGGTCGTTTGCTGTGTCAGGGGAAAGTTTTACCGTGCGATCAAATTCCATTTCTGACAGTTATGTCCGTTGTAAACCCATTGCTGTACATTGCCGTTATTGCTGCGGTTTGCATTAGCAATCTCGACAACACTCTTACAGCCGGAAGACTTTGTGTAAATGCTGTAGCTTCCGTCAGAATTTTTACAAGCTTGTAAAGCTGGGCACTGCAGTTGGTATTTTTATAAATCCCGATGTTTGTCCCGTTTGCACTGCTGTTGCATGAAACATCCAGAAGAAATGTTCTGCCGTCTCCCAGACAGGAGTAAATATTGTAATATCCTTTTCCATCAGGAACAAATTTCCAGGTATTATTTGCTTTTGCTTTGGAAGCAGAGTACTGGATGACATTTGTACCGTTTACCGCTTTCGCACCGCAGACATCCATATACAGACCACTGTTTACGTTTTTCAGCATATATGTTTTGCTGGTATCAATACTGCTTGTGGAACCGGAGGTATTGCCTGAGGACGGATACACGGCAGTGATGGCATTGATGATCTTTGGCTGTGTGACTGTACCGGTACTGCGGTTAAATAAACCGAAACCATATGTGCCTGTTGCACCGTTATCCCACCAGATTGGAATACAGCCGTATTTCTTTGCGTAAGTGCAGACTTTGGAAGCAAATTCTGCACGACATGCCGTGTTGTTTGAATCGAAAGCAGATTTATCAATGGCACCGTATTCTCCGATCACGACCGGATATCCCTGGCTACAGAATTTGTTATACAGACTGTTAAACTGGGATTTCAGATAAGACTCATCGCCCCAGGAATCAACCTTTGAGCTGTTGTTTGCCTTGCTTCCCCATTGGGTTGCCGTGGTGCTTTCTTCTCCGCAGAAGCCCCATGGATCATAATAATGAACAGAGATCATGATGCGCTTTCCGCCGGCAGTGCAGTTGTTGTCGGTAGGAACCCGGAAACCATAATCGCCTACAGTGTAATTGATGTTAGTGTTCCAGCCCGGGAGCATTAACCAGCGCTTCGCATTGTTTCCACCGGAAGTGCGTACGGTATCTACAAAGATCTGATTGAGCTGGTTGATATTTTCATAATATGTTCTGTTTGGAGTTCCGTAAGTGCCATCAAATTCTTCATTCATGGATTCGAAGATCAGGTGCTGGTCATATGAGCGGAAACGTGTGGCGATCTGTTTCCAGCAGGCTTTGTATTTGGCACGGATCGCAGTCTGGTTGGAACCGTCACAGAAAAGCCAGCCGCCATCGACAGAGTGATAGCCATCGCCGTGCATGTTAATAATGACATACAGGTCATTAGCAATACACATATCAACTACCTGCTGTACCCTGTTTAACCACGATGAATCGATGGTGTAACTTGAGTTGCTGCTGATCTTGCCCAAATAGGAAACCGGAATACGGATGGAACGAAAACCGGCATTTTTTACTGCCTTGATCAGATTGGCGTTGATCGTAGGATTACCCCAGCATGTTTCATTTGGCGTTCCGTTCAGGGATGCTTCCAGCTGATTTCCAAGGTTCCAGCCGGCTCCCATTGCGGATGCGATCTGGCTCTGGTTCAGATCAACAAAGCTCGCAGCTTTTGCAGTTCTTGGAGCAGAAAAACCATGAAAACCATTGAGCGTGGACAGTGTTACAGCTGCCGCCATTACAACAGCAAAGATTTTTTTAAATCTCATAAACCCTCCTTTGAAAAAGCTTTGCCTTTTCGAAATATTTTTGTTTTGCTCACCCTGAGATAAATGTTAACATGATTTGTACAAAATGACCATATATAAAACAATTCATAAGATAAAATCGGCAAAAATGACAAAAATATTGCAACTTAAATGATTTACTATAACATTTAAGTCGGATAAATTGCACAAATTTGGAAATGTAGTATGTACAACTTTGCTGGTTGGGAGAGGTTTTTGGACTCTTACGTTGTTGTATCTCGTCTCACCAAAACCGGTGTGATCATTTTGTGAATGATCTCGGTCTGAGGAACCGGTCGACGCTTTTTCATTTCATTCATCTGGGAAACCAGCAGCTTCATGGCTTCATGTGCAATCTTGTCAATCTGCTGTCCTACAGTGCTGATCGGGATAATTGCCTCGGAGGCAATTGGGGAATCATCATACCCGATGATCCGGAAGTCATCCGGAAGAGTGCCATAATCTCTCATCAGCAGATTCAGAAAAATATTGGCATGGGTGTCATTGGCAAGAAAGATTCCTTTTCGTTTATCCGGATATTTGTCTTTGATCAGATTGTAGACCTCACTAATGTGCTGCTGTGTTTCCGGATAACTGTTGCCGAGATCTGTAAGGATAATTTTGTGTCGGATATTGAACTGCTGGCAGGTATCGCGAAAACCCTGGATACGGCCGTAAGAAGGGACGGACGGAGAAACATCAGAATTGATGTGGATCAGGATGTCACAGTTGTTTTTGACAAGGAGACTGGCAGCCTGCACGGCTCCCATATAGTTGTCAGTATTGATACTGTTTACATATTCATCCTCCCGTTCGATGGTGACGACAGGAATGTGATAAGAAGCCAATTCCTGCGACGGGATTGTGTGGCTTAACACAATGAGTCCCTCAATCTTGTAAGCAAGCAGCTCCTGAAGGTATTTTCGTTCTGTTTCCTCGGAGCCGTTGCTGGTAAACACCAGAAATTTATATCCAAAAGTTTCATAAGTAGATAAGATCTGGTTTAACATTTCTGAGTAATAATGAAGGAATAAATTGGGTAACAGAATGCCGACAAATTCGCTTTTGCCATTTGCCAGCACTTTTGCGAGCTTGTTCTCATGATAATCCAGATCGACCAGTGCCTGTGCGATGATCTCCTGGTTTTTTAATGTAAGGGAATCAGGATTATTGAAATATCTGGAGATGGTTGTTTTGGAAAAGTGAGTATATTTTGCAATGTCGTCAAAGGTGACTTTTTTCTTTTTATTATCCATGTTTTGTGCCTTTCTGCGTTGGGAGTGTATTTTCGTGCTGTAAATCTGTCCTTAGTATAGCAGAACAGAGGCGTGAATTCAATGAAAAAATAACCGGTAACGTAACCGGTTATAATAATTTAAAAAAATGGTTGACAAACGATATGCATCATAGTATTATTAAATCACAAAGTAACCGGTTACTTTACCGATTACACAAACGGAAACACTTATAGAGACACGACGAAAGAAAGGAGAACAGAATGAGAAAACGTGTGATAACGGCTCTGGCCATGAGCGTACTTGCACTCAGCCTGACCGGATGTCAGAAAAGTACGCCGAAGCCCGGAAGCATCGCCGGATATGATAAAGGAGAGCAGTATCTGTCCATATGGGTACACTCCATTGAGGATACCGATGAAGGCCGATGCTATCGGGAAGCAGTTGATGCATTTAACAAGAAGTATGATGGAACATATTTTGCGGATATTGAGTTTATTCCGCGAAATGACAGTGGCGGAGGATACTCTGATAAGATCAATGCATCCGTCATGTCGGGAGACCTTCCGGATGTGCTGACGGTAGACGGACCGAATATCGCAGCATATGCATCCAATGGGATTATTCAGCCTCTGGCAAAGCTGACGGAGAAAGAAAAATCCGTTTACCTGCAGTCTATTATCGATCAGGGAACTTACAAGGACAAGCTGTACGCTCTGGGAGCAATGGAGTCCAGTGTTGGTCTGTACTATAATAAGGACATACTGAAAGAGGCAGGAATCAGCATACCTGATGCAGATCATCCGTGGACTCAGTCCCAGTTTTTGGACATTCTTGCAAAGCTGAAACCGGTTATAGATAAAAAGAATGGATATGCCCTTGATATGACATTTCCGGTGGGGGAGGCAACCATCTATTATTATGCACCGTTTTTCTGGTCAAATGGCGGAAATATGGTGGACGAGACGGGACTTTCCGTGGATGGTGTCTTTGATTCGAAGGAAAATGTAAAAACAGTATCTTATTTTCAGTCGTTGCTGAAGAATAAGTATATGTCAAAGGTGCCGATCGATCATTTGTTTGAAAGCGGCAGGGCAGCATTTAAGATTGATGGTGCATGGGAGGTTAATACACTTTATACCAGCTATCCGGATGTGTCCTTTGGTGTGGCACCATATGTAGTCGGGGACTCCTGGAACGGAGAGAGATACGCTCCAACCGGTTCATGGGCTTTTGCAGCCTCTTCCAAGACAAAACATATCAAGGGAGCAACCGAATTAGTGAAATGGATGAGCGGTGTGGACAGCGGAAAACGCTTATGGGAAAAGTCAAAATCATTTCCATCCACATATGAAGCGTATGAAACAATCGACGTATTTCAAAAAGACGAAAATTACAAAGCGCTATACTATCAATTAAGCAACTATGGTCATCCAAGGCCAAAGACTCCTGCATATCCACAGGTAAGTACATCATTTCAGCAGGTACTGGAAAATTGTGTTCTGAGTGGTTTTGATCCACAGGAGCAGCTGGATAAATCTGTAGAAAGGATTAACGCAAAGCTGAAGCGTTATACGTTAGAATGATGAAAAAAAGAAGAGAATCAATTATGGGAATGGCCTTTTTTGGCCCGGCACTTGTCTTATTGACATTGTTTTTGTTCCTGCCAATGATATTGACATTGGTATTTAGCTTTACAGACTTTTTTGCATTAAATCCAAGCCTGACGCATTTTACCGGGTTGGATAATTATTTTCAGGTATTCAAGGACGATGATTTCCGGCAGGCATTTACCAATACCGTGAAATTTGTGATCATAATTGTTCCGTTACAGGGACTGGGAGCGTTAGGACTGGCACTTCTGATCAATAAGGTGACGTATTGTAAGGCATATTTTAAGGTGGCATTTTTTATTCCGGTTGTTATGTCTCTGGCGGTTGTATCTACACTCTGGGTGCAGATCTACAGCCCGGAGGGAATTTTAAATTCCATTCTTGCACACATTGGAATCAACGCACAGCCGTTTATCAATAGTGCAGATCAGGCTCTGCCATCCATCGCTGTTATGAGTGCATGGCAGGGAGTCGGTTATCAGATGTTGATCTTCTTGGGCGGACTGCAGCAGATCAATCCGGCACTTTATGAGGCTGCTGAAATGGATCATGCCAGCAGTTGGCAGAAATTTAAAGATATCACATTGCCGGAGTTAAAGCCATTGTGTATTTTTGTACTGATCACGATCACGATCGGAGCGTTCCGTATGCTGGTACAGCCGATGGTTATGACGGGAGGAGGCCCATCTCATTCTACTTACACCATGGTTTATGACATTTATGAACCGGCACGGTAAACTGGGAGATCGGACTGGCATCCACGATGGCGATCGTATTTGCATTTTTCGTAATGATCCTGACGGTGATCCAGACAATCCTCACCAAAGATAAGGAGGGAAAAAAACATGTTAACAAAAAAGCAAAAACGAATTAATATCATTCTTGTTATCATTATGATTATCGTGTCCTTGTTTTTTCTGTTTCCTGTAATATGGATGCTTGCTAATTCTTTTAAAACAGATGCAGCGATCACAAGAGATATGAATTCGCTGGCGGCGTTTATTCCTCCGGCGTTAAATGGTAGTTTTTTCGACAATTATATTACCATTCTGACCAACACGAGCTTTCTTCGTTATATGGCAAACACATTGCTTTATGCAGCGGTATTGATCGTGCTTGGAATCATTGTAAACGGGCTGGCAGGCTATGCACTGGCCAAGATCAATTTTCCGTTTAAGGAACGCTGGCTTCTTATCATTATGCTTTTGATGATCGTGCCGATGGAGACGATCATTACCATACATTTCCTGTTTATTGCAAAATTGGGACTTTTAAATAACATTATCGGGTATGTTCTTCCGATGATCGTAAATCCATTTAATATATTCCTGTTCCGGCAGGTGTTTGTCAGTCTTCCGGATGATGTTTACGAGGCGGCGCAGTTGGATTTTTGCAGTCCGGTGAAGTATTTCTTTACTATGGTGCTTCCAATGTCTAAGAGTGTTGTGGCAACAGTCAGTGTATTTACATTTTTAAATGTGTGGAACGATTATTTGTGGCCATCTCTTGTATTTACTTCAAGTGATCTTCTGACGGCACAGATCGGATTAAATGCGATCACGTCCAATGATAATACAACAATGGGTCAGACATTAGCTGTCATTACACTGGTAACGATACCGGTTATCATCATTTATGCGTTATTTTCAAAGCAGATTGTGGAAGGAGTTGTTTCCACAGGTTCAAAGGAGGGTTAAGTTATGAGTTTTATTGAATTAAAAAAAGTATGCAAGCAGTATCCGGGTACAGATAAAAAGGCAGTGACAGATTTTGATCTGGAGATCAATGAAAAAGAATTTATTGCATTTGTTGGACCATCCGGCTGTGGAAAATCTACGACACTGCGGATGATCGCGGGATTTGAAGAAATCACTTCCGGAGATTTGTATATTGATGGGAAGAGAATGAATGAGGTCGCACCAAGAGATCGAGGCATTTCTATGGTATTTCAGAATTATGCGTTATATCCTCATATGACGGTGGAGAAAAATATCGGCTATGGACTGAAAAATATGAAGGTACCGGCTGACGAGATCAAAAAAAAGGTAGACTGGGCAATTGATATTCTGGGACTGGAGGAATATAGAAACCGTAAACCGAAAAATCTGTCCGGAGGCCAGAGGCAGAGAGTTGCTCTTGGAAGAGCAATCGTAAAGGATCAGAAGGTATTTTTGATGGATGAGCCGCTGTCTAATCTGGATGCAAAGCTTCGTGTCAGCATGAGAAATGAGATCAGCAAGCTTCACCGCAGCCTTGGAAGTACTACAATCTACGTTACGCATGACCAGGTGGAAGCAATGACCATGGCAGACCGTATTGTGATCATGAAAGCGGGTGTTGTACAGCAGGTTGGTAAGCCAATGGAGCTGTACGAAAAACCGGTCAATAAATTTGTGGCGGGATTTATCGGCTCACCACAGATGAATTTCTATGATGTTTCCATTGAGGATGGACAGATTGTATTTTCAGATGGCAATCGGCTGACCATGAAGCAGGAAATGGCTGAGAAGTTAAAGAAGCATGGAACAAGAATGACACTTGGAATTCGCGGAGAGGACATTAAATTTGATCCACAAAATCTGGACATCTATAAAGAAAATAAGATGCAGGCAGTTGTTGATAATACAGAGATCATGGGAAATGAAAATAATATCTATTTTGAATTTGGAGGAGCAGTAACGATTGCCAGGGTTTCAAAATATGAGCTGTGCAAAGTGGGGGATAAGGTAGAATTTGTGTTTGTGCCGCATAGGATGCACTTTTTTGATATCGATACGGAAGAAGCGATCGAACTGTAGGTAAGGTATGAAACAATCGGATGTCTGTAGGGGTAGAACCGCAGACATCCGGAAAGGGACAGGTATAGATATGGATCAGTTGAAAAAAGCAAATGAATATGTTAAACAGAACCGCATTCCAAAAGAAGAGCTTCCGGTGTTCCATGTAACACCGCCATGCGGCTGGATGAACGATCCCAATGGCTTTTCGGTATATCAGGGAAAGACCCATTTGTTTTACCAGTTTCATCCCTACAGCACAGTGTGGGGACCGATGCACTGGGGACATTATGAAACAGAGGATTTCGTGAAATGGACGGAACTTCCGGCAGCATTGGCTCCGGATCAGGCGTATGATGAAGCAGGTTGTTTTTCCGGTTCAGGAATAGAGACAGAGAAAGGTCATCTTCTTGTATATACCGGTGTCATGGAAAAAGAGGAGGATGGGCAGAAATATACGTATCAGAATCAATGTATTGCTTTGGGGGATGGAAAGGCATATAATAAACTTGCGCAAAATCCGGTAGTGACCGGTGACATGCTTCCGAAGGGGTTTAGCAGAGAGCATTTCAGAGATCCGAAGATCTGGAAAGAAGATGACGGATATTATATGGTCGTTGGAAACAAAACAGACCAGGGAAAGCCGCAGGTTGTATTATTTCATTCGGAGAATGCCATTGAGTGGGAGTATGTATCTGTACTGGCAGAGGATAAAAACGGAAATCTTGGAACTATGTGGGAATGCCCGGATTTCTTTGAATTGGACGGGGAATATATACTGCTTGCTTCTCCGCAGGATCTGTGTGCCGGTTCGGAGTTTCATAATGGAAATAATGCAGTATATTATACCGGCAGTTACGACAGGGGACGGCATGTATTTGATTATTCGCATGTATACTCTCTGGATGATGGCCTCGACTTTTACGCATCACAGACCATGTTGTCTGCGGATGGACGGCGTATTTTGATCGGATGGATGCAGACCTGGGATGCCAATATTCGCCCGGCAGATCAGAAATGGGCATGTATGATGACTATTCCAAGAGAGCTTCGTCTTGATAACGGGCGGATATTGCAAAGTCCGGTCCGAGAGTTGGAAAAATACTACAGTAACTCGGTTCATTATGACCAGTGTACGATAAAAGGGACATGTCAGAAGGAAGGAATCCGGGGACGTGTGCTGGATATGACTGTAGAACTTTTGGAGGGCGATTATACTTCGTTTGACATCTGCTTTGCACAAAATGAAAAGCATTTTACGAAATTTACTTATGACCGTGCGGGTAAAACTATAGAAATTGACAGGACATACTGTGGAATGATCCGTGATGTACTGGCACAGAGAAAAGTTCCGGTCAAAGTTTCGGGTGACGTTGTTAAGATTCGGATGATCCTGGATAAATATTCCGCAGAGATTTTTATAAATGATGGGGCACAGGTGATGAGTACGACATTCTATACTCCGTTGGATGCCGATCAGATCAGTTTTGTCTGTGATGGTTCTGTTGCTGTCAATATTGATAAATATGATATATCTATCGGCGAAATGGCATGATGTATGCAGATAGGAGGAAAATGATGAAAAAATTTGACGTGGCTGCATTAGGGGAATTACTTGTGGATTTTACGGAAAATGGAATCAGTACACAGGGAAATCCTGTTTTGGAGGTCAATCCCGGAGGTGCTCCGTGTAATGTATTGTCCATGCTGCAAAATCTTGGAAAAAGTACGGCATTTATCGGAAAAGTCGGGGATGATGTTTTTGGACGGATGCTGGCAGATGCAGTAAAAACACAGGGAATCAATACGGATAATCTTGTTGTAGATCCGGAGGTGCATACTACGTTAGCCTTTGTTCATACAAAGAAAGACGGAGACAGGGAGTTTTCGTTTTATAGAAATCCCGGAGCTGATATGATGCTACGATGGGAGGAGGTACAGCAGGAGAAACTTGCTCAGACAAGGATTTTTCATTTTGGAACCTTGTCTATGACGCACGAGCAGGTAAAGGATGCAACCCAAAGAGCCGTGCAGCATGCCCAAAAAGAAGGTGCCCTTATCTCTTTTGATCCCAATTTAAGACCACCGCTATGGAACAGTCTGGAGGATGCCGCACGTCAAATGTGGTATGGAATCGGACAGTGCGATATCTTAAAGATTTCCGATGATGAAATCGCCTTTTTGACCGGTAAGAAGGATATTGATCAGGGCATTGCGGAAATTTTGAGAAAAAATCGTCCGATATTAATATGTGCAACTATGGGAAAACATGGAGCAAGGCATATTATCAGGGAAAAAGCGTATTTTGCGAGCCGTTTCTGCGGGACGACACGATAGAGACCACAGGGGCGGGAGATACCTTTATGGCGTGCGTTTTAAATGCTGTTCTCGAAAAAGGACTTGATTCTTTGACGGAAGATGATCTGCATGAAATGCTTCGGTTTGCCAATGCGGCATCTTCGATCATTACCACCCGCAAAGGGGCATTGAAGGTGATGCCGAAGCGGGAAGAAATTATTTCCGTGCTGACAAAAGAATAAAATCGAACAAATGTTCATGATTTCGTTGCATTGACAATAATACTATGCTATACTGATTTTATGAATGATGAAAGATACATAGGGAATGAATCGCCATCATGGAGAGATTTGTTCCCTGTTTTGTTATAAAGTGAAAGACACAAATCGGAGAGACTTGGAGGTGTTCAGACAATCATGGATCGTTTTATATTACATTCCGAATACCAGCCTACCGGGGACCAGCCGGAGGCGATCGACGCTCTGGTCAGGGGCTTTGAGGAGGGCGATCAGTTTCAGACTTTGCTTGGTGTTACCGGCTCCGGTAAGACATTTACCATGGCAAATGTCATTGCAAAGCTTAATAAACCGACTTTGGTCATTGCGCACAATAAGACTCTGGCGGCGCAGCTCTACGGCGAGTTCAAGGAATTTTTCCCGGAGAATGCAGTGGAGTATTTTGTATCCTATTATGATTATTACCAGCCGGAGGCATATGTACCGTCCTCGGACACATATATTGAGAAGGATTCCTCGATCAATGATGAGATCGATAAGCTACGGCATTCGGCGACGGCGGCACTGACGGAGCGGAGAGATGTCGTGATCGTGGCGAGTGTGTCCTGCATATATGGTCTCGGAAGTCCGATCGATTACCAGAATATGACCGTGTCACTGCGACCGGGCATGATCAAGGATCGGGATGAGGTCATTCACCGTCTGATCGATATGCAGTACACAAGGAATGACATGGATTTTCAGCGTGGTACCTTCCGTGTGCGCGGAGATGTGCTGGAGGTATTCCCGATTTCGGAGTCTGACCGCGCGATCCGTGTGGAATTTTTCGGCGATGAGGTGGACAGGATCACGGAGATCGATGTGCTGACCGGTGAGGTTTTGTCCGAGCTGGAGCATATGGTTGTGTTTCCTGCATCTCATTATGTTGTGGATAAGGAAGCAATGGAGCGTGCGATCCGTGACATTGAGGCGGAGCTGGAGGACAGAGTACGGTATTTCCGGTCTGAGGATAAGCTTCTGGAGGCACAGAGGATTTCTGAACGGACTAATTTTGATATCGAAATGATGCGTGAGACCGGCTTTTGTTCCGGTATTGAGAACTATTCCCGTCATCTTTCCGGATTGAAGGAAGGGGAACCACCGCATACATTGCTGGATTATTTTCCAGACGATTTTATTATTATGGTGGACGAGTCTCATATGACGATTCCACAGATCCGCGGTATGTATGCCGGAGACCGTTCCAGAAAGAGGACGCTGGTAGACTACGGTTTCCGTCTGCCATCGGCGTTAGACAACCGTCCGCTGAACTTTGAGGAGTTTGAGCAGCATATCAATCAGATGATGTTTGTTTCTGCGACACCGAATGTATATGAGGACGAGCATGAGCTGGCGAGAGTAGAGCAGATCATCCGGCCGACAGGGCTGCTGGATCCGGAGATTGACGTACGTCCGGTAGAGGGGCAGATCGATGATCTGTTAGGCGAGGTGAACCGTACTATTGCGGCAGGCAATAAGGTTATGGTCAATACGCTGACGAAGCGGATGGCGGAGGATCTGACGGATTATCTGCGTGAGGCGGGCATCCGTGTAAAGTATCTGCATTCGGATATTGATACGCTGGAGCGTTCGGAGATCATTCGCGACATGCGTATGGATGTGTTTGATGTGCTGGTGGGAATCAATCTGCTCCGAGAGGGACTGGATATTCCGGAGATTGCTCTGGTGGCAATCCTGGATGCAGATAAGGAGGGATTCCTGCGTTCAGAGATCGCGTTGGTTCAGATCATCGGACGAGCTGCACGAAATGCAGAGGGTCATGTGATCATGTATGCGGATGTTATGACGGATTCCATGCGCAATGCGATCAATGAGACGAACCGTCGTCGCAGCATCCAGCAGAAATATAACGAGGAGCATGGTATTACACCGCAGACGATCAAGAAAGCAGTCCGGGATCTGATCCGGATTTCGAAGAAGGTCGAGGAGACAGAAACCGGTGATATCCAGAAGGATATCGAATCAATGAATCAGAAGGAATTAGAGCAGCTTGTCCGCAAGATCAAAAAGAAGATGAACACAGCGGCTGCCGAGTTAAACTTCGAGCTGGCGGCAAGTCTGCGTGACCAGATGCTGGAGATCAGGAAGCATATGAATGAGTAGCATGATGTAAGGGACAAAAGCAGATAGCAATGTATGCTTACATACAAATTGCCTGACGATGGAGCAATCCATGTCATCCGTTGAAAAATGCATTTTGCCCCCGATATCACGGTATAGGTTTTTTGTGGAGGACGAATATGGGAATTTTACTGGGGGTTGATTATTATCCGGAGCAGTGGCCGGAGGAGATGTGGGAGCAGGATGCAGACCATATGAAGGAATGCGGTGTGAAGCTTGTCCGGATGGCGGAGTTTGCATGGAGCCGTCTGGAGCCGGAGGAGGGAGATTTCCGGTTTGAATGGCTCGACCATGCAGTGTCCGTTTTTAAGGACAGAGGGATTCAGGTATTTTTGTGTACACCAACCTGCACCCCTCCGTTGTGGGCATTTGAGAAATATCCTGAGATCATTCAGGTTGGAACAGACGGAAGAAGGATCTCCATCGGAATCCGTGGACACCGCTGCATGAACAGTCCCGTTTATCGGACACTGTGTGAGCGTATCATTCGCCAATTGGTAGATCATTACCGGAATGAGGAGGCGGTGATCGGATACCAGATCGACAATGAGCTGGAGGCGAACCATTGCCGCTGTGCAGTGTGCGAGGAGGCGTTTCGTGACTGGATGAAGGAGAAGTACGGTACAACGGAACAGATCGATCAGGCGTATGGCAACAGCGTCTGGAGCGGAGAGTATTCTTCTTTTTCTCAGGTGAAGCCGCCGATGGGAGATTTCATCAAGTGGCAGAATCCGTCATTGACGCTTGATTATAATCGATATGCTTCCGATAGTACGGTAGCATATCTTGAATTTCAGAGAAAGCTGATCCATTCGCTGGATCCGAAGGCGCAGATTACAACCAATAGCTGGCTGTGTGAAAATATGCCGGACTTTTATGACCTGTTCCATAATCTGGACTTTGTTTCTTATGACAATTATCCGACAACGATGATTCCGACAGATTCACAGGAACTGTATTCCCATGCGTTTCATCTGGATCTTATGCGCGGAATCTTGCAGAAGAATTTCTGGATCATGGAGCAGTTAAGCGGTGCGGTGGGAAGCTGGATGCCTATGTCAGCCATGCCGGTACCCGGGATGATCAAAGGGTATGCACTGCAGGCGGTAGCGCATGGAGCGGACGCCGTGATTCATTTTCGCTGGCGCACCGCCGTGTCAGGTGCAGAAATGTACTGGCACGGAATCCTGGATCACAGCAATGTGCCGGGAAGGCGCTATCAGGAATTTAAAGAGCTGGGGCAGACGATAAAGCAGCTTCAGGAGTTGGATGGCTCTGAGGTGGTCAATCGTGTGGCGTTACTTTACAGCTCCGATAATGAATATGGTTTCAAGCTGCAGCATCAGGCAGAGGGCATGTATTATCTGGAGCAGTTAAAGTGTCTTCACGACGGTTTTACCGGCATTGGCGTTGGTGTAGATATTATTGACGAGAGAGCATCGTTTGACGGATATGATATTGTACTTGCTCCGACAATGCTCATTGAACATTCCGGAACCGTGAAGAAACTGGAGAATTTTGCAAAGCAGGGAGGAACGGTGCTTTTGACGAACCGCTCGGGGGTGAAGAACCTCTCTAATCAGTGTATCATGGACAGTCTTCCTACTATATATAAAGAACTTGCTGGCGTGCACGTGACGGAATACAATGCCGCTGGAGCGCGGACAGGGAAGCTGCGGATTACTGATGCACAGCTTCGTGGACAGTATGGTCAAATCTGTACAAATTCGTTTTTGAGGGAGGATGCTTCTTCACTGCAGACGGAGCATCAGGATGCCACATATAAGCGCTGGTGTGATATACTGGAAGCAGACACGGCAGAGGTTCTGGCGGTCTATGGAGATCAGTATTATGCGGGGCAGCCGGCAGTAACAGTAAACACATATGGCAAAGGCTGCGTATATTATGTAGGAACCGTGCCGGACCGTACATTCTATATGGCGCTTGCGGCTCGTATGGCACAGGAGCAGAAGCTGAGCTTCCGGGATGATCTGCCGCTTGGCGTAGAAATTACATATCGGCAGAAGCAGGATACGGCCTGGAGATTTGTATTTAATAACAGTGACAAACCGCAAAGTATATCTCTGGAGGGTAACATATGTTCATTGAAGCCGTTTGAGATGAAGATTGATAAGATATGTGCAAAGGGAAAGCGTATATAGCTGATGTCGGATAAGGGGAAACCCCGGCTGTGTTAGAACATGCCGGATAAGTGCATTCTGACGGTGTTGGAAAATGCTGAATAAGAGAATGCCGGGTAAGAGAATCCAGGCGGTATTATGTTAGGAAATATACTCGGAACAAACAGACAGGAGGTGAGGAAATGCGCTGGTGGAAACGATTAATATTAACGGTGGTCAGTCTTGCGTGGGGATATATCTCGACGGATTATCTGTATATTGCACTTGGATATCTGACCGGAACGAGAGCACAAAGGAACGTAGAAAGTATGCCGCAGACATTTCTGTGGCAGCTGGCCGGTTTCGGAATGTTTGTGTTATGGCTTTTGATCCTTGCTGCTTATACGAAGCTGATCCGCTTCCTGTCTCCAAAGGTTGACCTGATTGAAATGGATGTGGATGAGAAGAATCCAAAGATTCGCAGAAAGGTTTTTGATATTATTCTACAATATGGTTTTATTCTGACCGGAATATTTATACGATGGGCGTATCTTTGCCTGGTTTACCTGCCAAATCATTAGTATAATGATTGTGCCGGACATAGTGGTGTGGTATGATAGACATATATGTGTCGGCAGCGGTGAGAAGGTATGAATGATAGATTGCCGGTGGCAGTGAAAGTGCGTGATAAGAAAACGGAGATCACATTAGTGTACGTAAGAATGGAGGGGGCAGATGGCATCAATTAAAGACATTGCGAAGATTTGTGGCGTGTCGGTTGCCACGGTCAGCAAAGCACTGAACGACAAAAAGGATATTGGAGAGGAAACCAAAAAACATATCAAAGAGGTTGCAAAGGAACAGGGATATTTTCCGCAGTATTATGCCCGCGCGATCCGCATGAACAAAAGTTTTAATATTGGTGTTCTCTTTATTGATGAATCGATGAGCGGTCTGACACATAATTATTTCGCAAATATCCTGAACAGCTTTAAAGTGACCGCGGAAAGCAAAGGTTATGATATCACCTTTATCAACAGCAATAAGAAGCACAAGAAAAGCAAAACATATCTGGAGCATTGCCGGTACCGTGGTCTGGACGGCGTCATGATCGCCTGTATCGATTTCTATAATCCGGAGGTACGCGAGCTGGTAGAAAGCGATATTCCGGTTGTGACGATCGATTACGAATTTCCGGACTGCCTTTCTGTCATATCGGACAATGCAGCAGGAATGCGTGAACTGGTTGAATATGTGATTTCGATGGGACACAAGAAGATCGCATATATTACCGGTGACGATACATCGATTGTTACAGATATTCGTATTCAGGGTCTGAAGGAGACAATGGACAAGCATGGTCTGGCATTGCCGGAAGGATGGATCTTTCCGTCCGAGTATCGTAATCTGAAAAAGGCGGCAGAATATACGAAGACATTATTGCAGCAGCCGATCAGGCCAACCTGCATTATATATTCCGATGACTATTCGGCAGTCGGAGGCATCGCTGCGATCGAGTCGATGGGATTAAGGATCCCGCAGGATATCTCGGTGGCGGGCTATGATGATATCTTTATCGCAAGCCAGCTTCAGCCTCGTCTGACCACGGTGCGGCAGGATACGGAGAAGATTGGCATGAAGGCG
The DNA here is from genome assembly GCF_003478445.1 of Roseburia sp. AM59-24XD. Lineage (GTDB taxonomy): Bacteria > Bacillota > Clostridia > Lachnospirales > Lachnospiraceae > Jutongia. The sequence continues at coordinate 81,458 of NZ_QUET01000011.1, forward strand.
GCAGAGCAGTTGATCAAATTGATCGAGGGACACAAGGTAAAGCTTTCAGCACCGTCTGTAGTGGCAAGCCAGCTGATCCGTGGAGCTTCCGTTGCCAAGCTGGAGGAATGACAGAAATCAATGGATAATTTGTAGATTATTTGCATAATTTGTATCTTGACAAGCTTTCATAAACATAATATAATAGTCTAATGTGGCGTGTAAAATACTTAAGCCAAAGCCCCGGTAACAGTATTTATGTGCCTGACAGTTGAAGATTGTTAGAAAAGTTAGGAGGTACTGGGATGAAAAGTTATATGGCTAACCCATCCAAGATTGAAAGAAAATGGTATGTAGTTGATGCTACAGGACATACATTAGGACGTCTCGCTTCAGAGGTAGCTTGCGTATTGAGAGGTAAGAATAAGCCGGAGTATACTCCGCATATCGATACCGGCGATTATGTAATCGTAATCAATGCTGACAAGATCAAAGTAACAGGTAAGAAGCTGGAGCAGAAGATTTATTATCATCACTCTGATTATGTTGGTGGTATGAAAGAGACCACACTCAAGGAAATGCTCGCTAAGAAGCCGGAGTATGTAATTGAGCATGCAGTAAAGGGAATGCTTCCAAAGGGACCACTTGGTCGCCAGATGGCAACAAAGCTTCATGTATATGCAGGTGCAGAGCATGAGCAGATCGCACAGAAGCCGGAAGTATTAGAAATCGTAGAGAGAGCATAATTGAGAGGAGGAAAAGACATTGGCTAATAAATTTTATGGAACAGGCAGAAGAAAAAGCAGTATTGCCAGAGTATATTTAGTACCAGGAAATGGTAAGATCACAATCAACAAGAAGGATATGGATCAGTATTTCGGTCTTGAGACATTAAAGATTATCGTTCGTCAGCCACTGGAAGCGACCAACACACTTGACAAGTATGATGTACTTGTAAATGTTCGTGGTGGCGGATTCACCGGTCAGGCCGGTGCAATCAGACACGGTATCGCAAGAGCTCTTCTGAATGTAGACGCAGATTTCCGTCCTACACTGAAGAAGGCAGGATTCCTTACTCGTGATCCTAGAATGAAAGAGCGTAAGAAATACGGTCTCAAGAAGGCTCGTAGAGCTCCTCAGTTCTCAAAGAGATAATAAATTATTTCATAAGAATTTTCGAAAAGTCCTTAAAACCAAGAGTTTTAGGGGCTTTTCTTTATTTGCAACTAATTAAAATCCCCTCCTGTTTTATTGGGAAATGTGGTACAATAAACATAATATATAATCATTAAAAGCATTGTATAGCAATGTCTTTTTACAAATTACAAGGAGGGTTATCATGATCAAAATAAACAAAAGAATTGTCCCAATCGCACTGGCGGTTTGTCTGACCGTTTCCTCAGCTTCCGCTGCGGCGCCGGCATATTCAACAACGGCAAGTGCCAAATCCTATGTATATGTGGCGGCGTCCGGCAATGGCGCGTGCTATCACACCAGCAAGAACTGCAGCCGCATGCGGGGACGTGTGGTTAAAAAGACAAAGAAAGCAGCGAAAAGACAGGGCTACCGTGCCTGCAAGAAATGCTACCGATAACGTGAACATGAAAAAGAAACGTATGAGAAACAAACAGAGATAACAAAGGGAGATAATTGATGGATCATACGGATTATGAAATTACACTGATCCGCAGCCGCCGTAAAAGTCTTGCGATTGAGATCACGCCGGAGCTTCAGGTGGTCGTACGGGCACCGGCACGAATGCCGGTAAGAGAGATTAATGCATTTGTGCAGGAGAAGGATGACTGGATCCACGCACATCTGCAGCAGATGGCGGAAAAAAAGCGGCTGCAGGAGCAGTACCGGGAACAGGCACTTTCTAAGGAGGAGCTTCAGGAACTTGCCACGCAGGCAATGAAGCTTATTCCGCAGAAGGTTCATTATTATGCACAGATCATTGGCGTCACCTACGGGCGCATCACTATACGGAATCAGAGGACAAGATGGGGAAGCTGCAGCGGAAAAGGCAACTTGAACTTTAACTGCCTGCTTCTTCTGATGCCGGAGGAAGTTCTGGATTATGTCGTGGTGCATGAACTTTGTCATCGAAAGGAAATGAACCATTCCGCCCGTTTCTGGGAGGAGGTCGAAAAAATCCTGCCGGATTACCGACAGCGCAGAAAGTGGCTGAAGGATAACGGAGGCAGGATCATGGACCGAAATCGTCCGGTATCCTGATACAACGAAAATTACTTATTAAGACTTCCTAGACCAATAACGCGTATACGCCCATACGATTTCTTTTGTCCGGAAAATGAATAGGCATTTTGCCTCATAAAACAAACTAGTCCTATTTCGCGGATTTTCAAGCGTTTTGGCAGACAAAATGCTCTTTCAAATAATTAGACAAAAGAAATCGTATGGGCGTATTTTAATATTCCGCATAGGAAGTCTTAGTGCATTATTCGTTGTATCAGGATGTCGGTGTATCATTTTGACTATGATCCCATATCTCATCATGGGACGGTCAGTTTGAATGAGTTACTTTTGGTGATCTCGTCATCGGAGAGCGGCATGACGGAAAGTGTATGACCGGACAGTTCATATCCGGAGAAATAATATGGAATTGACATTGTGGTGCCGGCAGGAATACAGTTTTCCAAGTAGATAACATCATAGCTGTTCTCGATGTCGCAGTAGTATTCCAGCGGACGGAACGACGCATAATATTTCTCATTGTCCAGGGTCAGATAAGGAGCATGTGGAAGCTCCGTGGAATAACAGTTGTTGATCTGCAGAACCACTTTATAATAGTCGTCGGCAAAGCGGTCGATCGAAGCCGGCAGGTCCTTTTCGGCAACCTTCTCCGTGTCGGAGACAGGCGTGACCGCATACCTTTTACCAGACTTGTACTGGGTGCTGCTTGATTCGGAAAAGAAAATGCTGCACGGGAGCGCGATCAGTATGGCGATCACAAGAATCCCGTTGATGCCGGATTTTCTGTGAATCCACATCAGTCCTTTTACAATACATTCGATTCCTAAGCTGAATCCTCGCATAATTTCCCTCATTTCTATTCAATAATTTGATGTGTGCCCTATTTCTTTTGCTTTGGGATTCCGGTGACAAGATAAGAGTTTGCAAGTGCATCTGTATCCGGATCAAGTTCGTTGATCAGAAGCCCCTTAAAATCATTTTTCTTGATCAGGAAGGAGAGTGTGCCGTCCTGGCTGTCAATATTGTCTGTGGTTCCGTTATCCTCCAGCTCGCTGTATTCCAGATGCTTGACGCGGGACAGATCATAATTGGAGATCGGCTTGAGATAACTGTCGTCCTTTGTGACACAGTAAGGACTGATGCGGTCGCTGTCCCAGTGCGTGTAAAGGTGATTTTCGTCCGCCTGACCCGGAAAGGTGTTGAGAGCCTTCTGTGGAACGGTAACGTGATATTTTACCGTGAGAATTTCATATCCCTCCGGCGTCTCGAAGGTGGAATCGTTATCGGTACTGCGGGAGGAAAATGTAACCGTAAAATCTCCGTTTTCCGTAGAAACCGTAAAGCCTTTGGAAGGCTTGACTTTCGTCGGGGTCACCGGCTCGGACAGAGTCAGTGTTTTGGCTATTTTGTTGGTCTGGTAGGTATGGAATACCTCCGGTCCGGCGATGATGAATCCGAGAATAACGATCAAAATGGCTGTTGCGAGCCAGTTGTTGCGGCGTTTGCCGGAAGTGCTTTTGGTGGCAGTTTCCCGGTGGGATGCCATCGGCTGAGTCTGTGGTTGTGTCTGTGTTTCGCTGCTGTTGTATGAAGACGTCCCCTGCGCCTGTGTTTCGCTGCTGTTGTATGAAGACGTCCCCTGTGCCTGTGCTTCGCTGCTGTTGTATGCAGAAGATCCCTGTCTCTGGTAGACGCCGCAGTGAGGACATAATCCGGCATAGAGATCGTAGTCAAATTTCCTGCCACAGTGCGTACATTTTATTTTCATATGTAATCTCCGTTCTATACGATTTGTTACAAAAGGTGGAAAGTCCGACCGCATCCGTACGGTGGATTTCCTGTGTTTTTCGTTATGATGAGTGTATCATATTTTAATGGGAAGATGCAATGGTTAATGATTTGGAAAAGGCTGTTTTGCCGGGGGCGCTTGACTTTTTAAGAAAAAATGCCACAATAAAGAAAAAGAATGAGAGGGGAAGTTATAGTACATATGAAGAAGCATAAAATAATACCTGTTTTCATATTTTTCGTAGTGGTACTGGCAGCAGCCGGCGGTATATGGTTTCGGTGCAAAGACACCGGTCCGGCGGGAAAACGTGTGTCGGACCAGAAAACATTTCCGCAGTTTCACAGCGAAACGGATCAGGACAAGGATGGCATAGATGATCAGACGGATATTCTTAAGGGAGCACTGGACTACGTGGCGACAAAGCCGAAATATAAGAGTCAATATTACAACGGTGGTTATCCGGATGATGGCTACGGGGTATGTACGGACGTGGTTGCTTTTGCTATGAAAGCAGCCGGCTATGATCTGATGCGGCTTGTGGCAAAGGACGTGGAACAGCATACGGACGCTTACGATATCGATCAGCCGGATCCTAACATTGATTATCGCCGTGTGAAGAATCTGCAGGTGTATTTTGGCAGGCATGCACAGAGTCTGGCAACCGATGTATCGGATGTGGAGGAATGGCAGGGCGGCGACATCGTTATATTCCGAAAACATATCGGAATCGTTTCGGACAAGAGAAATAAAAACGGGGTGCCGTATGTAATCCACCACTACAGTCCATGGCAGAGAAGCTATGAACAGGATATTCTCGAACGTCGCAGTGATATTGTTGGTCATTATCGCTGGAACTTCGGAAATGAATCCGGGGAGAAGGCGAAACAAAATAAAACGACGCAAAATAGTCGTTAAACTTAAAATCAGGGCTTGACAAAACGGAGACCGGATAGTATACTGGACAGGCAGTGTGAATTTGCCACTACGATTCAGGGGTGTAGTTCATCGGTAGAATAAGAGTCTCCAAAACTCCAGAGGAGGGTTCGATTCCTTCCACCCCTGCTAACCGATCCCATAAAAATGACTGACATTTTTATGGGATTTTTTCGTTATACAGGAATATGCTTGTGATGTAGCGTGGATCAAGGACAAAACACAGGTGCTTCCTTTTTCTTTATATGGGAAAGTGACTGTAATACAGCAGGAAACCGACGAGAATGGTAAAACGATGACCGGTGTCATTTGGAGGAATACGATGAATACAAGAAAATCATTATATGATATCAAATCTTTTTATAACAAGAAGGCGGTATTAAAGGCAAGCTTTCAGGGAATGCGCTATCAGCTGGAACAGTACAGGGATCCGGAGAACGAGGAGGCAGAGCCGGTGCTTCGGACAACGATCTGGCCGGAGCCGTTCTGCTTTGAGAAGACAGATCCGGATAAGAAGACCATCCGGGATTTTGTTTATACGGAGGAAGGTCTGGATGAGGCATACGACTGGCTTTGTCAGATTTACGAGGAGCGCAGCGGGGAATGGAGCGAGGCAAGAGATAATCCATATAAGGGTTTGTTTTAGAGGGTGTTCAGAAGGTTTTTCAGGGAACGTAAGAGAGAATCCTTCAGATCGAAATCGGACTTCTCAACATGGTGGATGAGTTCCTGAACCTTTTCCGGCTGTCCGGCATCCAGATAAATTTCGGCGAGGGACACATAGGTGTCCCTGATGTCGCTGCCAAGCTCGATGGCACGCTCCAGGATCTGTCTGGCACGTTCGTCCTGACCGTCACAGTTATGGTGCAGATAGCTTCCCCACATGCCGAGATTGCGGATCAGAAGAAGATAATTCTGATCATATTTGGACAGCTCCGGGAAATTAGCGGTTCCGTAGGTGAGCTTGATATCGGTATTGCTCATGCCGGACAGGTTGATGATCTTGGAGGAGAGGATGCGGCGTACCTGATCCTCACGATATTTTTCCTCGCCCTCTGCCGTATCGGAGAACGGAAGCTCATCCTCGGAGATCGTGATATAGTCAAGACCACTGATATCTTTCCGGCGGACAAAATTAGCTTCGCGCTCCTTTTCCCAGTAGTCGGTATCCCATTCGGAGTTATTATTTTGACCACGTTTGGTCTTGACGTTCAACCATATAACGAATAGAATAAAGAATATGAGAAAAATTGGCATAAGACATCATTCCTCCCTGTGGTGGTGTGGTTTCATTTGTGCAATATCGAATCAAAGAAAGGAGAGCAGTATGAACTTTTTTAACAAAAAAAATCAGCAGAGAATTGCCGTTGTTATTTGTGTGTTACTTATCATTGCCATGGTGCTTCCTATGGTTCTCGGATACTTAGCTTAATATGAACGTATAAATCAGCAGATGGTCTCATCTGCTTTTTTCATATGTACTTTTTTCAATATACAGAATGTACGAAAAATTGTCAAATACAGAGGGAATCTTTGACTTGCGATTTGCCGCCAATATGATTAAAATATAGGAATAAGCAAAAGTAAGGATGAGACGAGATTATGAGAAAGAATAAAGTATTGACAGCTTTTTTTGTGATTGGATGTATAGCAGTAGTCGGCATTGCAGGGATTGTGACGCTGTTTGCGAAGGATAATTTTGGCAATAAGAACCTGATCTGTGATGGGATATCCATAGGAAGTCTGGATGTTGGCGGCTTGACGCAGGAGCAGGCGCAGAAGAAGGTGGATGATTATATAGCAAAACGCCGGCAGCAGAAGCTGGTTGTGACAGTACAGGAGAATCAGATCGAAGCCACAGCCGCAGAGGCAGGTCTTGAGATTGCAGAGGGCGATTATGCCGCAGAGGCACTTCAGATTGGTAAGAAGGGCAATCTTTGGGAGAAGTTTCAGGAGATTCGTAAGGCAGAGGCAGGAAAGCGTGATATTGCGCTCGAGACCAAGGTGAATGAGGATACGCTGAAGAACTTTGTGGAGACAAAGTGTTCCGTATATGATATTAAGGCGAAGGATTCCCGGCTGAAGTTTAAGAACGGGGCATTGAAGGCAACGAAGTCCAAGGAAGGTCTTGAGGTACAGACAGACACGACGATGGAGGCAATACAGAAGACTCTTCTCAGTAAGAAAGCAGAGAATGCCGATGCTTTGGATGTGACCGCAGATGTGGAGGTTACGGAGCCGAAGTTTACCAGAGAGGAGGCATCCCAGTGTACGGATCTGCTTGGCAAGTATTCGACAACGTATGCAACCTATCAGGTAGAGCGTTCCAGCAATGTTGCGACGGCAGCGGGCAGGATCAACGGTACGGTTATCTATCCGGGTAAGACCTTTTCAACGATCAAGGTGATCAAGGACAGAACCGAGGAGAATGGATATAAAGCGGCACCGGAGTATTCCAGCGGAAAGGTTGTTTCCGGTATCGGCGGAGGTGTCTGCCAGGTATCCACAACGCTTTACAATGCGGTACTCAATGCAGAGCTTAAGGTAGTTGAACGCTCTCCACATTCGATGGTGGTAGGCTATGTACCGGTTTCAAGAGATGCTGCGATCTCCGGCGATTATAAGGATTTCAAGTTCAAGAACAATACGGATTATCCGGTATATATTATGGGGAACGCATCCGGCGGCATCTTAAGCTTTCGTGTATATGGTCACGAGACGAGAGAAGCCGGCAGAGAGATTTCGTTTGAGTCTGAGGTGACGGACACGATCGAGCCGGGCGAGGAGGTTGTCACGGAGGATCCGACGCTTCCGGCAAGCTATCGTTCTGTGACACAGTCTGCTCATGTGGGATACAAGGCGAAGCTCTGGAAGATTGTCAAGGTCAACGGTGTCCAGACAGAAAAGGTACAGGTCAATACCAGTGCCTATAATGCGTCACCGCAATATGTTACGGTAGGAAAGCAGCCGGCAACGGCAGCGCCATCTGCTTCAGCTTCGGCAGGTTCAAAGAAGCCGGCAGGAACAGCGGCACCGTCAGCGACGAAGAAGCCGTCAACGACAGTCAGACCATCCAGAACGAAAGCACCGTCTGCTGCGAAGAAATCGTCTGCCACGAAGAGCAATACGGCGAAGAAGAGTACCACTTCCGTATCCGGCAGTAAAACGACTTCAGAAAGCACCCCAAATAATACGAAAAGCAGCACCAAGAAAACAACAAACACCGGCAGCAGGAAAGCATCGTAATGCCTGCAGATTAAATAGAAATGAGGTTTCGTCATGGAAATTGGAAAGGTACCCGAGAATGTACTGAAAAGAGCGGTTTTTAAACAGATCAAGCATCTTCGCCCGGAAGTGCTGCTGCATCCCGGAGTGGGAGAGGATTGCTCCGCAATTGAGACAGCAGAGGATGAGGTGCTTGTATTTTCCACCGATCCCATTACAGGTGCATCAAAGGGCATGGGGACACTGGCGGTACATATCACTGCCAATGATCTTGCATCCAGCGGGGCAGAGCCGGTTGGTATTCTGACCTGTGTGATCCTGCCTCCGCGTACCAGAGAGAAGAAGTTGCATGATCTTATGGAGGAGATCATTCTTGCAGCGAACAGCCTTCACATCGAGGTGATGGGAGGTCATACGGAGATTTCCGATGTGGTTAATCGTCCGGTGATCACGGTTACAGGTGTTGGCAAGGTGCATAAGGATAAGCTTGTTTCTACCGGCGGTCTTCAGCCGGGAGATGATCTGGTCATGACAAAATGGGCAGGTCTGGAAGGAACATCGATCATCGCGGAAGAGAAGCGCGAGGAGCTTCTGACAAGGATTCCGGAGCAGCTTATTGATGCGGCAGCAGCGATGAGAGAGTATATTTCGGTGGTACCGGAGGCCGCAGTCGCGGTGGATGCCGGTGTCACGGCAATGCATGATGTCACAGAGGGCGGCATTTATGGTGCATTGTGGGAAGTAGGAGAGGCATCCGGCGTAGGAATCATAGCTGATCTGGACAAGATACCGATCCGTCAGGAGACGATCGAGTTGTGTGAGTTTTATGATATCAATCCATACATGCTGATATCCAGCGGATGTATGCTGATAGGAACTCCTCACGGTAATATGCTGGTGGACCGGCTGGCAGAGCATGGCATTCCGGCTGCCGTGATCGGCAGAGCCACAGAGGGCAATGACCGTATCATACGCAGCGGCGGGGAGACACGTTTTCTGGAGCCGGCAGGCAGCGATCAGCTTTATAAGATATATCAGTAGCCCGTTATACAGGTGATTATTTATTGAAGGATTAATGGAGGTAATTATGATCAAGAAACAGATTTTAGATGCGATCAGCATGAACAGCCGTCGTTCCACAGAAGATCTGGCGGCCATGTTAAATACAGGTACAGATACAATTGAGCATGAGATCAAGGAGATGGAGGATAATAAGGTCATCTGTGGCTATCCGACACTTATTAACTGGGACAGAACAGACTGTGAGAAGGTTACAGCTCTTATTGAGGTGAAGGTAACACCACAGCGCGACATGGGATTCAATAAGGTAGCAGAGCGTATCTACAAGTTTGAAGAGGTAGAGAGCGTTTATCTGATGTCCGGCAGCTTTGATCTTACTGTGATCATTGAGGGAAAGAGTATGAAAGAGGTTTCCCGTTTTGTGACAGAGAAGCTGTCTACTCTGGAGTACATCACAAGCACCGCAACTTATTTTGTACTGAAGAAATACAAGGAGCATGGTCTGATCATGACCGATGAAAAGCACGATTCAGAAAGGATGTTGATTACCCCATGAGAGACCCATTATCTAAGAAAGTACAGTCTATTGAGCCTTCCGGTATCCGCAAGTTTTTTGACATCGTCAGTGAGATGAAGGATGCGATCTCCCTCGGTGTGGGTGAGCCTGATTTCGATACACCATGGCATATCCGTGAGGAGGGTATCTATTCTCTGGAGCAGGGAAGGACGTTTTATACATCAAACGCAGGTTTGAAAGAGTTGAAGGAGGAGATTGCCAATTATCTGAAACGACGTTTTCAGCTTTCCTATGATCCTAAGAGGGAGATTTATCTGACCGTAGGCGGTAGTGAGGCGATTGACGGAGCACTCCGTGCAATGCTTGATCCGGGCGATGAGGTTTTACTGCCACAGCCGAGCTATGTGTCCTATGAGCCGTGTATCGTTCTGGCAGATGGTGTGCCAAAGATCATCGAGCTGAAGGAAGAGGATGAGTTTAAGCTTAAGAAGCAGCAGCTTCTGGATGCGATTACGGACAAGACAAAGATCCTGATCATGCCGTTCCCGAACAATCCGACCGGTGCGATCATGACAAGGGAGGATCTGGAGGATATTGCAGAGGTCGTACGGGAGCATGATCTGTTTGTAATTTCCGATGAGATTTATTCCGAATTGACATACAGTGGAGATCATGTGTCGATCGCATCGCTTCCGGGTATGCAGGAGAGAACGATCGTGATCAACGGATTTTCCAAATCCTATGCGATGACAGGATGGCGTCTCGGATATGCCTGTGGACCACAGGCGATCATTAAGCAGATGCTCAAGATCCATCAGTTTGCCATTATGTGTGCGCCGACGTTGAGCCAGTATGCGGCAATCAGTGCTGTTCGTGACGGCGATGCTGATGTAGAGCGCATGAGAATGGCATATAACCAGCGCAGAAATTATCTGATGAAAGCCTTCCGCGATATGGGACTGAAGTGCTTCGAGCCGTTTGGCGCATTTTATGTATTTCCAAGCATCAAAGAGTTTGGCATGACCTCGGATGAGTTTGCAACGAAGCTGTTACAGGAAGAAAAGGTCGCTGTCGTACCGGGAACGGCATTTGGTCAATGTGGCGAGGGATTTCTTCGTATTTCCTATGCGTATTCCATTGACGACTTAAAGATTGCTCTCGGACGTATGCAGAACTTTATCGACCGTCATAGGAAATAAGGGGGTCGGTAACGTGATGAATATTGTACTTCTTGAGCCGGAGATACCGGCGAATACAGGAAATATAGGACGTACCTGCTGTGCGACCGGTTCAAGACTGCATCTGATCGAGCCGATGGGCTTTCAGATCAATGACAAGATGCTCAAGCGTGCCGGACTGGACTATTGGAATGAGTTAGATGTTACGGTTTATGACTGTTACGAGGACTTCCTTCAGAAGAATCCGGATGCAGCCGGTAACATGTATATGGCGACCACAAAGGCGCATCAGACATATACGGATGTCACATATCCACCGAACGCATATATTATGTTTGGTAAGGAGAGTGCAGGGATTCCGGAGGAGATTCTTGTTGATAACGAAGAGAATGCGATCCGTATTCCGATGAATCACAAGATCCGCTCTCTGAACCTTTCCAATTCCGTGGCGATCGTATTATATGAGTCACTTCGTCAGAATAATTTCATGGGGGCGGAGAGAAACGGGCAGCTTCACCGGCTGCATTGGCACAGCGAACAGTAAGAGAAAGCCTGGGAAATTGCAAAACTTCCCCTTGATAGAAAATCGCTTAGAACGTGAGAATAATAAGATCCACTTTCACTGGATATCCAATGAAGTGGATCTTATCGGGTTTAAGCAATTTTATTTATATATTCCTTAAATTTCAAATACCGATTATTCGAAGCCTGAGAATATTATTGATAATGCGGCTTTTCAATAATACTCATGATCGCTCAAAATCAACATCGATATCACCAAGACTACACTTGAGACTGATATCACCATAAACATCTGTGGAGGAATCGTCTTTCGTGCTATCTCCAAAACAGATATCCCCCATAGAGGAGTGACTGGTGAAATTATAATTGCTCTTAGAACCCGGCAGCAGGAGACTCAGATCGCCGGTTGCACATTCCAGTTGATTTGTTCCGGTAAGTTTTGCCGCAATATCGGTATTGCCAACGGCTGTTTTGGAGTTCAGGTTGTTGATCTTATTTTCGCCGGGGCTGTTATCGGTGTCTCCAAGCTCCAGATCACCAACACCAACCTTTGTTGTACAGTGATCGGATACATGGATCTTATCGATTGTACCATCGCCGGCACCGATCTTTATGCTTAACTGTTTCGCCGTAAGCCCTGTCATATCCAGAGAACCGGCACCTACCTTGAGCGTGGTGTTATCGGCGGTCAGAGCATCATCAATTTCACAGTCACCTGCGGCAATCGAAATATTGGCACGGTCAAAATGTTTCTCCAGAGGCAGAGTGATCGTATAGGAAACATCGGAATCCCAGTTTTTTGACAGAAACGGAATCCGTACTGTGTGATCCAGAAAAGTGATCGTTGCATTGGAGAAATTCGGTGTTTCAATATGCCAGACATTGTCCTTGATATAGGAGTAATATTTGCTTTCCAGGCTGTCGGTATCATCATCCGGCTGGATAGAACAGGTGTCACCCCTTTGGATGGTAATATCCTGACAGTGGAAATCAAAATCAATGCCGGTGATTAAGCCTGAGTCCTTTTCTGAGAGAGTGAAAGTACCATTTTGTGTGTATTTTGGATTGATATTTTGATTCAACCGAAAAGCAAATAATGTTCCTCCCATGCTGATCCCGGCAATCAGGCAGAGGATACCGATCAGGAAAATGCAGGATAAAGCAAGCAGAAATTTATCTTTCTTTTTCATAGCTTTCACGTGTCTTGCCAACGATTAGCAAGACGCCTCCTTTCCAAGTAATTTGATGCGGCACCAGTCCCAAAGCCGTCCGAGCTGGCGCCAGAGCAGTGGAATAAGACGGATGGCAAGAAAAACACCGAGGTAGCAGAAGGCACTTCCAAGTGAAAACAGAAGACAGCCAACGCCAATGGTCAGAACACCACTTGCAGCGTGTCCGGCAAACAGTGCAATAAATCCGGCTACGATGGCAACGATTCCGCTAATTGCAGATCCACCGCCGCCTAAGACCAGTGCAGCAAAAATGCCGACCAGCGCTCCAAGCAGTCCCAGAAGGAAGCTGGCAATGCCGAGCAGCGCAGATCCCCAGATTGGAGAAGTGACAACAAGGACAATGATCATAATGATCAGATTGGTATTATCCATGCCGGAGAATAAACCGGAAGATCGGCTACAGGTTGACTGGTTTGCACCGGAAGCGTTGCTGTGGCTTGCACTACCGTTCGTATATCCGGTGTTTGACTGTTGATTGCCGGAAGAATCTCCGTTCATGTGTTGATTGCCGGAAGGATCTCCGGTCATGCTGTGCCAGTTGTTATCAGATTGGGAGCGGTCATTTTGAGTGCTATCCGGAGTGACATCGGATGCATTGCCGGAGACATTTTCAGAGTGCTCCGGCCCGGCTGCTTTATATGGCTGCAATGGAGCGGTAGCATGAGTGCTTGCACCATCCCCGTATGTGATCTCATCCGGGGAATCTGCCTTGATCAGCTCCGCGATATTTTCAGGAGAGCCCAGCTCGTTCAGAACTTCCTGTTCATTGTCCTCACCTGCATCAGCAAAGTAGTCTTCATAATAATGAAGTGCCTGCTTCCGTTCTTCTTCGGGCAGGTCTTTCAGCAAACGGCTTAAGTCGCCTAGAAATTCATATTTTGTCATATTTCTCCTCATTTCTTTCCTTGATCTATGGTTGCGTCAGCTTGTTCCAGAAGAAGCTGATTGATCTTATGTGTGTAGTTGTGCCATTCCTGTCGGTAGAGGTTAAGCTGTACCCTGCCCCTTTCTGTGATTTTATAGTAACGGCGGTTTCTGCCGCCGCATTCCTGATCATACACAGAGAGACAATCATCCTTTTGCAGCCGTCGCAGAACCGGATAGAGTGTCGATTCGGATACGTCAATGACAGAACGGACATCCTGTGTGATTTTGTATCCGTAGGTTCCTTCGGCAGAATGCTCCACCACGGCAAGTACAATGGCATCCAGCAATGCAGAGCCTGTGTTAAATATCATAGGAAGCCTCCAATCTTAAATAATAACTCCAAAATCCAGATGCTTCGCATCTGTCGCGCGATGCGCTGGAAGATTTTGTCGTTCATGCATTCTATGCAAGTGAACAAGCTCCCTTGCATTTAGAATGCATGATATAATACTATATATCATATAATATGATGATATTATACGCTGTATAATATAATATGTCAACATAAAAAAACTCTGAAATAGGATTTTGTGAATGAAATCCTTTATTTCAGAGTTTTTGTGAATTTCAATGATTTCTCATAATGACCCTGTCCGGTATTGATAACAGGATCATGGATTTATTATTTGTTCTTGTCTTTGGTCTGTCCCTTTGTATCTGCTTGAGATTCGGTCTCTCTCTCAAAGGAAATGGAAGCGTTACCCTTGTCGGCTGTAACAGATATGGTGCCGTACTGTTCTGTGCTGTTCTGGGCATCGGCAGGAACTACAGATTCATGAATCTTCAGATTATAGGCGGCTGCCGGGAAGGTATAATTCGCCTTGGTTCCGGCGAGAGCCGCTTCGATATTGCCACGGCTTGTCTGTAAGGAAGCAGAACCCATCAGCTTTGCATAAAGAGTGATACCGCCATGCTTATTGGAAAGAGTGGTATTACTCATGGTCGAATCCATTGCACTGCCGGAGGTTCCGACAAGCAGACGATTATTTGATGCAATATTGCCATTTCGTGTAATTTCTGAAGAAGCAATGCTGGTAGTACCATCTACGTTAATGGAAGCAGTATCGGCAGTCAGTTTATCGGCGCTGAGATCGCCGTTCTTGATGTTAATATTGACCTGACTTGCTACCAGTGCATCGCAGGTGACATCGGAACGGTTTGTGTTGATTGTAATCTGATCCAGTTTGGCATTTGGTGGAATCACAAGTACATAGCTACCATAGCCGCAGACCCATTTGGATGGAACGCTGAATTTTAAGCCAAACACATTGGCAGTTCTCTTGAACTGGGTTGCGCCGGCATATAACACGCCATTTAAGACATAACCATCGTACTGACCGCTGCCGGAGAGATCGAAGTTCTCACCGGATTTGATGGAAATCTTACTGGCAAAAAGGTTTAATTCAATCGAACGCACATCTGTGGTCTGGACATCTCCGATGGGAACGGCACCCTCCGGAATAGTTGCTTCCGAAAAGATAGCTGGAATTGAAGAGGGACCACTGCCCATTACAAAACCGGCTACCATAATTACAATTCCTATGATTCCTATTGCAATAATGATTTTAATTTTATTATTCATGCTATTCTCCATTCTGAAGCATATTGCTCCCAGCAGTTATCTGTTTATTTCAGGGCGAGACGGGCAAGCTTTGCCTTGATCCCGCTAAATAGTACCTTTACACTGAAATAGGCACCCGGAAGGATTCGGGTGATAAGCTTATAACCCAGAAAACATAATCCGCATCCTGCGGCAAACAGGAAGAAAATACATCCCAGAGTAAAGACGCTGGTAGAAATCTGAGCTGAGAAAAGTGCCAGAAGCGTCAGCGCAATAGAGGCAAGGCTTGCCACAAAGCATCCGATACCTGCTGCGATACAGGCGGCAACAGCACATACGCCTAATGCGAATCCCCCCAGAATCACTCCGACAAGAGTAAGCCAGATCGGGCAGGTGACTAACAGGACAATGCCGATGACCATCTTCTTGGAGCTGCTGTAGCGTTCTGCGTTATTTTCTTTTTCGATGGCGGCATTCTGTTTGGCAGCCGCACGAGCCTGTTTTTTATTCACTTTGGAAGTGGTAGAATTGATGGACTTGATATCAACCTTTGTTTTGTTGCGGCGTGCAAGCTCTTCTTCTGCTTTTTTCTTGTCCTCCTCCGTATCGTCCCGGAAGATGGAATTACGCATGGAAGAGGTCTTGGCTGGTGCTTTCGCAGCATCTGCTGTCTGCGCAGTCTGAGTCGGAGTACCGGAAGTTGTCTGCGGAGCAGTCAGAATCGGAGTACCGGAAGCCGTTTGTGGGGCAGCCGGGGTCGCAGTACCGGAAACCGGCTGTGCTGTCATAACCGGTTGCTGTGGAGCAGAAACGGTTTGTGGACGAGGTCTTGTTGCCGGTGACGGCGCCTGTGGCTGTGATGCCGGTGAAACAGGTGATGATGGCACCGGTGTCGGTGGAACAGGTGCTGTAGTGACGGACTGTCCCATCGGAGCAGCTGCAATGGATGCGGCTGCCTGAGCCGGTGTAGGACTCTGTGTAAATGAACCTGCTGCATCAAGAGATGGTGGCGGTGTAGCCCGATTGATCTGCGGTGAAGCAGATGCAGTGGTGGCAACTTGTACCGGAGCGGCAGGTGTAATCATGGAAGATGCTGCCTGCGTTGGTGTAGCCTGAGCCGGCGAAACCGGAGTAGGGGATGGTGCTGCCTGTGCAGGCTGCGCTGCAGGAGTCTTCGCCTTAACGGTAGGCGCCTGTGTTACAAATCCACTTGCAGTTGCCATAGACGCATTCTTCTGTGCCTGGGCGGCAAGCTTACGGGAGTATACCGGTGGCTTGCTGGCAGCGGCTGCAGCCCGCGCTGCGGCTGCCTGCTTCTCTTCTTCCTGAACAGTGGATCTTGCGGCAGCCTTCTGACGCTGTAGAGAGGCTTCGCGGAGCTGTTCCGCGATATATGCCGGAGAGATAAAATCGCGGATGATTTCCTGTTCTTTTTCCGGACCGGCATCTGCGAAATAATCCTCGTAATATTCCATCGCCTGATCGACTTCTTCCTGAGGTAAATCTGCGATCAGACGGCTCAAGTCACCCAAAAATTCAAATTTTGTCATTTTTTCCTCCCCTTTTTGTATAAAATACGGTTTTATACAAGTATCCATTGCCGGAAAGCAATGGATACTATAGATAGATATATGCGTTTATATCATTATTTGCTGCTGTCCTCATCGTTGGAGATCAGATGTGCCTGTAACAGACGGCGCTTGAAATCATCCATTGGTGCTTCCTCCGGTTGTGCAGGAGCTGCCTCCTTTTCCGGCTCTGTCTTTGGAGTGACAACGGCTTTCGTTTCTACTGATTTTGCTTCAACCGGCTTTGCCTCTGCTGGCTTTGTACTGATCGCTTTTGCCTCTAATGGCTTTGTGATCGTAGCAGTTGTCTCTACCGGCTTTGCATTAGGAGCTGCAGCCTTCTCCTCGAGGTCTTTGCTGCGGCTGGCTTATATACCTGTGGCTCGGAAACAGATGGCTCTGGGATAGCCGCCTCTGGAACCGGAGTCTCGGAAGATTCACTTGCAAGTGGCTGTGAACTTGATACCTTTGAATAACTCTTCTGTGAGAAGATCTTCGGTGTGGCGGATTTCTTCTGCTTGCCCTCCATTAGAAGATCTGCTAATCCGCCTACAGCATCATCAGGAACTTCGCGGTAACTTGATCTGGAAATAGGTTTGGACTTGGAAGTCTCAGCCTTTGGTACCGGAGCAACCGGTCTTGACGAAGAAAATGCCCGAACCGGATAGATGATGAAAATGCCCGCAGTGGTGTTGATGAAGAGAAACCACGGAGCGGATTGGAAGAAGATGTCTGCTTTGGAACAGGAACGGGAACAGAGCTTGACATTGCAGAAATATCTGCGGCAGTTGCTCTGAATTCATCAGCAGCGGAACTTCTTGATTTACGGCCTTTTTTCTTGGAAGAAGAATCATCTTCCTTCAGAAGATCAACCAGACTGTTCACGGAATCATCGCTGTCCGGATTACGAACCTCCTGCATACGTGAGCTGGAGGTTGGAACCGGTGAAGGTTCTGACATAACCGGTCTGCTTTGACTTGTAGACTTTGGAACAGGAGTCGGCTTTGGAGTGTCTGCGATCAGTTCTTTAGGAATATTTTTCTTCTTGTTTCGTCCAAAGAAGCCACGTTTCTTAGGCTGATCGTCATCCTTGAGAAGATCGACCAGGCTGTTCACGGAATCATCAGTTTCTTTGTTACGGGTTTCCGCATAACGAACCGGGGTAGAAGAGGATTCAATCGACTCCGACTCCGGAGAAGCTTCCGACTGTGTATTTTCTGCCTCTGCCGGATTTAACATTGCGGCAACGGCGTTGATATCGTTGATATTCAGGCTTGCATTTGCGGCGGCCTCCTGTGTCGCAGCCTCAGCGACCTCAGGCTCCGGATGTGCTTCCATAACTGTTTCGAAGGAGCGAAGCTGTGTCAGCATGCTTTCAAGTGCATTGATTGTTGCAATATCTGACATGGAGCTTTCAAGCTCAGGAAGATCATCATCCTCGGATTCCTCGGAATCACCCATTGCCATTTCTGCAAGGAAATCAGCCTCATCGTCTTCATCGGAGTCTGATTCAACAGGTGCATTCATATCAATGGTCTCTGTAGCAGGCTCATCGGCAGGCTCCTGATAAACAGGTTCTGCATTCATGTCGATGGTCTCTGTAGCAGGTTCATCGGCAGGCTCCTGATAAACAGGCTCTGCATCCATAACAGGCTGAGGAGCAGGCTCACTGACAGGCTCCGGAACAACAGGTGCTGCATCCATAGCAGGCTGAGGAGCAACTGACGGTGCCTCATCGTAAGAAATAAATGAAGAGGCTGGTATATTATCAAATTCGAAGAGATCCCCGTCAGAGGAGAATCCCATATCATCGGATGTGACAGAATCATCATCACCGATGGAAAAATCAAAATCCATCATAGCATTGGAAGCACCGCCAATATGGAAAGTATCTTCCCCGGCAGCGGCTGCAGCAGTTGCATCAGCCTGTGCTACGGTTGCCGGATTGATCTGTGGTGTTACGTTCATGACAGGAACCGGCTGAGGCTCAGAAATAGGAGTTACCTGAGGAGCGGCCTGCATAACGGGAGCCGGCTGTGAACCGGAAACCGGAACTGCCTGAGGAGCAGCCTGCATAACGGGAGCCGGCTGTGAACCGGAAACCGGAACTGCCTGAGGAGCAGC
>NZ_QUET01000012.1 GCF_003478445.1 Roseburia sp. AM59-24XD
CATTTTTCAACTGTTATATATAACTAAAGGGCAAAAAGCTCTGACAAAGAATTTTTTGCCTTTCATTATCATAGAAGAATCTTATTTACAGACTTTTTCTCATAGTCTCAACCAGACACAGTACTGAGCTTATCGCAATGGAAAACAACCGAATTACCTTTCTCTGAAATACAGGATTTACATTGACGAAAATCAACATAAAAAAGGATATTAAGATCGTCGCAAAATTCAACTGTAAAAAATAATGAAACATAAACTCCTCCTCCCTTTTCTATCTGTAAATATGCAAATTACACATTATTATAACACAGAAAAGGGAGAATGTCTTTATAGGAACGTTCCTTTTGTCATAAAAAGTGTCCCTCTGTCTTCGTTACTCTCTTTATTTAACGTTGATGCCACTGGCATATTGCTGCAGAAACTGTTTCTTTCCACATGGTCTTCCAAAATAATATCCCTGCAGATAATCAACCTTCATTTCTTTCATTTTCAGAAGCCATTCTTTTTCCTCGATGCCTTCTGCGCATATCCTGACGTTAATACTATGTACCATGGGGATAATATTTTTATATAATTCATAATCCCTGTCATTGTTCATCGCCTTGGCAGTAAAATCCCTATCCATTTTCACGTAACTTGGATTCATATCACGGATACAATGAAGATTCGAATATCCTGTTCCAAAATCATCGATCACAAAGGGAATCCCGTTCTTGTCCAGAGTTTTACGAAATTTACAAAACGAAGGTGTCATATCCATAAATCCGCTTTCTGTCATTTCAACACATAAGCATTCCGGCTGTAATGAATATTTTTGAATTGTATCCAGAATATCCCGCTCCACATTGCCTTGCAGGATCTGAACATAGGATACATTTACATTCATCCGGAAGTCAGGAATATATTTCTGCATTTCACAGCACATTGCTGCAGCTTCGTTCAAAATATATCTTCCAGCGGGAATGATCAATCCGGTCTCTTCCAATAATGGGATAAACTCCATCGGTGAAACAAACTCCCGCCCTTCTTCCGTTATCATGGAAAAACGCATCAGTGCCTCTGCTCCAATGATCTGTTCGGACTGACAGTCCACGATCGGCTGGTAGTATACTTCAAAGCCATCATAATGGTTCACAATAGCATTACGAAGTGTTGCTACGATTCTTCCCTTTCGTAAAAAGACCTCATAGTCATCCTGGTCAAAAATATAGAAGCCATTTTTACCCATGCTTTTTGCCTGTTTCAAGGCAAATTCAAACTTTTTGCGGCATTCTTCGGTTCCCTCACAAAATGTTGCTGCATCTATAACACCAATAGAAATAGAAAATATAGCTTCATACTTTTCGGCTACTATGAAATTATGAAGTTTATCTGTAATCTTTTCTTTCAGTGCCACAGCGTCTTCTGCGGAAGAAGCTTCCAGATCCACGATCACATACTGATCCGCTACCAGATGGTAAATTCTCTGCTTATCTGAAAGGCATTCCTTCATACAGCCGGCTACACTTTTCAGGATATAATTACCATAATCAGCTCCCCTGGAGCTATTGATCGCTCCGAAATCATCAATTCCTACATGCATAAAAAAGCCCTTTGAAATGGGTTCCTTTTGCGAACGCAAGTAAGCAAGGAATTCCGGACCACCAAGCAGTCCGGTGATATTATCAGCCCTTCTCTTGTTGCCGGTCTCATTCAGACACCCGACCAGATATTCCGCATTTCCCTGCTGATCATCGATAACAATACCACGGCAGTTGATCCAGACCGGCATACCTTCTTTATCAAGCCATCTATAATGAAGATTATGTACCTTTTCTCTTCCTTCACATATATCCGCAAGATGCTTTGCAAGCATCTCACGGTCTCCTTCATATACTACCTTCATAACTTCATTAGACATATCTGTCAAGATATTACTCGGTATATTAAATCGTTTCACAGCTGACTGTGAAATCTCAAAGATATTGTTCTGCAGATCAAATATATACAGATAATCGTCCATACATTCTGTAATGATCTCAAATAAAATATCATCTGTCCGCTCTCCAAATAATTGAAATATATGATTAATCACAACAAGAACCTTCCTTCAGACTACTTCACTCTATTCCTGTCATTTTCTAGAATAGCTTAAAGATATTCACGCGGTCATGCATCTTGGCTGCTCCCTCTGCCAGATTAATACTGATTGCAGTATTCTCTTCAGAGGATGCAGCATTGTCCTGTACTACGCCGGACAGCTGTTCAATTCCCTGGCCAATCTGCTCCAAGGACTCTGCCTGGGAGTTGGCTTTCTCCATGGTGTTCTCTGCAAGCTCTGCAAAGGACTGCATATCTGCAATGATCTGATTGAATGCGTCTGCTGTTGTTCTTGTAATCGTATTGCCCTTTTCGATTTCCACTAATGTCTTATCGATCAGATCTCTTGTATTTACAGCAGATTGTGCACTGTCTGCTGCCAGCTTGCCGATCTGATCTGCCACTACTGCAAAGCCTTTTCCTGCTTCTCCTGCTCTGGCAGCTTCAATGGAAGCATTCAGGGATAACAGGTTGGTCTGGGATGCAATATTCTCGATATCTGTGATAATATTACCGATCTCCTTGGAGATTTCTGTAATGTGCTCCATTTCCATCAGCAGATCGTTCATTTTTTCTTTTTCTTCGTTCGCTTTATTTGTAGAGGCTTTTACACGTGCAGATGCGCTCTGTGTTTCCTTCGCTGTATCTGCCGCCAGATCCACGACCGTATCAATGGTGGCATTCAATTCCTCGATGACTCCTGCCTGATCCGTTGCACCGTCCGCCAGGGATTTTGATGCTTTTTCCACCTCGGATGAATTCAATGATACCTCTTCTGCCAGATTGCTGATCTCGGTCAGGGTACTGTTAAACCGTTTCAGAATATACAGCAGTGATGCCTTCAATTCCGAGAAATCGCCTAGGAAATCTGTAATGTCATCACCATTTCTGGTCAGGTCACCCTGCGCTATTGCCTTTACCTCCACAGAGATCTCGCTGACATAATCTGCCAGAATACCCATGGCTTCTTTCAGATTCCTGACGGTATCGCCAAGCTCATCCTCAGACTCATAGGTAAGCATTTCTACATTAGACAGTTCGCCCTTACGCAGGCTGGCAACTGCTGCATCTATCTGTTCTACCGGCTCGGTAATGGAATTGGTAATGATCCTTCCGATCAGTGTCGTCACTACAGCAATCGCAAGACCCGCTGCCACGATCACAATAAATATGATTACAGTGCATACATTAGCCATGGTCTTTGCCTGGTCTAATTCTCCCTGGAACGCGTCACGTAATATAGTTAATTTTTCAGCAAATGACTTATAGTCTTCATACACCTCTCCGGTCATCAGTTTCGATGCTTCCTGCTGTTTACCCTCACGGCTCAACTTCAGGATTTCATCTGAAGCATCCCTGTATTTTTCCCATGCAGCGCTTGCTACTTCGTAATCGTCCTGTCCCTTTTGAGCATCACTGTCTGCATTGATGATCGCATCCAGATTCGCACCGGTATCCTGGATCTGACTCTCCAGCTTCTGAATTTCTTCTTCGCAGGAGTTCATGATTGCTGCATCTGATTCTACCAGATGCTGATACTGTTTAATTCTGTATTTCGCAGTCATTGTCTCTAAATCCTGCAGATATTCCAATGACGGAGACCAGACCTCCGTCATCTTCTCTATATTTGAACGGATCACTAATGTCGAGATCACTGCCACCGACACTAAAAATAATGTCATAACAAGCACTGTCATTCGATATACTTTTAATTTTCCTGCAACCTTTAAGTTAGCTATACGCTTTTTGATCTTTTCCATGATCGTTTTCCCTTCCTTTGTAAATTCACATTTGTTTATCCAGAAATAGTTATAATATAGCATACTTTATTGGAAAAATCTATTAAAAAAGTATTAATTTATTTTCATACATATGCCAATGCCTATAAAAAGAAAGGCACTCCGGTAACGGAGATTTTTCAATACATGTTTCTGCTGATTTTCTCCAACAGAAATATGTATAAAAGAATCGTATCAATGAAGCGGCTGAGTTAGACAAAAGAACCGTTGGTTACAGGCGCAGAAAGCTGTCTATGGAAAAGGAAACCCATGCCATCATGCGTTCCGGCTCATTTGTTTCCCAATCAAAAAATTGTTTTTCTCTTGGGATAATACATAATACTTCACTTCCATGCTTTTATCTCCTTCCATGTTAAAAATTTACAACTCAATTGTTTCTACAATTTTCTTCAATGAATCATTGATTTCTCATCTCTCATGATCACATGCTTAGAATTTATTTTTCTCAATTCTAAGCATACGATATCCGATTCCAATATGTGTCTGGATATATTGTATCCCATTTTTTTCTGGTTCCAGTTTTTTTCGTAGTGTTGCCATAAAGACCCTAAGAGAAGCGACATCGTTTTCCGAACATCGTCCCCAAATCTGCTGGGTAATATAGGTATGTGTCAATACCTTTCCTACATTGCGGGATAAAAGGCAGAGCAACTTATACTCAATGGGAGTCAAATGCAATTCTTCTTCCTTCAGATATGTGCAGCCGGCTGCATAATCTATCTTCAATTCTCCATTTTCAAAAACAGATTTTTCCATTTGTTCCCCTGTCTGCGTTATAGCAAGCCTCCTTTGAGTAACACGGATGCGAGCAAGTAATTCCTCTACGGAAAATGGTTTTGTAATATAATCGTCCGCCCCTGCATCTAATGCTTCTATTTTATCCGCATCCTCACTTCTGGCACTGATCACAATAATCGGCATATTCGACCAAGTTCGAATTTTTTTTATCACCTCTACACCTTCCAGATCAGGAAGTCCCAGATCCAGAAGAACGATATCCGGATTGTGGGATGAAGCCTCCAGAATGGCCGAAGATCCGTTTTCTGCTGCTAGGTATTTATAGTCATGTGTTTTTAATGTAGTGATAATCAGGTTACGTATAGGTCTGTCATCTTCAACCACTAGGATTAATGTCTTATTCATTTAATGTCACCTCGCTCAAGGGTAATGTAAAAATAAAGTTGCATCCGTGTGGATCATGGTCCGTCAGAATCAGTGTTCCGTTATGCGCTTCTATGATAGAGTGGCAAAGTGCCAGACCAAGTCCCAGACTCCGATGACTATCCATAACTGTTGTTTTCCCTGTATAAAACATTTCAAAAATATGCGGTTTCATTTCTTCCGGAATTCCAGGACCATCATCTTCTACACTTATCTGTGCTTTCCCATCTTTTTTGATCCCCCGAATGCAAATAACAGAACCTGACGGCGTATATTTTATCGCATTGTCAATTAAATTTACCAGAACCTGTATAATAAGACGTACATCCATACGTGTAAGAACAAGTTCCTCACAGTCAGCCACAATTTTATAATCATCATGTTTCCTGTTAATATGACGCAGCGACTCTGAAATCACCTCATCTAAAAGCTGATCTGTAAATTTAAATTTCAATCTTCCATCATTCAGCCTGGTAATGGACAGCAGATTCTCCACAACTCCGATCAGCCATTCAGAATCGTCATAAATATCGGTGTAAATCTGATGCTTTGTAGCTTCATCCAGACGGTTACTATTGCTCAGCAACATATCTGCATTGCCGGAAATTGAACAAAGCGGAGTCCGAAGATCATGGGAGATTGCCCGAAGAAGGTCTGCCCGCAGTTGCTCGTTTTTAGCCAAAACCGCATTTTTCTCTTTTTCAGTAGCATTTTTCGCATTCTCCATTGCAAGTGCACATTCATTTATTACAGACAGCAGGATGCTGTATTCAAAAGAATCCAGAATTTCTTCTTGCAGTGGTATTCCAATTACACCGTAAACACTATTTCCGTTTCGGATTGCCAGATATAGACATTTAGCTTGTGGAAAATATTGCGTGGATGCACCGGCACGCTGTCTGTTTTCATAGACCCATCTGGCAATCCGCTGTTCTTCTGGTATTAAAAAATCTTCTGTGTCTTCTTTTTCTTCAGAAAACAGCTTTCCCCCTGATAAAGTTCCATTTTCCACAACATATGCTGTAATATTACGGTTTAGCAAACGGATCAACTGTGTACAGGTAACATCAAGGATCTCTGTTTCTCCTTGGGCCTTTTGCATCAGACGATCTGTATCAAACAGCACCTGTGTGCGAAAGGCAAGCTGTGCGGACATCTTTGCATGCGTCTTTAGCTTTGCCGCAAGTGCTCCCGTAAGTACGGATGAAATAAGCATTATAAAAAAAGTTACCGGATAACCCACCGCATAAGTATGAAAAGACATCCTGGGTTCTGTCAGAAAAAAACGAAATAAAACTACACTTAAGAACGAACCGGCTATACTGCAAAGATAACCATCTGTCACTATTGAAGTAACCAAAACACCCAAGATGTATATCGTTACAATATTCGTATCTGTGAATTTCAGCTTCTGAAACAGCAACCCAATGAAAGTGCATACTGCAAATATAAAAACTGTCAGGAAATAATCTCTTGCAGACGGTTTTTCTACATACCATGTAAATGGCTGTTTCTGATAACTCCTGGTTTTTACCGTATCTGGGATTATATGGATATCAATATCCGGTACAATTTCAATCAACTTTTCCGTCAAAGTTGACTTGCTGAAAAAATGATTCCGTCTGGCATTACTTTGTCCGATCACGATTTTGGTAACATTGGACAGCCTGGCATACTCTGCAATCTGTACTGGTATGTTTTCCCCATGAGTCGTTACAATTTCTGCTCCAAGCATTTCTGCGTACCGAATATGTTCTTCCAGATTTTCTTTATCTAAGGCTTCTGATTTTGTACCAGTCTGCACATACAGAGCTGTAAAACGTGCCTGCAACGCATTCGCCATTTTCGCCGCTGTATCTACTATTTTCTGATTCGAAGGTGCAGCAGACAGACAAACAAGGATGTGTTCATCTGTTTTTTTATTATCTCCTTCGATTCTTAAACTCATCTTTCCTGTCACCTTTTTCTACTGTTTTTGAAATTATATCATGCGACTGCCAACATACCTTCTGCCATTACCTTCACCTCTTTACCAGCCTCTTCATAACAAATAAACTATATGCGAAAGCACTTCTGAAGGGTTCTGTATTCTCCCAACACCAGTAATTTAGTATTCTCTGCCAAATACGTATCCGGAGAAATTGCAATATTGAATTCTCTCTCATTTTTTACTGCCAGAATATTAATGTTGTAGCGTTTTCTGATATCCAATTCGCCTACTGTTTTTCCAGCCCATTCCTCTGGTACTTCCACCTCAAAAATCGCATGGGAAGCATCCACTTCCATATAATCCAGAATATGATCGTCCGTGTAACGGATAGAAGCCCATTTTGCGACCTGCTTTTCTGGATAGACCACCTTATCTGCACCGTTGCGTAAAAGAAATTTTTCCTGAACATCACGCTCAGCTCTGGATATCACCAGTTTTGCTCCCAGTTCTTTCAGAAGGGAAGTTGTTTCAAGAGAATTTTGAAAACTTCCTCCAATGGTCACGAAACAGATATCATAATTTCCAATCCCTAGAGATTGTAAAAATTCAGCATTGGTACTGTCACCAATCTGAGCATTGGTCACAAATGCCAGTACTTTATCCACCCTTTCTTCATTCCAGTCAACTGCCATAATTTCATGTCCCAACTGATTAAGCTGCATGGCAACATGTCTTCCAAATCTTCCAAGCCCGATAATCAATACATTTTTCATAATATTATCTTTCTCCTTCTCATCCAACTGTAATTTTTTCCAAAGGAAGCTTTGCATTCCCCTTGTTTTTTCCGGAAAATACCGCATAAATCAAAGTCAGACCGCCTACACGGCCCAGATACATCAGTATGATCAGCACAACCTGTGAAAAAACATGAAGCCTCGGTGTAATTCCCAGTGTCAGACCTACCGTACCAACAGCCGAGGCAGCTTCATATAGGCAGTCTAAAAGAGGAATTCCCTCGTATACGCTGATTGCAATTCCTCCACAAAAGAACAAGGAAAAATAAAGCATAGCTATTGTCGCTGCATTTTTTATCACGTCATATTCCAGTCTTCGTCCAAAAGCCCCTGCATTTTCCTGGCTTCGAAACGTTGCAATCGCATTTAAAATAAGCACCGTAAACGTTGTTGTTTTCATTCCACCAGCTGTAGAGCCCGGCGATCCACCGATCAGCATTAACAATATCATAACCGCTTTTGATGCCTCACTCATCTCTGAAATATTTATGGTATTAAAACCTGCAGTTCTTGTAGTTACGGATTGAAACACAGCTGCCAACAGCCGCTTCCCCATGGGCAAGTTTTTCAGATCACAGGTAAAGAAAAAAACTGCCGGGAGCAAGATCAGACATGTGGTAGTCATGAGAATAATCTTGCTTTGCATGCGATAACGTTTAAAATTCAGTTTGTTCGTATAAATATCATCCCAGGTAAGGAAACCAATTCCCCCTATAATGATCAGCAGCATAATTACCATATTTATAAGGATGCTCCCATAATATCCTGTCAGAGACGGAAAAGCATGAACTGCTGTTCCCAGTATATCAAATCCGGCATTGCAAAAAGCAGAAACAGAGTGAAAAACTGACAGCCAAATCCCCTTTAACCCATAATCCGATAAAAAAACTGGCAGCAATAACAATGCCCCTGCAGCTTCAGTCAAAAATGTCCCCTTTAAAATAAACCTTGTCAGTCTGACGATTCCTCCAACTTTAGGTGCTGACATCGCATCTTGCATAGTACTTCTTTGCATAAGAGATATTTTTTTCCCGGAAAGAAGAGAAACAGATGCCGCCACAGTTACCACTCCCAGTCCTCCAATTTGTATAAGGACAAGAATAATCGTCTGCCCTGCCTGAGACCAGTAGCTTCCGGTGTCTTTCACCACAAGTCCCGTCACACATACCGCAGAAGTGGCTGTAAAAAGAGCCTCATGAAATGGGGTCAACACTTGCTCCGATGTGGAAATGGGAAGCATAAGCAGAACGGTTCCTAAAAAGATCACGCCTGCAAATCCCAGAATAATTAATCGAAAAGATGTCATGTGCTTTTTCTTACATAAATTTTCCGGCATAATTAATTAAAACTCCTTATTATCAATTCTAATAGCACCACCTTCGTGATGCATTTTATTATATCCAATTGCTTTCAAAGATGGTATAAGAGTCTCTACTTCTGTATTAAGATTATATAAAGACACGGAACACACCTTTATCGGCACGCAACATTTGTACTTACAAGGGGAATGTAAATCAACCTTCGCAACGCCATAAATTATTTAGTAGCCTAAATCCAAATGCTTGATACCATTTTGCAAATCCGCAATGTATCATATCCAAACTTCCTTCATATAATTCTCCTTTACATTTTATCTTCATACTATTTATTCTTTTAACGAAATGCGTTTTTGCTTTGTGTAAGCACTGTACATTTTTTTACCGCCGCTCTTCTTCCAGGTACGCACCCGCACATACAGCGAGCCCTTGGTGGACAGATAACGGATTTTAAAGGTTTCCTTTTTCTTTTTGAGCCGGTTATATTTTAGGGAAAGTCTTGTCCAGGAAGCCTTGGATTTCTTTTTGTAGCAGATTTCTACCCGGTTTCCCTGATACCGCTCCACCCGGAGCACCAGATAACGGATCGATCCCTCTTTTTTCTTCTGCATCTGCACAATGGGAGCCGGAAATTTCTTGGTGCCGGTGTTACCAACATTGGTGATGTTTCCTCCCGTCAGCTTTTCTCCGCCTTCAGGCGTTGCCGCGGGATCTGACGGATCTCCGGATGGTGACAATGGCTGAGCCGTCTGATCTCCGGTTTCCGGCGTGACAGAGGCTTGTGTCCCATCTGTCGGCTGTGGCACATCAGAGGAAACCGTTGGCTGCGGCACTCCGGAGGGCTCTGCCGGATGTGATGTACCGGAAGAGTCCGTCGGCTGCGGTGTGCTTGTGATCACCGGCTGCGGCGTCGCAAGTCTGGCGATCGCCTCCGTCCGTGTTCCTCCACATCGGCTGCAGGTATATGTTCGGACTCCATCCGTCTCACCAGTTGGCTCTGTTGTCACCACACCGTTATCCCATTTGTGACCGGTAGCCGGTATGACAGTGACGTTCTCCTTCTCATTGCAGCCGCTTCGTTTGCAATGATGTGACTTGCTTCCGGACTTCGTACAGGTTGCCTCCTGATCGATCGTCCATTCCTCGGAAATATCATGCCAACGCGGCGTGGCAAGCTCCTCCTTTTGCTCCCCACAGTTCAGACAAACGTACTTTGCCGTTCCATAGGAATCGCAGTCATCCGTGATCCAGATTGTCTCAATAAGCTGCCAGTCATGTGCCGCCTCTTCAATCTCATAAAGGGCTTTCGCCGTAATATCCTCTGTCACAACACCAGGCAGTCTGTCCGCCACACCGTCCCCGTCAAGATCCCACCTGAGATTGATCAGGCTCGTCCCGACAGGCGGATAACAATACGAATCCCCGATCAGCGGATACGGACAGTTTTCCCCTTCCTTTACGATATATTCTGCCTCCATGTAGTGACGGATCAGATAGCGTACCAGATGCCACTCTCCCTGATAGAGTGCTTTATTTCCCTCCAGCAGTGAGGAATCCGCAAGCGCCTGCTTTGCAAACGGAAGATCGATTTCTTCCAGATTATTTAAAAATCCTGTCCCTGCCTCCCGACAGACCGATTCAAAAGCTTCTGCGGAGGTGTCCGTCAAAGCCAGCTTCTTTGACACTGCTTTATCCATCATAATATCACAGACAGACTGTGTCAACTCCGGAAGTACCAAAAGCTCCATCCTCCCCTCCGGTATGTCACTGATAAAATCCTGTCCAAGAGTAACATGCCCGGCATCGATCTGCATGTATTTTAACCCGGTACAGTTCTGAAACGCTCTCGCTCCGATCTCGAGCGACTCTCCGCACAGATATACCTTTTCCAGTTGTGTCGACTGAAATGCTTCCTCCCCGATCAGACGCAGATCATTCCCGGCAAATTCAACACTCTTCAGATACGGGCAGCATGCAAACGCTCCCTCCCCGATATATTTCACACTCTCCGGCATATAAACATAATGAAGCTCTGAACTAAAAATTATAAAATTATCGGCGATCGTCGTTACTCCCTCCGGAATATTGATGATCTCCTGTTCCCATCTGTGTTCGATCGCATACTGTTCTCCCACCATCAGAATGTCATTCTTCCAGTTTGCTTCGTTATCTGTATACATTGTCTGATCGATCACATGATATCCCCATTTCCGGATATTGGGACCAGCCTTAATCTGCGTTAATCCAATGCACACATTAAACGCCTCATCACCGACAGTTTCCAGCGAATCGGGCAATATAATACTTTGGAAGCCACAATGGTAAAACGCCTTGCAGCCAATGGACCGCAGGGTATCCGGAAACTGAACCACTTCTAACTGCCCCTGCTCCTCGAAAGCTCCATCACCGATTGCCGTGATCTTTTTGCCATCAATCTCCGTCATGATCAGCTTTTTAGCATTTCCGGTGTATTTAAGGATCGTGACCTCGTCTTTGTCATCCACACTGTAAATGCAGTCTGCTGCCGTCAATGTGGAAACATCCGAAAGTGTTTGAAAACACCGGTTGTCCACCGCATTGCTTTCCTGCACATGCTCTATCTGTGCATGCACCACCGGTATCATAATGTCCGCGGCTCCTGCCAGACATAAGCCTGCTGTGAGCAGATATGCAATTTTCGCTTTCCATCGTACCTTCATTTACCGTGTCCTCCACAAATCGTCTTTTCCCATTTATCCGTCAGGCGGATCTGCTTTTGTCTCGAATACGCACTGTACACTCTCTTGCTGCCGCTTTTCTTCCAGGTCCGTACCTTCACATACAGCGAGCCCTTTGTCGAAAGATAGCGGATCCGGAATATCTCCTCTTTCTTCTTCAGCGTGTCATACTTCATTGCCAGACGCACCCAGCTCCTGTTTTCTTCTTTCGGTAACAGATTTGCACATGATCCCCCTGATATTTGGTCAATTTGATCACAAGATAGCGTAGCTTCCCCTGCTTTTTCTTTTGGATGCGGATCACCGGCGCAGAAAGTGTTTTTCTACTTATACCACCGCTCTTTTTCAATGAGACACCCGATGTGCTGTTTCTGTTTTTCTTATCGGAGGAAGCCGGCTTTACAGAAGCTGCCGGTAAAGTATTGTCTGTTAATGAACTGCCCGCTCCCGCCGTATTATCCCCGTCAGACGACGTTGTCTGCTCCTGCTGTCTGGTTGGTTCCGTCGACGGCGTTGCAGACTGCTCCGGCGTTCTGACCGGCACCGGCGTCATGGAAGCAGCCGGCGTCATGGAAGCAGCCGGCGGTTTTGTTTCCGGAGCTTTGTCGGCTGCGGTGTCGATGTCCATGAAATCTCCTCGGTGCGGATCTCCCCGCACTGACGGCAGGTATATGTTTTAATGCCCTTTTCTTTCGCGGAAGGCTGCTTCGTCACAACTCCGTTATCCCACTGATGACCCAGACTTGGGATTACCGTAACCGCTCCCAGCTTATCGCATGTACTTCTCCTGCAGTGATGCGATTTGATCCCCGCCTGCGTACAGGTTGCCGCCAGATCAACCGTCCACTCCTTCTCATAGTCATGTCCCAGTGCTGCCAACTTCTCCGTCTTCTCTTCTCCGCAGCCGCCGCAGCGATACCGCGACTCCGACGGCTCCTCACAATCTCCTTCCGGATAGGTTATATCCACTAACTCCCAGGTATGTTCCTTCTCTGCAATCTCATACAGACATTGTATAACCAGATTCTCTGTCACCTTCTCCGGCAGTTCATCCGGCTCACCATCCCCGTTCAGATCATAGCCCTTGTGATAGAGCACAGTACCAATCGGAGGATAACTATATACATCTGCCATTCCAGGCTGTGGACATGTCTCACCATCCCTGACCGCGTAAATCTCTTCCGCATGATTCTGCATCATATAACGTACCAGATGCCACTCTCCCTGATAGAATACATTACTGTCCTCCAGCAGATCGGG
This sequence comes from Roseburia sp. AM59-24XD, assembly GCF_003478445.1. Taxonomy (GTDB): domain Bacteria; phylum Bacillota; class Clostridia; order Lachnospirales; family Lachnospiraceae; genus Jutongia. The sequence continues at coordinate 13,057 of NZ_QUET01000012.1, forward strand.
ATCGGACAGCTCCTCTCTTGCAAACGGAACGTAGACGGCATCTGCCTTTTCCATCAGATCCGCTCCTCCGTTTTCCTTTAAGATCTTCTCAAACTGTCCGGCAGAGACATTAGTAAATGCAAGCTGTTTCGCACCGTTCCCATTTTTTAAGAAGTTGCAAATATCTTTTGTCAGGTCAGGGAGTACAAGCATATCCATTATTTTTTCGGAATCCTTAAAACCATTTTCAGCGATGATCACATTTTTCGCCGCAATCTGAAGAGAATGCACGGAAGAATAACGAAATGCCCCTTCCTGAATCTCTACCGAATCGCCGGACAAATACAATGACCGAATACTTGTCCAAAAAAATGCATCCTTACCGATCACCCGCAGATCATCGGCTGCAATTTCCATTCCCATCAGGCTGGTCATTGCAAATGCTCCTTCGCCAATATAATACAGACTTTTGGGCAGAAAAACATAACGCATATTGGGAGAATACGGTATAAAATAATCTCCCAGAGTCGTAATCCCCTCCGGGATCGTCAATATTTCCGCATCCCCCCGGTACAAGATAAGACTGCCTCCAACGATCAGCATGTCGTCCTTCCAGTTTGCCTCATCATCCATATAAGCAGTATAATCAAGTGCATTACAGCCCCATTCCCGGATGTGGTCTCCCGCCTGAACCGCTGTCAGACTGTAGCAATGGCTGAACGCTTCTTTTCCGACTTTCTCCACAGATTCCGGCAGCGCAATGCTCTCAATACCGCTTTCATAAAATGCCTTCTCTCCGATCTCCCGAAGTGTATCCGGCAGTTCAACTTTCCGCAGGCGCTTTTTCTCCTGAAAGGCTCCCTCCGCAATTGCCGTGACATTCATTCCATCAATCCGGGATATAACCAGATTCTGCGCACTTCCGGTATACTTTAAGATTGTCACCTCATCCTGCTCATTGACACGGTACAGGCAGTCAATCGCAGACATGGTAACCGCAGTCGGAAGAGGCTTTGGATTCGGTGTCACCTTCGGGGAAGCCGTTGGTGCAGCCGTTGGCTCCGGCGTATGCAGCGTCTCCTCCCCCAGAATCTGATAGGTGATCCTGTTCCCTTTACATTCCCTCTCTGCCCCACCTCCGGCGTAACAATGGATCACAAAATCATCTGCATAACAATAGGTATTCATCAGATTGATTTTGTCGTTCATCAGATAGACGTCCTTTACCGCAGGGAAACGATTAAATCCATAGTTAATCATAACCGGGGCATCCACCATGACCACCTGCACATTGTTATTCTCCTGCTGGAAGCGAAGCTCCACATAACGAACCGGATAGCCGCCGATTTCTGACGGCATACGCCAGATTACTTCATCGCCCTCATACCCTTCGATCACAGCATATTCTTCCGTGTCATCCGGATGACATTCACTGACGCCCTTCCGCCAGATCACGCCATTTTCACAGCCGGCATTCGTCGTTGCATGGAGCGAATACTGTATATCGTAATCGGTCACACCGTTCATCCGGGACACCTGAAAAACAAAACGGTATGTCCTTCCCTTACGGAAATAATGATAATGCTCCTGACTCATATGCCATACATTATTCTCATCGAGGCTTGCACCCGGACCGTTAAATATAACCACTTCTTCCCAGCTGTATCCCGTCCACTCATCCAGTTCCACATGGAAAACATACCGCCACTCTCCGGTTCCTTCCGCCTGTACATTCAGACTGAGTGCCTCGTCCTGTCCGGCTGTATAGTATAAATCCGGCATCTCCATTGTAAGCGGCAGACTGCCTGTCTCCTCCTTCGAAAGCCATACTGCATCCGAGGCAATCTCCGGCTCATGTTCTGTTTCCCCCTGCGTGTCTGCCGCCTTGACCTGCTTTGTGATGCTACCCGGATATATCCCACCGGTAATCCATAAAGAGAGTGTCAGCAGCCACACAATGCATCTTTTCCGGATTCGTTTCATGCCGATCCCTCCCTCATTCTATCCATCCTATCTCTGTCTATTCCCATATACCGTCTGTACCCACCGACCCCTCGTTATCTTTATGGTATTACATATATAATTTCCTGTTATTCATGCCCATATTTTATCATACCCCCATGACAATGACAACGTCATGTACGGAATTTACTCTGCTCTATGAGACGATCTCAGCCGCTCTGATCGTATCCTTCATTGTCTATCATCTTGGCATGTTATTTTTCTAATGAAATGTAACCGCAAATACTACGAAAAGCATAAGCTCCACGACAAAGATTACCGGAACACCGATATAAAACTTCGGCTTCTGCGTCTTGTGATGAAACAGATGCATACCGCCATATGCACCGAAAACGCCGAAAACGGCTGCCATCATCAGTGCAGCCTCCGAGACCCGCCATCGGTGGTTCTTCGCTTTCCATTTGTCCAGTCCATAGAGAAGCAGCACGGCAAGATTGATCATAAGATACGCCATTAAACATTTGTAAATCATCGTTTTTCCTTTCCGGTCAAGCTGTCAATTATTCACCTAAACTTTCCACACCCAAAATATCGATTTGCCAATAGTCTTTCAAAGAATAACCCCCGGACACTTGCGTCCGGGGGGTGTTGTTTATTTCTTCTGGTCCAGAAAATAGGACTGCCAGGACTGATGCTGGTTGGCCATATTGTGATAATAACTGTTGGCCACATGATTATTAACCGTAAATTCCTTAATCTCATGTCTGGCACCGGTAAGATACTGCTGGAACGCCGTCTTATTGCGATGTTCCTGTCCCTCTATCTGCACGCCGGTGTCCGTAATGCTGCGGATCAGATTCTGCATCTCGGTGATCTGTGTCTGATACTCATATTTGTTATTCTTGAGCGTATCACCAGCCTTCGCAAATAATGCATCAAATCCCCGATCCAATGTCTCCATATTGTCCAAAAGCTTTGCTTTCTCCTGAATGATCTCATCAAACCGATCCATATCCGGCTCCTTCTCCTTCAGGATCGCACCCTGCTCCTTTGTCAGTTTTAAAAGCTCGAGCAGCACATCCAGCTTCTTCTGTAAGGATTCCTGCAATGCAGAAACATACACTCCTATATTATCCATCATTTTCCTCATTTCCTTTGTTATGAAACATTATTCAGCTTCATAACCTCTCTCCATGTATCCCGCATGGTTTTGATATGCTTCAGTGCTTCCACCAGAATGTCCTTGTCCTTTTTCATGTTGGCTTCCACCAGACGGCGGTAAATATAATCGTAAACCACATCAAAATCCTTTGCCACCGGGTACTTCATATCCAGTGTGGAACGAAACTCTACGATAATGTTCTGTGCCTTCACGATATTATTATGAGCCTTCTCAATATCCCCCGCTTCGATGGCTTCGATCGCAATGTTTGTAAACTTCACTGCTCCATCATAAAGCATGAGGGTAAGCTTTGCCGGCGACGCTGTCTGTACGGCATTTTTCTGATACATCTGTGCTGCTCTGTTAAATGTTGCCATATGTCACTCCATTTCCCGGCAGAGATCCTGCTTTAAAGCTATTCCGAAACTCTGCGAATTATTTCCCTTTTGAATTCCTCTTATACGCACCTGCAAATCCTAGTTGCTGCCAAGATAGCTTGCCAACGAATTCTGCTGCGACTGAAGCTTGGAAAGTGCTGTCTCCATTGCGGAAAACTGCTTGTAATAACGATCCTCCATGTCAGACAGCTTCGTCTCCCACGATTTGATGTCTTTCTTGTACTGCGTCATCTGCTTTGTCATCTCTTTGTCATTGTAGAAGGACAACGCACTCTTCATCGTTGTGGTGGTAGAGATTTTCTTGTTGATATTATTGTACAGGTTCGATGCGATTCCTGACATAACCTCCATGACAATATCCGGATCACTGTTGATCATGGACTGCAATGTATTCTCGGAATCTGCATAATCAGTGTCATCCTCGTCGCCCTTGATATGAAGCAGACCATATTCCTTATAATCCTTACCGGTTGTAATACCGAGGTTTGCAAGAGAATATGTCTTACCATCGGATGCCTTCACCGTAATACCGGTCAGGGAAGTACGGAAGGTCTCCAGAATACCGCTGAGTGTTGAATCACGACGAAGCAGGGAATCCTTGATCTTTGTTTCCCACTTTTCTACCTCCTCATCGGACATTGCTTCCTTCTGATCGTCGGTCAGCGGATCGTATCCTCTGGCAGAATCTGCATAATAATACTTATTCATCTCCGATAATGCGGAGTTATACTGCTCTACAAAGTCCTTGATCGCATCATAAACTGCAGTGCTGTCATTGGATACGGTAACCTTTACTTCCCTGTCAGATGCAGAGACCAGATTCAGTGACAGTCCATTGACATCCAGTGTTGTATTGCTGCTGGTCAGCGTTGCACCATTGACCTGCACAATAGAATCAGCTGCCTCGATAACAACCATGCCGGTACCATCTGCACTCTCTTTGACCGCAGAACCGTCAATATCATCCATACCAAGAAGCTTCAGTGCTGATTCCTTTGACTGCTCTGTGCCATCCTTCATTGCCTGCGCATAACCATTCACGGCAAGACTGATCGTTGCGTAGCGTTCACTCTGCTTCTCGATGCCTGCATCCCCCAGACCGCTTGTCACTGCGTTGTCAATCTTACCGGTATATTCCTCAGAAGCGAGCTTTTCTGTCACGGCAGGCTCGATGATTTTCTGCTTCAGTACGATCAGACGATCACTTTCTGTGTAGACATTATTGTCCAGACCAGCCTCCTGCAATGCCTGCTTCACTTTACTGTAATCGATATCTCCGGCTTTATGTGCATCACCGTTGCCATCCGTGCCATCTGTCTCGTACTTGTACTTGGAAAGCATATCATCCGTAAGCTTGTTCTTATATACTCTGTTGCCTTCTCCTTCGCCGTGCGGTCTGAGATATCCTGCAGACTCTTCTCTGCATCTGCTGCAGCACTGGTATCCTGTGCGTTCTTAAGATCACTGAGGATCTTTTTGACCGTGTCCTGATCACCGGAAGACAAATTCGAGTAATCCACCGAGTCCATCAGCTTGTTCTGTGCTGCAACCTGCTCTCCGGTCATCGTCTTGCTGGTGATCGTAAACTTACCGTCTGCTCCGCTCTCCTTTGCACTGATAAAGAAACGTCCCTGCTTCTCATCAAAGGACGCATTCAGACCGGCATCCTTTAGTGCATTGACAAAATCACGGACTGTGGTAGTTTCATCCACGTTCAGATTGATCGTTTTCTCACCGGCTGTAATCTCAATCGTGGTATCTCCCTCTGTATCAAAGCCAAGAGCAGACAGCTTCGTGTCAGATGTCACCTTGCTCTCTGTTACCTTACCGGAGGCATCGGTTGACTTGGCAGAAACCTTCGCACTTGTCACATACTGTGCAGCTGCAAGCTGGTTAACCTTAACCGTGTAAGAACCGCTGGACGCACTTGACTGTGCTGTTGCTGTCAATATGGAAGCATCGGAAGATGCTGCCTTCTTGGTCTGGTAGCTTGACTGGAAACGCATCTTTCCGGCAGAATCCGTATAAAAGCTGTAGAGCTTTTTGTTGAGACCTGTCCAGATATTCTGTGTCCACTCCAGCTTCGTTTTCTTATTTTCGACCTTTGTCTTCTTGGTTGTCTGTGCCTCCATCAACGCAGAAACAATGGAATCTGTATCGAGTCCTGAAGTCATTCCCGTCATTCTAAGTGCATAATAACCCTCCCTTTCTAAAAAACCTTTATCTCTTCTCATCAACAATGATGCCGGCTAATTCCCAGATCTTCTGTAATGCCTCCAGAGACTTCTCCGGCGGCACCTCGCGGATCAGCTGATCCGTCTCCTTATCATAAACCTTAATAGAAACTCTTCTGGTCGGTTCATCATAGGAATACTCACATCTTGTCTTGCTGAGCTTCTGATTGGCTTCTGACATCATGGCATCAATGGTCTTCTGTGTCGGATCCTTTGCACCGGACTGTTCCGTTTCTCCGCCTTCCTGCCCCCCCATCGGTGCTCCCGTTTCGGTCACTACCTTCGTGACGATCGGCGCCGTTATCGGCGATGCCGTCCCTCTGCCAGTCGTACTTTCTACCGGTTTCACAGTGTCAAAATCTCCTTCCGTGCCTGTCTTAACACTTCCCAATCCTTCGATTTTCATCCCTAACACCTCCGTGTGCTTATCTAAATTTGTTACTTCTGGATACTATATCGGCAAAAAGGAGGGAAATCATTACATCTCCCTCCAAATTTCTCCACAAATACGCCTATTGCTGACCACCAAACAGATTTTTGACAGCTTCTACATCCACCTCCCGAACTGCCTGCCGGTTCTCCTCCTGGATCTGCAGGTAAATCTCCTTACGGTAGATCGGTACTGATTTCGGTGCCTTGATTCCAAGCTTTACCTGATCACCCTTGATCTCCAGAACCGTGATCTCTATGTCATTTCCAAGCATTATGGATTCATTGCTCTTGCGCGCTAATGCCAGCATATCTGCACCTCCTTAATGTTGTGCCATAAGATAATGCTTTATCTCATAGTCCTGATTGTCTGCAACAAGCTGTACACCCTTTCTGGTGCCTGCATTAATAATGAGTGGTGCCTTCAGATTCACCGATGTCTTCTGAACCTCCGGCGGAATCGTTGCCAGTACAAGAACCACCAGATCATCCTCGCCGAACTCACCGAGTGATTTCATCAGCTCATCCTCCACCACCGGATCATAGTCGGACTTTACCTTCAGCGGATTCACGACCGGAAAGGCAAGTGACTTCTCTGTCGTGCACTGCAGCCATGAGAAAAACGGCTCTTTCTCACTCTCCGAATCGTACAGAATCGTATAGTCTTTGTACTCCTCAAAACCGAATAATCCATGTTCAAAATGAACGATCTTCTTCTCGTCCATGTCGATCTCCCCAAAATATCTTGTATCAATTAACATAGTTCACCCTCTTTTCTTTGTAAAATAATACCACGTCTCACTCCATTACCGGGCAATTTGCAACGATCTGCTTTCAGCCCATCATATTAAATATAATCCAACAATGTATTGCCAAGGATCTTTGATGTGGCTGTCAGAGCATACTGATGCAGATTGTCTGCCTGAGTCAGATTGATGTAGGCATCCGAAATATCAACATCCTCATTGTTGGAAAGCTGCTCTTCAACATCAACCTTCTGATCTGCAAGCTTATCGGATGTAAGCTTCAGACGATCATAGCGCGTACCGAGATCTGCCACTGCAACATTCAGCTTCTTCTGTGTTGTATCTACCATGGTCAGTCCCTTGCCAAACGCCTCGGTCATCACCGTGACACGAAGAGACTTCTCCGTCTCCAGCGACTCCTTATACGCATTGAGCTTCTCTAACTCATCCGGATCCGTGGTGTTGGCGATCATCTTGTCTGCATTCGCAATGCGGCTCTCCACCTCATCGACATCGGCGATCGCATTGCTCAGATAATCGATCACACGGTAAATATCCGTATCAATCGCATCTCTCGCCTGTGTATTCACAGTCATATTCTGGCTGAAGTTTACTTCATACTTGATCTCCTGTCCATCCGGATCCGCGTATGTTGTCTCCTTCTTGGAAACCTTATTGTAGCTCTGACACTCGAAGTACATCTCCGGGCGTATATCGCTCTTGTCAAACTCCGTCTTGCAGTAATTTGCCTGGAAATCGGCCTGATTCTCCTGAATCTCTGTATAAACATTCTTGCCAATCAGCATCTCTCCGGTATCATAAAGATAAATGACCTCATCATCGCCAACCTCATAGGCATTCGCATCCGATGAAGCCCTTGTCACCGGGTTATAGACCTCCTCGACATTCTTTCCGTCAGCGCCCTTATAGCTTGTCGTCAGTGTCACATAATTTTCTGCTGCATCTTTGCCATCCTTGACAGAAGCATAGGAGACCGCGGAACAATTCTTATATGCAAGCTGAACTTTATAGAAGGATTTCTTCTCAATGGCAGCCATCTGGTCTGCATAATTCTGCGCATCTGCTCCTTTCTTGTACTCCACCGTACCGGTAACAACATTGACCGTTCCGATATCTGTGTACTTGAAGTTCTCCTTGATGTCATATGCCAGATTCTTCGTGGATTCATCAAACAGAAGTGATGTGTCCGTACGATAACCGGTAAACACATATCTTCCGGAATAATCCGCATTTGCCTCATCCTCAAACACAGAGGAAACATATTGCTTTAATACGGATAATACGGAATTACGCTCGTCCTGCGCCAGATAGTCATTGGCACCCTGATCAAGATATCCCTTCATGTTGACCAGAATGGAGTTGATATTCTTCATGGCAGACTCTGTCGTATCCATCCATGAAAGACCGTCCTCCACGTTCTTCTCCACATACTGCTTGATCTGGGATATGGTACTACGGTACTTTAAGGAACGTACTGCCACCGTCGGATCATCCGATGGTCTCTGGATCTTTTTCTCGGAAGTAAACTGCTCCTCGTATTTCAAAAGACTGCTCTTGGCATTTCCAATATGCGTCTGCGCACTGTTGGATATCATTGAATTGGTTACTCTCATATTTCACACGCTCCTTCTGTCTTATACACCTGTTGAATTGATCAGGCGGTCCAGTACCTCATTCATTACCGAAATGACACGATATTGATATTTCAAAAGATTCTGATACTCGATCATGTTCTTTCCTTCTTCGTCTTCATCAACGCCGGACTTGGATAAACGGCGGTTCTCGACCCCATCCACAATATTCTTGGAATTGGTGGTGCAGTCATTGATCTTTGTACCATCGACACCGACTGCTGCCGTCATAATCGCAAGGAAGTTGGATGGCATTCCCTGCTTGAACATAGTATTATCCTCCCGCAGTGCCGAAAATCTGCTGAGATTATCAAAGGAAGCTACACCGGCATTGGCTTCCGTAGAAAACGCCAGCTTCTTTCCATCGCTCAACACATCCTCCGATACCTGTACATTTAATGCGGTCATGCTGTAGTAAGACAGCTTCTGTCCTTTCTGCGTCTTCGAAGAGAAGGTATAGACCACATCCGCGCCGGCAAGACCCTTCTGTGCCTCGCCGTTCAGATAATAACAGCCCTCCGTCTTATTGTACAAAAGCTCTGCCATCTCATACTCTGTTCCATCCGCAAGCGGAGCCGCCACGAAAAGATCACAGCCCTTTTCCTGATAAAGATCATATCCGGTATTCTGGATCTGATTGACATTGGCAGAGAAGGTACGCACAAACTCATTCAGCTGTGCCATATAATAAGGAATGCCTCGAAATCCAACATCGTCTCCGATTGTGGAGGTAGTCTTGTCTCTGTTCAAGGCGGTTTCTAAATGACCACTCTGTCCTTCATTTAACGACTTCTTTAAAGTAAATGTATATTCATAACTTCCATCGGCGCTGACAGATACCTCAAAGGAATCATATTCAAATTCATAATTGTAGATCTTAAGCTTTCCGTCGCTCTCCGGAATATTAAGCTTCGACAGATCCCAGGAGCTGTCACTGCATGCGCCGTCAGCCTGGGAAGCCTTCAGCGTGATCGTTCCCGCTTTTTGTGCAGAACCCTTTGTATATCCGGTCAGCGTTGCCGAAAAGTTCTCGGAATTATTACCGTCTCTCATCTCCAACAGTGCCTGCAGCTCTCCTCCGAGAATGCTGCTGCGCATATTGAAATCCTGTCCGTTCTTCCAGCGAAGTTCATAAAGACCATCGTAATCCGTCTGGTTGTCCTTGGTCGTTTTGGCCACAAGCTCGATCTGATTCGTCATATACGTATCGACAAGTACACTGTCACCGATAAATACAAGAAATTCTTCTGTGCCCTGTCCGTCTTTCGGGACAGATGTTTCGACCTCCACATCAACCAGAGCAGAAAGATCATCAATCACCTTTGCTCTCTGGTCTCTCAGATCGTTTGCAGAACCACCATTTACCTCCAGTGTATTGATCTGCTTATTCAGGGAAGCAATCTGTCCGGCATAGGAATTGATCTTGTCCACGGCGCTTTTCACCTGTGCATTGATCTCCTTCTGTGCCGTCTGCAGATTATCGGCTGTCTCACGGATAAAATTCATCAGCGTATCGGCGGATCCGGATACCTGACGACGCATCGTGGTATCAGATGCATCTGTTGTCTGCTGCGTCACGGTCTTAAAGAAATCATCCAGTGCATTGGTAATACCGCCGGACTCTGCATCCTTTGAATAAAGATATCCCTGAATATCCTGCAGATAATGATCTAACGTACTGTATCTTCCATAAACCGAATTGCTCTTACGGTACTTATAGTCATAGTAATCATCACGGCTGCTGACAATATCCATAACCTCCACACCGGTACCAAGCATACCGTATGAAGTGCGCAGACTCAGCGGAATCCCTGCCTTCTGCTCAACAGACTGCTTACTGTATCCCTTGGTGTTGCGGTTGGAAATGTTATGCGCCGTTGTATTTAAGCCCATGTTATAGGCATTCATGCCCGATGTCGCTATATTTAATCCAAAAAATGTAGATGGCATATTCTTCCTCCTATCCGAGTCGTTCGATCAGCGTCTCTAACATACTGTCGATGGTATTAATATAACGGGACGCCGCATTGTATGCATGCTGATACTTCATCATATTGACAAGCTCCTCATCCGAGGAAACACCGGCCACCTGCTGCCTCTTGTCCTCTATGCTCTCCGCCAGAGACGTCTGGTAATCGACCATGTTATTCCAGTCGTTTCCGCGAATGCCAAGACCACCGATCATATTGGTGTAATAATCGTCGAAATTGTAGGATGCCTGTGAGTTCGGATCAAGAACTCCCAGATCCTCATCCCAGGAATGTAAAAGATCCTGAAACAGATTCTGTCCGAATGCATACGCTCCATCCAGTCCCAGCTCCGGATTCGCCTTAACCTCCAGCAGGGAGTAATCGGCGGTCAGCTCCTTGTTGATCACCATACTGTTAAGCGTGTACATCCAGTCGATATCGCTTTCATTCTCTTCATTATACAGATACAATGTATATGTCTCATTGCCGTCCGCATCTACGGTCTTTTGTGCCAGTGGAATATCGTTGCCGTCCGCATCCTTTCCATAAATCTGTCCGTTCAGGGTAATCTTCTGATAACGGTCGATCTGACCTCTTGAAAATACCTCTGTGCCGATTGTCTCATGATCATCCGCTCCGACCGGACAATTGATCACATCCAACACCTTGTACTTTCCGCCGGTAAGCTTTGTCATATCAAAGGCTTCCCCGTCTGCAGTCGTACCTGTCGTTACTGTACCAAGATTCACTTGATTGCCCTTAATCTCGATATTGGGCGCAAATGCATCATTGATCTTTGTCACAACATTATGGATCAGACGGTCAAACTGTGCCTGGATCTGCGTAATGATCGAATTGCCCGTTGTATTATTGTAAGCGGAAACCGCCGCCTCGTATTTATTCTGTGCAACCTTGTATGCGGTCTCGTCAAACACACCCTTGTTGTCAATGAAATCCTCTTTCTGCGGCTGATCCGGAATATCCGAGTAGTTAGCGATTTTAAGACCTCTTGCCGTCAAGATACCACGCAGAGAGCCGACATCAGTCTTTCGCTCCGTGGAATATGCCTCTGAGGTATCAAACGCATCACCATATCCGTTATCCATCCAGCGCACCGTGTAGAAGCCATTCTCCGGAATCTTCTCACAGCCAAGATGATAGCTGACTCCCGCATCCACAAACAATGCATTCTCGATATACACCTGAATGCTGCCCTTCTCATCCTCCTGATAATTGAAGTTCGTGTAGGTTGCCAGCTCATCCAGAAGAAGGTTTCTTGCATCACGGTAATCGTTGGCATTCTCCACGCCGCCTGCCTCGATCTTCGCAATCTCCTTATTGTAATAAGCAATTGTCTCGCCAATCGTATTGATCCGGTCGACCTGATCACTGATCTCCTTATTCAGACTGACCTGATATGTATTGAGCTGGGTGTAGATGTTCTGTGCCGTCTCCAGGAAAGACTCTGCCGTTGAAACAAAAAGCCGTCTCTTGGTGATGTCCTCCGGATTGTTTGCCATCTCCTGCATCACATTCCACAGAGACTGGAGATTATTACGAAACTCCATGCCCTCCGTCTCGCCGAAAATATCCTCGATCTCTCCAGATGTCTCTGACAACTTCTCGTAAAATGCCTTACGTCCTGTTTCCAGATGGTACTCCTTGTCCAGAAACGCATCCCTGATCTGGCGGATGGCAGAAACGGTTGTTCCAAGTCCCGTCTGGATCTGTGAGCCATCGACTGCCACCTTGACATTCTGGTAATAACGATCCGTCTGTATATTCTGCTGTCTCGTATATCCCTTTGTCTTGACATTGGCAAGATTATGGGATGTGGTATTTAATCCCGACTGGGCTGTGTGAAGCCCAGACACACCGGTATTAAAGCTGGTAAATAAGCTTCCCATACGATTACCTGCACCTTTCTATCTCTATCTTAAATTCTCCCTTATAAATGGAAAAAGCGAATGCCTCCAGCGCCCAAAATCATTGGTCTGAACCAGCGAAAGTGCTGGTTCGGAATAATTACTGCTTGGCATCAAAAGCGCCCGGCCCCATATCGATCCCGTAGCTGCTTGACGCATTGCGGTTGTAATTATTGCTCCCCGGTGACATCCGTGTACTTTGAATAAAATTCATATTGAATTCAATCATTTCAAGGGAATTTTCGATTAATTCTTTATTGCGCTGATTGACATTGACAAGCTGCTGCATCACCGGCTTCAGTGAATCATGAAGCTCGCTGAGCCGTTTCTTCTCTGCAGGCTGCCTCGCCATCAGCTTTGCCAGTGTTGTAAGATCCAGTTCCTTTGGATCCCTGTTTAAAACAACACCGATATCCGCGATGATCTTCTCCCGCTTCCTGTCTGCTGCGTATGCCGCATCCAGCAGGCTCTGCTCCTCGTCCGTAATCTTCTGAAGCTCCGGCAGATCCTCCCTGATCAATATTGCCGTCTTACGCTCGGAGATAGGGATCAGCTTCTCGTAGATCTCCTTCTCCTGTCCGAGAACAGTAATCAATTCTTCCATTAAACTCGCCAATGGGTTACCTCATTCCTCATCAGATGCTAGAATCAAAAAACTTGCTCACAACAGAATCTGCAATCTCCTGAGCAGACACATTGTAGCTGCCGGATGCAATCTGTTCCTTTAATGCTGCAACCTTCTCCTCTCTGATGTCAGGAGCTGCTGCAAGTGCCTTCTTCGCAGTCTGGTAATCCTTGCCTTTGCTGGATACCGTAAACTGATCCCTTACAGTGGTTTCGCTTTTCTTTGCGACCTTCTGCGGTCTGGATGCCTGATAAATCTGACTGACCTGATTATATGCATCAATTCTCATAAATATCACCACCTAAATTTATACATTTTCATGATCTCTATATGTGTATCGGAGTTTTTTGCAAAAAATTTAACACCTTTTTGAAAAAAGGTGTTAAATTTGAAACATTATTCCATTGGAATATGATCTTATTTCAGAATATCACAGAAATCAAAAGTTGCAAAATAGTCAGCCGGCGTTTCTGCACGACGGATCATCTGCACACTTCCATCTTCCTTCAGAAGAAGCTCTGCAGAACGAAGGCGTCCATTGTAGTTATATCCCATTGCAAAGCCATGTGCTCCTGCATCATGGATAAACAGATAATCACCCATGTCGATCTTCGGAAGCATACGGTCAATGGCAAACTTATCATTGTTCTCGCACAGAGATCCCGTTACATCATACTTGTGATCGCATGGTGCATCTTCCTTTCCGAGTACGGTAATATGATGATATGCACCATACATTGCCGGACGCATCAGATTTGCCGCACAGGCATCTACACCAATATATTCCTTATAGATATGCTTCTCATGAATCGCCTTTGTTACAAGACCTCCATAAGGTGCCAGCATGAAACGACCAAGCTCGGTAAAGATCGCAGCATCACCAAGACCTGCCGGAACCATGATCTCCTCAAACTTCTGACGCACACCGTCGCCGATGATCTCGATATTATTTGGCTCCTTATCCGGTGTATATGGAATACCTACACCGCCGGAAAGATTGATAAATGCAATATCTACACCGGTCTTTTCCTTTAACTCAACAGCAAGCTCAAACAGAATACCTGCCAATGTCGGATAATAATCGTTGGATACGGTATTGCTGGCAAGGAAAGAATGGATACCAAAACGCTTTGCGCCAAGCTCCTTCAGACGCTTAAATGCCTCGATCATCTGCTCCTTTGTCATACCGTACTTGGCATCTCCCGGGTTATCCATGATATCTGTTCCAAGTTGGAATACTCCACCCGGATTATAACGGCAACAGATCGTCTCAGGAATGCCTGCACAGTCCTTCAGGAAATCAATATGTGTAATATCATCCAGATTGATAAATGCACCAAGCTGCTTTGCCTTTACATATTCTTCTGCCGGTGTCACATTGGAAGAAAACATAATGTCACTGCCTGAAAAACCGCACTTTTCAGACATCATCAATTCTGTCAGGGATGAACAGTCAACGCCACAGCCTTCCTCCTGAAGAACCTTCAGAATGAACGGATTCGGTGTTGCCTTTACCGCAAAGTACTCTCTGTAGCCTTTATTCCATGCAAATGCTGCCTTAAGGCGTCTTGCATTCTCTCTGATCCCCTTTTCATCATAAATATGGAAAGGGGTCGGATATGTCTTTGCAATCTCCTCGACCTGTTCCTTCGTCACAAATGGTATCTTTTTCATCCGTAAAACTTCCTTCCTTTATATAATTGCACGCTTAACAAACACGGAGAAGCATTTCATTCATGCTCCCGCATCATAATATACCAAAAACATTCTCCGCTTGCAAGATAAAACACGGGCGGATCATGCGTTTTGTTGCTTTTTTTTCATTTTTATGGTATGGTGGATGACGAATGTATGTTTGCACGAAACAGAAAAGGAGTACAGTATGAGTGAGTATACCGGAAAAGAAATCGTAGTATTGGAAGGGCTGGAAGCTGTCCGGAAACGTCCCGGCATGTATATCGGCTCCACCGGTTCCCGCGGTCTGCACCATTTGATCTGGGAGATTTTAGACAATTCCATTGATGAGCAGCTTGCAGGCTTTTGCAGCGAGATACATATTACCCTGCAAAGGGACGGTGGCATCTGCATTGAGGATAACGGACGAGGCGTCCCTGTAGACATCCATCCAACCCAGAAGATCCCTACCGTTCGCGTTGTCTATACCGTTCTTCATGCCGGCGGCAAGTTTAACAGCACGGTATATAAGGTATCCGGTGGTCTCCACGGCGTTGGTTCTTCCGTGGTCAATGCCCTCTCCTCCCATATGATCGTAGAGGTCCGCAGAGACGGGAAGCTTTACCGCGATGAATACCGTGATGGAGGACATCCCGTGACGAAGCTTGAGGGCGGTCAGCTTCCTGTCATCGGCAAGTGTGCCAAATCCAACACCGGTACAAAGGTCATCTTCTATCCGGATGCCGAGATTTTCGAGACGATCACCTTTAAACCGGATGTCATCAAGAAAAAGCTCAAGGAGATTGCTTTTCTGAATAAGAACCTAAAGCTGATCTATACGAACGAGGCAGAGAACGAAACCATCACCTATCAGGAGGAGTTTGGTATTCAGAGCTTTGTCAGCTATATCAACCGCGATGCCGTCACACTTCACCCGACACCGATATATATTGAAGGAACCAGCGGCGATATTGAGGTAGAGGTCGCATTTCAGTACACGACCAGCTTCACGGAGCAGATCAATCCATACTGTAACCGTATCAACGTTGTGGACGGCGGTACTCTTGTGACCGGCTTTAAAACTGCTCTCACCCGCGTGATGAACCAATATGCCAGAGAGCTCGGCATACTGAAGGATAAGGACGAGAACTTCGACGGCAAGGACATCCGTAACGGTCTTGTTGCGATCATATCCATCAAGCATCCGGATCCGCAGTTCGAGGGCCAGACGAAGACAAAGTTAGGCAACACCGACGCCAAGACTGCCGTGGATGATGTATTCAGCACCGAGGTCCAGCGCTATTTCGATAAGAATGTTGAGATCCTGCGTACGATTCTCGAAAACTCCATGAAATCCTACAACGCCCGTAAGGCGGGCGACAAGGCAAGAACCGCTGTCTTAAAACAGCTCAACGATGTCGACACAAAGAGCAAGCTTGCCGCCTGCACCTCCCGTAAGCCGGAAGAATGCGAGGTCTATATCGTTGAGGGAGATTCTGCGGGCGGTACTGTTAAGACAGCCCGTAACCGCAAGACACAGGCTGTACTTCCGCTGCGTGGTAAGATCCTGAACGTCGAGAAGGCAACGCTTGAGAAGATCCTTCTGAATAATGAGATCAAATCTATGATCGCCGCTTTCGGCTGCGGCATTGGCGACGATTTTGATATCAGTAAGCTCCGTTATGATAAGATCATCATCCTGACCGATGCCGACGTAGACGGAGCCCATATCAGTACACTTCTGCTGACCTTCTTCTACCGCTTTATGCCGGAGCTTATTTACGCCGGCAAGATATACCGCGGTCTGCCGCCTCTTTACAAGGTCGACTATGAGACAGTCAGCCAGGCAGCAAAGCAGCGCGAGGAGGATATCGCGCTCGGACTGATCTCGCCGGATGAGGAGCCGGACGAGCCGGTCACCACAAAGAAAAAGGGCAAAAAGAAATTATCACGTTATGTTTTTAACGATTTTGAGCTGGAGAAGTTCCGCAAGAACAAATCCTACAAGATCACGGGTATCCAGCGTTACAAAGGACTTGGTGAGATGGACGCAGAACAGCTCTGGGAGACAACGCTCGATCCGGAAAGCCGTATCCTTGCCCAGATCTCGATCAGTGACACGGTCGATGCCGATGAGGTAACCACCACACTGATGAGCAGCAACGTTCCACCGAGACGTGAATTTATCATGTCTGAAGCCAAATACGCCAATCTTGATATTTAAAATGAGGTATGATTATGAAAACAACGGATTCATCCATTATACAATTAGACTTTTCTGAGGAGATGCGCAACTCCTACCGCGACTACGCCGTGAGCGTTATCATCGCCCGCGCGCTGCCGGATATCCGGGACGGCTTAAAGCCTGTTCAGAGACGTATCCTCTACGCTATGAAGGAACTTGGTCTTGCACCGGACAAGCCACATCGTAAAAGTGCCCGTATCGTCGGTGATACGATGGGTAAGTATCACCCACACGGTGACAGCTCGATCTACGATGCACTGGTACATATGACAGAAGATTTCTCTCTGTCGATCCCTCTGGTAGACGGACACGGTAACTTCGGTTCCATTGACGGTGACAGTGCCGCAGCGATGCGATACACAGAGGCACGTCTTTCCTTCGGAGCCATGACAATGCTAGACAATCTCGATAAAGGACTCGTCCCGTTTGGTCCAAACTTTGACGAAAGCGAGAAGGAGCCGCTTGTACTTCCTGCAACTCTTCCGAATCTTCTGTTGAACGGTACGACCGGCATCGCCGTTGGTATGGCAACCAACATTCCGCCACACAACCCTTCCGAAGTGATCGATGGCGTGATCGCTTATATGGATGACCCGGATATTTCCACCTATGAGCTGATGCAGTACATTAAGGGTCCCGACTTCCCGACCGGAGCGATCATTACCAATGCCGATGACATCCGCACGATCTATGAAACCGGCGAAGGTAAGCTAAAACTTCGCGCCAGAACCGAGATTGAGGACAGCGACTATGGCCGTAAGAACATCGTGATCACCGAGATTCCATATACCGTCGCCGGCAACAAGCAGAAACTTTTGGAATCCCTTGTGACTCTCACGAAGGATAAGGTTTTTGATGAGATCTATGACGTCCGCGATGAATCCTCCAAGGAAGGTATCCGTCTTGTCGTTGAGGTCAAGAAGGACCGCAACGTCGAGAACCTTCTGAATGGTCTTTACAAAAAGACAGCACTGGAGGATACCTACGGTGTCAATTTCCTTGCTGTTAAGGACAAACAGCCGTTTACATTCACGTTGAAGGGTGTGATTGATGAATTTGTTCACTTCCAGGAGGAGCTTTACACAAAGGAATATGAGCATCTTCTTGCCAAAGCAAAGGATCGTCAGGAAATCGTCACCGGTCTGATCGTTGCCACAGATGTGATCGATCTGATCATCGAGATCCTCCGCGGCAGTAATTCCGTTAAGCAGGCGAAACTCTGTCTGACATTCGGCATCACAGACGGTATCAATTTCCGCAATCCGGATTCTGAATATCAGGCACAGACACTTACCTTCACAGAGAGACAGGCAGATGCGATCCTCGCGATGCCACTCAGCCGCCTCGTTGGTCTTGAGCTGATGAAACTGCATCAGGAGAATGAAACACTGCTTGCCAACATCGCCGAGTACGAAGATATCCTTGGCAGCATCCCGAAGCTTCACAAGGTCATCAAAAAGCGTCTGACGACCTACAAAAAGCAGTTTGGCAGACCGAGACGCACCGAGCTTTGCAATATGACGGTTGCCAATTATGTGGAGGAGGTCAAGGAGGAGGATATCTATGTTCTGGTTGACCGCTTCGGCTATGCCAAGTCCATGGACAGTGCTTCCTACGGTCGTCTTGCTCCGGAAACCCTGCAGGAGATCCCGCATACGGTTATGATGAAGAATACCGACAAACTCTGTGCCTTTACCGATCAGGGCAATATGTACCAGATCAAGGCAAAGGATATCCCGAAGGGCAAAGCCCGTGACAAGGGTACTCTCGTCCATAATCTCTGTAAGATGAACAACGAGGAGAATGCTCTGTTACTCATCTCCTTCGAGGAGCTTTTCAATTCGCAGCTCTTATTCATCACGAAAAAAGGCTTCGTCAAACAGGTATCGGGCATTGAGTTTGAGACAACCAGATATATGGTCAATGCCTCCAAGCTTGACAAGGATGACTGCCTGATCGCTGTAGATCAGGTTATGCCGGAGGATGCAATCTTCGGCGACCGCAAGGTTATCATGATCACGAAGAAGGGCATGTCCCTTGGATTCCCGCTGGCAGAGGTCAACGAATTCAAAAAAACAAGCCGCGGTCTTAAGGGAATCACACTTGCCGACGGCGATGAAGTAATGTACGGTGCCCTGGTACAGCCTGACACCGACATCAAGGTATTCGATGGTAAGAAATATAATGTCAAAAAGATCCGGCTCCGCAAACGAAACGACAAACCGATGAAGAGCCAGATCCTTGTAAAGTGATAAAGAAAAGATGTGTCCTAAAAAGTGGACACATCTTTTCTTTTTGGATGATTCAATTTTGGCAAATTCTATCAAAAGTCTTCCCGATAATTTTCGAGAATGTGATTATACATGGAACGCACTGCCGGTGCCATAAACTCCGGATGAAGCGTTGCAAGCCCGATCACGCGCTCTGCATACGGCTGAACCGGATAACAGTCTACCTCATATGGAATATCGCGCATAACCATCTGCGGCATCAGACAGATTCCAAATCCGTTCGCAACCATCGCAATGGTCGACAGATCATCTACCACATGATAATTTGACTGCACATTTAACGAATTTTCTTTAAGGAAGTTCTGGATATCTGCATCAGTTGACTCTCTCTGAGTCACAAACTGATGATTCTGCATCTCCTCGATATCCATAAAATCGGACTCCTTCTGCTTCTGCATTCCTTTCGGCACAATACATAACAGAGGATCTCTCCACAATGGTTCTATCGGAATATCCTTTGCACTGGAGGTTGACAAAAATCCGAGATCAACGACTCCGTTTTTCAGCCAGTAGACCACATCATCATATGTTCCCTGAAATACCTCGATCTCGATATCCGGGTACTTCTTCTGAAAGGAACGCATGATGTCCGGAAGCCAGTTGGTACATACACTCGAGAAGCAGCCAAGCTTCACTTTTCCGCGCTTCAAACCATTAAACTCAGAGACTGCCTGCTGCAGGCTCTCATCGCTGTTTAATACGGCATTCACATAGGGGAGCAAATGCTCCCCGTAATTCGTCAGTGTCACTCCGTTTTTGCTGCGGTTTAGAACGGTAAAGCCAAGTTCTCCCTCCATCGCGGAAACAGCGTGGCTTATAGCTGATGGTGTCAGCCCAAGAATATCCGCTGCCTTGCGGAAGCTTCCCTGCTCTGCCACCGTCTTAAATACCTGATATGTCAGAAGTGTCATGATATTCCTCTCTATCTAGCACATTTGTACAACAGATCCTCCCAGCGTCTGTCAACTTCCTCCTGGAACTGTACGATCAAATCCTCGTTTCCCTTCTTGAACAGATGCTTAAATCTGCCCTGTGGACGAAGGAAATCCTCGATCGGCAGCTTCTTCTTCGGCTCATAGGTCAGCTTCCACTTGCCATGATCCACCTCAAACATTGGCCAGTAGCAGGTATCTATTGCCAGCTTACAGATCTTCATGATATCCGGCGTGTCGTATCTCCAGCCTCGCGGACATGGTGTCATGATATTTAAGAAGGAAGGCCCCTCTGTGTAGATTGCCTTGTTGGCTTTGCTATGAAGATCTTTGAAGTCAGCAGTAAATGTTGTCTGACCCACATAAGCCACATCATGGTCTGCAATAATGCTTGCCAGATCCTTGCGGTTCTGCATCTTACCATCGGACTGCTTGCCAACCGGTGTTGTCGTTGTATCCGCATACATTGGTGTTGCAGAGGAACGCTGGATACCGGTATTCATGTAAGCTCCATTGTCATAGCAGACATATACCATATCGTGACCACGCTCCATTGCTCCTGACAGGGACTGGAAGCCAATGTCATATGTACCACCGTCACCACCGAAGGTAATAAACTTAAACGTTGCATCCTCCGGAAGCTTTCCTCTCTTTTTCAATGCATTGTAAGCTGTCTCCACACCGCTTAAGGTTGCTCCGGCATTCTCAAAGGCGTTGTGGATGTAGCTGTCCTCCCATGCCGTGTAAGGATACATGAAGGAGGATACCTCCAAACATCCTGTTGCATTACCGATCACGGCATGATCATCCTCATGCAGCGCACGAAGCACCGCACGGACAGCGATTGTTGCACCACATCCGGCACACATACGATGTCCCGGTGCCAGACGCTCCGGTTTATTCATTATATTTTTCAAACTGTAATCGCTCATATTTTCCCTCTTTCTGCTGTTTCGTCTTATGATTTACAGATCCGGCTGCGATTAACGCAGACGGATATACTGGAACTGTTCAATCTCTTTGCCATTGACTACGGCATCCTCCAGCTCCTCAAATACATGAACCGCATCGCTGACGGTAAAATCACGCCCTGCCAGTCCATAAATATAATTGACTGCCTCGATCATCACCTTATGACGGAACAGACCTGCAGTTACCTCACTGCCAAGAGGTCCTCCGTTGCCGTTGTAGCTCTCGCAGCGGTCAAGGATTGCAACTGCCTTGCAGTTCTTTAACGCCTCTGCAATCTCCCTTGCCGGAAACGGACGGAACACACGAAGCTTTAAGACACCGACTTTCTTGCCCTGCTCACGCATTTCATCCACTGCCTGCTTTGCCGTACCTGCGGCAGATCCCATCAACAGCATGATATAATCCGCATCCTCTGTGCGATACTCCTCAAAAAGACCAAAGCCTCTTCCGGAAAGCTCCTTAAACTTCTCTGCCACCTCCAAGATGACCTCCTTAGAATTTTCCAGTGCGATCTCCTGATTCTTCTTGGCTTCCATCGCATAATTGGAAATAGAATACGGTCCGACGGCGATCGGCTTGCCCGGATTGAGAAGATATTCCTCCGGCTCATACTCGCCAACGAAATCCTTGACAAGCTCATCCTCGAGAAGCTCGATATTCTCTACGGCGTGGCTTGTAATAAAACCATCCTGGCAGATCATGATCGGCAGATGTACTCTCTTATCCTCCGCGATCGGATATGCCTGAATGAAGTTATCATACGCTTCCTGATTATTCTCTGCATAGATCTGGATCCATCCGGTATCTCTTGCTCCCATTCCATCGGAGTGGTCACAGTTGATATTGATCGGTCCGGAAAGTGTTCTGTTGACTAATGTAAGTGCTAACGGCATACGATTTGATGCAGCCAGCAAAAGCTCCTCCCACATCAGCGCCAGACCTGCGGAAGAGGTGGCTGTTAAGCTTCTTGCACCTGCTGCCTCTGCTCCTATCGCAGCACTCATGGAAGAATGCTCACTCTCCACCGGAATAAACTCTGTATCCATCTCTCCATTTGCAATATAGGTTGAAACCATCTGCGGAATCTCTGTAGATGGAGTGATCGGGAATGCCGGCATAACATCCGGATTCACCTGACGGATGGCGTAAGCCACCGCTTCATTACCTGACATACGTTCCTTAATTGCCATTTACGTTGCCCTCCTTCATCTCGATCGCACCAAACGGACAGACTCTCTCACAGATGCCGCATCCCTTGCAGTGGTCGTAATCAAATGCCCCTCGCTTGCTGTCCTTTACCGGAATGCTTCCATCCGGACAGACCGGCGCACAAAGCAGGCACTGCTTACATAAATCTTCATGAAAGATCGGTGTATTTGTTCTCCATTCACCGGTCTGAAACATCTTGGATGTTCCACCGGCAAATACCATCAACCTTCGGTCAGTTCGGTATGCGGAGATTTCTCGTTTATCTTTGTAATATCTGTTCTCATTGTATTCTCCATTTCGTTAATGTTTATGATATCGGCAGCAAAAGACATTCCGCCCTCAACGGATACCACAGACTGCTGTCTGCTTTTGTACCCTGTTTCCTGTTATGCTGAAATCTGATTATCTTCCTCGATAGCTGCCTCAACCACGTCATATGCACACTCAAGCGCCTTCATATTGCCCTCGATCACTTCCGGCTTCTTGGCAAACTTGTGCTGGTAAGAGGCTCTCATCTCATGGATGAACTTCTCTCTCGGCATGATGTCACTGACTGCAACGGCTGCTGCAAGCATCGGTGAGTTCGGGAAATTCTTGCCGAGTGTCTCTACAGAGATTTTTCGTGCATCGACCGTGTAAACTCTGCCCTCATAGCTGCCCAGCTCGTCCATAACTTCCTCTCTGGACTTCGGTGTGTTGATAATAATGGCACCGGTCTTCTTAAGACCTGCAGTCACGTCAACAGACGCAAGAAGTGTCTCATCAACCACAACCACATAATCCGGATGATATATATTAGAATGAACACGGATCTTGTCAGAGCTGATACGATTATATGCCGTGATCGGCGCTCCCATTCGCTCCGGACCGTACTCCGGGAAACCCTGTACATTCTGTCCTGTCTTGAATGCAACATCTGCCAGCAGAAGCGCTGCTGTCTTTGCTCCCTGACCACCACGGCCATGCCATCTGATCTCAATTCCATTTTTCATGCTGATAACCAAACCTTTCTATCAATTGATAAACTCTCTCAAATCTGCTGCTTCATTGACAAAAATGATGCAACATTAACTATTATATATGGCTCAGGCAAATTGTAAAGCGAAAATGCTTAAATTCATTCACTTTATAAATGAATAAGTTTCATTTATTTCTTTGAAACAGATATTTCCGCCCCAAATGTACAAAATCAAAGTTCAAAAAAGCTATACGATTTCAGACTGTTTTGTTATAATAGACACAGAAAAATTATATGCCGTCTGCCAGAAAAGACACCGGCTTATGCATTTAAGGAGGTTATATCATGCAGTTTAAAACATTACAGCAGGCGATGATCGCCGCAATGAAGGCAAGAGAGAAAGAACGTAAGGAGGCTATTTCCGTACTGGTATCCGCGGCTAAGAAGCTTGCGATCGATGAGGGATGCCGTGATGACATTCCTGAGGAGTTAGTCGACCGCGCAATCCTTAAGGAGATCAAGAGTGTCAAGGAGCAGATCGACACCTGCCCTGCTGACCGTACCGATCTGAAGGACGAGTATACATTTACCCTCTCCGTCATGGAGGAGTATGCACCAAAGCAATTATCTGAGGATGAGATCCGTGCAATCATCATCGATAAGTTTACCGATGTGATTGCTACCGGCAACAAGGGACAGATCATGAAGGCTGTTATGGGTGAGCTGAAGGGCAAGGCCGACGGCAAGGTGATCAATCAGGTCGTGACAAACCTTTGCAAATAAAAGAATCGGAGGATTATCTATGAATCTACAAACCGCACCAATGGGCTGGAACAGCTGGGACTGCTATGGTGCCGCTGTCACGGAAGATATTGTCCGTGACAACGCAGCCTTTATGGCAGAGCATCTCAAGCAGTACGGCTGGGAATATATTACCGTGGATATCCAGTGGGCAGAACCAACGGCACAGAACCATGAATATCATCCGTTTACAGAGCTTTGCATGGACGAATATTCCCGCCTGATCCCCGCTGTTAACCGTTTTCCTTCTTCGGCAGACGGTAAGGGCTTCGCTCCGCTGGCAGAGTATGTTCACTCTCTCGGCTTGAAGTTCGGTATCCACATTATGCGTGGAATTCCACGTCAGGCCGTTCATCAGAACACGCCGATCAAAGGAAGCACACAGACCGCCAGACAGATTGCCAAGACAGACAGCATCTGTCACTGGAATACAGATATGTACGGTGTCAACCCGGATGCCGATGGTGCCAAAGCATATTACGACAGCCTGTTTGAGCTTTACGCTTCCTGGGGCGTTGATTTTATCAAGTGCGATGACATCGCAAGAGAGCTTCCTCATGAGGAGTCTGAGCTGATCCTTTTGTCTCAGTCGCTAAAGGATTGTGGCAGAGACATGGTCTTAAGCCTGTCACCGGGACCGGCTCTGATCGAGAAAGCTGAGCTTTATAAGCAGACATCCAACATGTGGCGTATCACCGATGATTTCTGGGATTCCTGGCCGCAGCTTTATGATATGTTTGACCGTGCAAGGCAGTGGTGCATCCACACCGGCCATGGCTGTTATCCGGATGCGGACATGCTGCCGATCGGTCCGATCAAGCAGGACTATGACCCGGCTCTTCGCACCGAGTTTACGCAGGATGAACAGATCACAATGATGTCTCTGTGGAGCATCTTCCGCTCTCCTCTGATCATCGGCGGTGAGATGACCGGATTTGATGATTTCACAATGGGACTGATCACCAACGAGGAGATTCTGAAAATGCACCGCAATGCCCGCCATTCCCACCCGGTATGGCAGAAGCTGATCGACGGCACCGAACACATCCTCTGGACCGCTGTCAGCAGCGAGGGCGGACAGTATGCCGCTATCTTTAACACCGACGAGAAGGACAGTGAGATCCGGATTCCACTGGAGGATCTTGAAATCTACCATCCGGTACGATCCACAGAGCTTTGGAGCGGACAGACCGCCGAGGCAATAGAGACGATCAATGTCTCCTTGAAAAAGCACGGAGCTGCTGTTTTCTATTTAAGTTAAGGAGATACAAGCATTTTCCTTGACATGTAAGAACAAGAAGCGCGAAACAGTTTGAAATTGTTTCGCGCTTCTTATTCTTACATGCCATTAATATCCGCGGACACCGTCCAGGGAATCGTCATGGTCGATCCATTCCTGCACCATGATCTCTCTGTAATCATCCTGCGTATCACGGATCACAACCTTTTCAATGCCTGCGTTAATGATCATTTTCTTGCACATCGAGCAGCTGTTGGAGTTTTTCACATAGCGTCCGGTTGCCACCTCGCGCCCGGACAGATAAAGCGTACTCCCGATCATTTTCTCACGCTCCGCACTGATGATCGCATTGGCTTCTGCATGAACGCTGCGGCAAAGCTCATATCGCTCTCCTCTCGGAATCTCCATTTCCTGACGGATACATCTTCCCAGATCACTGCAGTTCTTCCGTCCTCTCGGCGCTCCCACATAACCTGTAGAAATGACCTCGTCATTCTTGACGATCACCGCACCGTAATGACGTCGCAAACAGGTTCCCCTTTTCGATACGACATCTGCCAGATCCAGATAATAATTTGTCTTATCTCTTCTTGCCATATTTACCAAGCCTTTCCCAAAATCTGAAATCTCCCAGCTATATTCAAAGCAAAACTTCTTACTTGTATTGCCTCAGTGCTTTCATCATATCACCCGGTTACCGGTCAACAATCTCAACGATATTACCGTCCGGATCTGCCACACATGCGGTAAACTCGCCCCACTCATTGCCAGCCGGTCCGGTCACATGCTGTGCACCGCAGCCGAGACATTTCTGATATAAACTCTCCACATCTCCGGTCAGAATACGCAGATGGAAATGATTCGTCACACCACCGCCATAACCATAACCACGGCAGGTAAGACGCTCATAATCTCTTCGTCCAACCATCGTAAGCACCATATCATCTTTCTTACAATACGCTCTGCTTCCCTGCTGTTCCATCTCAAAGCCAAGTGCATTACGGTAGAAATCCATCATCCGTCCCATATCCTCTGTCATCAGAATGATTCCTGCTATTTGAGGAGTGTTCTGTGTGTCCGTATTTTTGGACACTACGGCCTGTCCCGATACATTTTGATCAGCCTTGCTTTCTACGGCTTCTGCGTTTTCCACTGTCTCCTGTGCAGCTTCCGTCTTACCTGCTGCATCCTCCTGCGCATTTTCATTATCTTCACAGGCTGTCACCGGGTTCTCCTGTCCATTCACCGACTCTGTATCTTGATTCGCAACTGTGCCCTCCGGCTGCGTGGACATCTCTGTCTTTGAGACAGGCTGCGCGTTCCACAATCCATCATCTGCCTGCTCCGTCTCTCTCTGTCCAACATATAGTACAGTACCTGTATTGGCAGGCAGCGTCACACAAAGTCTTCCATCCTGAAGTCTGACATTCTCTGCACAACCAAGCAGGTCTGTAACCTTGCCGTCCACCGGCACGCCAAACTCCAGCACTGCCGTATTATCATCACAATTCAATGCTGTCACCATACAGCTTCCGTCTAACACTCTGCCATATGCAAACTGGCGGTTGGTCAGATGCAGTTCCTGATATGCTCCATCGGTCAGCTCCGGATATTGCTTCTTCATTGCTCCAAGCTTCGCACAAAGTGCCGTCACCGGATTCTTCTCTACGGTGTCCACAAAATCGGACAGTTCCAGATACGGACGTAAATTCCAGTCAGAGCCCTGCTCCTTCTTTCCTTCAATGCCAAACTCAGATCCATAATAAACAGAGGGAATTCCATACAACGTATAAACCAGAAGTGTTACCAGCTTTAGGTGCTCCTTCTGATTCAGCTTCGTATAAATCCTCTCCACGTCGTGATTGTCCGCAAAGGTATACAGACGGCTGCCACGGCAGATGTCATTTAAACGTCGGATCGTATGAGCGATCTCGAAATAATTGTGATCATTGTGACCGGAATAAAGTCCTTTATGCAGTTCATAATTTGTGACACAATGAAGCGTCTGGTCATTGACCCATCTGCTGTAATCGCCATGGATCACTTCGCCCATCAGCCAGAAATCCTCCTTCATCTGAGCAGTCTCATGACGCATTCCCTTCATGAAATCAAAATCAAGCACATCTGCCGCATCCAGACGGATTCCATCGATATCAAACGTATCGATCCAGAAACGAATCACATCATAAAGATACTGCATTACCGCAGGATTACGCTGATTCAGCTTCACCAGAAGATTGTAGCCGCCCCAGTTCTCATAGGAAAAGCCATCGTTATACTCATTATTGCCACCAAAATTCACATTACAGAACCAATCACGGTACTGGGAAGTTTCACGGTTCTTCTGCAGATCCTCAAAGGCAAAGAAGCGTCGTCCGACATGATTAAACACACCGTCCACAACGACCTTTACTCCCATATCATGACAATAGTCCACAAAGTCTCTGAAATCCTCATTGGTACCAAGGCGGATGTCCACCTTCTTGTAATCCGTTGTCTCATAGCCATGTCCCACCGACTCAAAAAGCGGTCCGATGTAAATTGCCGTAAAGCCCAGATCACAGGCATGCTTTGCCCACTGTTTCAACTGCCCGAAATGGCTCTCTGGGACTCCTGTGTTCTCTTTGCTGCATCCGCAAAGTCCCAACGGATAGATGTGATAAAATACTGCACTGTCATACCATGCCATAGTTTTCCTCTTTCTGCGCTCCCTGCGCGCTTTATATTATGTAGTTCATTCTGTCATTAAAATACTACCGGCTGATCGAGACATTTCTGCTCAAACTCTTCTGCCGGAACCGGCCGGGAGAAATAATATCCCTGAATATAATCCGGTTTCAGACCAAGGACACATTTAAAATCCTCCTCCGTCTCCACACCCTCATAGCACACAGTCAGATTCAGAGAATGTGCCAGCTCGGTAAACTGCTTCACCACAAGATAATCATACTTGCTGTGTGTGATATTCCGGATAAAGGACTGATCGATCTTTACCAGATCAAACGTCATATCCTTCACATAGCGAAGATTCGAATAGCCTGTGCCGAAATCATCGATTGCTAACGGGATGGATTCATCCTTAAAGGAACGCAAGACTCTTGCAGCCACGCCGCTCTCAATCTCTCCGCTCTCCGTCACCTCGATCATCAGAACGCTCTTGTCCACATTGAGCGTATCGATCAGAAACAGAATATCCTGCAGTGCATTACTCTTCTTAATCTGCACAAAGGAAAGATTTACATTCATCCGGAACCCCGGCACAACCTTCTGCCACTTCACACACTGCTGTATTGCCGTCCGCGTGATCCAGCGCCCCAGCGGAATAATAAGACCTGTCTCCTCCAGCATCGGAATAAACTGTCCCGGTGACATGAAACCAAACTTCTTGCTGTGCCAGCGGATCAATGCCTCGGCTCCAAGGATCTTTTTCTTTGCA
This sequence comes from Roseburia sp. AM59-24XD, assembly GCF_003478445.1. Classification (GTDB taxonomy): domain Bacteria; phylum Bacillota; class Clostridia; order Lachnospirales; family Lachnospiraceae; genus Jutongia. The sequence goes on from NZ_QUET01000012.1 coordinate 41,897, forward strand.
ATATTGACCACCGGCTGATAGTACAGTTCAAAGCCCTGAAAATCATTTTCAATGTCCTTTCGAAGCTCCTCCTGAACATCCAGCGCATGGACATATTCCTCGTAAACGGCATACGAATATCTCATACAGTTATTCTTGCCGCTGATCTTCGCCTGATGCAATGCAAAGCCAACATACTCGATCAGCTTTCCGACATCCCGGTCCTCCTTATGGAAATAAACACTTCCGGCAGAAATCGTGAAATAGATCATATGACCGCCCTCTGAAAAAATCTGGTCGATCTTATCACGGATTTTCTTGTACAATGCTTTAGCCGGATCCTCTTTCTTCTCATGAAAGATCCCCGGAACAAGGATTGCCATCTCATCTCCGCCCATACGGTATACCTTGCCGGTATCTCCGACAACCTTTTTGATACATTCTGCCATATTCAGCAGAACCTCATTGCCGACCTCACTGCCGCATTTCTCATTGATCTCCTTGAAATTATCGATACCGATCTGCAGCAGATATCCCTCCAGCCGATCCTCCTCAGACATTCTCCGAAGCTGATTCTTCAGGGAATGTTCCCGGTACAGACCGGTCACACCATCAATCTTACTCTTCTTGCCGATATCGGTAATTCTTCCGATCAGAAATTCCGGCTTTCCATCTGCGTCATTGACAACCTGTCCACGGCAGGATATCCATACCGGCTTTCCATTCCTTCCTACCCATCTATATTCCATATCATGTTCTGTTGACCGTCCGGTAATAATATCCTGCAGATTCTGCTCCAGCATCGGATAATCCTGCGGATATACGATACTTTCCAGTGCTTTAAACGCATTCGACATCTCTGTCGCTTCAAACGGAAAAATCTTAGTTGCACTGTCCGAAATCATATACCGGTTGTTCTGCAGATCCAGTACAAACAAATAATCATCCGTGCATTTTCCGAGAACAGAAAACACATGACTGTACATTTGCATTTCATCGCTGACTGTTTTATCTCCCATGACAACACCCGCCTTTCCTCACCGCACAGACATTGCGGTATTTATTTAATTCTTCTTCATAAGTTCATTGATTCAGAATCGTCCCTGCCCATCCAGCGTAAGCCCTGAACCCTTTATACTCTGCGTCTTGCCCGTATGCTATGATGTCTCACCTTACAATCATACATATTATCATCCGCCTTCTTCATCAGCTCGTCGATATCATCTACATCATGGATCGGCTCCAGGATCACGCCCGTGCTTGCTCCCAGCTCATACGGCTTATTCTCTGCCTGATTCCAGTCATCGATCCACAGTAGCAACCGCTTCTGAAAGCCTGCCACAAAGTCCTCCGGAACCTTTCCTTCATTCCAGAGACAGACTGCGACATACTCGTCTCCGCCAAATCTCGCACAGATTCCATTGTCTCCTGCCGCCTCGACAAGTGCATCTGCTACTGCCCGGATCGCAACATCTCCCTCTCCGTGGCCATGTGTGTCATTGATGCTCTTAAGATGGTCCAGATCCACAGATGCAAGAAAGATATAGCATTTCTTTCCTTTTAACGACTTCATGCGGCTTGCAAGCTCTCCATAAAAGCCCCTGCGGTTGTACAGCCCGGTCAGCGAATCCCTGATATACATATCATATAGCTGCGACTGGTTTCTGACAATACCAAGGATCTGAGACATTGCCATCATAAAATCCTTCAGGCGCTCATAATCAAACTCCTTATCACTGCATTCCAGCGATATATAACCATAAACCTCATTCTGCCAGTGCAGCGGAAGATACAAAAGCCTGTCCGTCTTCTCAAGGATCTCCTGCGGGATCATATCAATGCTGTGGCTTTTCACTTTAAGGAGCGGAAGTGACGTCTTTCCGTCCCTCTGTTCCAACAGAAGAAGAATATCATCCTTCCGGAAACCCTTCGATATCGGTATATCCGTGTGACGACAGAAGTATTCATTCACAAACACCTGACAGTCTCCATCTATCATATCCGGCGCACATTCCGGAAAACGCTTCAGAACATCCAGCATAGAATGTCCCTCCGTCATCTCTGTCATCATCTCGAAGATCCGGTCAATGTGAATCTGCTTTCTGTCGATACGGTCATTTAACTCCAGTACATACTGATTCGATGGCTGGAAATGGATCGGTGCGCAGCCACAGGATTCTCCCCGCAAAATATGAAATGGCACCAGCACGGACTGTGGTGCCGTCTCCGGATCCGTCTCGACACGTTTCACAATATGCATAATCTGCTCTGCAATCTCCTCCTGATCAACACGTCCGGTCGTCAGCCTCGGAATGCAGTATTTAATTAGCTCAATGCCATCAAAACCGGTCACGATCACATCCTCCGGCACATGATAACCGTTCTCCTCCAGCACATCGATTACCGCCAGTGCCATTGTATCATTGGCGCAGATGATCGCATCCGGGAAATCGTCTGTCCTCTCCATCCACTGTTCACAGACGCGGCGTGCCGGCTTTCCCCAGAAATCACCATACGCAATATGCTCCTGCACTACCGGCATACCGTTTTCCTCAAGCACCTCAACAAAAGCGTCCAGACGCTCCTCCGAAAAGGCATTGCCCTTAAACCCTGCCATAAAATACGGATTATGTCTGTGATGCCCCTCGATCACATGACGCACCAGCCGCTTAAAGCAGGACAGATAGTCCAAGCGAATGTTGAAGCATTTTTCCAGCTCGTAATCCACCGTGATCACCGGTGTTCCAACCGCTACCGCTTCATCGCGCAGTCTCAGTAACAGCTCCCTGTGCAGAATCGTCTGCCCCATGAGGATCAGTGCCTTCAGATCCTTCATCGGAATATTCTCAAAAATGGATGCCTCACCATTGGAATGCGGTGTCGGGAAATCCATCTTGGCAAAGCAGCCAAACACCATAACCTGATAACCATTTGCTCTGGCGCACTGATATATGGTATGTGTCAGACCGGACACCTCATGATTCTGAAGCTGTGAAACGCAAATGCCTATAATATTTGATTTTCTCGGATTGTTATTCTCATTTTTCATTTCAGCACTCCCTGCCTTTGGTTTTGCTTATCATTCAGTATATCATAATTCATCATTTATTCCAATGTCTGTGATTCTTCGGACATTACCACATGATACTGATGCACATAATAGCGGAAGCCCAGAATAAAACAGATCACTGCCGCTGTCAGGATATAGATCGCCGTCTTCCGGTAGAAGTCCTCTGCATATACTGCCAGAACACTAAGTCCGATCGAGGTCGCATTAAATATAATATGTGTGATCATCGAACCGATGATACTTCCTGTCACCCTCACAACCATTCCCAGTAAAATACCAAGAACAAAAGCGTACAAGCCCTGGATCACATTCAGATGGAAAAATCCAAAAAGTGCTGCCTGCATGACATTGGCAACCCAGAACGGAAATGCCGGCTTTAAGCGGTCTAAGATCACGCCGCGAAAGATCAGTTCCTCCGCCACCGGTCCGGCCAGCATAACATACGGCACGGTCAGAATACTCGCTCTGAAATCAAGATTGCCCATCAGCTTCTGATAGGAAACAAATGCATCCGGAAACAACGTTGCCGCCGCACTGACGATCACATTAAATACCATACAGGCACCAAAGCCCAGTGCGATCGCACATGGAATCCTTGCTCCCTCAAAGGCCTTCCGGTAGGAAAACGGCCGCTCCCTCCAGGTCCAGCGGTAATACAGGATGCCGCACCACACGATCGCCCCCACTGCATAGACCAGAGAAATGATCATGGAGCAATCACCCAGCGACCCCATCAGAAGCTTTGACAGATCTTCTCTCGTCCTTCCCTGCACAAACAGTACATACACTCCTGTTACGATCATGCAGAGCTAGATGCGACAAACTGCGTCACAAATGCCCCCAGCAATACAAGCAGTGCGTGAAACACTGCCGATACACGCAGCCGTTTCAGAAGAACCGCTGTCTCCTTTCCCTCCGTTTCTCTTTGTCTGATATCTTTCTGATCCATTCTATAACCTCATTTCTGTCGGTGATGCCACAATACCTTCAAAGCTGCCGCCTCACCGGTAGTTCCCATACTGCGAAAACGGGGCTGCCTTACGGCAACCCCTCTCGTTTATGTATTTTATTTCTTTCTTTGCAAGAATACCGGTATCTTTATCTCGCCACTTTCTGACGCCGGTCTGCTGTACGCAGGTGCACCCTGTGGAGCCGGTGCCGGCTGCTGAACCGGTGATACAGAAACATTCTTCTGAACAGAGGAAGCAACCTGTCCCTCTCTTGTTGCAAAGTTCGTCTTCGGAGCCACAGCTTTTGCAAAGCTTGGAATTGCTGCCGGTGTCTCTCCGTCCAGTCCTGTCGCAATTACAGTGATCTTAACCTTCTCGGTCATGGTATCATCGATCATCGCACCAAAGATGATGTTACAGTTCTCACCGGTAAGCTCCTCAATATAAGATACGGCTTCATTAGCCTCAAGAAGTGCCACATCACCGGAAATATTAACGATAACATGGGATGCTCCCTCGATCGTTGTCTCAAGAAGAGGGCTGGAAATAGCCTGCTTCACAGCATCCAGACACTTCTCATCTCCCTCACCGGTACCGATACCGATGTGAGCAATGCCCTTGTCCTTCATAACAGTCTGTACATCGGCAAAGTCAAGATTGATCAGTCCAGGCACATTGATCAGGTCGGTGATACCCTGAACACCCTGCTGAAGAACCTCATCTGCCTTCTTAAGCGCATCCTCCATGGAGGTTCTGCGGTCAACGATCTGTAACAGCTTATCATTCGGAATCACGATCAATGTATCAACATGCTCCTTTAAGCGGTCAATACCTGACTGCGCATTGTTCATACGGGTACGTGCCTCAAATGAGAATGGCTTTGTCACGATACCTACGGTAAGGATTCCCATATCCTTTGCAAGCTGTGCAACAACAGGTGCGGCACCGGTACCGGTGCCGCCTCCCATACCACATGTTACAAATACCATATCTGCACCACGGATAATATCCGTGATCTCATCCTTGTTCTCCTCTGCTGCTGCCTGTCCTACCTCCGGAGAAGCTCCTGCACCGAGTCCTTTTGTCAATTTCTCGCCAATCTGCAGACAATTCGGTGCCTTGCAGTTTAACAGATGCTGCTTATCGGTGTTGACACATACAAACTCAACACCCTGAATACCTTCCTCGATCATGCGATTTACTGCGTTGTTTCCGCCGCCGCCGACACCTATTACTATAATCTTTGCAGATGAATCTGACTCACTTGTCTTAATTTCTAACACGACTGCTCCTCCTCTTTTTCATATAATTTATCTTATCTGCTATCATCAGTTAATTCCTGTCTCAAACCGGAACAAATCAACATTCCAAACCTATTCTATATAATACTAAGAAAACACAGAATAATCAAGGAGAACATTTGTTTTATTGTTCCACGCTATCGCCCTCTGTCTGCCCGTCATCCGGCTGATCGGTCGGCTGTGCATCTGCATCTTGCGAATCCGACGCATCTGATGTTCCATCTGCCGGCGTATCCCCTGCTGTTTTCAGGATAATACGGTCTCCGGAGGTGAAATTTTCCATGTTGATCGTTCCCGCCAGATCCTTCTTGCGCGTCTTTTTGAGAACACTGGCAAGTGCTGCCATATCGTCATCATAAAAATCCTTTTGTCCCAGATAAACCTCCACCTTACCGGAATACAAAGTGACATTTCTCCCGTCAAACTTGATCTGGTCTACCTTCACCTTATAATGCCTGATGAGCCTGGACAGATTCATGATCGTTTCAAACAGCGTATCATCCTTGACTTCGAACGCTTCATTCATGGTAAATTTACCAAACTTGATGCCTGTAACCACCGGCACTCCGTCCATCGGCTCTGTCAGGCTCTGAAGCACAACACCGTCCTTATCAAAATAAATGTACTGCCCCATATATTTGACGCAGCCGCTGATGGTCTTGTCATACACATGCAGCACAATTCCGGTCGGCGAATCCCATTCCACATCAATCTCCTGCACAAACGGCAGGCAGTCCACATGTCCCAGCTTGCTCTTTGCCAGAAAATACAGTGTATGATAGGCGTATTTATCGGACATTGCCGATGCTATGATCTGCTGATCCGAGTAAATATCTCCACCCTCAACCTTCACCTGTGTGATCTTCAGGAAGAAAAAGGTTCCTGATACAATAAGCAGAATGCCGAGGATCACTCCAATGATTATCTTTATGTGTTTCAAAAAATTCCTCCTATTTCAGCTTGATCTGTCTTGAGACGCCAAGCACCAGTCCAAGCTCTAACATCATGATCGCACAGGCAGTGCCACCGTAGCTGATCAGCGGCAGCGGTACACCGGTGGACGGGATCGTGTTGGTTACGACCGCGATATTAAAAAGCACCTGGATCGCAATATGTATCATGGAACCGGCACAGACCATGCTTCCGAAAATATCCGGTGCATTACAGGAGATCATGACGATACGCCACAAAAGCACCAGAAATGCTCCCATCACCATGACAGCACCCACGATGCCAAGCTCCTCGCAAATAACCGCAAAGATCATATCATTATATGCCTCCGGAATATAACCGAGCTTCTGCATACTCTCTCCGAGTCCGCTTCCATGGATCCCGCCGGATGCGATCGCATATAAGCCCTGAAGGATCTGAAAGCCTCCCGGCGAATTTTCGATGTCAAGCCACGATGTGATTCGACCGGCACGGAAACCTCCGCCGATCATAGCATACGCCGCAGCCGCCGCAACTCCGACAATACCACAGACAATGAAGTATTTCTTACGTTTGCTCGCCACAAAACACATTCCAACAGCAATAACACCGACGATGATCGCCGTACTCAGATTCTCCGCCGCGATAAGTCCAACCACCGGTAAGACATAAACGCCGATCAGCTTTAAAAAGCCTGTAAAAGTATCCATCGAACGTCTGGACTGATAGATCGCATATGCCACAAACAGGATCACACCGATCTTGGTAAACTCTGAAGGCTGGAACTCTACACCGATCTTCAGCCATCGTCTCGCACCGTTATGCTCAATTCCGATCCCCGGGATCAGCACCGCAACCTGCATCGCAATACAGAGCCCATAGAAAATATAGATCCAGTTGATCTTCCCCAGATAAAGCTCTCTGTAATCCAGATTAGATATGATCAGCATCGCTGCCACACCAAGAATCAGTCCTCTCAGCTGCTGGGACACGAAACGAAACGGATCTCCAAAACGGCTGGTTGATGCCGTGTAGGAGCTGGCACTGTAGATCATCAGAATACCAAACAGCGCGATCGCCACCGTCATGAACAAAAGCATATAATCATACTGGCGGTAATAGCGTTCTCTTTTCTTTCTTTCACCTGCAGTGCTGTTTCTGCGGGAGGTTTGCTCCCGTCTGCCATTTTGCACTCTTGCCATATCACTTTCCATTCCTTCCGGACTAATTATAACTGATTCACATACTCCTTAAACAAAGTACCTCTCTGCTCATAGCTCTTAAACATATCCCAGCTTGCACATGCCGGCGACAGAAGAACCGCATCACCACTCTGCGCCTGTACTGCGGATGCCTCCACAGCCTCCTTCAGGGAACCGACGCGGACAATATTCGTAAACCCTGCTTTTCGTGCTGTTGCCTCGATCTTATCTGCTGTTGCTCCGAGAAGCACAAGGCATTTCACCTTGTCTCCAAAGGAAGCGATCCACTCCTCATAGGAGGACTGCTTATCATATCCGCCGCCGATTACTACCGTCGGTGTTACCATTGCCTCTACCGCTTTGATCGCTGCGTCCGGATTCGTTCCTTTAGAATCGTTATAATACTTCACGCCGCCAACCTCACGAACAAATTCGATACGGTGTTCCACTGCCTTAAATTCAGCCACTGCCTTGCGGATACACTCAACCGGAACACCCATATGCATCGCGATCGCCACTGCTGCCATCACATTTTCATAGTTGTGGACACCGAGCAGTTGCATATCATGAATCGTGCAGATCTTGATCTCCTCTCCATCCTTATAGATAATATCCTCTCCATCGAGCCAGATTCCACGCTCCAGCGGTCGCTTGCTGCTGAACCAGAAAATATCTGCCGGGATCTTTGCTGCCAGCTTCTGAAGATGCTCATCCTCATAATTCAGTACACAGATCTGAGCCTTCGTCTGGTTCTCGGCGATGCGCGCCTTTGTGTCAATGTAGCACTCCATCGTATGATGGCGGTTCAGATGATCCGGTGTGATATTTAAGATCGCACTGACCTCCGGCTGAAATGTATGAATCGTTTCGAGCTGGAAGCTTGAGACCTCGGCAACCGTCACAGAGGAATCCTTCATTTCCAGAGCGTACTCGGTATAAGGAAGACCGATATTACCTACCACAAATACACTGTCATAATACTCACGCAGAATCGCACCGGTCAGTGCTGTCGTCGTTGTCTTTCCGTTGGTTCCGGTGATCGCCGCAAGACGTCCGCTGCCACAGGCATATGCTAACTCAATCTCTCCCCAGACCGGTATCTTTTTGTCCTGAAGTTTGATTACAAACGGAAGATCCGTTGGTACACCCGGGCTTAACACAGCAAGATCCAATGTATCCATAACTTCCTCCGGCAGATTGCCGATGATCAGATCATACCCAATCCCCTCCGGAATCCTTGATACAACCTGCTCTCTGTCTGCCTTTTCGTTGCCCTCTAACACAACCGGCTTCGCTCCCTTGGCGGCCAACAGCCTGATCGCTGCAATACCGCTCACTCCTGTTCCTACTACAAGAACTCGTTTCCCTGTAAAATCCATGATTTCCTCCTATCTCATCGGTACCTTTTATAGAGCCGCCAGTGCGATCAGGCAAAACAACGCCGTCACGATTGAAAACACAGCGACTACCTTTGTCTCCGACCATCCACTCTGTTCGAAATGATGATGTATCGGTGCCATTTTAAAGATTCTTCTGCCGTGGGTTATCTTAAAATATCCTACCTGAAGGATTACCGACAGAACCTCCACCAGATAAATCATCCCTACGATCAGTATATATAGCGGCATTTTCAGAAGAAGCGCTGTCGAAGCAACAAAGCCTCCCAATGCCAGCGAGCCGGTGTCTCCCATAAAGACACTGGCAGGATACACATTAAATACTAAAAATCCCATCAACGCTCCCGCAACCGCTGCGCATACCGGTGCAACCGTACTTCCCGTACCGATCGCGACCACCGTAAAAAACACAGCAATAAGCAGCGTCACGCTGGATGCAAGCCCATCCAGTCCGTCCGTAAAATTTGTGCCGTTGACAGTTCCCACCATGACAAAAAATAAAAACGGAATAAACAGCCATCCCGGCAGAGCAATATATCTTCCGGATGCAATTCCTCCGGTAAACGGGATCAGCATCTGCATCTCGTAATGCAGGTGCTGTGTGTAATAATACACAAAAATAATTGTCACCAGAAGCTGCAGCACCAGCTTCTGCCATGCCCGCAATCCCAGAGAACGCCTCATAACGATCTTGATGTAATCATCGAGAAATCCGATCAATCCAAACCCAACTGTCGCAAAGATCACCGGAAGGATCTCCGGATAATCACGCAGATAAAGCGAGGATGTCACAACGACAGAGATCAATATGATCAATCCGCCCATTGTAGGCGTTCCTGCCTTTTTCAGATGGCTTTTGGGTCCATCATCTCTGACATACTGTCCAAACTTCAGCCACTTTAAAAACGGAATGACAATAGGACATAATATGACACTGATTGAAAATGAAAGCAGCACCGGTATCACCGTATCGAAGTAATCCATTCTTATTCCTCCTCATGCTTATTTCGGATTCTAATGGTACTTTGATACTCACACAGAGCCTTTTCATTCGTAATGATTATTGTAATCCAATCACCGCCAGAAATCAACCCGGCGCATTGGTCACGACATCACCTCTTTCGACACCCAGATAAGGAAGCGCATTGTCCAATAGTTCGGAGATCACAGGGGCTGCGATCGTGCCTCCATAATATATCCCCTGCGGCTCATCGATCAGAACCAGTGCGGCAACAACCGGATTGTCCGCCGGGGCAAAGCCCATGCAGGAGGCAATGTATTTATTGCTGCTGCGTGGAAGCTTTTCGGAGGTTCCTGTCTTGGCACCCACCTGATATCCCTCCACATACGCCTTTTTACCGGAGCCCTCAGACACAACGGACTCCAGGATCATCCGCATAGTTTCCGAGGTCTGCGCTGAGATCACACCCTCTGCGGATGGATAAGTAGCTTCTTTACCGCTGAACCATCACTGCTTTCGAGCTTAACGCCAAAATGGGGTGTAATCTGTGTACCGCCGTTAATGATCATGCTGATCGTGGACAGAAGCCGCACCGGCGTAAGCTGAAATGACTGTCCGAAGGACATGGTCGCCAGTTCAACCGCTCCCACATTCTCCTTCTGATGCATGATCGTCGCCGCCTCACCGGGAACATCGATGCCGGTTTTGCTTAAGATCCCAAGCTGGTTCAGATATTGAAACATATTGTCCACGCCAAGCCTTGCTCCCACCTCCATAAACACCGGATTGCAGGAGTTTTGTACGCCCTGTACAAACGTTTCCGAACCATGCCCGGTTGTCTTATGACAACGGATCCGGCGATCCTCCACGATCTTAAAGCCCGGGCAGTGAAAGGTATCTGTAAGCTTCACCACCCCCGCCTCAAGTGCCGAGGACGCCGTAATGACCTTGAAGGTTGAGCCCGGCTCATAGGTATCACTGACACAGGCATTACGCCACATTCCATTGAGTGCTACCTGCTTCTTTTTCTCCGAATAGGAGTCAGCCTTTTTGTCAGGCAGTGTATACGGATCGTTCAGATCAAACTCCGGCACATTGACCATCGCATAGATCTCTCCATTCTGCGGATTCATCATCAGGATGCGCACACTCCCGGCTTTCTTTGCTTCAGGACCTTTTCTGCCGCCTGCTGTGCAAACGTCTGGATATTAACATCAAGGCTTGTATAAAGATTTGCTCCCGCCACGGGTTCCACGCGTTCCTCCGCCTTGCCATCAATCTCCAGCCCTCTGGCAGTTGTCATGGTCAGGATGCTTCCATCCGTTCCCTGAAGATATTTGTCATAGGCAACCTCCATGCCGACAATGCCCTGATTGTCCGCCCCGGTAAAGCCGATCACCTTTGACGCAAATTCCGAATACGGATAATACCGCTTGTAGTCCTCATCCACCATCACCCCGGCAAGCTCCATATCACGGATCTTGTCAGAAATCTTCTTATCAACATTCGACTTGATCTTCTCAATGGAGGACACCTTTTCCACACGTTTGCGGACCTTTTCCTCCGGCAGATCAAGAAGCGTTGACAACACCTCGATCACCTTCTCCGGCTCCACAATCTGATTGTGGATCACTGAGATTGTTGATACCGGCTTATTCGAAGCAATCTCCGTACCGTTTCTGTCATAAATAATGCCTCTTGCCGCTTTAACAGCACGCTGACGCTGATGTACTTTCTTCGCTTTCTCTCCATAATAGTCTGCCCTGTTTACCATCAGATATAACAATCTGCCGGCAAGTCCTATCATTACAAGTACAACCATTGCATAGACAAAAAGGATCCTCTGTCTCTGTCTGGTTCTGCTCTGCTTGAGATATTCCGTCATCCACCGGATCACTCCGCTTCTACTGACATTCCTTAATATCTATTAGCAAAAGCGATTAATTATTCATTCCGGTATCACCCTCTTCATCATCTGCCGCCTTTTGAGCAACGCCATAGCTGCTATCCGAATAACCTCCCTCCGGAGCTTCCTCATCCAGATTGCTCTTTGCCGTAGATGGCAGCTTTAATTTACTTGCTTTTGTAATATCTGATTTCTTCCCAGATGGGTAGATCTCAAGCATTGGTAAAATATCTTTGAGCAGGCTGCTTGTAAACTCTGTCGCATAGGTACTGTGTGCCTGATCCTCGACGTTTGGCTCATCAATAACCGTATAAACGACAAGCTTTGGATTATTTGCCGGAACACAACCGATAAATGAAACAAGGTATTTGCCCTGTCCACGCGGAATCTTCTCTGCGGTACCGGTCTTACCACCGACCTTGTAGCCCTTTACGGATGCCGGATTAGCGGTTCCTTCCTCTACCGTTGCCAGAAGGAATTTGCGCAGAAGGCGGCTTGTCTTCTCTGTGATCACCTTACTCTCCACGGCATCATCCTCCGACTGTATCACAGCACCCGACTCACTGGAAACCTCCTCAACAACATGTGGACGATAATAATTACCTCCGTTGACAATCGCCGAAAATGCTGCAGCCATCTGTACCATTGTGACCGTCTGGCTCTGTCCGAAACTTGAGGTCGCAAGCTGTGTGGAATGCATCGTATCATTGTTAAAGACTGTTCCCGTTGCTTCACCCGGAAGATCGATCCCTGTCTTTCTTCCGATGCCGAACGCATCCATATAATCCAGGAATTTCTCTTTGCCAAGCTTTGCACTGATCTGCATCATCACATCATTACAGGAAACCATGAGTGCCTGTCCCAGAGAAAGCGCACCATGACCACCGTAACGGTTTGCCACACATTTAATATAACGGTCTGCCACCTGCTGTCCACCATCGCAGACATACGTGCTTTTCCGGCTTGCCTTACCCTCGTCCAGACATGCCGCAACCGTAATCGGCTTAAAGGTAGAACCCGGCTCATAGGAATCACTGATACAGTAGTTTCTCCAGAGCTCGTTGAGTGCCTTAAGCTGCTCCTCCTCGGACATCGCCGAAATCTCCTCCTGCGTATAGGCAACGGAAAGATTTCGCGGATCATTCAGATCGTACACAGAGTTGGAACCCATTGCCACAATGCCTCCTGTATTCGGATTCATCAACAGGCAGGCAATCTTCTTGGCACCGGTATTCTTCATAAACTTCTGGATATGCTGTTCCATGATCCCCTGTACATTGACATCGATCGTCGATTTAACGGTATATCCGTTGGTCGCCGCCTTGATCGTCTTGACCAGATTCAGTTCCGAATCATAATAACCGAACTGTCTGCCGTTTGTACCGTTGAGCATATCATTATAGGTATTCTCAATGCCCCAGGTTCCGCTATTGGTATCGGTACAAAAGCCGATCACATCACATGCCACCGTGGAATACGGATATTCTCTCTTGTATTCCTCCTCAAAATGAATACCGCGGATATTCTCATCCTTTTCCTGCAACTTCTCCATTTTCGTGACAATGTCCTTGTCCAATTCCCCGTATTCCTTCATCAGGTAATAACGGGATGTCGGATTGTCCTTCAGAATTTTGTCAACATCGCTGCCGGAAATGCCAAATACATTTTCCAGCGCATCCTTCGTCGGCTGAAGATATTTCTTGTCCTTTAAGATCGCCGCCGGATCGAGGAACAGATTATATACCTTCACGCTTGTTGCCAGCTTGTTGCCATTCGTATCCACAATATCCCCGCGCTTATACGGGATCGCATTGCTTGTGTGACTCTGCTGTGCCAGCATACGCTTCGTGTAATTGTCTCCCTTGACCTTATTCAGACGGATGATCTGCGCCGTCAGTCCAATGCATCCTAAAATAACAAAACCAAACACCAGCAGGATGCGAAAACGCATCCTGCGAGTGCCTGGTTTATTCTTGTAACGTGTATCTCTTGCTCTTCTTTTTGCCATTATAAATCCCTGTCCTTGTAACCCGGCCCGTTATTTTGAGCTTGCGGGAATGTCTCCGTACTGCTTCACCATGTCACTCTTTTTATTATCATATTTGTAAACCTGATTGTCAACAGCCTGGATCATACCCAGCTGACCTGTTGCAATCGCATAGACTTCGGAAAGATCTACGGAATCCATAACCTTCTGATAAGCATCGTCATTCTCCTGCTTGGCATCTGCGATCTCTGACTGCAGACTGATCACTTCATTCTTCATCTGCGTGATCCCTGACTGCACATGCAGATACATAAAGCCTGCCACAAGAACTAATGATAATGCAGCCATCAGAAATACAAAGGATGAAAATCCAATGGACGGCATCGCCACCGGCTTTGGCTGCGGATATGTCTTTGTTCTCCTTTTTCGCCCCGGCTGCTTTCTTCTCTCCGGAATCTCCTCCAGCTGATGTGCGAGATTGCCATACACATATCCGTTTCGTTCCTGTCTGTAAACGTCACGTCCCTGACCGCTCCGATACTGACCGCCACGGCGTGATCCGCTTCGATAATTTGGTGATGTCGCCATTTGTTACGCCTCCCTGCTTGATTGCCGTGTCCACCGAACACGGTTGATATCCCATCACAGATGATTCTGTGCCATTTTCTGACGGCGCCCGTAATCCGCGCCGTCAACCTTATTCAACAAACTACGGATCCCCCAATCCGCAAGAATTTGTCGTGCCGGCTGATCCGGCTTATATATGTTCAAATACTCTGAGCTTCGCACTTTTCGAGCGGGAGTTTTCCTCAAGCTCTTTCTCAGATGGAAGCACAGGTTTTCTCGTAAGCACTTTTCCTTTGGACTTTTTTCCACAGACACACACCGGAAAGTTCGGCGGACAGGTACATGGATCCTGCGCTGTCCGGAATGCATTTTTCACGATGCGATCCTCCAGCGAGTGAAATGTGATGATGCAGAAGCGCCCTCCCGGCGCCAGTAGATCGATCATCTCACTGATGTGATCCTCAAGAACGCTAAGTTCTCTGTTCACCTCGATACGTATTGCCTGAAATGTCCTTTTGGCAGGATGTCCTCCCTGTTTCTTAAACTTCATCGGTATGGACTGATCTACGATCTGTGCCAGTCTGCCCGTCGTCATAACCGGTTCCTTCCGGCGTTCCTGCACAATATGTTTCGCAATGTTCTTTGCAAATTTATCTTCCCCATACTTGCGAATCACCTGAAACAATTCGCTTTCTGTGTACTCATTTACCACAGTGGCAGCGGTTACTTCCTGACGATTGTCCATCCGCATATCAAGCGGCGCATCCTCACGGTATGAAAAGCCTCTCTCGGCAGCATCAAGCTGATAAGATGATACGCCAAGATCCAGCGTAATGCCGTTCACCTTCTCGATACCAAGGTCGTGAAGAACCTCCTTCATCGCCTCATAATTGCTCCGCACGATCGTCACACGGTCACCAAACTCAGACAGCCGCTTTGTCGCAGCAGCAATCGCATCCTCGTCCTGATCAATCCCGATCATCCGACCATCCGGTCCAAGTCTCCGGCACACCTCATAGGCATGTCCGGCTCCTCCCAATGTGCCATCCACATATATTCCATCCGGCTGCACATTCAAAGAATCGATCACCTCATGCAGCAGCACTGATTTGTGAGAAAATTCCATAATCCCGTCTCCTTTCAGCGGCTAACCACTTCCTGCTGCACCCTTCTTACAGAGAGATTCCGAGAGCATCCATTGCCTCTTCCATCGACATCTCACTGCCAAGTGTCTGTGCCTCAAAGGTATCCTTGTCCCAGATCTCCACACGGTTGATCATGCCGACAAAGACAAGATCCTTCTCAAGTCCGGCACTTTTGCGAAGCTTGGCGGGGATCAGTATTCTGCCCTGCTTGTCCAGTGTCACCTCCGAAGCAGAAGCCATTAACTGTCTCTGGATCATACGGCTCTGATGACTGGACGGCAGACTCTGCAGCTTCTGTGCCAGCTCTTCCCAATCGTGCTGTGGATATAAATACAGGCATCCGTCCACGCCCCAGGTGACATAAAAAAGGTCTCCCAGTTCCTCACGGTACTTCGCCGGTACGATAGCTCTGCCCTTTGCATCGATCGAGTGCTCATACTGACCCATGAACATCGCTATCACCACCTCTCCACTTTTTGGGTATTCCCTGACACTTTCCCCCACTTTCTACCACTTTCAAATTTATTTTAACTGGTTTTTGGGAATTTATCAACCCCTTTCCCGTAATTTATTCATTTTTTTGTCACATTTATGTCACATTTAAGGACAAAGAACAAAAGGGCAAAACCAGCGTTTTGCCCTCCAAGAATTGCTTCGCAATTCTCGTTGGCATTCCACCACGTTACGAGCATTTTCCTATACCGGAACAAAGCGGGCTTGCCCACTTTGCGCGTCACCGCACAATTGCTTACGCAATCTTCCTCTGTGCGGTGATCGCATCCTCGCGGAGCGTTTTCACATTATAGGAAACAACAAGTTTCCTATAATGTGAAAAACACCAGACTCCATAACTGTCTGGTGTTTCATTCCTTTTATGATATTGTTTCACGTACTTCTGCGCATTACGCTTCCTCTCCGGACAGCCCGAAATGACGGTACGCCAGATCCGATGCCATACGTCCCCGCGGCGTCCTTAAGATCAGTCCGTTCTGGACAAGATATGGCTCATACACATCCTCCAGTGTCCCTGCATCCTCTCCGATCGATACTGCAAGCGTCTCCAGCCCCACCGGCCACCGCCAAAGTTATGGATCATCGTCTCGATGATCTGACGATCCGTGTTATCCAGTCCCAGCTTGTCAACCTCTAACAGGTCCAGCGCAAAGTCCGTGACCTTTTTGTCGATCCTGCCGTCGTACTTGATCTGCGCAAAATCACGCACCCGCTTCAAAAGGCGGTTAGCAAGACGCGGCGTTCCTCTGGATCTTCTGGCCAATTCCATCGCACCCTCCTCGTCAATCTCCACATTAAGGATCCTTGCAGAGTGCTTCACAATCGCCGCCAGCTCCTGCGGCGTATAAAACTCCAGACGGTTCACAACACCAAACCGATCACGCAGAGGTGCTGACAGCATACCGGCACGCGTCGTTGCTCCGATCAGGGTAAACTTCGGAAGATCGATGCGTACCGACCGCGCAGACGGTCCCTTTCCGATCACGATGTCGATCACATAATCCTCCATTGCCGGATAAAGTACCTCCTCCACCTGGCGGTTCAGACGATGGATCTCGTCCACGAAAAGCACATCCCCGTCCTGAAGCTTTGTAAGGATTGCTGCCATCTCTCCCGGTTTCTCGATCGCCGGTCCCGCCGTGATCTTCATATTGACACCCATCTCGTTTGCCACGATGCCTGCGAGTGTCGTCTTACCAAGTCCCGGCGGACCATATAACAGCACATGATCCAGTGCATCGCCTCTCTGCTTTGCCGCTTCAATATAGATCGCCAGATTTTCCTTAATCTTCTGCTGTCCGATATAATCCGTCAGACGCTGCGGTCTGAGTGTCGGTTCCAGCTTCGCATCCTCCGCTGTAAATTCCGTACTGATCGTCCGTTTTGCCATTCTAATCAACCATGCCTTTCCAAAATTCGGTGTCCAGCCCCACAAGATTTCCTGCTGCTTCCCCTTCACACCGCGCCGGTACATCTTCTCTTTACACCGCGCCGGTTACGCCTTTCCTTCACGCCGTGCCGGTTACATCAGCTTCAACGCCTGCTTCAAAAGCTCCTCCGTGCTAAGCTCGTCTGCATTCGTAATCTGCCTGACTGCCTTTAATGACTCTGCCGCAGAATAGCCCAATGCCGCCAGTGCCTCGACCGCCTCTGCGGACGCCTTTGCCACCGGTGCCGTATTCTGCGTACCGCCGCGCTCTGCCGCCTTCTCTAATACGGCATCGACCGTTTCCCTCGCCGCGATCTTATCCTTGAGTTCCACGATCAGCTTCTTTGCCGTCTTGGCACCGATGCCCGGTGCCTTTGCGATCGTTGCCGCATCATCTGCCAACACCGCAAACCGGATATCGTCTGCCGACAGCGTTCCAAGAATGCTTAATCCCGCCTTCGGACCGATCCCGCTGA
Organism: Roseburia sp. AM59-24XD; assembly: GCF_003478445.1. Lineage (GTDB taxonomy): Bacteria > Bacillota > Clostridia > Lachnospirales > Lachnospiraceae > Jutongia. The sequence goes on from NZ_QUET01000012.1 coordinate 59,710, forward strand.
CCGTGATCAGCTGACAGAACATCTCCAGCTCATCCATACTCTCAAAGCCAAACAGCTGCATGGCGTCCTCCCTGACATTCATATAAGTATATATCTTCATTTCACCGCCAATGCCCGGAAGCCTGTCCATCAACGCCCCCGACACAAGGATCCGATAGCCGATCCCATGATTGTCAAGCACCACCGCATCCTCCTCGATCATTTCCAGCGTTCCCTTAATATATCGAATCATGATTACTCCTTTTCCTATATAATTATAATGACTTCAATACACTCACCTCAATCCGGCAGCTTCTCAAAGCTCCCCGTCGACTCTCCCAGCCAGCCCTCTTCCATGAACTTGAGGATCACATAAGGATGAATTCCGAGCTCCTCGGAGATCTGAAGTGCATTGCTGTTGGGATATTCCTTCAGATACTTTACAATATCATCTAACTGATCTTCATCCTCCGCACGGCAGTCCTTACAGCACAAGGTCCGTATCTTGGAATGAAAAACCTTATGGCAATGCTTACATACATTGGTATACATATCAATAACCGCACCTTTCTAAAGTGTTCCGTACCACTGCACAGGCAGCCGCATCAGAACAGCGTTGCAAACAGATTTAACAGCGGCTGTATCAACTTCCAGACAAGCGGACGTCTCTGCCAGTCCTCATAGCTGATCTCCTTACTCTCCTGAAACATCTTCTCAAAATCCCTGTGAATATCATTCTGGATCTTCTCCCCGGACATCCACACACCATTCTCATAATGCAGGTAAAAGCTCCTGTAATCCATATTGATCGTGCCGACGATCGCCGCATCCTCCGTTAAAATCTGTTTTGCATGGATAAAGCCCGGCGTGTATTCATAAATACGCACACCACCCTTGAGCAGCGGACCATAATTAAAGTTCGTCAGCATCTTGGCATACTTCTTATCCGGGATATTCGGTGTCACGATGCGCACATCGACGCCACGGCGCACCGCCTCGATCAACGACTGCTTCATATAATCCTCAATCACCAGATACGGTGTTGTAATGTACAGATACTGATCAGAATACATGATCATCTGATTGTAAATGCTCTCGATCGGATTCTTCGGATTGTTGGCAGGGCCGTCTGAGATCACCTGACACCAGGTATCTCCCTGAACATCCTGCATCACCTTATATTTAAGATAATCCACATGCTCCTTGTCGTGACTGCTCGCCTCCCACATCTGCAAAAACACGACCGTCAGTCCCCAGACAGCATCGCCGCGCACACGGATTCCGGTGTCCTTCCACACACCAAAGCGCTCCACCAGATTAGCATATTCATCTGCCAGATTAAAGCCTCCGGTATATCCAACCTTTCCGTCGATCACCATGATCTTCTGATGCGAACGGAAATTCATATAAAGCTGGCTTGTATACTTCATGATCGGATTGAACACGCGTACCTCAAAGCCCTCATGTTCCAGAATCTGCTTAAAATACTTTCTGGTACGGATCGCCGCACCAAAGTCATCGTACAGAAACTTTACCTCGACACCCTCCTTGATCTTACGCTTCAATATATCATGCATTTTGTCCCACAGACCGCCCTCTGCCACAATAAAGAAGTCGATCAGTACAAATTCCTTTGCATTTTCAAGATCTCGGAAGATTGCCTCAAACGCATCCTCCCCCATCGGGAAGTAATCAACCTCATTCCCCTCTGTCAAAAGAAAATTCTCGGAGAGCATGAACTTGACCATACGACCGGAAACCGGATTCTCCTCCGCATAATCCACCCACAGATCATCGTCCTGCACAAGAAACTTATTGCCATAGCTGATCTGCCGCATAATATAGGTATCGAGTTCTTTTTTCTTTTTGCCGGTACGTCCCCACAGGAAATAAAGCAGGAAACCGGTCAACGGCAAAAGCGTAATGATCGATATCCACGCAATCCGGTACGACGGACTCTGATTACGGTTGATCAGCGCAACGATCGCCACCATGGAAGACACCTGGATCAGATAATACCAGACTGTGCCGTTCGTCCGGATCTGCAGGGAAAGCCACATTACAAACACGATCTGTACCAAAACAAGTAAGGCTGTCATAACCACCTTCAGAAAACCGCTGGTATTATTCTGTATCCTGCCCTTTAACTCCCTAAGATAGCTTTCCTCTCGCTCATCCTCATGAAAATATTTATCATTGCCCCGCCGCTGGTTTCGCTGATCCCATCGTTCGTACGCAGCGTCTTTATCGAATAATTTCTTCTCTCCGATCTCCATAAACACGTCTCTCCTTTTCGCTGCCATAAATTCACATTTCTTCTATTATATGATATCCTTAAATAAATTACAAACACGACATCTACGTTTTTGTTTAAAGGAGCAGACACATGAAGACAATACAAAGTACCGTTTCCACCCCTGATGAGCTCTATCCTTTTCATCAGCCGCTCGAACAGATCGCATTTTTTGATATCGAGACAACCGGACTGTCCCCGAAGACATCCTCCATCTATTTGATCGGAGTCATGCACTACAACAACCATAAGCAAAGCTGGCAGATCACCCAGTGGTTTGCGGATGATTATCAAAGTGAAGAACCGATCCTTGAGGCATTTTTATCCTATCTGGAGGACTTTTCGTATCTTTATCATTTCAACGGCTGCACCTTTGATATTCCTTTTGTAAAGGCAAAATGCCAAAAGCACCACATCGCCATTCCGGAGACCGTTCAGCCGCTTCTGTCAGAGACCATCTCCAGCCAGGTCAACGATGCCGGTGCCAATATTGATCTCTTAAAGGAGATCCGGCCTTTGAAAAAACTTCTCGGGCTCGCAAAAGCTAACCAGACCTATCTGGAACACTGGATCGGTCTGAACCGCGAGGACACCTATGATGGCGGGCAGTTGATCAAAGTTTATTCCGAATATATGCAGCAAAAGATTATGAAAAAACCAGGCGCTGACGAACTGGAGCATCTGCTTCTTCTGCACAACCACGATGATATTGCCGGCATGCTCTCCGTCTGCATCATGTTAAGCTATAAGGATCTGTTTTATCCGGTCAGACCGTTTTTTTCCTGCTCCTGCACCGCAGAAAACGACCGTATCCATATCTCCTTTCCGGTCAGACTTCCACGGGAAAGCACACTGTATCATGCCTTCGAAAAGTCCGACTCTTCAGAATGTATCTTCACAGAGCCCGCCTGTTTGTCTCTGCAAAAGAATCTTGCTACCCTCTCGCTTCCGCTGTACCGGGGCGTGCTGAAGTTCTTTTTCCCGGATCATAAGGATTATTATTATCTGCCGCAGGAGGACACGGCGATCCACAAAAGCGTTGCTCAGTTTGTCGATGCATCCTGCCGACGGAAAGCAACGGCAGCCAACTGCTATACCAAAAAAGAGGGCATTTTCCTGCCATCGCTTGCCGCAAAGGAAAGCAGTCTTGACAAACCACGCTTTTACATGGCATACAAAGCATCTCCTGCCTGCTATCTGCTGTCCGCAGATGACCCGGACGAACAAAAAGAAATGCTATCCTCCTACCTTTTCCACGAGCTTCCTTTCTTTTGATCATACTTGAATTTTGCAGATAAATCCTGTATGATATGAAAATATTGTTTATGATCGTTAGCATTCGAAAGAAAAGAGGGAAATCATGGAATTATTTCAGCTTAAATATTTTCTGACCGTTGCCCGGTTTGAGCACGTGACAAAAGCCGCCGAGAGCCTGCATGTCGCACAGCCTGCCGTATCACAGGCAATCCGTCATCTGGAGGAGGAACTGGATGTTTCCCTTTTTGACCGCGAGAATCATCATATTGCACTGAACAGTAACGGCAAATATCTGCAGAACCGTCTGCTCCCTATTATGTCTGCACTCGACAGTCTTCCGGAGGATCTCAAGGAGGCATCCCTGCAGAACCATCCCGTGATCCACATGAACCTGCGCTCCGCTTCTGCGATCATCACGAACTGCATCATCGCATACCGTGCGATCCACCCGGAGATTCGTTTTAAACTTTCCCAAAAGCCTGAAGATCCGACTGCCGACTACTTTATCTCTGCCGTCCGCTGCGACACGGAGCTTCTGCCCTCGCAGCATGTTCTGTTTGAGGAGGATTTCTATCTGGCTGTGCCGGCCAACTCAAAGCTTGCCTCCCATCCTTCCGTCAAGCTCGAGAAAACCGCAAACGAATCCTACGTCAGCCTTGAAAGCAACCGGCCACTGCGTACAATCTGTGACCTGATCTGCCAATCCATCAGCTTCACACCAAACATCGTCTATGAAAGTGACAATCCGGAAACCGTACGGGATCTGATCGCCGCCGGTCTCGGTGTCGGCTTCTGGCCGCAATACTGCTGGAAGAAACCCGATCCGACGCAGGTGGCACTTGTGCCGATCGACAATTCTTCCTGCTGCCGCAAGGTCGTCGCATCGATTCCAAAAGCATCAACGCAGAATCCTGCGATCATGGAATTTCATACATATCTGACTGACTGGATCAACAAAAACCTGATATCCGGCAATTAGCCGCCGGATATCAGGTTTTTTGGTCTAAATTATATTCTCATATCATCCTTGCTGCTGTAACGCAGACGCGACATGGCTCTTGCAAGCGATGCCTTTGACATGTAATACTCCTTAATGCTTTGTTTCTGTCTGAGCTGCTCTCTCGCACGCTCCTCGGCCTCCTTCGCTCTCCGGACGTCAATCTCCTCCGGATGCTCTGCCGTATCCACCAGTATACTGACACGATTATTGATCACCTGCGCAAACCCGGTTCCAACCACACCGGTGATCCATTCTCCATCCTCTGTCTGAATGCGAAGCTCTCCTACCTCAACCGCAAAAACCATGTTTTCATGATGCGCCTGAATTTCCTTATCACCATCCTCCAGAGGGATCACCACCTGCTTACATCGTCCCTCAAAAAAGACTCTGTCACAGGCAGTTACATTTAACAGAAATGTATTATCCATACTTACTTCCTGCCTTTCTCAATTACCTCATCAATCGTACCAACATTGAAAAATGCCTGCTCCGGATAATCGTCCATCTCTCCGTCAATGATCATTTTAAAACCGCGTACCGTTTCTTTAAGCGGAACATATTTGCCCGGAACACCGGTAAAGGTCTCTGCCACATGGAACGGCTGCGACAGGAAACGCTGAATCTTTCTTGCACGGTAAACCGTAATCTTATCCTCCTCGGAAAGCTCCTCCATGCCAAGGATTGCAATGATATCCTGAAGCTCTGTATATTTCTGCAGAATCTCCTGAACACGGCGTGCCGTCTCATAATGCTCCTTGCCGACAATGTCCTCCTCCAGAATACGCGAGTTGGATTCCAGCGGATCGACTGCCGGATAAATTCCCTGCTCCACAATCTTTCTGGAAAGCACCGTTGTCGCATCCAGATGGGCGAAAGTAGTCGCCGGAGCCGGATCAGTCAGATCATCCGCAGGCACATAGACTGCCTGTACCGAAGTAACGGAACCGTTCTTTGTCGATGCGATCCGCTCCTGAAGCTCACCAACCTCATTGGCAAGCGTCGGCTGATATCCTACTGCGGACGGCATACGTCCCAACAGGGCGGACACCTCAGAACCCGCCTGTACAAAACGGAAGATATTATCAATGAATAAAAGCACATCCTGATGCTCCTCATCACGGAAATATTCTGCCATCGTAAGTCCTGTCTCAGCCACACGCATACGTGCTCCGGGCGGCTCATTCATCTGTCCGAACACCAGTGCTGTTTTGTTTAATACGCCGGACTCTTTCATTTCAGACCAGAGATCATTTCCCTCACGGGAACGCTCACCCACACCGGTGAAAATAGAATATCCACCATGCTCCGTGGCAACGTTCTGGATCAGCTCCTGGATCAGCACAGTCTTGCCGACACCGGCGCCACCGAACAGACCAATCTTACCGCCCTTGGCATACGGAGCCAGAAGGTCAATAACTTTAATTCCTGTCTCCAGCACCTCAACAGCCGGACTCTGCTCCTCAAAGCCCGGTGCATCCCTGTGAATGCACCAGTGCTGTTCATCCTTAAGAGATTCGCCTTTATCAATAGTATCTCCCAACACATTGAACAGACGTCCCAAAGTCTTTTCACCAACCGGAACCTTAATACCGCTGCCGGTTGCAACGACCTCCATATCCTTATGAAGTCCCTCGCTGGATGCCAGCATGATACAACGCACCGTATTGTTACCGATATGCTGTGCCACCTCCATGACACATCGTTTTCCATCATTATCTACTTCCAAAGCATCCTTGATATAAGGAAGATCGCTGTCCTCAAACTCCACATCAATGACAGGACCTGATATCTGAACTATTTTTCCCTTCTTCATATTCATCCTCATTTCTGCACTTTACTTTTTGCGTTTCTGTGCCTTTGCACCACTGATAACCTCTGTGATCTCCTGCGTGATCGCCGCCTGACGCACACGGTTGTATTCGATGGAAAGCTGCGCCAGAATCTGTCTGGCACTGTCGGTTGCCGACTGCATTGCCATCATACGTGCGTTGTGCTCGCTCGCATAGGATTCCACCAGAGCGCCGTAAATGAAGCCATTTACATAGTTGGGAACCAGATGATTTAAGATCTTTTCCCAGGACGGCTGCGGCGTCAGCGTCTCCTGATACACATCCACAGGAAGCTTCTCCGCAAACTTATCCTTTTCCAACGGCAGAAGCTTTCGCTTTTCCGCCACGGCTGTTACGGCATTTTCCATTCGTGTGTATAAAATATACACCTCATCAAGCTCTCCCTTCCGGTACCGCTCGATAATGTCATCCGTGATCATGCGGGCTCTGTGAAGGCTCGGATCCTGCACCGTATATTTGAAATGCTTGTGAACCCTGAGTCCCTCTCTCGCAAAATATTGTCTTCCAAGTTCTCCCAGAACGAAAAGACTGTTCTTGCCTCCCTGCTCAAAAAGGGAATGTGCCATTTTGAATATATTGTGATTGTAGGCTCCGGCAAGACCTTTGTCTGCCGTGACTACAATATAGCCAACCTTCTTATCTTCTGCCGGAATCTTTCCGGTATCCTTAAAATAAATGCTTTCCAGATCCGGCGTGTGACGCAGGATACGCTGAAATGCCTGCTGCAACGTATAGAAATACGGTTCTGTATCCGCCAGCTTTTTCTTTGCCTTCTGCAGCTTTGTGGAAGAGATCATATACATCGCATTTGTTATCTTCATCGTATCCTTGATACTTTTCATACGCTTTTGTATTTCTTTCGTATTCGCCATGTTCGTCTCCAATCTATGTGCTGCTTATTTAGCCTGCTCCAGAAACTCTCCGGCCACGTTAAGAATCTGCTGTCTCAGTTCATCGGTAAGTACCTTATCTTTCTGAATCGTCTCACCGATCTCCGGGTGAACATCCTCAAAATACTGCAAAAGCTTTCCCTGAGTCTCCTTGATCTGTTCCTTCGGAATAGTAAGAAACAGCTTTCCGGTCGCAGCCACAAGCGTGATCACCTGCTCTGCCAAAGACATCGGATGACCAAGCGGCTGTTTCAAAAGCTCCATCAGACCGTTACCGTAAGCAAGCTGCTGCTTCGTCTCTTCATCAAGATCGGAGCTGAACTGTGTAAACACCTCCATCTCACGGAACTGCGCGAGATCGATACGGATCGTACCGGACGCACTCTTCATTGCCTTAGTCTGTGCAGCTCCACCGACACGGGATACAGAAAGGCCTACGTTGACCGCAGGACGCATACCCGAGAAGAAAAGGTCACTCTCCAGGAAAATCTGTCCGTCTGTAATAGAAATTACATTGGTCGGAATATATGCCGAAACATCGCCTGCCTGCGTCTCGATGATCGGCAGTGCCGTGATCGAACCGCCGCCAAGCTCATCGCTTAACCGGCTGGAACGCTCCAGCAGACGGGAATGCAAATAGAATACATCACCCGGATAAGCCTCACGTCCCGGAGATCTCTCCAGCAGCAGGGACAGTGCACGGTATGCGACCGCATGCTTTGACAGATCGTCATACACAATCAGAACATCCTTACCCTGATACATAAAATACTCCGCCAGAGCAGTGCCGGAATACGGAGCAATATACTCTAACGATGCGGACTCACTGGCTGTCGCCGAAAGCACGATGGAATACTCCATCGCATCGTTTTTCTCCAGTGTATTTACCAGCTTTGCCACGGTCGATGCCTTCTGACCGATCGCTACATAGATACAGATCACATCCTTGCCCTTCTGGTTCAGGATTGCATCCATCGCGATCGATGTCTTACCGGTCTGACGGTCTCCAATGATAAGCTCTCTCTGTCCACGTCCGATCGGGAACATCGAATCGATTGCCAGAATACCGGTCTCCAACGGTTCTGTAACCGATTTACGGTCAATGATTCCCGGTGCATCGCACTCGATCGCCCGATAGTCTGACGCCTCAATGTCGCCCTTTCCATCAATCGGCGCACCCAGCGCATTGACAACTCTTCCAAGATAGTTGTCTCCGACCGGAATGCCGGCACGCTTCATGGTACGCGTTACCTTCATTCCCTCGCGGATCCCGTTGTCCTTTCCAAGAACGATACAGCCGATCTGCGTACGCTGAATATCCTGTACCATTCCCTTCACGCCATTTTCAAAAATGACGATCTCGCCGTACATTGCATGTTCCATTCCATAGATCGTGGCAATCCCGTCACCAACCCAGATCACGGTACCTACCTCATGCTCGCGGCTTTCCATTTCATAATGTTCAATCTCGCTTTTTAAAATTGATATAATATTTTCTGAGCTGATCGCACTCACATTATCATCTCCTAGCCATTTTTTCTCTCAGACAGTTGATGCTTCCCCGCAGGCTCCGGTCAATCTCCAGATCGCCGATACGGATCACAAACCCGCCGACAAGCTCCGGCCGGGATTCCAACGCAAGTGTTACCTCGCTGCATTTTAACTGACTGCACAATCTTTTCTCTATCAGGGCTAACTGCTCCTCATCGGGCTTTTCCACATAATACAGGATGCCTCTGCGAATGTTATGACTGTCGTCATAGCACTCCTCATACGACTGAAAAATTTCTTTTAACAGTGCCTCCTCATGATGCTCCGATACCACCTTCAGAAACGGCTGCATCTTCTCCGGAAATATTTTCTCGATCAGATGCTTCTTCGCCTCCCCGGATACCACCGGACTGTTCATCGCCTCCCGAAGCGGCTCACTGCCATTCCAGATTTCTTCCGTCTGTTTTATATCCTGTCTGTCGATTCCCAGCAGAAACAGTACCTTTCCATAATTAATTGCTATCTGCTTCATGGGCTTCACCTGCTCCTGCTATATAGCTGTCATATATGGAACGATTTGCGACGCTGCCTGCATTCTCTGACAATATCTTTTCGGCAGCAGCCATGGCAACCTGTGCCACCTGCTTCTGCATGCCGTCCAGCGCCCTCTGCTTCTCAAGCTCGACATCTTTTCTTGCCTTGTCCACAATATGACCTGCCTGTTTCTCTGCTTCCATCACTCTGCTTTCATATTCTCTCTGCGCACGCTGTCTGGAATCCTCCAAAATCCTCCGGGATTCCCCCTTCGCATCTGCAAGCAATCCCTCATACTGTCCTTTCAACTGCATTGCCTGCTCTTCCTTTCCTGCAGCCGATGCAAACTGACCATCGATCATCTGCTTTCTCTGCTCTAACACAGACTGGATCGGACCGATCAGGAAGTGGCGCAGCGCCGCATAGAGAATCAGCAGGTTGATCAATGTAAAGACAATTCCGTCTAAACGTAACATATTACATCGCCAGCCTTTCTCTTTGTTTGCTTCCTCATGCTGTTATTTCAGAAGAAGAATGATCAGCAGCGCGATTACAAAACCATAAATAGCGGTTGCCTCTGCAAGAGCACATCCGAGTACCAGATTGATCTTGATCTTTGGCTCTGCCTCCGGCTGTCTTGCAATGGCATCCACTGCCTTTGAGGTTGCCAGACCAATTCCGATTCCTGCTCCAATACCTGTTAAAACTGCGATTCCTGCTCCAATTGCGATTAACTGTGTCATAATTATCCTCATTTCTGTGCTGCGTTCATATTTTATGGATGTCGGTTTCACCGGCAGCACTCCGTGAAACCTGCGGGTAAATTTGTTCTTATTTCTGCTCTTCTTACTTTGTTCGTTCTCTTCTCTTTTCTCTTACACTCTTACTTTTTGCTTATTCAACCGCCACTGCTTCTCCGATATACAAGGATGTCAGAAAGACGAATACAAACGCCTGTATCAGACCATCAAAGATATCAAAATAGCAGCTGAATACTGCCGGCAGCACCGCCGGAACTACAAGCTTGATCAGCTCCATAACTACATAGGATCCCAGCACATTTCCAAACAGTCGCATACAAAGCGAAAGCGGTCTGGTAAACACCTCCAGCAGATTGATCGGTGCAACGATCCAAATGGGTTCTCCAAAGCTTTTCAGCCAGCCTTTGCCTCCTTTTTGACGTATCCCGGCAATCTCTACGACCAGAATACTCATGATTGCCATGCCTGCCGTAACACCCATATCCTTTGTGGGCGGTTTGAAACCGATCAGGCCGATCAGATTAGCGATTGCAATGTAGATCAGAATACTGATCAGATACGGCAGATACTTTAATCCATTCTGTCCCAGTAATTCACCAAAGAAATTCTCTGCTGCCTGATAACCTGCTTCCAGTGCAAGCTGTACCTTTCCCGGATTATCAACACTCAGATTTCTGGTTAATAATATGGAGACAATGATCAATACTGCCATGATCAGCCATGTTACAACGACCGATTCCGGAACTGCGATCCCACCTCCGATCGGGATGGTGAATGCCGTGTTACAATTTAATTCCTCCAACAGTTCCTTTGTTAATTCCTCCGTAGTACTCACTTCCCTTCCTGGCTTTTTGCCACGTTTTTCATTATATGCATGCCGTTTCAAATGTCTAATAACTTATAATTATTTTGTCATATCGAACAATTATCATTACCTCTAAACGCACAAAAACAGGGCAAAACAAGCGTTTTGCCCTGTCAGAATATACGTCAAAAATTCCTGTAAAATAAAAAAAGAAGCACCGCCGGAGCGGTACCTCTTTATGTTCGTGAAAATGAAATTATTCTGCGTTTGCAAGAATCTCTTTCTTGTTGTAGCTTCCGCATGCCTTGCATACTCTATGTGGCATCATCAGAGCGCCACACTTGCTGCACTTTACAAGATTTGGAGCAGTCATTTTCCAATTAGCTCTTCTACGATCTCTTCTTCCCTTAGAAGATTTATTCTTTGGACAGATAGACATTTTCTTACACCTCCTACTGTTATCCTACTTACTTTTTACAACACTTTCTCGATTATATCAATTGCGTTATTGTTTGTCAACCATTATTTTTCAACAACTGCGGCTGTTTCTCTGGCAATGCGAAGCTCCTCATTGGTAGGAACAACCCATACAGGAATTGTACTGTCCGGAGTAGAAAGAAGAAGCTCTTCTCCTCTTACGGTATTGGCTGCCTCATTCAGCTTGATACCGAGAGCGGAAAGTCCCTCAACAATGCGGCCACGTACCACAAAGTTGTTCTCACCGGCACCGGCTGTCAATGCGATCGCATCAGCTCCACCGATTGCCACATGATAAGCACCGATATATTTGATGATGCGGTAAACCAAAACGTCTAACGCATTGTGTGCATCCTGATTGCCGTTTTCTTCACCCTCTAAGAGATCTCTGTAATCATTGGACAGACCGGAGATTCCAAGTACACCGGACTTCTTATTTAACATGGTCAGAACCTCACTTACACTCTTTCCTTCCTTATTACAAATGAACTCAACGATCGCCGGATCAATATCTCCGGAACGGGTTCCCATAACAAGACCTTCTAACGGAGTCATGCCCATACTTGTATCTACAGACTTTCCATTGACAACAGCGGAAATACTTGCTCCGCTTCCGATGTGGCAGATGATCATCTTAGAATTGTTGATGTCGAGTCCTGCAAGCTCAGCCAGTCTCTCGGAAACAAACGCATGGCTTGTTCCATGGAAGCCGTAACGACGGATTCCGTATTTCTCATAATACTCCTTCGGAATACCATATAAATATGCCTTTGCCGGCATGGTCTGATGGAATGCCGTATCAAACACTGCAACATTCGGCACACCCGGCATGATCTTCTGGCATGCACGGATACCAAGGATGTTGGCTGGGTTATGTAAAGGTGCCAGTGCGCTGCATTCGTCGATCTCACGGATCACTTCCTCATCGATCAGTACAGAAGAGGAGAACTTCTCACCACCATGTACCACGCGGTGTCCAATCGCCTCAATCTCATCCAGAGACTTTAACACGGCATGCTCCGGATCAACAAGAGCATCTAAAACTGTCTTCATTCCTACAGAATGATTCGGAATATCAACTTCTTTCTCAATCTTCTTTCCATTGACCTTGATCGAAAAGATTCCGTCAAGACCAATTCTCTCACACTGTCCGGAAGCACTTACTTCCTCTGTTGCAGAATCGATCAGCTGATACTTCAGAGATGAACTTCCACAGTTTACTACAAGTATTTTCATGACTCATTTCCTCCATATAACATATAATCTATACACCTGTACAACGAAGGCTCTCTATATCTAAGACACACCACATTGTACCTGCACAAATAACACAGTCTGCCCGGAAGCACACAATGACCCTCCGGATCACATGTACTTCCGGGCATACCGGATACTCTGTGTTTTTTGCTTTACTGAAGCTGTGCCTGTACGGCAGTCAGCGCGATAACACCTGTGATGTCCTCTGCGGAGCATCCACGGGACAGGTCATTAACAGGGCTTGACAGTCCCTGCAGCATCGGTCCGTATGCCTCTGCCTTTGCCAGACGCTGAACCAGCTTATAGGAAATATTACCACAGTCCAGATTCGGGAATACCAAAACGTTTGCCTTACCGGCAACATCACTTCCCGGTGCCTTTGACTTTGCTACCTCCGGCACGATCGCTGCGTCTGTCTGAAGCTCTCCGTCGATCACAAGCTGCGGATACTTCTCATGTGCAATTCTGGTTGCCTCAACCACCTTGTCCACCAGAGGATGCTTTGCGCTTCCCTTGGTAGAATGGGAAAGCATTGCGATGATCGGATCACCGCCCACCAGATTACGGAAGCTCTTGGAGCTGGAGTGTGCGATTGCTGCCATCTCCTCGGAATTCGGATCCTGATTCAGTCCGCAGTCTGCGAACAGGAAGGTTCCGTTTGCTCCATACTCACAGTTCGGTACATCCAGAATAAAGAAACCGGATACCAGCTCTGTGCCCGGTGCTGTCTTAAGGATCTGCAGTGATGGACGAAGCACATCAGCCGTTGCATGACAGCAGCCTGCCACCATACCGTCTGCGTCTTTGCATTTTACCATCATAACACCAAACATTATATAATTATTTAAAAGCTGTTCTCTTGCAGATTCTAATGTCATTCCCTTTTTCTTACGAAGCTCGTACAGAAGATTTACATACTCGTCCAGCTTCGGAGACGTTTCCGGATTTACAACAGAGATGCCGTCTAACTCAACATCGAGCCAGTGAGCACCGTCTCTGATCTTCTCTTCATCCCCAACCATGACAATTTTAGCCGTGCCTTCCTTCAATACCTGAGCCGCTGCGATCAGTGTTCTTTTGTCGCGGCTTTCCGGCAATACGATTGTCTTAACATCCTGTTTTGCTCTTGCTTTAATCTCGTCAATAAACTTCATGATATCCTCCATTTCTACCCTAGAGCTATGGCATAAGTACAAAATCACCCAATTAATTCAAGTATAATGGATTCGCTCTTTTTTGTCTAGTACATAGTATCAAAAATACCGCTGATGCATTTTATACCGCAACTGTGGTATACTGGTACGCAAAGAGCCGTGACGCATTTATCTGTCCGGAAAGGAGCGCTTTATGAGAAATTTTACCGGTATCATCGCAGAATACAATCCGTTTCATAACGGTCACCGCCATCAGCTTGACTATGTCCGTTCCCAGGGTGCCGAAGTGATCGCCGTGGCAATGAGTGGCAATTTCGTCCAGCGTGGAGCCCCTGCCTGGACCGACAAATATCTGCGTACCCGCATGGCACTCTCCCAGGGCGCCGATCTTGTCTTTGAACTTCCCTCCGTCTACTGTCTGTCAAGTGCAGAAAATTTCGCTTTCGGCGGGATATCTCTTCTAAATGCACTGAAGCTGGACAGCTTTTGTTTTGGGTGTGAGACACCGGAGCTTTCTTTATTAGAAGAAACGGCTGATCTGCTGGTTGAGGAGCCGGAGGCATTCCGAACCGCCCTGCAGGCGCAGTTAAAAAACGGTGCATCTTATCCCGCCGCCAGAGCATACGCACTCCGTCAGTGCCTTCCGGCGCTTCCGGCAGAATTTCTATCCGGTGCCAACAATATCCTCTCACTGGAATATCTGAAGGCCGTGCGCCGTCTGCACAGCGAGATGACGCCGTTTCCACTGCTTCGCTCCGGACAAGATTACCATAACACGGATATCATACCGGATGCATTCTCCTCAGCTTCCGCAATACGCCATTCTTATGAGAGGGCTTCCTCCTTAGAAAAGTGTGCCGACGCCATGCCTGAGGAGGTATACGAACTGCTTGCCGGGCATCCTGACCGCTTCGGAATCAGTCTGTCTGATTTTGATCTGCTGCTCTATTATGCCCTGCGCCGCGCCTGCCGGAACGGCACGCTGGTCGGTTACGGCGATATCAGCACGGAACTTGCAAACCGCATCGAAAAGGAGCTTGCTTCCTATAAAGATGCTGATTCCTTTATCCTTCTTTAAAGAGAAAGAATATCACTTACGCCCGGATCAGCCGCTGTCTGTTCCAGTTGCTGCTAGAGATTCCAAGCACTGTCTGCAGTGGTACGATGCAGCCGGTTCCGTATCTGCGTCTGCTCGGCATGCGCCGCTCCAAGAGCAGTTATCTGCGCCGCATCACAGAGGTTCCGATCATCACAAAGCCTGCAAATGCGTGGGCTCAGGTAGCATCCTCTCCTTATTCATGCGCCACGGATTATCTGAAGATTGATTTCCTCGCCGCCGATCTTTACCGTCAGGTTCTTTCTCATAAAACCGGCTGCCTGATCCCGGATGAGTATCATTCCGGCGTTATCATTATGGAGGATTAACACGGCAAATCACAGGAAAAATGACAATTTTTTCATTTACCCCCTACCCATTTTCATATTTTATGGTTATAATAAAAAACTGTGAGTATTTTACCCACATCGGAAAACGGCTGTTTTGTAGTGCTGCATGAAACAGCTTCTTACTAGATCCGCAGCACAGAAATGAGGATAAAGATGGGTGTAACCTACGTAAAAGAAGTAATGTCACCGGAGGAACTACTGGAAGCATACCCACTTCCGGCAGAGCACAAGAAGTTAAAAGAGGCACGCGATGCCGAGATCAAAAAGGTCTTTACCGGAGAATCTGATAAATTTTTAGTGATCATCGGACCATGTTCCGCAGATAACGAAGATTCTGTCTGTGATTATATAAACCGTCTCGCAAAGGTACAGGATAAGGTATCTGATAAGATCCTGATCATCCCTCGTATCTATACCAACAAGCCACGTACAACAGGACAGGGCTACAAAGGAATTGTTCATCAGCCGGATCCGGAGAAGGAACCGGATCTTCACGATGGTATCATCGCAATGCGTAAAATGCATCTGCGTGCGATCGCTGAGACACATCTGTTTGCAGCAGATGAGATGCTTTATCCTGAGAACTGGCCATATATCTCTGATATTCTCTCTTATGTTGCAGTCGGTGCACGTTCTGTAGAGGATCAGCAGCATCGTCTCACTGTCAGCGGTTTCGATATCCCATGTGGTATGAAGAACCCTACCAGCGGTACCTTAAGCATCATGCTTAACTCCTGCATCGCTGCACAGAGCAGCCACACATTTATGTACCGTCAGTGGGAAGTGAAAACAGACGGAAATCCTCTGGCACATACTATTCTGCGTGGTGCTGTCAACAAGCATGACCAGTCTATGCCAAACTACCACTACGAGGATCTGGTACTGTTAAATGAGATGTATCAGGAGCTGGATCTGAAAAACCCTGCCTGCATTGTTGATGCAAACCATGCAAACTCCAACAAGCAGTATTTTGAGCAGCCTCGTATCGTTTCTGAGGTTCTTCACAGCCGTAACGTATCCAACGACATTAAGAAGCTTGTCAAGGGTGTTATGGTGGAGAGCTACATCGAGCCGGGCAATCAGAAGATTTCCGAACACATCTACGGTAAATCAATCACAGATGCCTGCCTTGGCTGGGATGAGTCTGAGCGACTGATCTACGATATCGCTGAGAAGCTGTAATTTTCGGATCCATGAAATCAGAATAACGAAATTGCGGTGCCGCGGTGCCGGATGTTTGTAATCATTTCTGATCAATAGATGCACGGTATCCGCACTATCAAAAAAGGGTCACCCCACAATGAGGTGACCCTTTTATGATACTCTTCTATACATTATCAATCTGCCAGTCGATCGGCTCCACTCCATTGGCCTTCAGAAAATCATTTGCCTGACTGAAATGCTTGCAGCCGAAAAATCCACGATATGCAGACAATGGACTCGGATGAGGTGCCTTTAAGATCAGATGCTTCGGATTCGTCAGCATCGGGATCTTGCTCTGTGCCGGTCTGCCCCACAGCATATAGACAATCGGACGATCCTGCGCATTGACTGCCTGGATCACTGCATCCGTAAACCGCTCCCAGCCCTTTCCCTGGTGGGAAGCCGCCTGATGCGCCCGCACCGTCAGCACCGTGTTCAGCAACAGAACTCCCTGATCTGCCCACTTTTTAAGATATCCGTTGTTGGGAATATCACAGCCCAGATCATCGTGAAGCTCCTTGTAAATATTCTGCAGTGACGGTGGGATTTCCTTCTGATCCACCGGCACCGAAAACGAAAGTCCGTGCGCCTGATGTACGTTGTGGTACGGATCCTGTCCGAGGATCAGCACCTTCACCTTAGACAACGGTGTAAAATGAAATGCATTAAATATATCGTCTGCCGGCGGATAGATCACCGCCCTGCTGTATTCGTCCTTTACAAAATGAAACAGATCTCTGTAATATGGCTTGGCAAATTCGCCTGAATCGCATCCAGCCAGTCATTTGTAATCATTGCCATCTCTTTGTCCTTCTTTCTTATAAACGCACGGAAATGCCCTCATCGCGCAGATATTCCTTCACCTGACGGATCGTCAGCTCCTTATAATGAAATAACGATGCGGCAAGCACTGCCTCTGCGTGTCCCTCCGTAAATGCATCCTTAAAATGCTCCAGCTTCCCCGCTCCACCGGATGCGATCACCGGAACCGGCACATTATCGGAAATGATCCTCGTCAGCTCATTGTCGTAGCCTGCCTTCGTTCCGTCACAATCCATACTCGTCAGAAGAATCTCTCCGGCACCAAGCTCTGCTGCTTTCATGGCCCACTCCACGGCATCAATGCCCATGTCCACTCTTCCACCGTTCTTGTAAATATTCCAGCCGCTTCCATCTGCTCTGCGCTTGGCATCAATCGCAACAACAACACACTGGCTTCCAAACTTGAGTGCCGCCTCCGAGATCAGCGTCGGATTCATGATCGCCGCCGTATTGACAGAAACCTTATCAGCGCCCTCGCGAAGGATCACCTTAAAATCGTCTACCGTGCGGATACCGCCGCCTACCGTAAACGGAATAAACACCGTCTCAGCCACCCTGCGCACCATATCAATCTTCGTTGCTCTGGCATCAGAGGATGCCGTAATATCAAGAAAGACCAGCTCGTCAGCGCCTTCTCTTCCATAAGCAGCACCAACCTCAACCGGATCACCGGCATCACGCAGATCAACAAAATTCACGCCCTTCACCACACGTCCTTCATGCACATCAAGACATGGGATTACTCTCTTTGTAAACATATATCCTCCATTCCGGTGCCGTCAAACGGCATCCCTCCGTCATTTCCTATGATGTATTCTCTCTGTAACGATGCGGTACTGCGAAAGCCACATAACAATGCTGCAATCCGCAGCATCGCCGCAATCCGCACTATCCGTCGAAGTTCCTGCTGCACTACAGATCACAGAAATTCTTCAAGATCTGCAGACCGATATCTCCGCTTTTCTCCGGATGGAACTGGCACGCAAACACATTACCATGCTCCACCGATGCATGAATCGGTACAATATACTCTGTTGTCGCAGCCACATCCTCCGGATGATCCGCCTTCAGATAATAGGAATGCACGAAATACACATACGGATCCTGACCAATGCCCTGAAACAATCCGGCACCTTCCCGGATCTTCAAAGAATTCCATCCCATATGTGGAATCTTATAACCCTCCTTCGGAGGAATAGAAACAATCTCTCCGTCCAGAACACCAAGTCCCTCCACTCCCGGAGACTCATCACTGCTACGGAACAAAAGCTGCAATCCCAGACAAATTCCCAAAAACGGCGTTCCTGCCGCTGTCACCTGACGGATCACATCCACCAGTCCGAACCGGTGAAGCTTCTCCATGGCATCGCCAAATGCACCAACCCCCGGAAGGATCACCTTATCTGCTCCAAGGATCGTCTCCGGATCTCTTGTCACAACACACTCCTGTCCAAGGAAAAGCAAAGCCTTCTCCACACTCTTCAGATTGCCGGCGTCATAATCGATTATAGCTATCATTGTTGTATATCACCTCTGTTGTCGTTGTTTTGTATGGTAAAAGTGTACCACATACGGGGAGGGTTGTCGATATGGTTATTACAGGTGAGGTTTTATCCTAATCTTGTAAGTCCACAAATCTATACCTTCCGGGACCAAATCCTTTTACTTTTTCTATTGTCTTTGCCTTTTTTATAGCAACAAAACCGCCATGAAGATGGACTCTCCACAATGGCTCATTTAATTGTTACTATTTCTTTTTGCTTTCCATTTTTTTTTGACAAACAATACTTTTGCCTATATTATAGATGTTAGAAAGAAACGAAGTTTACTACCGTACAGCTATTGCTCATGCGGCTTGCTCGTTTCTTTTTTTTCTTACCAAATCATAAAACTTCATAATCTGAGACTTTGGATTGCAACGTCCATATCTCCATAACTGGTATGCATTGTTTTCTTGGAATATCCATTCCGGCTGTTATCGGTCTCTTTATTGCGGTAATCATATTTGGAATACCCCAGTTCTTCATTAAGCTCTTCGTCAAGAGCTCCTTCCAATAAAACAGACATCATGTCCCGCATGATGGAATTAACATCGTTTCCGCTTTTGATACTGACAACAAGACACCAGTGCCTGCTCTGTACAGAAACAAAACACTGGTGCCTGTATGATTACTTATCCCTTCAAACGACTTCCATTTTAATATTCAATTTTATGGGATTACGTTATTTTAGGCATTCGTCAGATAGGTATAAGGGGATCACTATTTTTTATATCTACTGCTCCTGCTTTTAATCTGTTACTAATATCTGCTGTGCTACATGACCTAAATGGAACGGTTTCTCATTTTTACTTTCCAAGTTGACAAGGTTAATACCACAGATATACACCTTCAGTTATCACTAATGCCCCGAAATATCAAAATCAGCAGAATATCCGCCATCATATATTATTAAAACATAATAATCATTAAAATTAACTTCGTTTTTTAAAGTCCCAAACTCTATTTCTTCATGCTCTACATACTTTGTTTTTAATTGAATACTCTGTAATTTTATCACTTCTGTCTCTACAATTTCATGATTTTTTGCTGGAATAAATTTTTGATTATTCAAACAATCACGGAGTTCCTCTTGTGAACGCTCCGTCTTAACTAAAATACAAGCAAAAAAATCCATTCCCGTTTCCATTCAACTTCCCTTTAACCTTATATTTCTCTATGACATGAACACCCTCTGGCAAATCCATTTCAAACAGCTGAGAAGAAAACTTTATTAAAACATAGCTATTGTAATTCATAGCCAACACAAACAATCCAATTATAAAACATACAATAAACAGTTGCGCAATCCATCTTGATTTCATACATATTCTCTTTATATTTTTACAATTTTCAACCAAAACCCTCCTTGTAAAATAGTTTAAAAACAAAACCAAAAACTTACTATATGCTTTAGATATGTTTCTCTTCGCTTCCAAATATATCCATCAAAGAAATATATACTTCTTGTCTATAAAATGATAATCCTTTTCAGCATTTTTAAGACGTCTTATTTCCATCACATTGTCCTTATCACGGATATCGTCTTTCGATTTTACCTTTTTCATTTTATTCTCTGCAAAATCCCACTGAAATTTCAAAGACACACCCGGAAAATCTGACGATAAAAACTCCTTTTTGTTACAATCCGCAAATGTGACTCTGGAATAATCAAAATGTATGATCTCCTGATCAGAAGCCAAATCATCTTATTTACTCAAACTTATCTTCTATCACATTTTCCTGACAGTGGGATATAACACAAACGACACTCCAAACAAATACATGACAATCCCAATTAAATACTCCCATTCAACCGTGATCGGCGTATTGGTAATAACATTGCCTTTCCAAATACCATAAACGATTATCATTCCAAGAAGTGCACCTAAAACAACGCCCGAAAGCATATAACTCCAAACCTGAAACCAACAGATCTTATGAACACTCTTTTTTGTTTCTCCTAACATTCGTAAGATCCGGTATTCTTTTTCCTTGGCTAACAGCATTCCATTTGCAGAATTAAGCAAACCGATTCCTGACACAATAAGCAGCATAACCAGAACAACATGCAGACTGGTCGTCCATTGCCTGCATATGCGTACTGACTCTTCCATAACATCATCATAAATGCACCATTCAAAGGAGGTATCACTTCCCAGTTCGATCTGCAGCTCCTGAATTTTATCCCGTATCAGCTCCTTGTCGCCATCGAGCCACAATCCTATGTAATCTCTGTCCGTGTTGTCCTCTGAAGCTGCTTTTTCACTCAGATTATCCCAGTCTACAATGATATTGTATTCGTCATTCCAATTGGTTTTTCCATTGATGAGCTCCACTAAAACGAAGTCCCGGCTGCCACCAAAATAGTCCGACTCCAACGTTACTTTATCTCCAAGCTGATATCCACATTGGGAGGCAACCGTTTCATTCATAACCACTCTCTTTGTTTTCGGTACAGTCTTATAATTTTTCCAGATACTTACATTTAAAAGCTGCGGCAATGTCTCTAAATCCGACACCTTGAAGCGATTCAGATCCGAATCATATTCATCCTCTGAGTTTAAGCCAAATGTCCCATACAGCATGTAACCTTTGCCGATCACCGGTTGAAAACGATGATATATCTTTTTCGCATAAGAAACAGACATCGGCTTATCATTATAGATCTCTGCTTTTGCCGTTTTTCCCTGTACAAGATTATAGTTATACCAGTTATCGTTTGCCTTCAACAACTTCAAGGACGCCTGCCCTGTATATGCAAGTGCCGTGATCAAAGCAATAATTACTATCATCATAAAATTCTGGCGAAGCTTTGACGACATGAACTTCATTGCAAAATACATTTCTTTTCCAAACATTTTTCTCACAAGCTGAAAACGATGTGCTTTGCTGCTCTTTTTTAAGCCGGAGGATGTCTCTTCAAACACCTGTATTGGCAGCACATTTTGACCGAAAGAAAAAACGATACCGATAAGTACGTTAAACAGTACAAACACAAACACAGCGATGAACCATAACATTTTCCAATTTATGGCGGCACTGCCTTCAAATAACTGCACCTTTTCATTAAACCAGTTTAATGTAATACCGGAAACCAGGGCACTAAACATCGCCCCGGCAAGACACGCACAGCCACTGATTACAAAAGACATCGATGAAAAAATCGTTTGAACCTGTTCCTGCGTTCCCCCTATTGTCCGGATCACTGCCATATCTTTTCTGTATTTTCGAATGTATTCCAGAAAAATATTCGCAACAAACAGACCGCTGATCATATAAACGACAACGAAAAATATCCGGAATATCTTTTTGATATTACGAAGCAGGGCATAATAATCCTCACCTGCACCTTGGTCTGACACCACGAAATCTGGATACTGTTTCTTAATACGATGAACGATCCCTCCACCATAATCTACATTTTCAAATGCCTCTTTATCACATTGAAGCAGGATATAATTGACATGCGCAGGATCATTATGTCCCAGTAACTGATGAAGCTGCGACAATTCCATGACCACCATAGGCATCGTATAATCTGATCCCGAAACCGTCTTTATCACTTCGATGATCTGAAACTTCTTTCCGGCAATGAGATAAGAATCTCCTGTTGATTTGTTGTCCCGCCTCGCCAAAGAATCGTTGATAACGATACGATTTCCGCTCACGTCTTTGGTATACTTGTAAAGACTCTTATTTATCGCATCATCTGATACACCTGCCGCAAATGCTTCTGACAATTCATCGGTCTGATATCCTATGCTATATCCCGTCACATCCTTATCCTGTTCCAGTTCCTTTAATTCCTCATTCTGAAAAGTTTCCCCCTCATCTTTTGTGATTTTAAGATCAAACACACCCTTTTTCGCTTCCAATCCTGCTACAATCGAGGTTTCCACATTAGAAGATAACTGGAACATGCTTATACTGAGAAAACATGCCACAAAAATGCTTAAAAAAGCAGAAAAAGTAAGCATCTTACTCTTCCAGAGAAATGTCATTCCCATTCGAAACATTTTTCTTTTGCCGCTTCTCATTTTGTCCCCTTTTCCTTTGCCAGTTCCGTTTTTCCTTTTATCTGTTTTTCTTCTACACATTTCGCCCGATTCGCCCTTTCTTCAGGGACAACATCTTAAATTTATCAACAATCCGGTCCATATCATTCCCGTTTTTCTGACAACGATACTCATCACGAACCAGTCCGTCATGCAAAAACAGAATGCGGTCGGTATATGCTGCCACCATGGCATCATGCGTCACAATGATAATGCTGTGATCCTTCTCCTGCTGCAGCTCGAGAAAAAGCTGCATGATCTCAATCGAGGTATTGTAATCGAGATTGCCGGTAGGTTCATCCGCTAACAACAGCTTTGGTTCCGTGATCAACGCCCTCGCTATGGCAACACGCTGACGCTGTCCACCGGAAAGCTCTGTGACAGCATTCTTTTTCTTATCGAGGATTCCCACCTTCTCCAACATCTGATCTGTCTTCTCCCAGATGACACGATTCTTTTCCCCGGCAAGCATCAGAGGCAGTGCCACATTCTCCTCTACCGTCAGATCCTGGATCAGATTAAAATCCTGAAAGATAAATCCGATCTGTTCTGCACGGATCCTGGTCGCCGCCGGCTCTGTCCCGTAATCTTTTCGAAGCTCCCCATTCAGCCGGATTTCTCCTTCATCGGCTGCATCCATCGCTCCGAGGATATGTAACAGCGTACTCTTGCCGGAGCCGCTGCTTCCCATGACTGCGAGCATTTCCCCCTGCTCCAGCGATAAGGACACTCCGCGCAGAGCCTCAAACGATTCTTTTCCCGTGGTGTAGCTCTTGTGAATATTATTTACCTCTAAAATAGTTTCGCTCATTGATCCATTTCCCCTGGCAATCTGCCACTACCAGATTCCTTTCCCCGTATTTTATCGATATACCACCTTTACACCATACTTTTTTGCCTGTCGTTTAAGCCAGTTACGATCCTTTACGGCAAGCTTTTTGCTGGCAATGATCTTTTCAACCGGTTTCTTCGTTTCCCTGCGGATATATCTTCCGGTCTCGAGATCATACCACCAGAAATATTTTCCGTTCATCAGATTGATGACATTTTTCTTATGAATGTTTTTGAAATTTCTGCTCTGTGACAGGTCTGCCACCCGGATTGGATTGCCATCAAAAAGACTTCTATAATAGTTTGATTCACTGGAAAGCTGCTCATTGTATCCTTTGCTCCAGATATCAGCATCCGGCAGAGTAAGCTTTGTAATCTTGTTGTTGCGGCAGGAAAGCCATAATAAGTTTTTATTCCGACGCAGATCAAGCCTTTTCAAACGGTTCCCGGCAGCCTGAAGATTACGCAGCTTTGTCATTTTAGACAGATTGAGTGTCTTTAGACTATTTTTATGTACATCCAGCAAAGTCACCGGACTTTTCGTGGTGCAGATCAGCTTTGTCAGCTTGTTATTACCGCACATTACACTGCTTAACGATGGGTGTCGGCTGATATCGAGCTGTAACAGCTGGTTAAAAGAGGCATCCAATGCCATCAGTCCTTTATTCTGACGGATGTTTAACGTTGTAAGCTGATTAAACGAACAGTTGACTATCTCAAGCTGTGTATTCTGACTGAGATCAAGCTGTGTCAATTGATTATATCCACACCCCAGATTGGTCAGCTTTTTGTTCTGGCTAAGATCCAATCCTCTTAACTGATTACCGTTACACTGCAGCGTAAGCAGCTCTGTATTCTTACTGACATCCAGTGTATCCAAAGTCGGCGAGTCGCAATATAAGCCACGCAGTCCCGTGCAGCCGGATACATCCAGATGATTTACCTTTGTCACAGCCACACCGGATGCCACCCGTGCAACCTCTTCTACACCATATTCTGTTTCCACATAATATGGTCCCCAGCCTGTGCTGAGATCTCCCTCATAAAATCCAGGGAAGGAAAGCCTGTCTAAGCCTTCTCCGGACACCTGCAGCGTATCGATCACGGAGTCGGTCAGATATATTTCCTGCAATGACTGCGGCATATGATCGATCACCAGCTTGTTGCAGGACACTCCCGCCAGTGCAAGCTTCTGACATGCAGTCAGATGTTCCAGTCCTCTGGTATCGACAAGCTCCTTCCCGGTCAGATCATTGCCGGATATAATCTTATCGTAATACAAATAATCGCTGTATAATGGTGATACCGCCAGCGTATCTTTTCCTTTCAGCTTGCAAGACGCATTCGTAAGACAGGTTATGTTCTGAATCTCCTTCTCCGACAGGATTCCGTCTCCATTCACATCGTAAAGCGGCGTCTTCATCAGATTTCTAAGCCATTCTGATGGGAAATTCTGCTCGTTGACCACCAGATCAGCCGCCATGGCTTTTCCGGTCATCCCTCCCATGGCAAATGTCATCGCAAGTGCCAGTACAAACGTGATTCTTTTCCATTTCATTTTCATAAAGTACCTCCTCTTCTGTAAAAATCCCCAACTGCTTTCCCTTACATGATACTATAAATGTATTAAATTCATTCTGCAAGCAAATTATGGCAGATCTATGACACAAACGTGATATATGCCAAATATTCAGAATGATATCATATATCTGCACATTTTATATCAAAAAACAGGTCTGGAATTTCGTCATTCCAGACCTGTCGTAATATCTTATTTTCCAATCGGATTCTGTTATTTCACAGTCTTTTTATTTTCCGATCTTCATTGATTTCTTATAACCTGTTTTGGCGGTAAAGAGCTTCTTGTAAGCCTTTACATTCTTTCCACAGGAAATCTTTGCCTTTGCGGAAATGCCCTTGACTGCATTCTTACCAACCTTTGTAAGCCCGGTGGACTTGATCACGATCTTCTTTAAGGCTTTATCCTTTGCAAATGCTTCCTTTCCGATGGAGGTTACATTCTTGCCGATCGTGATCTTCTTCAGCGCACTGCAGCCTGCGAACGCCTTATCGGAAATCGCTGTCACACGGAAGGAATAGGTTGTTCCGTCTGCAGTCGTCTTAACCATTGCCGGTACTGCTGCCGTCTTAAGCTTCTTGCTTGCCGGTGCCTTAAGTGACACGGTCTTTTTCGCTACATCTGTCACCACATAGGTCATTCCCTGTGCCGTAAAGCTGTATCCCTTCCGAACGGAAGATGCAGCAGGAGCTGCAGGCTGATCCTGTGATGGTGCTGTCGATGGCACTGCTGTTGCCGCAGGACTTGGTGCAGGCTTCTGTGATGGTGCTGCTGACTGCTCCGGCTCCTGGCTTGGTGCCGGACTCGGTGTTTCAATATTAGGTACTACATTTTCGGTCAGCTCTGTCGGGAGCTCTTCCTCCGGAAGTCCTGTTTCTGTTCCAACCTTCGGAGTCGTCGTTACTTCCTCTCCGTTATATACGGAACCGATGACTGCTACTGCATCTACAGCAAGACCGCCGCTTGCAACCTCAATGGATACCGTATGCTCTGTATCCTCAAGACCGTTGATCTGATATGCCGTACACATATTGTCTGCATCCCAAAGCTTCGCTCCCTTTGCATAGCTCTCGCCATCCACAGTTACATTTAATGTTCCTGCATCTGCCTTATTGTAGCCTAACAGCTCAAGACCTGTTCCCTTAAAGGTATAAGTAAGCTTTGCGCCTGTTCCCGTGCTGTAGGCAGCACTTCTCTGATAAGTGAACATTCCCTGATTTGCACAGGTAAGAGACCATCTGTTGTTGTAGATCAGCTTTGTATTCTTCTCCGGTGTCAGATCATAGGTCTCCATGTTATCAAGATACTCATTGTAATATGGCGCATAACCCTTGATCTTTGTTACGGCAAGATTATCAAATCTTGTATACGTGTTGCCGCTACCGATCGCTACACGACCTGAGGTGATCGGATTGCTATCCTCATAGGTTGCAACAAGCACGTCGTTGATATATGCCTTAATAACATTGCCCTCGCCGCGAAGCTTAAGCTGGAACCATGTCCCCGGTGTTACCTGCTTTACATCAACGGAGCCTGTCAGAAGCTCTGTTGCCTTTGTGGAAGTGATACCCATTTTTGCGCGGTACAGGATCCATGTACCGTCATCGTTTACCTTCAATGAATATCCGGCACAGTTGGAAAGATTCTGTGTTCTTCCTGTCTCACGGATACCGATCTGTGCATACTGCTTCTCTGCCTCACGCTCAAACAATGCATCAATGGATGCGGTGTAGTTTGTCCAGCGGTAGTCACCGATCAGCGTCACAGGATCACCACTGTTCCATGCTGTTCCCACGCCGGTAGACTGCTTATCCACCTGCTGGCGCAGCACATGGTTGCCGTTGCCGCTCTTATATACCTCAAATGCACCGTTTAAGGTGTGCGTGTAACGTGCCATTGCACCCTTCTGTCCTCCACGGGATTCGATGTAATCCTCTGTCTCTCCGGTGAAGCCGCCCTTTCCGTCAAGAACAGGCACTGTCTTACCGGTATACTCAAAATCATCTGCATATAAATATCCATCGTCAACATTCTGTACATCACCGGTCGCATCGGTGTCGAGTACGGTACGCTCGCCCTCTACCGGCATTGCCTTTGTGTGCTCCTCGCTGTCGGATACGTCAAGAGAAGTAACGGTTACTGCCGAGTTTGGTTTTACCTCGAAGGAATAAACTCCATTCTCATCGGCAGAAAGCTCCTGAATGCATTTCATATAGTTTTCGTTAAATGCACCGTCATCGGCAGCTCTTGTCTCCCAGAGCTCTAATTTCTGATCAGCCGCTAACTTCATGTTCTTCATCTGAAGAGTGTAGGTCATCGGATACTCGCTGTCATTGACGATCACAGTTGAGAAGTTATCCTTTGTCGGTGCAGCCAGTGTCATGTAGTTCTCTCCGCCGGCACGACCATCGACTGCATTACTGCTTGTTCCCTGATAAGCGGATGCCTTACTTGCGGATGGAACACCACGCCAGATGCCTGCTGTGTTGTCTTCGTTCTCCCATCCTGTCACCGCGAACTTGCTGATATGTGCCAGAACAAGAAGACCTGCATCATAATGCATCCAGCCGGACCATGGATCTCTTGCGCTGACCAGCTCCTTGAAGGAATACTGTGCACCCTCATAGAAAGCACCGATCGCCGGCTGATAGATCACATGTCCGCGGCGTGACTCTACGAAGCTCTTGATCACGGTATTGCCCATTTCAAGTGCACTTCCGGAACCGCCAATACCGGTACCTGCTACGGTCGGAGCCTTATCGGTTGTCGCCGGACGGAAGGCGGAATTGGAAAAGGTTGCCTGCTCCTCGCTGTTCCATACTTCCTTGTCAACGACCTCGGCAAGCCACTTCATTCCACCGTTATTGTCATCTGCCGTCTTATAATGATAACCGACAACATCCACAGCATCCATAAATTCCTGATCGCTCTTCATTGTCTCTGCAACGGAATCGCTGACTACGTTTGCCTCGTCAGAAACAACCAGCTTGATCTTTTTGAAAAGCTCCAGAGCCTTCTCATCCTTGATGGTTGCTGTACTCTCTGCAGCGATCCATTTTGCAAACTTCTTGGTATATTTCACATCGCCGGCACCGCTCCACGCTTCGTTCACATTCGGATTAATGTAATCAACCATATAACCGTACTTCTCATAAGCGGCAAGAATACTCTGCTTATACCAGATGTACCGGTCCTCATCCTTCTTCACCCACGCCGGTGTACGCCAGCGTAAGATGCTGACCTTCAGATCCGGATTGATCTTCTTGGCATCTGCTGCAAGCTGCCAGCCCGGATTACGAAGAACATTGGCTTTCTCGCCCTTCGTTCTCATCGTAGCGCTCTCTGCACCGGTTGAATTGTTGCGGTCATTACCCATCTCCAGCTTCACATGCGTAAAGATCGGATACTTTCCGCCAAACAGATACTGCATCAGCTCTGCATATTTTTCCGGATTCTGCGACTTATAATCCATCAACAGATCACTGGTCGAATTGGCACTCAGCATACCAAATCCCTTGTAAGTAAGTCCATTCACATTGTCTGCCTTGATATCATTACCATCAATCACAATGCTTCCTGTCTTCGTGTCCACTGCTGCCCCTTTCTTTGATGAAATGCCTGCCGCACTGACCCCGACATTACTTGTCAGTACCATAGAAAGACTCAGCAAGCAAACTCCTGCCTTTTTCAATAATTTTCTCACTATTTACTCCTCCTTACCGATGATGTATAAAGTGTTGTTACTGTCTGTATTATAAGTATTTCATTACCTATTTGACAATCTGAAATAATTATGACATCCCAGTAATATGAACATTTTTCTCATGATTTGTTTTTTCAAAATAAGCTCTACTTTAATAAAAAGAAAAAGACATGGCTACCATGTCAGGCTTGTGCCATGTCTCTTTCTACAGTCTGTCGGCGCAATACCTTCATATTTCTTAAACACCATTCCAAAATAGGTCGGATTGTCATATCCCACTGCCTCGCCGATCTGCGCAATGCTTTCTTCTGTGGTGAGCAGCATATTACGGGCAACCGCCATGCGGCGTCTGGCAAGATATTCCATCGGGCGCATCCGCATCTGCTCCTTGAACACGCGGCAGAAATGCTGTTTGGTCACACCACTCATCCCCGCCAGCTCCTCCAGGGTAATGTCATCCGCATAATTTTCATTGATATACACGACCGCCCGGCGCAGGATATCCTTCGCCCCATGACCTCCATACTTTTGATTCTCCTGAAGTGCCTGACGGATATTCATAATATATTCGTACAGAAGCATGGAGCAGCGCTCATCTCCATGGATTGGATCCATTGCCGCCTTAAGTATCTGGTAGAATATATTTTCTATTTTCTCATTGACGATATTTTTGTCGTAAACAAAGCCTTCAAACCCCAGCCCTTTTAGCAGTGCTGTCAGGTATTCTCCACGAAAAACCACCCAGCAGGTGGTCCACTCCCCGTCCTTCAACGGATAATATTCATGCGGTATGCCCGGTCCAAGATAAAACAGGCTTCCCGGCTCCAGTTCATAGCTTCCTCCGCCAACGAGCAGATGACCTTTTCCGCTTTTGGTATATAAAAGCTGGTGCGATACCAGACCTTCCTCCCGCCTTACATGATATTCCGGCTCCGCAACACCGACACCGGACAGATAAAACGGCAGACACTTTTGCTTTCCAAGGATCGGATAGATCCACTCCATTTAAGTCACCCCTTTCCGGTCTCGAAACACATTTTGTTCTGTTTATTGATAATGCTATCTTACCACAAATCCACCGCTTCGCACATCTTCTTTTTTTGAAGAAATCCCTGTAAATATACTGTATTTTTTCTTCGCAATGTGGTATCCTCATATGTGGCACTTACGATTTTAAAGGATATATATATATGAATAATACACAAAGGAGATTCTCAATGAAACGTATTGGCTTCGACAATGATAAATACCTGTCTATGCAGTCTGCACATATCCGTGAACGGATTGCACAATTTGGTGATAAATTATATCTGGAGTTTGGCGGAAAGCTTTTGGATGATTATCATGCCTCCCGCGTACTTCCGGGATTTGCACCGGACAGTAAGCTTCAGATGCTTTTGCAGCTCGCCGATCAGGCAGAGATGATCATCTCCATCAATGCTGCCGATATTGAGCGCAATAAGATCCGTCACGATCTTGGTATCACCTATGATCAGGACGTACTTCGCCTGATCAAGGTCTATCAGCAGAAGGGACTCTATGTGAGCAGTGTCGTGATCACCCGCTATGCCGGTCAGCCATCGGCGGATCTGTTCCAGAAGAAGCTAGAAGCGATCGGTATTCACGTTTACCATCATTATTCGATTGAGGGCTACCCAAACAACATCGATACGATCGTCAGTGATGAAGGTTATGGTAAGAACGACTACATTGAAACGACACGTCCGCTTGTGATTGTAACGGCTCCGGGACCAGGCAGCGGCAAAATGGCAACCTGTCTTTCCCAGCTCTACCATGAGAATAAGAACGGTATCAAAGCCGGATATGCGAAGTTTGAGACCTTCCCAATCTGGAATATACCGTTAAAGCACCCGGTCAATCTGGCATATGAAGCGGCGACTGCCGATCTCAACGATGTCAATATGATCGATCCATTTCATCTGGAGGCATACGGCGAAACGACCGTCAACTATAACCGTGACATTGAGATCTATCCGGTACTTGCCGCTATGTTTGAGAGGATCTACGGTCATTGTCCGTACAAGTCTCCGACCGATATGGGCGTGAATATGGCAGGCAATTGTATCATCGACGATGAAGCCTGCCGGGAAGCCTCCCGTCAGGAGATCATCCGCCGCTACTATCAGTCCCTGAACCGTTTTGTCAAGGATGAGGCAACGAATGACGAGATTTACAAGCAGGAGTTGATCATGAAGCAGGCTAAGATCACGGTCAACGACCGCATTGTCGTACCTGCCGCCAATGATCTTGCCCGCGAGAACGGCTCCGCTGCTGCAGCACTGGAGCTTCCGGACGGATCGATCGTAACCGGATCAACCTCTGATCTGCTTGGACCTGCTTCTGCCGTTCTTCTGAATGCGATCAAGGTTCTTGGCAATATTGACAAGAAAGAACATCTGATTTCCCGCACCTTTATCGAGCCGATCCAGCAGCTTAAGACCGGTTATCTCGGAAGCCGCAATCCGCGTCTTCACACCGATGAAGTGCTGATCGCACTGTCCATGTGCGCTGTTTCTGATCCGAAAGCCAAGCTTGCTCTCGAGCAGCTTCCAAAGCTGTCCGGCTGCCAGCTTCATGTGTCGGCAATCCTTTCCGCGATCGATAACAACACGTTCAAAAAGCTCGGTATCGAATGTACGACCGAGGCAGTCTATGAGGGTGCTTCCGGCAACTAAGACCGGCACTGGCGGTGATCGAAGTTTTCCGCGAAAATCATAGTTTCTCATGACGAATAAATACGAACATATATAGCAACAGCCCGGTGGAATCCCCCACCGGGCTGTTGCTATGTCATATATCTGCGCACGATTTCTGCGCATGACGGAGTTTCTAAGAAACTCCTAATATGAGTCCTTGGGGACTCATTATGTTATGACTGCTTCTTCATGGCGATCGCAACCACCTTATCCGTGTAGGAAGTCTTATCCAGAACAAGAAGCTCCCTTGCCTGCGACTCTGACAAACCATACTCCTCATCAAGCAGTGTTACGATCTTGTCCCTGCAGGAATCAAGATCCTCCTCCACCTCAAGACTCTTGGCAGTATCAAGATTCTCATCGTACTTCTTCAGACCTACCAGCAATGCATTGAGTGCATCCGGATAATACTTCATATTATCATAATTCTCATAGGAATTGAGCGCCCGCTGCACCTTCATCACTGTGACGATCTTATCGTATGTCTCCTGATCCGATTTCTTCATGTCCGTACCAAGAATCTCCTGATATGCATCGGTATATTTTCCGGCATCAAAGAAGCTCGTTGCCTCCTTGATCGTTGAACGGTAGCTGAAGATCTTCGTTCCGGAAATCTCTGCTGCAAGAAACATTGCCGCCAGGATCACTACAATGGAAACACCGACTTTATTCAGCTTGCCGGTAACCTCTAATTCAGCCTCCGCATCCTCTTCGGCTTTCTTTGCTTCCTTCTCTGCCTTTTTGGCTGCCTTCTCTTCCTCTTTTGCCGCTTTCTTTAATTCCTTTTCTTCCGCCTTTGCTTTCTTAGCTTCCGCTTTCTCCTCTGCCTTCGCCGCTTTTGCTGCCTTTTTCTCCTCTTTAGCTGCCTCTGCCGCTTCCTTCCTGGCTGCCTCTTCTTCCTGTTCTCTGGCTCGCTCGGCAAGCTCAGCTTCCGCAATCTCATCCGTAACAACATTGCCAAACAGACGCTTCAACAGTCCCGGTTTCTTCGTCACTTCCTGTACCTCAGAAAGCTCCTCCGGAATATCACTGCCGCCAAGTCCTTCCAGCAATGCCTGCATGTCATCATCCGGATTGTCCATTCCATCCTCGTCGAGTGCCAGAATGTCATCCAGACTGAAGGTCTCCTCCTCAGGCTCTACAAGTGCATCTGCTACCTCCGCCCGGGTCTCATCCTGCTCCGGTTCTACCAGTGCATCCGCCACCTCCGGCACAGTCTCATTCTGCTCAGGCTCCACAAGCATATCCGCCGCTTCCGGTTTTGGCTCATCCGCCTCCGGTTCAACAAGTGCGTCTGTCACTTCCGTGCCTGCTGTCTTCGGTGCTAAAAGGGCATCCATTGCAGCCTGCATATCATCCTCTGCGGACTCTGATTCATTCCGCGTCTCGCCCAGGCTCTCTGCCGCGTCCTGTATTGTCCCGGCAACCGGCATCTCATCCTCCTTAGCCTGTGAAATATCGACCTCTCCGGAATCTCCGGCTCCATCATCCTCCTCAGTGTCGAGGGAATCGAATGCCAGCAGTGATTCCAGATCATCCGGAATGCTGTCCTGCAAAGAGACCTCATCCTCTTTACTGTCCGGCGCGATATCATTACTCTCAGGCTCCGCCACACCTCCTGCAGCATCCAGATCATTTAAGAAATCTCCCACCAGATCATCAAGTGATGCCTCAGGCTCTTCCGTCACCTGTGCTTTCTCCACTGTCTCTGCCTGATTGTATTGTTCCGGCACCTCATCTGTCACCAAGGGCTGCTGTTCCGGCAGCTTCTCTGTCATGTCAGCCGGAATATCCTCCTCATCCCCATTCAGATCAAGATCGGAAATATCCCCAAGATCATCCAGATCGGCAAAATCGTCTTCGCCCATGAGACTGCTTAAATCCTCCAGATCCACAAAATCTGCAAGCTTGTCATATTCACTTTTCTCTTCTTCTGCAGCATCTACTGCCGCATCCTTGATATCCTCTTCGCTCAAGCCATTATCTCCTTAATTACCTGTTCTTTATCTGCCCTTTGACCGCTCCATCTGCTCTGTCAATCTCCAGAATTCCGTCAATCACTCAATCAATTCTGTCAATCTGCAAAATTACGTCAACCTTTTAATCTGCCCTGTCAATCTGCAGGATCTCATCAATCGCTCCGACAAGCTGACCGATCTCCGGTTTGGAAAGCTGCATATCTGCTCCCAGACTCTCTCCCTTTTTGCGCATCTCCGTGTTGATCAGAGAAGAGAAAATGATAACCGGAATATGTGCCATATTCTCATTGCTTTTGATCAGCTTGGTCAGATGATGTCCATCCATCTGTGGCATCTCGATATCTGTGATCACGCAGGCAACCTTCTCATCAAGAACACCCTTCTGCTCATATGCTGTCAGCTTATCCCAGCATTCCTTTCCGTTCGCTGTGATATCTACATTATTAAATCCTGCTCTCTTCAAACAATCCAGAAGCATCTTTCCCAGAAGCTGTGAATCCTCTGCAATAAGAATCGGAGAATCCACTCTTGTTCTGCCACTCATATGATCGATATCAGAAACCTTCAGTCCCGTCTCCGGATTGATCTGTGCTACTATCTTCTCAAAATCAAGTATAATGATCAGCTTTTCCCCGATCCGGATAATTCCCGTCGCCATCCCCATGCCTGACGCATTGATCGTCGAATCCGGCTCAATGATATCCTCCCAGGAAACTCTGTGGATTCCCTCCACGCCCTGTACATGAAAGGCTGTATTCAGCTTATTGAAATTCGTTACGATATACATATCCCCCGCCGTAGATGCTGCCTTCGGGATATTCATCACGGTAGAAAGATCCACAATAGAAATGACCTCATCTCTCGGCATAAAGATTCCCTCGATCCTTGCATCTGCATTCGGGATTGGTGTCGGCTTCTGATACGGAAGGATTTCCCGTATCTTCGCCACATTAATACCATAATAGTTCTTGCCCACACGAAATTCCAATATCTCCAGCTCGTTTGTTCCACTCTCCAATAAAATACCTGTCTCCATATAAACCTCAATCCTTTCTATATTCCTGTTATCCCCGGATAACAGTAGCTTCCTTGCTAATGAACAGCAATCTCTCCCGTAACTTTTCCATCCGTCACCTGAATCACCGGATTCTGAAGTTTCTGCTTCCCGTCAATCTCAAATACCAAAACCGCCTCGGAATTTCGACCGGCCTTCATGTTCTCCTTATAATACTGCAGGTCATTCTGCAATATCGTCATCAACGGTTTT
Source organism: Roseburia sp. AM59-24XD (assembly GCF_003478445.1). GTDB lineage: Bacteria > Bacillota > Clostridia > Lachnospirales > Lachnospiraceae > Jutongia. Next base: position 94,601 of record NZ_QUET01000012.1, read on the forward strand.
CCTAATACTTCGCCGTCAGAGACCAGTGTATACTCAAGATCCTTCTTGAGAAGATTCACCTTCTGCCGTATAGATGCCTGATTCTTCACACGAAAATGCACAATATAAAGCTTGCTGCCACTATGCGCAGTGACCGCTGCATCTGCAGAACCATACGTCTGCTTCAGTTCACTGGACATCATTTTAATGTCTACCTGCTTCAGATCAAACACCTTTTCTGCCGGAACTGTCGCTGCCACCTCACCGGTACCGTCAGAATCGTTTCCTGCTACAGCAGAACCGGACGGTGTTGCCGTCGTCTGTACCGGTTTGCTTGTCGGAACCGGTGTCGGTGTCGGCGTTGCCCGTAAAATACTTCTGTCATAGTCAAGCATATCGTCATTATTCTTATCATATTTGAGCAGTGCACCTGCCATATACTCCGCTTCCATATCACGATTAACATGATCCAGATCCGGAACAGAACCACAGCCTGTCAGCGTAAACGCCATTACGGCAGCCGCTGCGATCAGTCTTTTATTGGTATGAATCTTCATCTCTCATAATCCCCTTATTCTGTGCGAAAAGTCTCTCGGGCTAATGCTTATATTGTAGCATATTTTCTGTTTCCACGCAATGATTTCAACTCTGCCGCCCTGCGCCGGATCAATGGCTCTGACGGTCAAGATCAAACCAGAATTCCACACCGTCATGACAGTTTTTTACACCGCACTGCTGATTCATGGCGTCCACGATTGCCTTTACGATAGAAAGACCGATTCCGCTGCCTCCGTAAGCTCTTGTTCTTGCCTTGTCCACCTTATAAAACTTGATCCAGATCTTGTCCAGCTCATCCTCCGGAATCTGTTTTCCTGTATTAAATACACGGATACGGACAACCTTTTCCCGCATTTCCAGCGTAACACGGATCCTCTTCTCCCCATCCACATGATTGATCGCATTGCTAATATAATTCGTCACGATCTCCTCCACCATGTACTCGTCAGCCCAGACGTAAACCGGCTCAGTCTCCTCCATGTAGATCTCCGCATCCTTCTGGTCCGCAAGAAGCGATGCCGACTGGATCACTGAACGGATCACCTGAACGATATCAAAGCGTTCAAAATTGATCTGGTTCTTACCAAATTCGATCTGATTCAGCGTCAGAAGCTTCTTGACCATTTTGTTCATTTTATTGGCTTCATCAATAATGACATCGCAATAAAATTCCCTGCTCTCGCTGTCATCATTGATATTATCATGAAGTCCCTCCGCATATCCCTGGATCAGTGCGATCGGCGTCTTTAATTCGTGGGACACATTCGACAGGAAATCCTTACGCATCTCGTCAATCTGAATCTTATTTTCAATGTCCTTCTGCAGCTCATTGTTGGCAGATTTAAGCTCGGAGATTGTCTCCTCTAAGCGTTCCGACAGCATATTAATGCTGTTGCCAAGCCTGCCGATCTCATCCTCCGTGGTGACCGGATATTTTGCTTCAAAATCTAACTGCGACATTCTCGTTGCAATGTCGGTCAGATAAACGATCGGCTTCGTAAAGCTGTTACCGATCATAAACAAAATGATTCCGGATATCAGCACAGCGATCACACCGATATAAGCAAGAAAACGGTTAGAAACCGCTACACTCTCCTTCATACTCTGATAGTTGGTGCTGATATAAACAAAATCGCCGGAGTCAATACGACCGAACAATTCCAGATAATAGGAGCCGATACGCTCATCATAGGATTTAAATACCTGATATTTGTCATTCCCCTTGATAAGTTCTCTGCTCTTTCCCTCAACATAACCATTCACCAGACCAATAACATAGTCCATGGTCTTGTCGCGTACATTCTGCTTCTGGACATTACTCAGGGAATCTGCAGACGGATAACAGAAGGTATACTGCAGCATTCCAAAATAATCATTGATCCGGAACAGGTATGCATTCATGGATCCGTTTTCGGTCAGAGAATCCAGAGTATTAATGCTCTTTTCAGACAGACCGCTGTCGCTTGGATTCCCCTGCTGCTCGCTGTCGTTCTTCACAATATGATTGATCTTACGGAAGGAAGCGGACAACGTGCTTATCTTGCTATGCTGATAGTACATCGGCAAAAAAAGTTGATTGGTAAGCCAGCAGCCAAGGATCGTCAGTGCAAGGATACTGCACAAAACCACGATCAGCTTTGTTTTGATCGAACTGATCTTTCGAAAGGAAACGTTCTTATTTCTCATCGTCAATTACACCTCAAATTTGTACCCCATTCCCCAGATTGTCTTAATATACTCACCCTTGTCACCGAGCTTGCTTCTAAGCTTTTTGACATGTGTATCGATCGTACGGGCATCGCCAAAATAATCATAATTCCAGACATTATTCAAAATACGCTCTCTGGACAGCGCTACCCCCTGATTGTTGATAAAATAAGTAAGAAGCTCAAACTCCTTGTAGCTGAGCTCGATGTTTTTGCCATCGATCTTGACCTCATGGGCTGCCTGATTCAGCACAATGCCTCCAACCTCCTTAACGCCCTCTTCGAGGGCATTGGTACGGCGAAGGATTGCTTCCACACGCGCCACAAGGATCTTTGGACTAAACGGCTTGGACACATACTCATCCACGCCCAGATCAAACCCCTGCAGCTCATCCTTCTCGTCACTTTTAGCGGTCAGCATAATGATCGGCACCTGAGAATATTTGCGGATCTCACGGCATACCTGCCATCCGTCCATCTTTGGCATCATAACATCCAAAATGATCAGAGCGATATCCTTATTGGCATAAAACAGGTCCACTGCTTCCTCTCCATCGCCGGCTTCCATCACTTCAAAATTCTGCTTCACCAGAAAGTCACGGACAAGCTTGCGCATTCTCTGCTCATCATCCACAACCAATATCTTTAATTTGTCCATTGTAAGACCTCCTTTAATACCATATATACCATCAACCGGAATACTTCGCATGATCGGCAATCCATGTTTTTACTTTTTCCAACAACAACTGACGCTGCAGATATTCTTTGTTTGCTTTCTCATATTCCTTTGCGGAATCGTATTCATCGGACATATCCTCATACTGTGTCTTGACATATTTTTCGAACTCTTCTTCGGTATAACTGATGTCCTCCTTCTGGGCGATTGCTTCAGAAGCAAGATATTCCTTGGCAGTGTCCTTGGCCAGAGGTGTCAGATCTGTCTTGGTAAACTCCGCCTCGTCCGTGTAGCCAAACATCGGGAAAATCTCTTCTTTGCTGCAATTGTAAACAGAAGCCATGTCATAGTAACCCTGAAGCACTTCCTTCTTGGAAGCCTCCAGCAAGGACTTTGGATACTTCTTCGCCTCACAGGTCTCAAGTACATCCGACCATGCATATTCTGCCTTCTGTTCCTCATTCTCCTTATGCAGTTTCTCCCTGAGGTAATTATTGTACTCCTCGGTTGTCTTGTATTTCTTGGAAATAGATTTCACAAAATCATCCGAATACTCCGGCAGATTTTCCTCACCGCAGATATAAAGCACAGTCGCATGAAACTCTACATTCTTGCCGTCAATCGTCGGATCATCATAGGTTCCTTCCGGCACTGCAACGGTAAACACAACGGAATCCCCTGTCTGCACACCGGTCAGATTCTCCTCAAAGCCATCCAGCCAGTCACCGGAGCCAAGCTCTACATAATCCTCTCCGCAAGTGGCATCCATCTTCTGTCCGTCCACATATCCCTCAAAGGAAGCACGGATCGTCTGTCCTGTCTGCGTTGTTCCTGCAAGCTGCTGATAGGTTGCATTTTCTTCCCGTATATTGTCGATCTCGTCCTGCAGATCCTCATCCGTCACTTCAAGAGAAACCTGCACGCCCTTATATTCACCGATCGTCACATACTGTACCGGATCATAATCCAGCTTGTCTCCGACCGATTTATGCTGCTGCCACCAGAAGATTCCTCCTGCAGCCACTGCCACGACAGCAAGCCCTGTCACTGCCATGATCACTTTCTTCTTTTTCTTTGCCGCAGCCATCTGAGCTGCTCTTTTCCTGCTGTTTGCCTTTTTGTTTTTACTCATAATAATCCTTTCTGTCTGGTCGTTTTCTTTCTGATATAACATAAGAGTTTCTTCCTATTAAATAACTATCTTTCCTTCATCCCTTCATCACCCACAATCTCCAGGACATCCGATACGCTGTGTGCAATATAATCTGCCCCTGCCTGCTCTAATTCTCCCGGCTCCGCAAATCCATAATATACTCCAAGGGATTCAATCCCGCATTTCCCGGCTCCGATGATATCGTGACGCCGGTCTCCTACCATAATGACATCCCGGTATTCCTCTTTGGAAATATTAAGACGCCGCAGAGCCTCTCTGATCACCTCTGCCTTATCGTTACGTGTGCCGTCCAGCTCGCTCCCCACTGTCTCATCGAAATATTTCATCAGATGAAAATGCTGCAGGATCCGGACCGCATATGTCTCCGGCTTGGAGGTTGCCAGTGCAAGAAGCTTACCCTGCTTCTTTAATTCTGACAGAACCTGCTCAATTCCTTCATATGGTTTGTTCTCAAACAAACCGATCACACCATATCTTTCCCGATACTTTGCAGTTGCCGTCACAGCCTCCTCACGGGTCATCCCGGTGATCTCCTGAAAACCGTCTACCAGAGGCGGTCCGATAAATTTTAATAAGGTCTCTCTATCCGGGATCTCCTTTCCCGCCGCTTCCAGTGCATAGACCACACAATTCAAGATTCCTTCATTAGAATCCGTCAGAGTGCCATCCAGATCAAACAAAATGTATTTCCATCCCATACTGCCTCTTTCTCACAGAAAACGTATCTGTGTGTATGCTGTTATGTCACTTGTATTCACCATATAATATAGAATATTTTGCCGCCGACCGCAAGCATTAACAAGAAACAAAAAGATCTCTGTATAATCCAAAAGGGCAAAACCTGCGTTTTGCCCTTGATTTCCGATGCGTTACGAATCCCTTTCGATATAATCAAAAAGAGCCCCGAGCTCTCTTGTGGATAACTCTCGTTATCCAGCGTATAATAGGGTGGGAGTAGAAAGTTTTCACTTTCTGAAACCTATTATACGAATTATATGTGTCTAAATTGTGTAAATATTGTAAACAATTTATTCATATTTTCAAAAATATTCCATACTTGTATACAGGTATTTTGTATACAAGTATTTTT
>NZ_QUET01000013.1 GCF_003478445.1 Roseburia sp. AM59-24XD
TGGGGCTCAGTCGTGCGGATGCGTATTTATCAAAGCATTGCAAAGCAAAGATTTTTCGGAAATCCTACTGATCTGCGTCAATTTTTTAGTCATAGTTCACGGATCAAGTGATTTCTCAGGCAAAATTGATATTTTATTTTCCGGACATAAGAAATATTATGGGCATACATCAATTTGAGGTATGGGAAGCTTCAGCTATTGATAAAAAATGTACAGTTATTACATGGATATCACAAAAACAGAGTATTGACAATATACCCCATGGGGGTATATAATCTTGCCGGAAAAGGGAGGAATGATTTCGATGGAACACGGGAATAATGAGGACAAAAAGTGCTGTTGCTGTGGACGGAAAAAACAGCGGCAGGAGAAGGAGTACAAGGATCTTGTCAACCGGCTGAGCAGGATCGAGGGACAGGTCCGCGGAATCAAGCGGATGGTCGAAGAGGATGCCTACTGCACGGATATTCTAATGCAGGTATCGGCGGTCAATGCAGCCTTGAACAGCTTTAATAAGGTTCTTCTGGCAAACCATATCAAAACATGTGTCCGTCAGGACATTCTGGATGGACGCGAGGATACGGTGGATGATCTGGTTGTCACCTTACAGAAGCTGATGAAATAAGTATTTCAGGAAAAGAGAGGAAGTGTGGATTACCATGGAACAATATATTGTAACCGGAATGAGCTGTGCAGCCTGCAGTGCCCGGGTAGAAAAGGCTGTGTCGGCAGTGGAGGGGGTGACCTCCTGCTCGGTTAGTCTTCTAACTAATTCTATGGGTGTAGAAGGAACCGCATCCCAGAGCCGGATCATTGAGGCAGTACAGCAGGCAGGCTACGGAGCCAGTCCGAAGGGCGCTTCCGATAAGGGAGAAAGTGCAGGAAATATTCAGGCACTGGAGGATTCCCTGAAGGACCGCGAGACGCCGGTACTGCGAAGAAGACTGTTGTCGTCAATTGTTTTTTTGCTGCTTTTGATGTATTTGTCGATGGGACATGTGATGTGGGGATGGCCGCTTCCGTCTTTTTTAGACGGCAATCATGTGGCTATGGGACTTGCACAGCTTTTGCTGACAGTGATCATTATGGTACTGAATCAGAAGTTTTTCATCAGTGGTTTTACAAGTCTGTGGCACGGAGCACCGAATATGGATACGCTTGTGGCACTTGGCTCTTCTGCAGCATTTGGGTACAGCACCTATGCGCTGTTTGCCATGACTGGTGCGCAGGTGCGCGGCGATGCAGATGCGGTCATGGGGTATATGCATGAGTTTTATTTTGAATCTGCGGCAATGATCCTGACGCTGATCACTGTGGGAAAGATGTTAGAGGCATATTCTAAGGGAAAGACCACGAATGCATTGAAGGGACTCATGGATCTGGCACCGAAAACGGCAGTACTGTTTGTGGATGGGGAAGAGAAGGAAGTTCCGGTTGAGCAGGTCAAAAAAGGAGATGTCTACATTGTACGTCCCGGTGCCGATATTCCGGTAGACGGCGTGGTGCTGGAGGGCGACAGTGCGGTAGACGAATCGGCACTGACCGGGGAGAGTATCCCGGTGGACAAGGCTGCCGGAGACGGCGTCTCCGCCGGAACCATTAACCAGTCCGGTGTGCTTCGCTGTGAGGCGGCCAGAGTCGGAGAGGATACGGCATTATCAAAGATTATTCAGATGGTCAGTGATGCGGCGGCAACAAAGGCTCCGATCGCCAAGATCGCTGACCGTGTTTCCGGAATCTTTGTACCGGCAGTTGTAACAATTGCGGTTGTGACCATTATTGTCTGGCTGCTTGCAGGGCAGAGTGTCGGCTTTGCGCTGGCAAGAGGTATTTCCGTTCTCGTGATCAGTTGTCCGTGTGCTCTTGGTCTGGCGACGCCGGTGGCGATCATGGTGGCAAACGGTGTAGGTGCCAGAAACGGTATCTTATTTAAGACGGCAGTTTCTATGGAAGAGACCGGTAAGACAGCGATTGTTGCTCTGGACAAAACAGGCACGATCACGAAGGGAGAACCCCGTGTGACAGACCTTCTTCCTGCAGAGAATATCTTAGAGCAGCAGCTTTTGGAGGATGCCTATCATCTGGAGCAGATGAGCGAGCATCCGTTAGCGAAAGCGGTTCTTGACTATGGAACCCAAAAGGGTGTAAGCTCTAAGGAAGTAAGTGATTTTAAAGCGCATCCGGGCAATGGTCTTTCTGCAGTCTGCGACGGGGTTAAACTTATGGGAGGAAGCGTGGCATATATCAGCAGTCAGGTTCAGATTCCACAGGAAGTGCAGAAGCAGGCACAGAAGCTTGCCGGTCAGGGTAAGACACCTCTTTGTTTTGTGCGTGACGAAAGCTACATCGGTATGATCGCCGTGGCAGATGTCATGAAGGAGGACAGCCCGCAGGCAATCCGCGAGCTGCAGAACATGGGAATCCATGTCGTTATGCTGACAGGAGACAATCGTAGAACGGCGGAGGCAATCGGGGCGCAGGCAGGTGTGGATCAGGTTGTAGCCGATGTACTGCCGGATGGCAAGGAGAGCGTGATTCGCGAACTGCAGAAGTTTGGTAAGGTTGCGATGGTCGGTGATGGTATCAATGATGCGCCGGCATTGACAAGAGCGGATATGGGGATTGCGATCGGTGCAGGTACGGATGTGGCGATCGATGCGGCAGACGTTGTGTTGATGAAGAGCAGACTCAGTGATGTTCCGGCAGCGATCCGCTTAAGCCGTGCGGCTCTGCGCAATATTCATGAGAATCTTTTCTGGGCGTTCTTTTACAATGTGATCGGCATTCCTCTGGCAGCAGGTGTATGGATACCGCTGTTTGGCTGGAAGCTCAATCCGATGTTTGGAGCAGCTGCCATGAGTTTATCAAGCTTCTGTGTAGTTACCAACGCCCTGCGGCTGAATCTGTTCCGGATCCATGATGCGGGCAGGGAACGCAAGAGGAAGGATGCGATTTGTGTAGAATTTATTTCCGATAACAACGATAATAAGAAAGAAGAGGTAGAGACAATGACAAAGACGATTAAGATCGAAGGAATGATGTGTGGACACTGTGAGGCTCATGTGAAGAAGGCTCTGGAGGCAATTGACGGTGTGACGGAGGCGGTAGCAAGCCATGAGAAAGGAACTGCGGTTGTAACACTTGAGCAGCCGGTAGAGGACGATGTTCTTACAAAGGCGGTGGAAGAGCAGGATTACAAGGTGGTTTCTGTAGAGTAGTCAGTGGATGAGGAAGGGATGATTGGTATGCCGGCGGTTTTATTTGAAGGTGGCACATTTCGCCCGGTGTTCAGTTGTGGCGTAATGGATGCTCTGCTGGATGAGGATATCATGTTTCCGTACTGCATTGGTGTTTCGGCAGGCTGTGCGGATGCAGCGTCCTATGTTTCCAGACAGAGAGGGCGTAATATCGAGGTGCTCGAAAAGTACCGCAATGATAAGCGATACATGGGCAAGCGCAATCTGTTCAAGGAGAAAAGTATGTTTGGCATTCAGTTTGCGTTCCGTGATATTCCCAATATTCATGTTCCGTTTGATATGGAAACATTTCAGAATTATGACGGGAAATTTATTGCGGTCACAACGGATGCACAGACAGGGCGTGTACAGTATTTTACGCAGAAGGATGTGGATGAGCGGTTTGAGGTGTTTCATGGCACCTGTGCACTGCCGGCGATCATACCTCCGGCCGTGATCCATGGCAGGGAGTATTTCGACGGTGGTCTGTCCAATCCGATCCCGATCGACAAGGTGTTGAGCGATGGCTGCGACAAGGTACTGGTCGTGCTGACCAGACCGAAGGGATATATCAAGGAATGCCGCAAGTCAGATATTCTGATCGCGCGCCGGATCGAGAAGAAATATCCGGCCGTAGCAAGGGCATTGGTTCACCGCTATAAGAAGTACAACCGCTCCGTGAAGCTCTGTGAAGAGCTGGAGAAACAGGGACGTGCCGTGATCCTCAGACCGGAGCATCCTCTCAAAAGTATGGAGAAGGATGTGAAGGTGCTTCGCCGGTCATGGCAGGAAGGATATGATCTGGCAGCGGAGCGTATGAGTGAGATAAAAGCGTTATTTCATTAATATTTTATGGAATTGCTATTTTCTTTTTTGAAAAAATGGTATATAATAGCAACGAATTAAGGTTTTGTAGTGAATTTTACAAATGGAGGATTAGGATTATGTTAGTATCAGCAAAAGAAATGCTTACAAAAGCAAAAGCAGGTCACTATGCAGTAGGTCAGTTTAACATCAACAACCTTGAGTGGACAAAGTCTATTCTTCAGACAGCTCAGGAGCTTGAGTCACCGGTTATCCTTGGTGTATCTGAGGGTGCCGGAAAGTATATGTGCGGTTATAAGACTATCGTTGGTATGGTAAAGGGTATGATCGAGGAGCTTAACATTACAGTTCCTGTAGCACTTCACCTTGACCATGGTTCATTCGAAGGCGCAAAGGCTTGTATCAACGCAGGATTCTCTTCTATTATGTTTGATGGTTCCAGCCTTCCGATCGAGGAGAACGTACAGAAGACAACAGAGCTTGTCAACGCATGTGACATTCTTGGTCTTTCTCTTGAGGCAGAGGTTGGTTCAATCGGTGGCGAGGAAGATGGTGTCATCGGTGCCGGCGAGTGTGCAGATCCTGAGGAGTGTAAGAAGGTTGCAGATCTTGGTGTAACAATGCTTGCAGCAGGTATCGGTAATATTCATGGTAAATATCCTGAGAACTGGGCTGGTCTGAGCTTTGAGACTCTTGATGCAATTCAGGCTAAGACAGGAGATATGCCTCTGGTACTTCATGGTGGTACAGGTATTCCTGCAGATATGATCAAGAAAGCAATCTCTCTTGGTGTTGCAAAGATCAACGTAAATACAGAGTGTCAGCTTGCATTCCAGGAAGCTACACGTAAGTACATCGAGGAAGGTAAGGATCTCGAGGGTAAGGGATTTGATCCTCGTAAGCTTCTTGCTCCGGGCGCAGAGGCTATCAAGGCTACTGTTAAGGAGAAGATGGAGCTCTTCGGATCAGTTGGAAAGGCTTTCAACTAGTTTGAACAAATGAATAGGCGGAAATGGCAGAGCATAAACTGACAGCATCTGTCGTTTCATCTGGTATAGCAGCTTTGCAGTCTGTATTTGATACAGGCTGCAAAGTTGTTTCTATAATGGAGGATAGAGGATGACGAAACGAGAATTTCTATCAGAGCTGCGTATGGCATTGGAGGGAAATATTCCGGTTCAGGATATCGAGGATAATATTCGCTATTATGATAATTATTTTGCGGAGAGCGGACGCCCGGAAAGGGAGGTCTGCGAGGAGCTTGGCGATCCGCGTCTGATCGCAAGAACACTGATCGATTCGTTTACTGCTGCAAAGGGACCGATGGCTGACTTTTATAAGGAGCAGGCAAGGGACGATTACAGCAGAGAGAGCAGAAATGAGGGCAGCTACGAGAGTGATGATATCGGTGGCTTTGGAGACAAGTGGTACGACAAGCTGTTTCGTTATGTGCTGCTGATCTCGATTGCGATCATTGTCGGTGCTGTACTGATCTTCGTACTGAAGGTTACTGTGACGGTTGTTATACCGGTCGTGGTGATTGTCTTAATTATTAAATTCTTATTAGATTTATTCCGGAGATATTGACAGGCAGGGCATTGCGGTGCTATTATCGCGGATAGACATATTGGAGGAAGTTATAAGCAATGTATAAGGTATTATGTAAGGATGGCATGGCGAAGCGTGCCAGGCTGGAGACGGTTCATGGTACGGTGGAGACACCGGTATTTATGAATGTTGGTACGATCGGTGCAATCAAGGGTGCGGTATCGACCAGGGATCTTGAGGAGATCCATACACAGATCATGCTGTGCAACACCTATCACCTTCATGTGCGTCCGGGGGATGATGTGGTTTACGATATGGGGGGTATCCGCAAGTTTGCGGTATGGGATAAGCCGGTGCTGACAGATTCCGGTGGATTTCAGGTGTTTTCCCTTGCAGGACTGCGCAAGATCAAGGAAGAGGGCGTTTATTTCAACTCTCATATTGATGGGCACCGTATTTTCATGGGTCCGGAGGAGAGTATGCGGATACAGTCACATCTTGCCTCTACGATTGCGATGGCATTTGACGAGTGTCCGCCGCATCCGGCGACCAGAAAGTATATGCAGGATTCTGTGGACAGAACGACAAGATGGCTGGAGCGTTGCCAGAAGGAGATGAAGCGGCTCAATAGTCTGGAGGAGACTCTGAATCCGAACCAGCTCCTGTTTGGTATCGATCAGGGCGGTACATTCCAGGATATCCGTATTGAGCATGCCAAGAGGATCTCAGAGATGGATCTGGACGGTTACGCACTCGGTGGTCTTGCTGTCGGCGAGACACATGAGGAGATGTACGATGTGATCGAGAAGACGATGGATTATCTGCCGCAGGATAAGCCTACTTATCTGATGGGTGTTGGAACGCCGCAGAATATTCTGGAATCGGTAGAGCGCGGTGTTGACTTCTTTGACTGCGTTTATCCGGCACGTAACGGCCGTCACGGTCATGCATACACCAACCACGGTAAGATGAACCTGTTCAATGCAAGGTATGAGAGGGACGACAGACCGTTGGATGAGGACTGCGGATGTCCGGTTTGTCGCAGATACAGTAGAGCTTATATCCGTCATTTGTTGAAAGCGAAGGAGATGCTCGGACTTCGTTGTATGGTGACACACAATCTTTGGTTCTATAACCATTTGATGGAGGAAATTCGGGAAGCAATCGAGAAAGGCTGCTTCCAGGAATATAAAAAGAAAAAATTAGAAAGCATGGAGGAATTAAAATGAATGCAATAAGCGTATTAGCGTCATCGAGTGGACAGGCTTCCACAACACAGAGTATCATCAGCATGGTTGTAATCTATGCAGCGATCATTGGTATTTTCTGGTTTTTCGCAATCCGTCCACAGAAGAAGCAGCAGAAGGAGCACGACACTCTTCTGACCACACTGGAGGTTGGAGACAGCGTACTTACCACAAGCGGTTTCTTCGGCGTTGTGATTGACATTATGGATGAGGTTGTTATCGTTGAGTTCGGTAACAATAAGAACTGCCGTATCCCAATGAAGAAAGAGAATATCGTTGAGATCGATAAGCAGGGCAACGAGAGTAAATAATTCGGTCCGATATGAAATAAAGCGTCAATGCATTGGTTTTTAGCGCATTGACGCTTTTGCTTTTACATTACTTTTATTCTTTCATGGCCTCTAACGGGTAATGAACGGCTGCGGCAAGCTTTTCCAGATACTCATAAGGAACCGCAAGTGTGCCACGGCCGGTGCCGATGTCAATGGCAGGCTTGTTCGCTCCGTGGAAATCTGAACCTCCGCTCGGCAGAAGGTGAAATTTTGCCGCAAGCTGACCTGCATAGTATTCATCCTGTTTTGTGTGATTAGAATATTTGACTTCGATTCCCATCAGACCGGATTCCTTCAGCCGTGCGATCAATGCCTCCAGTTCCTTTTCGGGAAGTTTGTAATGAAGCGGGTGTGCCAGGATAGGAACACCGCCGGCATCCCTTATAATGCGGATTCCATCCTCGGGCCGGATATATTCGCGTGGGATGAAATAAGGACATCCCGGATCCAGATATTTGTGAAAGGCTTCGTTTGGTATCTTGACGATCTGATGATCCACCAGATAGCGAGCAAAGTGCGCGCGGGTAATGACGGCGTCAGGATTGCCCTGCGTGAGTTCCTCGTAGGTAACGGGGATGCCGTTTGCATTAAAACGCCGTATCATCTCCTCATTGCGCTCCAGACGGCGCCGGATCAAAAGATCAGTCATGTCCTGGAATGCTTTATTGTGATGGTCAATGAACAGACCAACGATATGAATATCCTGCTTCTTGTATGCGACAGAAAGTTCCGTGCCGGGGATGACCTGCAGCGGCAGTGCATGGTCGCGGGCAGCCTGTATGGCTTCATCAATGCCGGAAACCGTGTCGTGATCCGTCAGTGCGATGGCGCGCAGTCCCTTATCGGCAGCACGTATCACCACCTCGGCGGGAGAACAGGTGCCATCGGAAGCATTTGAATGTGTATGAAGATCAACGTAATCCATAATGATAGTCTCCTTCCTCTTTTCTCCTGAATAGTTTAACACAGATTGACATATAATGGAGAATAAAACAATGCAGATTTTGGAAGGATTTGTTTTTATGAAAAAAAGTGGGGATGCATTACGTTTTTTGATCATTCTTGTGGGGATGCTTGTTGTGTCGGCGCTTGTTCTTGCGGTTGTAACGGCGTTTATGGTGAAGGGGCATATGACTGCTGGACTTATCAGTGGTGGCGTGATCACAGCATATGTTGTGTCGGCACTTCTTGGCGGCTTTTGCATCGGGCAGGTGAAAGGCAGACAGAAATTTCTGTGGGGGCTTCTGATCGGACTTTGTTATTTTCTGGTGCTGTTTCTGACCGGGAAAATGATATATCATTCGGGGGCAGACTTTGGATTTCAGACAGTCAGCAGCGGTATGATCTGTGCGGTGGCAGGGATGATCGGAGGAATGCTTGCGCCGGCAAACCGCACAGGTGCATAAAAATTATCATAGAGTTAATAGTTATTTAACATAATAGTAATGGCTATGTGATGATAAAAAAAGTGAGTGTGTTATGATAGGTCATGTGCGAAATGAGGGGGACAAAAATGTTCGTAAATGCACAAGTAAATAAAGTGAGAAAAGGTGAGTAAGTGATGAGCAGAGACGATAAAAGAAGGAGAAAAAGAAGACAGCGTACAGAGGAGAATCCGAAATCTGTCTGGATCATGATGAGCGCAGCTGTTGTGCTGGGGGTGGTCATTATTGCGATGGTGGCACAGCTTGTGCGGCTGAACCGGCAGGGGGAGCGGTTAAATACGCAGACAAAGACAGAGGCATCTGTGGACAACAGTGCGGAGAACAGTAAGAAAGCAGGAGAATCAAAGAAAGCAAAGGGAACGGAAGCACCGCAGGAGACGCAGGCACCGGCAGTAGAGCATATCCGTAAGGACCTTGACCCGGATAAACCGATGGTGGCACTGACCTTTGATGATGGTCCGTATGACCGTGTAACAAACCGGATTGTGAAAGTATTGGCAAAGAATGATTCCAGAGCCACCTTTTTTGTGGTGGGTAATCGTGTGGAGCGCTATGCGGATACCATGAAGAATGCATTTAATAAGGGGAATCAGATTTCGACCCATACCTTTGACCACGGGGATCTGAGTAAGATGAAGAAAAAGCAGATCCGCAGAGAGCTGACACGTGCTTTTCGTGTCATGAAGAAGATCAACGGGGAGGAGCCGACCATGCTGCGACCTCCGTACGGTAATGTCAATGATAAGATGCGTCGGACGATCAAGATCCCGATGATCTACTGGAGTGTGGATACAGAGGACTGGGCGAGTCGCAACAGCAAGAAGATTTTAAAGAAGTGCAAGAGCATTTCGGATGGAGACATTGTACTGATGCATGATCTGTATCCGAGTACGGCAGGAGCCGTAGAAAAGCTTGTGCCGAAGCTACGCAAAAAGGGATTCCAGCTTGTGACCGTTGAGGAGCTGTTCTATTATAAGGGGATTGATGCAGAGGGCGGCAAGGTTTATTTCAGTGGTAAATAAAGGAAATATAAGATCAATCACTCCGGAATGCTGTGATCACATGCACAGCATTCCGGGGTGATTTTCATTTTCGGAGAATTATAAGGAATCCCTTGCCAATCTTTCGATGACTATGCTATAATGATGTTTAACGTGGTTTTTTATGCATGTGCGGATGAAATGCATGAGAATTTCTACGAAAAAGAGTTATTTAAAGGAGATATGCAGCAATGAAGAACAAAAGGAAAGGATTGCTGACTATAATCGTTATTATAGCAGCGATCGCATTTTGTGGTTACACGACTCTGGTCGGACTGGGAGCTGCCCACAAGGGAAGTGCTCAGAACATCAGACTTGGTCTGGATCTTGCCGGTGGTGTCAGCATCACTTATGAGGCAGTGAAGGATACTCCGACAGACACTGAGATGAAGGATACGATTCAGAAGATGCAGCAGCGTGCCGAGGTATACAGTACCGAGTCCTCTGTTGTACAGCAGGGTGATAAGCGTATCGAGGTTGACATCCCCGGTGTTGCCGATGCAGAAGAAGTATTAAAGAGTCTTGGTAAGGAAGGTTCTCTGGATTTTGTATCAGAGGATGATGTAAAAGTAGAGAAAGACGGCACTGTTACATATGACAAGAGCAAGGTTATCTGCTCCGGTTCTGAGGTGAAGAACGCTGAGGCGAACACGATTCAGGACGAGACTACCAAGAACAAGGAGAATGTCGTTGACATTACCTTCAATAAGAAGGGAACAAAGAAGTTCGGTGCAGCAACCCAGAAAGCCGCACCATCTAAGAAGAGAATCTATATCATTTATGATGGAAAAGAGCTTTCGTCACCGGCTGTTCAGAGCGAGATCCTGAACGGTAAGGCACAGATTTCCAGAAGCTTCAAGACCTTCGCAGATGCAGAGGAGCTTGCAGCAGGTATCCGTATCGGTGCCCTTCCACTGGAATTGAAGGAAGCGCAGTCACAGGTTGTCGGAGCACAGCTTGGTCTTGATGCGATCAAGACAAGTCTTTTGGCAGGTGCGATCGGATTCGGTCTTGTGGTACTGTTCATGGTTGTATTCTACAGACTGCCTGGTCTGGCTGCATCCATTGCGCTTCTGTTCTACCTGGTGCTGATGCTTGTCGTATTAAATGGTCTGAATGTTACCCTGACACTTCCCGGTGTAGCAGGTATCATTTTGAATATTGGTATGGCGGTGGATGCCAACGTTATCATATTCACGCGTATCAAGGAGGAGCTTGCCAAAGGCAAGTCTGTACAGACAAGTATCAAGCTTGGTTTTGATAAGGCGCTGTCCGCAATCGTGGATGGTAACATTACTACCCTGATCGCAGCCTTCGTGCTTTACCTGAAAGGTTCCGGTACGATCAAGGGCTTTGCTACAACACTGGCAATCGGTATTATCCTGTCTATGTTCACAGCACTTGTTATCACAAAGCTTCTTCTCGAGGCAATGTATGTGCTCGGTGTAGACGATGTGAAGTACTTCGGTGTTGAGGGCGCAAGAAAGCGTATCCCGTTTGTGGCAAACAGAGTGAAGTTTTTCGCACTTTCCGGCGTGCTGATCCTCGCATGTATCGTAATGCTTGTAGTCAACAAGACAGGACGAATCGGATATATTTTGAACTATGGTCTTGATTTCCTCGGTGGTACCACCTACAACGTCACATTTGACAGTGGTGAGAAGATCGATGCTGATCTGAAGAAACAGGTTGAGTCCATCTTCAGTAAGACAAGTGGTTCTAACGATGTCGTTATTTCAGACGTAGCAGGAAGCAACACACTTTCCGTTAAGACAGTAGAGCTTACGGATGATCAGAGAGCTGATCTTACCAATCAACTTGTAAGCAACTTCAAGGTACAGGAAAAGAACATTCAGTACGATAGTATCAGTGCAGCTGTATCAGATGAGATGAAGACGAATGCGATCGTATCCGTTATTATCGCAGCGATTTGTATGCTGCTTTATATCTGGTTCCGATTCAAGGATGTCATTTTCGCAAGCAGTGCTGTTCTTGCCCTGCTTCATGACTGTGCGATCGTGCTTCTGGTATATGCTGTTTCCAAGATTTCTGTTGGTAACACATTCATCGCTTGTATGCTTACCATTGTTGGTTATTCTATCAACGCGACAATCGTAATCTTTGACCGTATCCGTGAGAATCTGAACGGACGTAAGGATTCTTCTGTACTGGATCAGATCGTAGATGACAGTATTACACAGACATTGACAAGAAGTATTAATACTTCTATCACAACATTCATCATGATCTTTATGCTGGCAATTCTGGGTGTGGATTCCGTAAGAGATTTCGCAATTCCTCTGATGGCTGGTATTATCTGCGGTGCATACTCATCAGTTTGCATTACAGGTACTCTCTGGTACACTATGAAGAGAAAGTTTGCTAAGAAGAAAGCATAATCGTTAAATCGAATAAAGAGATATCAAAAAACAGGGTACTGCACTTTGTGCGGTACCCTGTTTTGCTCGTCCTTGTCATTGCAGTGTTGGGAATACTAGGTGTGGTGATGCAATTATTATGAAGTGAATAAAGACAAAGGGGGTCGTGCGGGGATATACTTTGATCTAAATAGAAATGCTAATAATATAAGAACTTTTGTACCTGATATTGACTTAGCTCCTAAAATCTAATATTATTTAGGAGATTAATTGGGAGATAGAGTATGAGAATATTTGATTATTCGTCATTAAAAGAGAAAACATGGGACAGCGAGATAATCTCGCTTATTGCACAGATTCATGAATATAAGGGACGGCAGGAGGTTTATATTAAGCAGAAACCGGAAGAATTAGATAAATTTGTAGAAATAGCAAAACGATAGAGTACAGAGGCATCAAGTGCTATTGAGGGAATACGAACTACAAGTAACAGATAAAACAGCTTTGTGAGGAAAAGACCACTCCGAAAAATTGTGCTGAGGAAGAAATTCTTGGATATAGGGATGTTTTAAATACGATACATGAGAACTATGAATATATTCCAATCACAACAAATTACATTTTGCAGTTACATCGGGATTTGTATAAATATACAGAAAAAAGTATCGGCGGTCATTTCAAAGTGTCACAAAATGTGATTGCTGCTATGGACGGAACCGGGAAAGAATATGTGCTTTTTACACCGCTTGCTCCATATGAAACACCGTCTGCTGTTGATGCCATTTGTGAAAAGCTTTCGGCAAAAGAAATCGTCAGGCGAGCGATATATAGCAAAGTTGGAAAGCTGACTAAAAGTGATATTACTGAATTGTGTCCCTCCATAGGAATAAAATCAGTGGAATTGGCTTTAAAACAATTAGTAGAAGAAGGTGTTCTTTTAAAAAAGGGATCGGGAAGAGCTACATTCTATGTTCGTAGTGATTCGGAGATGAATTGAGATATTAATTTATTCTTATGTGAGAAAACATATAAAATCTCCTGAAAATCAACACCAATTAGAGAAAAAAGGAGGATTTTGTAAATGACTTCGTTTAAATATATGGGTGAATTTAAAGATGAGAGCATCCTTCCTAAACGTGTTCAAGAAGGAGCGATTATGTTTAAGGAACCTGATATGAACAAATTTGCTATTATAGCTAACTTACTTTCGCTTGTATTGCTTATAGGATTAGTGGTTTTTACATTTTTTTATGCAGGACGGCAATATAATACATGGGGGGCAGTGGCATCAATTCTGCTTCTTGTACCACATGAATTTTTACATGCGATATGGATGAAGGGCGACGTGTTTATGTATACGAGTTTGAAAAATATGGTACTGTTCGTGATAAGTACAGAGGACCTTACGAAGGGACAATTTGTTTGGATGAGTTTATTTCCAACAATTTGTTTTGGATTTATTCCGTTTTTGTTATTTGTTTTCAATTCGGGGTGGACATTTTTGGGTTATCTGGGGATATTTTCGATTTCAATGGGAGCGGGTGATTTCTGTAATGTATTTTTTGCTCTGACGCAGATGCCAAATAACGCTGTGACATTTTTAAGTGGCAGTCATTCGTATTGGTATGTACCGGAGAATTTGTAGAGGATGACAGAAGAGAAGCAAGACAGTCAATGCTTGATGCATACCCATCTTTACAGAATATGTACTCCGCTGATGATGGAAATACAGAGGTGTTTTATTTTAAAAATGCGACAGCTACATTTTCTTCATTCACACATGAACCGAAAGTAGTGAAGTTCTAAGGACAAAGTAGTTTGCAAGGAATAGCGTAAGATGTTGTCACTTCAGCTTTTGGCTTATTTCTTTGAACGGATGGATAAACTATGGTCTGGCGACGAAAGAAATCCATTCGCCCAGTGTGTTTTCTTCAATGATCGTAAAATGATTGGCGGTTAATGCCTTGCGGACATCATCGCCACGGCTTGCAAGAATACCGGAGGAAATGAAGATGCCGTCCGGCTTCAGGAAAGGACGGATCATACCGGAAAGAGGGATGATCACATCGGCGAGAATATTGGCAACGACTACGTCAAATGGTTCCGGACATTCTGCCTTGATCGCGGCACTGTCCTCAAGGATATTGCCGTGGATCGCACGGATCCTGTCTGCGGCAATGTGATTTCGCTCGGCATTTTCCTGTGTTCCGGTGACTGCAGATGGATCAATGTCGAGACAGAATGCACTTTTCGCACCGTACAACAGTGCGGCGATCGCAAGAATACCGCTGCCACAGCCGGCATCCATGATGCGGGTATCTTTGTGGATGTAGCTTCGCAGGGAAGTCATGCAGAGACGTGTTGTTTCGTGTGTTCCGGTACCGAAAGCAGAACCCGGCTCGATCAAAAGAATCGTATCGTTTTCGTTTGCAATTTCCGGTGCCGGCTCCCAGATAGGAGTGACGATCAGATCATCGGTAACGCGAAATGGGTGAAAGCTGTCCTTCCATTTATCCTTCCACTGTGCATCGTCCTGTACGGAATAGGTGATCACCGGATCCGGGAACGGACAGAACTGCTGCATATCGGCGATGCGGCTGCGCAGAGAGGCAATAAGCTCTTCCGGATCCTGATACCCCTCCTGGACAGGACTTGCAGCATCACGCAGGGAAGATCCCGTGCTGTAAAATTCCTTCTCTTCAGGAGTATTGTCTCCTTCGGTATAAAAGGTCAGGACAGCCTTGCCGTCATCCGGTCCCAGATCCGCCGGGATATCGGTATACATCTGCTTCTCCTCCTCCGGGGTCAGAGGAACATGGTCAGAAATCTCAAAGCCCTGTATGCCGAGCTCATAGAGCAGCTCCCCAATAATATCTGCGGCGTCCGTCGTTGTATGAACTTTATATTGAATCCATTTCATTGATGATTATCCTTTCTTCCTGAATTATGGTATACTTTCTAAGAGTGTGATTTAATTATAACAAAAAAAAGGATGTTATACAATGAAACAGTGGATGATAAAATCAAACCGTGC
Source organism: Roseburia sp. AM59-24XD (assembly GCF_003478445.1). GTDB lineage: Bacteria > Bacillota > Clostridia > Lachnospirales > Lachnospiraceae > Jutongia. The sequence continues at coordinate 15,086 of NZ_QUET01000013.1, forward strand.
CGATCTGTCAAAGATTGCAGCACGGTATAAAATTTCCGAAATTCTGGCGGAGGTTCTTGTGAAAAGGGGGCTGTACGACTGGGAGGCGATGGATGCCTACCTGTATCCGTCTATGGATAAGCTGCATGATGTGCATGCTATCTATGATCTGGATCATGCGGTTTCGATCATACGCAATAAGATCGAGAACAATCAGAAAATACAGGTGATCGGCGATTATGATGTGGACGGTGTGATGTCTACGTCCATCCTGGTGAAGGGGCTTCGAAAGCTGGGAGCTGAGGTGAGCTGGCGTGTGCCGCACCGGGAGAGAGACGGATACGGTGTGCGGGATTATATGGCGAGGGAGGCTTTTGAACAGGATGTGGACACGATCATTACCTGCGACAATGGCATCTCGCTGTTGATGCCGTTGCCTGCGCCAAGGAGCTTGGTATGACGGTGATCGTGACGGATCACCACGATGTGCCGCTTGACAATGAAACGGGACAGGAACTGCTTCCACCGGCAGATGCCGTGGTGGATCTGAAGCGGAAGGACAATATGTATCCATGGCGGGAACTGTGCGGTGCGGCGGTGGCATACCGCCTGATTGAGGCTTTGTTTGAGGGGCGGGAGGAAAGTGCATTTCTGGATGAGCTTTTGTCCATGGCGGCGGTGGCAACCGTCTGTGATGTGGTACCGCTGCAGAGCGAGAACCGAATCATTGTAAGCCGTGGTCTGGAGCTGATACAAAACAGCACTAACAAGGGGCTTTCTTCGCTGATCCGGCAACTGGATCTAAACAGAGAGGTTGATTCCGGCTGTATTGGTTTCCGAATCGGTCCCTGCATTAATGCGGCAGGGCGTCTGCGGGATGCTTCTACTGGTGTAGAATTGATGCTTGCGGAGGATCAAAAGGAAGCGGATGCGATTGCGGCGCATCTGATCGAGCTGAATGAGGAGCGCAAGGATATTACCGCACGGGCAACCGAACAGGCAGTAAAACAGATTGAAGAGGAAGGATATCTGGACCAAAACGTGCTTGTTGTATTTGTGGAGGAGTGTCCGGAGAGTGTTGCGGGCATTGTGGCAGGAAGGATCAAGGAGAAATATTACCGTCCGACGATGATATTGACCAGATCCGGAGATCATCTGAAGGGCTCCGGCAGATCAATCCCGGGCTATCACATGCAGCAGGAATTAAATGCCTGTGCATCGCTTCTGCTTGAATATGGCGGTCATGCCATGGCTGCGGGATTTTCGCTGAAGGAGGAGAAGCTTGAGTCTCTTCGGGATGCCTTAAATGAGCGGTGCAGACTGACTCCGAAGGATCTGATCGAAAAGATAACGATCGACCGTGAGGTGGCGCTTGCGGAGGTGAGCGGCAATCTGGTGCGTGAACTGAATCTGTTGCAGCCGGTAGGCGAGCAGAATAAGGGTGCTCTTTTTGCAAAGCGTGGTCTGGAGATTCTTTCTGTGAAGATCCGTGGCAAAGAGGGACAGGTAGGGAGTTTTATGGTGCGTGATCAGGGCAGACGTTATAATCTGGTGGATTTTCAGATCGATCAGTGCATGAAGAAGGAAATCTGCGCCAAATATTCCGAGGTGGTGTGGGAATCTCTGGAGCAGGGGAATGCAAGCGGCTGTGTGATGGATATTATTTATATTCCGAGGATCAATGAGCGTTACGGGGAACTGCAGTACACGATAGTTGACTGCCGCTAGATCACATGGTATTCTTAAGGGCAGTAGATATTGTTTTGGACGTTGGAGGATTGTTATGTCAGATATTTCATCTGTTTCATCCCTGTCGAATCTTTCGAGGGATTTATATTATCAGTATATGATCGACCACAACTCCATGAGTACGATGTTTCATGCACTTTCCGGAGATGACAGTGATAGCTCCGGGACATCGGGACTTATGAATGCGGTCAGTTCAGGTCTTACCTCATCACTGAGTGGTGTGCAGGGACTTGAGAGCTTAAGCGGGCTTCTTGGAGGATCAGACAGCAGTGACAGTCTTCTGGGGGCTTCGCAGAGCATTTCCGGCTTTGCAGGAATTTTAGAGTCATATCTGAATGCACAGCGCTCAGAGGCAGCTCAGATGGCGCAGTCCATGTCGGAGGTTTTAAAGGAGGCGGCGAAAACGGAGGACACATCCAGCCTGACCTATCAGACCGTACAGGATATTTATCAGTATTTTCAGGAGCAGACGAAGAAACCGTCTTCTTTATAATTTATAAGAATCATCGGCACGCTTTGCGGATCGCAAAACGATAACAGAAATAAAAGACGGTCTGGCTGATATAGTAGAAGAAAAGCGCCATGACCGGAACGCGGCCGAGCGGAAAGTCATACCAGTATTCGGTGGGCTGGATCCACTGCCACACAAGAAGCAGGATCAGAGCAAGTACAAAGCCGAAGCGCTCTGCCTGATAACGGGTGCGGGAAAAGTGATACTGTTTCATGATGTCCGGATGTGCTGCCTGCCGGAGAGCCTCATTGTTTCGCTCCGGGTAAGAGGAATCCAGCGCCAGATTGACGGCGGCAGGAAGTGCAGCCAGTGCTGCGATAATATAAAACGCAGACGGATAATGCAGCGCAGAAAGAGGAACAAGCAGAATGATCAGTATATATCTGGAAATGCGCCAGGCACAGAAATGGCTGACGGCGCGTATTTCACGGTGTTTAAAAACAGCAGTAGTTGTCATAGAAATTTTATAATCCTTTCTCAGCCTGCATGTTTAAGATTGCAGGCATAGTATTTTCTGCATGGAAAACCAGCACAAATCCCGATTTTCATCCAATATGAATCCAGTGTAATATACATATCGTACAGTTTCAATGCGTAATTATAACTTTTTTCTGAAATATTGCCAGAAATTTAAAATACACTTTGAAAACTCAGAAAAATGGTATATAATAACATAGAATACGTTTATTTTTGTTACAAAACGGAAAAAATAGAGAAATAGGATGCATGGAAAGGAGAAAATAAAATGGTTGGTAGTGATATCGGAATTGATCTTGGTACAGCCAATGTACTTGTATATATAAAGGGAAAGGGTGTTGTTTTAAGGGAGCCGTCAGTTGTTGCATTTGATCGTGATACGAATAAGATCAAAGCAATCGGAGAGGATGCACGTCTGATGCTTGGACGTACACCTGGTAATATTGTGGCAGTAAGACCGCTGCGTCAGGGTGTGATTTCTGATTACACCGTGACAGAGAAGATGCTGCGCTATTTCATTCAGAAGGCATGTGGTAAGACACGTTTCAGAAAGCCGCGCATCAGCGTCTGTGTACCAAGCGGTGTTACAGAGGTAGAGAAGAAGGCGGTTGAGGATGCAACCTACGAGGCAGGTGCACGTGAGGTTGCGATCATTGAGGAGCCTATTGCGGCAGCAATCGGTGCCGGTATCGATATCTCCAGACCATGTGGTAATATGATCGTTGATATCGGAGGCGGTACAGCAGATATCGCTGTTATTTCCCTTGGTGGTACCGTTGTCAGCACTTCGATCAAGGTTGCCGGCGATGACTTTGATGAGGCGATCGTACGTTACATGCGTAAGACACATAATCTGCTGATCGGTGAGCGCACCGCAGAGGATATCAAGATTCAGATTGGATCTGCATATAAGCGTCCGGAGGTTGTTTCCATGGATGTACGTGGACGTAACCTTGTAACAGGTCTTCCTAAGACGATCACTGTTACCTCCGATGAGACGATGGATGCCTTAAAGGAGATCACATCTCAGATCGTGGAAGCTGTTCACAGCGTACTGGAGAAGACACCGCCAGAGCTTGCAGCAGATGTTTCTGACCGTGGAATCGTCCTGACCGGAGGCGGAAGCCTTCTTTATGGTCTGGAGGAGCTGATCGAGGAGAAGACAGGCATCACAACAATGACCGCAGAGGATCCGATGACCGCAGTAGCGATCGGTACCGGTCAGTTCGTGGAATTTTTGAGCGGAAAGCGCGATGAGGATTAAGAAATATTGGCAGATTGCCGATAATATATTATGAGACAGACTGACTGGATTTCCATCCGGTCAGTTGAAGTTTCCGGGATGTTCTAAGAAGGAGGCCGCCCATGACAAGAGGTTTATATACCGCATATACAGGCATGTATAATGAGCAGAAGAGATTGGATATTATATCCAATAATCTTGCCAATTCGGCAACGATCGGTTACAAAGAGGAGCAGGTGACCAGTCAGGCATTCAAGGAGATGCTGACCTACAAGATCCGTGACCGTTCCAATGGCTTTGTGGATGAGCCGATCGGAAAGATGAGCCTTGGGGTTAAGATTGGTGAGACTTATACGAACTGGGATCAGGGTTCTCTGAGACAGACGGAGAATACATACGATATTGCGATTCAGGGAAGTGGCTTTTTTACGGTTCGCGCAACTAATGCCAAAGGGGAAGATAAGACCTATTACACCCGGAATGGCTGCTTTACCGCGACGCGAGATGGATTTATTGTTGACAGTGATGGCAATCATCTGCAGGGAGAGGGGGGAGACCTTCAGGTTCCTACGGATGCTGCTAAGATCGTGATCGACAGAGATGGTGCCGTATATGCGGATAATGTTTATGTGGATACCATTCAGATCACGGATTTTGAGGATTATAATTATCTTAAACAGCACGGAGATAATTTCTGGGAGACAGTGGACGGTGCAACGGCGATCAAGGGAACCTATTCTCTGGAACAGGGCTATACGGAGCAGTCCAATGTCAATGTGATCGACCAGATGGTGGACATGATCACGATCACCCGGGCATATGAGGCAGGACAGAAGATGATTCAGACACAGGACAGCCTGTTGAATCATTCGGTTAATGATGTCGGCAAGGTTTGATGAAAGGTGTGAGATAGCATTATGATGAGAGCTCTTTGGACGGCTGCTTCCGGCATGAAGGCACAGCAGACCAGTATGGATACGTTGTCCAACAATTTATCCAATATCAATACAACAGGTTACAAGAAGGAGACGACACGTTTCCAGTCACTTTTATATCAGAATATCCAGAAGAAGACGACCGATTCCGAGGGGAATCAGAAGCCGATCGGAGCGCAGGTCGGACTTGGTGTGAAGGTGGGATCGATCGCAACGCAGTTTACACAAGGATCCTTTACAACGACCAATGCTGCATTTGACTTTGCGGTTGAGGGAGATGGACTGTTCATGGTGCAAAAGCCGGACGGTACGATCTGCTATACCAGAAACGGTCATTTTAATCTTTCTAAAAATACATCCGGCGGATGGTCTTTGACGACACAGGAAGGATATGCAGTGTTGGATTCGACCGGCAAGGAGATAAGCTTTGATAAGGATGTGGATACCTCGAAGCTTCGCTTTGATAACTATGGCGGTATCGGTTATGTGGGAGATGATGGCAATGCACTTCCGCTTGGTATCAATATCGGTATGGCACAGTTCAATAATCCAAATGGATTGGAGAAGGCGGGTGACAGCTATTATCTGGCGACAGATGCTTCCGGAGATGCCCGCATTGAGGGGGATGATGCTGCATTAAAGCGCAGTATTGTTAAGAATGGATATCTTGAGGCATCCAATGTGCAGGCAGTGGACGAGATGGTTGACATGATCGTTACACAGCGTGCTTATGAGATGAATTCCAAGGCAATTACCGCATCCGATGAGATGTTGCAGCAGGCGAACAACCTGCGGTCATAATCAGTGAACGGATGGCTGTGTGCAGCTTATCCGGTTAGGAAGGAGCAGCTCCTATGAGTTCAGTTTTAGATGTATCATCATTATACGACAGTTATGCATCACGGATCAGCAGTGCATCTGCAGCAGGAACCTCTGACAAGATCGGTGGGATCGGTAAGGATTCTTCCGACGAAGAACTGATGGAAGCCTGCAAAAGCTTTGAGTCATATTTCGTACAGAAGATGATCGAGGAAGCCAAGAAAACTGTCGAGAATGAAGACGAAGAAGGCGAATACACCAAGATGTTTGCTGATATGCGCAATGAGCAGCTTGCAGATACGGTCACGGAAAGTGGTCAGATCGGTCTTGCGCAGCAGTTATACGATAATCTGAAGCAACAGTACAAGCTGTAATCACAATATACATACAAACGGGCCGCTGTTTATTTGCAGTGGCTGTTTTTCTGTAAAAGGAAGATTTGGCAGAAGGAAGATGGCGGAAAAGGGGGATGAAATGGAAGAGATCGAAGGATATGTAGAGAATATCGTTTTTCGTAATGAAGAGAACGGATACACGGTACTGCATTTGTCGCACCCGGAATGGGACGATGACATCTGCTGCGTCGGCTGTTTTTCTTATGTGGCGGAGGGACAGTATCTTGTTGTCCGGGGAGATATGGTCTTTCATAAAGAATACGGAGAGCAGATGAAGGTGACCTCCTATGAGGAGAAGCAGCCGGAGGATTCCATGGCGATCGAAAAGTACTTAGGTTCCGGTGCGATCAAGGGGATTGGACCGGCACTTGCGGCGAGGATCGTCAAGAAGTTTAAGGAGGATACCTTTCGGATCTTTGAGGAGGAACCGGAGCGGCTTGCAGAGGTCAAGGGGATCAGCATGAAGCTTGCGATCCAGGCTGCCGGTCAGTTTAACGAGAAGCGAGAGATGAGACAGGCGATGCTCTTTTTGCAGGATTATGGAATCAGTATGAATCTGGCTGTCAAGATATACAGACAGTATGGTCAGGAAATGTATGAGGTTCTAAGAACCAATCCGTATAAGTTGGCAGAGGATATTTCCGGCGTGGGCTTTAAGATTGCAGATGAGATCGCGCGTCAGGCTGGATTTTATGAGGATTCGGATTTCCGTATTCAGGCGGGGATCGTCTATTGTCTGCAGCAGTCCACGGTACAGGGACATTGTTACCTGCCGCAGAGAGAGCTTGTCGATGTGACGGCGCAGCTTCTAGGACTGGAGCCGGCACTGATCGACTGCCATGTGGACGAGCTGTGCATGAATAAACAGATCATTTGCCGGGAGATTGACGGAGAGCGATGTCTTTATTACGGTCGGTTATATTATATGGAGATGAATTGTGCCAGAATGCTGCTTGATCTGAATCTGGACTTTCCGGTGAAGGAATCTGATCTGGAAAGGAAGGTCCGGGAGGTGGAGCGTTCCGAGAAGATAGAGTTGGATGAGATGCAGCGTAGGGCTGTTTTTCAGGCACTGCAAAATGGTGTGATGGTGATCATGGGTGGACCCGGTACCGGAAAAACCACAACGATCAATACCATTGTGCGTATTTTTGAGGAAGAGGGAATGGATATTCTTCTGGCGGCGCCGACCGGCAGAGCGGCAAAGAGAATGTCCGAGACGACCGGTTATGAAGCGCAGACGATCCACCGTCTGCTCGAGTTAAATGGTGCTGTGGACGGGGATGACCGCGACGGTATGCATTTTGAACGAAACGAGCTGCAGCCGCTGGAGGCAGATGTGGTGATCATTGATGAGATGTCTATGGTGGATATTTATCTGATGCATGCGTTGTTGCAGGCACTTGTGCCGGGAACGCGCCTGATTATGGTGGGAGATGCCAACCAGCTTCCATCTGTGGGACCGGGCAATGTGCTGAAGGATATCATCCGGTCAAAGTTTTGTCATGTGGTTCGTCTGGAAAAGGTATTCCGTCAGGCGGCAGAGAGCGATATTATTTTAAATGCCCACCGGATCAACCGGGGAGAGCCTGTGGAATATAGGAAGGAGAGCAGGGACTTTTTCAGTCTCGAGAGGAATCAGCCTCAGGATATCATCAATGTGGTGATCCAGCTGATCGTCCAGAAACTGCCACCGTATGTCAACGCATCTCCGTATGATATTCAGGTTCTGGCACCGATGCGTAAAGGTGAATTGGGTGTGCTGAATCTGAATGATGTACTGCAGAAGTATCTGAATCCGTCATCGCCGGACAAGGTTGAAAGAGAATTTCACGGTGTTTTATTCCGCGAGAATGATAAAGTGATGCAGATCAAAAACAACTATCAGCTCAAATGGAAGAAGTATAATCCTTATGGAGATGTCTGCGAAGAGGGAGAGGGTGTTTTCAACGGAGACAGTGGAGTGATCCGGACGATCTCAGCCTTGACGGAGAGCGTGACGGTGGAATTTGAGGAAGGAAAGATCGCGGAGTATGAATTTAGTGAGATGGAGGAATTAGAGCTTGCATATGCGATCACTATACATAAGTCGCAGGGAAGTGAGTATCCTGCAGTGATCATTCCGCTGCTGAGCGGACCGAAGATGTTGTTTAACCGCAATCTTTTATATACGGCAGTGACGCGTGCCAAAAAGTGCGTGACGATCGTTGGCAGCAGAAGGATGGTGGATCAGATGATCTGCAATATCAACGAGAAGAAGAGATATTCCAGCCTGTGCCAGCGGATTCAGGAACTGGAGGTGGCAGATGCAGGGATGCTTTCGTGACAGAGTGCTTGATTTTATTTATCCGGCGAGATGTCCGGTATGTGATGACGTGCTTCCGGCAGGAATGCATGGGATTTGTGCCGGCTGTCACACATATATTCAATATATACGGGAACCACGGTGCATGCGATGCGGAAAGCCTCTTGAGGAAGATGAGGAATTTTGCGGGGACTGCAGGGATAACAGTCGTTCGTTTGAGGCGGGAAGAGCGTTGTTTGTCTATGACGGTATCATGCAGGAATCGATGGCACGCTTCAAATATAGCAGCCGCAGGGAATATGGTGCTGTTTATGCGGAAGAATTATACAGGCATTATGGGAGCTGGGTCAAACAAACCGGTGCCGGAATGCTTGTGCCGGTGCCGGTTCATCCGGCACGTTACCGCAGAAGGGGATATAATCAGGCAGAGATTCTTGCCAGACATTTTGGCAAGCTTAGCGGACTGCCGGTAGGAACAGAAATGATTGCCAGAATTAAGGATACCAGACCGCAGAAGGAGCTTTCGGCGGGAGAACGTAAGCGGAATCTGGCAGGGGCATTTTCGGTGGGCAGACAGGTGCGGGAGTTGAATCAGATACCGGAGTGTGTTATAATCATGGATGACATTTACACGACGGGAAGCACGATGGAGGCTTGTTCTGCCGTGTTGAAAGAGACAGGGATCCGCAGGATTTATTTTTTGTGTGTATGTATTGGACAAGGCAATTAAGGAGAGTAGGATATGGACGTAAGAAATTGCAAAATGTGTGGGGCAATATTTAATTTTGACGGATCACCGCTGTGTCCGAAGTGCCGCCGCAAGATGGAAGAAAAGTTCAGTGTTGTCAAGGAATATATTTTAAAGAATCCGAGCAGTTCAATCTCTGTTATTTCTGAGGAAACAGAGGTACCGATTCAGCAGCTGAAGCGCTGGATCCGAGAGGAACGTCTGAGCTTTTCAAAAGAATCCGGGGTGGTGATCCAGTGTGAGAAGTGCGGTGCGCCGATCCTGACCGGACGATTCTGCAAGGAATGTAAGCGGACGATGACAAGATCCTTTGAGAATTTATACAGCAGTCCTAAGGGCGGCAATGAACCAAAGAGGACCTCGGAGAATGCAAGAATGCGTTTTTTCGACAAATAAGAAATAAGCGTTTTGGCCTTGAAGAAAATGACTTGTTTTAAAGATACTTACTGATAATCTGATTAAGACAACCAGTAAAGTACGGAGGAGGTGGAGCGTTTTGGAAGATATTCGGGACATACTTCGCATCCCCGGACGGGAAGTCATGGCAGTGACGAAGATTCTGGCAGGGGTTGATCTGGAAAAGATCGACTCGAAGCAGTGCAGAGACAGTGATATCATTACAGTTATGATACACACAAGAGGATTTTTTCTGGCGAACATCCGTTGCGAAATGAACCATGATATGTATCGCCAGATCCTGTCGGGAATGTATGGAGCGGCATGCCGCCGGAGGAGGAGCGGGCATTATATATCAATGAATATATGAATGTTGTCTGTGGAAGGATCGTATCCAAGATCAATACGCTGACGGACAGTGTTTCCAAGCTGTCTGTGCCGGAATATTTTGGAGAAAACGATCCGGATTATGGCAGAGATGAGCAGGCGTATCATATTATGCTTGTTTATCGGAATGGTCAGGGATTTGTTCGGTTTATTATTCAGTTTGAGTTTCAACAGAATGGAGGAGACGACGTATGAGTACAACAATTATGGTGGTTGATGATTCCCCCTTTGCATCTAAGCAGATCAAGGATATCGTGGAAGATAACGGATATGAAGTGATCGGTTATGCCAAGGATGGAGAAGAGGCAATCGAGCTTTACAAGGAATTGAAGCCGGATATTGTTATACTGGACATCATAATGCCGGGGCTCAATGGTCTTGAGACAGCAGAGATACTCAAAAAGCAGGATCCGGCTGTGAAGATATTGATGTTAAGCTCTCTTTGTGATGCCGGAACCATGGAGGAAGTGAAAAGCATCGGTGTCAAGCATTTGATTCCGAAGCCTCTGGAGGCAGATGTTTTGCTGGCTTCTCTGGAGTTGGTATCTAAATTTGCCTAATTCGTTTGCAAACAAGTGTTGACGTAATGAGGTATTGTGTCATATACTTGATATGTGAATATGAAAAGGAACAGGAGCAGAAAATGGTTACATCAAGATTAGTGGCCACGGGGGCGGGTATTCCGAGTCAGGTGATTACCAATGATGATCTGGCACAGATTATGGATACCAGTGATGAGTGGATCAGACAGAGAACGGGGATTGGAGAAAGACATATTTCGGGGGGCGAAGATTTATCGTATTACACGACGAAAGCCGCCAGACAGATTATAGAGAGAGCCGGGATCGCACCGGAGGATATTGATCTTATTGTTGTTGCGACCGTTACGGCGGATTATTGCACACCGAGTGCTGCGTGTATGGTACAAAAGGAGATCGGTGCAGTTAATGCAGTAGCATTTGATGTGACGGCAGCCTGCTCGGGATTCTTGTATGGTGTGAGTGTTGCGGATAAGTTTATCCGCTGTGGTGTGTATAAGAACGCGCTGGTGATCGGAGGAGAGATATTATCCAAGATCGTTGACTGGCAGGACCGCTCGACATGTGTGTTATTTGGAGATGGCGCAGCAGGCGTGCTGCTGGAGCGTTCTGAATCACAGCAGGGTATTCTGATGGAAGAGCTTGGAGCAAAGGGTGAGGATTGTGCTGTTCTTACAGCACGGCGTCTGGCACCTGCCAATGCTTTTAACGAGATAGAGCCGCAGGCAGAATGTGGTCATGTCACGATGGATGGAAGAGCCGTGTTTAAGTTTGCAACCAAGAAGATCGTGTCAAGCATCGAGAATGTGCTTGAAAAGTCCGGTGTATCAAAGGATGAGATTACATATTTTATCACGCATCAGGCAAATGCAAGGATCGTTGAGGTGGCAGCAAAGAAGTTAAAGCTTCCGATGGATCGCTTTTATACCAATATTGAGCATTATGGCAATACTTCCGCAGCAAGTATTCCGATCGCGCTCAATGAAATGAATGAAAAGGGACTTCTTCATGAGGGGGACAAGTTGATCCTCTGCGGCTTCGGAGGAGGCTTGACATGGGGAACACTGCTGATACAATGGTAGGATGAGCATGTGTATTACTGTGATATCACAGTCAATATAAAACAAAATTAACTAATTTCTTTAGGAGGAACTGAAAATGGTATTTGAGAAGATCAGAGAAATCATTGCTTCACAGCTTGGAAAGGATGAAGAGGAGATCACACTGGATACAAATGTAAAGGATGATCTTGACGCTGATTCTTTGGATGTTTTCCAGATCATCAATGATATTGAAGACGAGTTTGAAGTATCAATTGAAGATCCGGAATCTATTGTTACCGTAAAAGATATCGTAGACTTTGTTGAGAACAACAAATAAGACGATTATCGCCAGCAAGCAGATGAAACGGACAGTGAAGACCGTAAAGTTGAGGACCTCGTCCAACGGGGTTCTCATCATTTTGTTATCGGATCGCACTGTCTTTTAAAGCGTGGAGGAGTTTTCATGAAAACTGTATTTATGTTTAGTGGACAGGGTGCACAATATGCAGGTATGGGAAAGGAACTGTACCAGAATTACAGTGTGGCTAAGGATATATTTGATCGGGCAGATGCCGTATTGGGATATTCGATTAAGGATATTTGTTTTCAGGATGAACAGAAATTAGGAGAGACAGAGTATGCACAGCCTGCAATTTTAACAATGAGTATTGCGGCATTCAAAGTGCTTGAGGAGCAGGGCATCCGTGCGGATATGACAGCCGGATTAAGCCTTGGCGAATATTCCGCTTATGTTGCCAGCGGAGCGATGGACTTCGAGGAGGCCGTTGCACTGGTGCAGAAGCGAGGGAGATTTATGACAGAGGCAGTGCCTTCCGGTGAGGGAGCAATGTATGCGATCATCGGACTGGATCAAGATCTGGTCGAGGAGGCATGTGAGGAGGCAACGGCTCTTGGAAAGGGACTGGCGGTCCCTGCCAATTACAATGCGCCGGGTCAGATCGTAATCGCCGGTAAGACAGAGGCGGTTGCAGAGGCAGCAAGGCTTGCCAAGGAAAAGGGGGCAAAGCTTGCCGTTAAGCTGAAGGTGAGCGGTCCTTTCCATACAAGCCTGTTACAGCCAGCCTCCGACCGTTTAAAGCCGGAGCTTGAGAAAATGCATATCAGCGATATGAAGATACCGGTTTATACCAATGTGAATGCACAGGTGGTGCCATCAAAGGATGACATCATTCCGATTTTGACAAAGCAGATCTGCTGTCCGGTAAGATGGGCAGATATCATCCGCAACATGAATGAGCAGGGGGCGGATACTTTTATTGAGTTAGGACCGGGAAAAGCATTGACCGGTTTTGTGAAGAGAACACTCAAGGGAGTGAATATCATGAATGTAGAGGATTTATCCTCTCTGGACAAAACAATCAAAAAGCTTCATGAGATCGTGTAGATCCTGGAAGATGTGATTTAGGAGGAATTATGTTAAAAGAAAAAAACGTCATTGTGACAGGAGCAGCCAAGGGCATCGGCAAGGCGATCGCTCTGGCATTTGCCGAAGAGGGATGTAATATCGTATTGAATTATCACAGTCATCTGGATGAGGAGACCGTGAAGGAGATCGAGGCGTTTGGTGTGATCTGCAAGCCGGTACAGGGTGATGTCAGTGATTTTGCATTTGCGGCTGACATGATCAAAACGGTCAAGAAGGAGCTTGGCAGTGTGGATGTGCTTGTCAATAATGCAGGTATTACGAAGGATATGCTTTTGATGAGGATGACTGAGGAGCAGTTTGACGATGTGATCAATACCAACCTGAAGGGAACTTTTAATATGATCCGCCATGCGAGCAGTGTAATGCTCAAACAGAGAAGCGGAGCAATCATTAACATGGCATCTGTAGTCGGCATCAACGGCAATATCGGACAGGCAAATTATGCGGCGTCCAAGGCGGGTATCATTGGTCTGACCAAATCTACCGCAAAGGAGCTGGCGTCAAGAGGAGTCACCTGTAATGCGATCGCTCCGGGTTTTGTTGAAACAGATATGACAGCAGTGTTGAAGGAGGATGTGCAGGAGGCAATCTTAAATGCAATTCCGCTTAAGAGAGCCGGAAAGGTTGAGGATATTGCCAGAGCAGCAGTGTTCCTTGCAGAGAATAATTATATTACCGGTCAGGTGCTTAATGTTGATGGCGGAATGGTAATGTAGCGAACAGACAGTTGCAGAGACTGAGAGAAATGAGGGTAAGAAATATGGCTAGAAGAGTTGTTGTAACAGGAATGGGTGCGGTGACACCTCTCGGAAGCACAGTGGATACTTTCTGGGATAATATCCGGAAGGGCAAGTGCGGAATCAAGATGATCACAAAGTTTGACACGGAAGAGTTCAAGGTAAAGATTGCCGGAGAGGTAGAGGGGTTTGATCCGGAGCTTTACATGACAAAGAAGGATGTCAAGAGAAACGATCTGTTTGCAGTGTATGCGCTTGGTGCAGCAGTGCAGGCATTTGAGGACAGTGGTCTTGATATGGAAAAGGAAGATGCGGACAGAGTCGGTGTTATTGTAGGCTCCGGTGTCGGTGGACTGATGACCATGGAGGAGCAGGTTACCAAGATGAACGACAGGGGACCGGCAAGGGTTTCTCCGTTGTTTATCACGATGACGATCGGCAATATGGCAGCAGGAAATATTGCGATCCGTTATGGTGCAAAGGGAATCTGCGAGAACGTGGTGACTGCATGTGCGACCGGAACAAATGCGATCGGTGATGCATTCCGTCAGATCAAGGATGGACGTCAGGATGTCATGTTTGCGGGCGGTGCTGAGGCAGCCATCTGCCGTATCGGTATTGCAGGATTTACGAATCTGACAGCATTATCCAAGAATCCGGATCCAAAGGATGCGTGTAAGCCGTTTGACAAGGACAGAGACGGTTTCGTTATGTCTGAGGGGGCAGGTGTACTGATCCTGGAGGAGTTAGAGCATGCAAAAGCGCGTGGTGCAAAGATCTATGGCGAGATCGTTGGCTATGGTTCCAATGCAGATGCATACCATATCACAACACCACTGCCGGATGGCTCCGGTGCTGCAAGGGCAATGGAGCTTGCTATGGAGGAAGCCGGAATTACACCGGAGCAGGTATCCTATATCAATGCACATGGAACAAGTACACATGCCAATGAGATAGGTGAGACAGCAGCAATCAAGCTTGCAATGGGAGATGCGGCATATAAGGTGCCGGTAAGCTCGACCAAGTCTATGACAGGTCATCTGTTGGGAGCAGCCGGTGCGATCGAGTCGATTATCTGTGTTAAGGCAATACAGGATAATTTCCTGCCGGCAACGATCAATTACAAGACACCGGATCCGGAATGTGATCTGGACATCATCCCGAATGAGGGTCGTCAGGTGGATAACGTGGAGTATGTATTATCAAATTCTCTCGGTTTTGGCGGACACAACGCCGTGCTGTGTTTTAAGAAGTGGAAGGCTGAGTAGGAATTATTTATGGATATATCTGCCGGAGGGCAGATTGGAAAGGAAGGAAGCATGCGTTACGAAGAGATTAAGCAGTTGATCGATCTGTTTGAGGAAACAGATCTGGCAGAAATGGAACTGACGAGAGAGAATGACGGACTTCGTCTGGTGCGTGGAAATGGCGGCAAGGCAGCAAGCCAGCAGGTGTTACCGGTACAGCCGGAGATCCCGGAGGCTCCATCACTTTCAGATTTGCAGGACATTGTTGCGTCCGTACAGAATGGGGCAAGAGAGGCAATGGCAGGCGGTTCTGCACCGGCTGTTGAGGCACAGGAGGAAGGCAGTGTTGTTACAGCACCGATCGTTGGAACCTTCTATGCAAAGCCGGCACAGGACAAGGATCCGTTTGTAAAGGTTGGAGATACCGTTGCGGAGGGAGATACACTCTGCATTATTGAGGCAATGAAGTTTATGAATGAGGTTCCAAGTACGGTCGGAGGTACAATCAAAGAAGTTCTGGTTCAGGATGGTGATTTCGTAGAATTTGGACAGCCGTTATTCAGAATCGGATAAAGAGAGGAGACCGAAATGGATTATTTAATGGACATTAAACAGATCATGGAGATCATTCCGCATCGTCAGCCGTTTCTGTTAGTAGACCGCATTTTAGATATGGTACCGGGAGAGAGTGTAACAGCGCTCAAGAACGTATCGATGAACGAGCCGTTTTTTGCGGGTCATTTTCCGGGAGAACCGGTTATGCCCGGAGTGCTGATCGTTGAGGCGATGGCACAGGCCGGTGCGGTGGCAATTCTTTCCCAGGAGCAGTTTAAGGGTAAGACCGCATATTTTGGTGGTATCAAGAATGCAAAATTTAAGCAGAAGGTAGTGCCAGGAGATACCCTTCGTATGGAGGTTTCTATTGTAAAGCTTAAGAAAAATGCCGGAATCGGTCAGGGAACAGCCTATGTGGATGGAAAGGTTGCTGCACAGGCAGAATTTATCTTTATGATCGGCTGATCATAAAAGGGATGGAGGAGCGCATGTTTGACAAAATATTAATTGCGAACCGTGGTGAAATAGCTGTTCGTATTATACGGGCCTGTCGTGAGATGGGAATTAGAACGGTTGCTGTATTTTCGGAGGCAGACAGAGATGCTCTGCATACACAGATGGCAGATGAAGCTGTCTGCATCGGTGGTGCGAAGGTGGCTGAGAGTTATCTGAATATGCAGAACATAATCAGTGTGGCTGTAGAGAAGAAGATTCAGGCAATTCATCCGGGCTTTGGTTTTCTGTCCGAGAACAGTACATTTGCATCAATGTGTGAGGTATGCAACATCAAATTCATTGGACCAAGTCCGTCCGTGATCGATGCAATGGGCAACAAAGCAAACGCAAGAGAAATGATGATCAAGGCCGGAGTTCCGGTAATACCGGGCAGCGACGGCGTTATTGAGAGTCTTGATAAAGCATATGAGGTGGCAGACCGGCTTGGTTATCCGGTGATGGTCAAAGCATCAGCCGGTGGCGGCGGAAAGGGCATTCGTATTGTGCGCAGCCGTGATGAGCTGGAGAATGCATATGAATCTGCCAAATCAGAAGCAATGGCGGGCTTCGGCGATGATGCTGTCTATATGGAGAAGCTTATCGAGAATGCCAGACATATTGAGGTGCAGGTGTTAGGAGATCAGCAGGGCAATGTGGTTCATTTGGGAGAGAGAGACTGTTCTCTGCAGAGAAAGAATCAGAAGGTTCTGGAGGAGTCACCGTCTCCGGCACTGACACAGGAGAAACGCGAGGAAATGTGTGCGGCTGCAGTCCGAGCAGCAAAGGCTGCCGGTTATCAGAGTGCAGGCACGATCGAGTTTCTTTATGACAGATCCGGGGAATTTTATTTCATGGAAATGAACACAAGAGTGCAGGTGGAGCATCCGGTTACGGAGATGGTAACGGGCGTTGATATTATCAAGGAACAGATCCGGATCGCTGCCGGTGAGTCGCTTTCTATGACGCAGGATGATATTCATATCAGTGGACATGCGATCGAGTGCCGTATCAATGCAGAGAATCCGGACAGAAACTTTGCACCATGCCCGGGTAAGATCCGATCCTTGTTGCTGCCGGCAGGAGGTCTTGGACTTCGTGTGGATGCGGCAGTATTTCAGGATTATGTGATCCCGCCATACTATGATTCTATGATCGCAAAGGTGATCGTGCACGGCAGGGACCGCGAGGAGGCAATTGCCAAAATGCGCAGAGCTCTCTATGAATTTGTTATTGATGGCATAGATACAAACATTGATTTTCAGGGGATGATACTGAGCCATCCCGATTATATTGCCGGGGAGTTTGATACCTCATTTATCGAGGAGAAGATTTTGAAATAATTTTCGTAGGATTTGAACTGAATCCAAGAAGTTCTGCTTATATTATGAAAGCATGACATTTCATCTGTACATAAAATGGGACAGACAGAAAGGATGGATCTTGTGAATTTATTCAGCAAAAGGAAAAAATATTTTTCTCTGGAACCACAGACAGACAGGAAAAAATCAGATAAAAAGAAAAAAGAACAGGGGCCGTCGATACCAAATGGTATGTGGATCAAGTGTAATACCTGTAAGATGATCATTTACAAGAAGGAGATCACGGAGTATAAGCTTTGCCCGAGCTGTGGTGCACATTTTCGTATGACACCGGCAGAGCGTATTGCGGTTACCTGTGATGAAGGTTCCTTTCAGGAGTTCGATGCGGATATGATCCCGGAGAATCCGATGGAGTATCCGGATTATGATCGGATCGTAGGAAAGGCACAGGACAAAACCGGACTTCGGGAGGCCGTTGTTACCGGTCGTTGCCAGATTGAAGGCAACGATGCGGTAATTGCTATTATGGACAGTCATTTTATGATGGGAAGCATGGGTTCCGTTGTTGGTGAGAAGATCACCAGAGCAGTGGAGTATGCGACCGGAGAAAAGCTTCCGGTCATTATCTTCACCACATCCGGTGGAGCCAGAATGCAGGAGGGAATCATTTCGCTGATGCAGATGGCGAAGGTGTCCGAGGCACTGGGACGCCACGATGCAGCAGGGCTGTTATATATCACCGTATTGACGGATCCGACAACGGGTGGTGTTACAGCAAGCTTTGCGATGTTAGGCGATATTATTTTGTCAGAGCCTAAAGCACTGATCGGTTTTGCCGGTCAGCGTGTGATCCAGGGAACGATCCACCAGAAGCTGCCGGAGGGATTTCAGAGAGCAGAATTTCAGCAGGATCATGGTTTTGTAGACAGAATTGTTCACCGTGAGGAGCTTCGCGGCGAGCTTGGAAAAATTTTGAAACTTCATCAGACGGGAAAGCGAGGGAATGGAAATGAATGAGAGTATGAGATCCGTGACCATTGCCCGCCAGATCGACCGGCCAAGCACGAAGCAATTTATCGAAGAGATTTTTGATGATTTCATGGAGTTTCACGGAGATCGTTTATTTGGAGATGATGGTGCAGTGATTGGTGGAATCGCCAGTCTGAAGGGGCAACCGGTTACCGTCATCGGAATCCAGAAGGGACATACCTTAGAGGAAAATGTCAACTGCAATTTCGGACAGCCAAATCCGGAGGGATACCGTAAGGCACTTCGTCTGATGAAACAGGCGGAGAAGTTTAAACGCCCGGTGATCACGTTTATCAACACAGCCGGTGCATTTCCGGGTGTCGGTGCAGAGGAGCGCGGACAGGGAGAAGCAATTGCGAGAAACCTTATGGAGATGTCCCGTTTAAAGACGCCGATCATCAGCATTTTTATCGGTGAAGGAGGCAGTGGCGGTGCGCTGGCACTTGCCGTGGCAGATCAGGTGTGGATGTTAGAGCATGCTGTATATTCCATCTTATCGCCGGAGGGATTTTCCAGTATTTTGTGGAAGGATCCGACCAGAGTCGCGGAGGCTGCAGAGAAAATGAAAATGACAGCGAAAGACCTGTTAGAGAATCATGTTGCGGACAGAATGTTTGCGGAGCCGGAGGATGGCCTTGAAAATCATCTGACCGATGTGACAGCAGAACTTCAAAAAACGCTGCTTGAGGAAATTCCGGGACTTCTTGCGATGGATCCGGATGAGCTTACGCGGAAGAGGTACGAGCGTTTCCGTCAGTTCGGAAGCTTTGTCGAATAGAATTTTACCGAATAGGATGTTATTAAATAAAATTATATAGAATAAAATGACAAAAGGACGGGCATATGATTGACATAAGCTCGTCCTTATTTAGGATATAGGAAAAATTGTACTATTTCATGCGGATGCCGTCATCACCGATGGTGATATAGCCCTCCTTCATCAGACGTCCGATCGCACGCTTGAACGCATTCTTACTCATATGGAAATGTGCTTTGATCTCCTCCGGCGCGCTCTTGTCGTGATATGGCAGAAAACCATCGGCATCTTCCAGACGATGCAGGATAAATTCGGCATCCTCTTCCATCTGCTCCGGAATCTTTTTTTTGACACTGAGTGACAATCTGCCGTCCTCCAGAACCTGTGAGACACGCGCATAGACCGGCTGGTTAATGCGGTACTTCTCAAAGACCTCCTTCTTCGGGATCAGAGCGGAGTATTTATCATCTACTGCGACAAAGACACCGAAATTATCGCTGATCTCGTAGACACGGCCAAATACTTCATCATCCTTCTGGTAATCGGAATCATTTCGCAGACGGTCGTAAACATGCATCGAAGCACAGAGTCTCTCACTCTTATCAAGATACATCGTTACCAGTACGGCATCTCCCGGCTCTACCTTATAAAGCTGCTGTTTGAATGGAAGCAGCAGATCCTTCGAAAGTCCCATTTCCAGAAAAGCACCGATCTTCGTCACTTCCTTTACCTTTAGGCGGGCAACGCCTCCTAATTCAAGCTCCGGCTCCTCCATGGTAGCGATCGGTCGATCCTCAGAATCACGGTATACAAATACCGTCAAAGCATCCTTAAGCTGGGTTCCCTTTGGAACCTGCGCCTTTGGCAGAAGAATCTTATCTGTATCCTCACCGCCCGGCGTATTAAGATAGACTCCGAAGTCTGTGGTTTTCACTACGATCAGTTCCTGTGTTTTTCCAAGTTGTATTTTTTCAGACATAATAATCCTCGTTTCGTTTTTGATGATTTACCCGGACTTTCACAATGATAATGGAAAGTTCCCTTATAACCTTGATAATCATACCATAAGAAGAAAAAATGGGAAAGAGGAAGATAATAAAATCAGAACAAAAAGGCAGCTTAGATATTGGAAGGTAAGCTGTCGAAATGATTTTTGGTTATTTTACGATCCTTCTATTTTTACTTTTTTGACCATGTGTAAGGTATGGTTTGAATCCTAAATGGAAACGTGTTATACTTTGAAACGGAAGCGACCCGGCAGGTTGGCTGAACAGATCCGTATGGATAAGAAATTTGGGGTCCCATGACGACAGAAGGTTGTGGGCGGAATGGAGGATAAGATGAAGAACGTAATCAGTACAGATAAGGCGCCGGCAGCAATCGGACCATATTCACAGGCAATCGAGGTAAATGGTCTTGTGTACACATCAGGAGTGATCCCTGTAAATCCTGCAACCGGAGAGATTGTTGGTTCAACAGCAGCAGAGCAGGCGGATCAGGCAATCGGCAATCTGAAAAATCTTGTCGAGGCAGCAGGAAGCTCTATGGACAAGGTGATCAAAACAGTGGTATTCATCAAGAACATGGATGATTTCGGAAAGATCAACGAAGTATACGGAAAATATTTCCCGGAGCCATATCCGGCACGCTCCTGCGTAGAGGTAGCACGCCTGCCGAAGGATGTGTTGATTGAGATCGAGGCAATTGCAGCAAAATAATTCATTTAAGCTTCAATACAAACAGACTCCTGAGGGTGTCGGAAATGATACGATTTTCCGGCATCCTTTTTTGTTCCGGTATAGGAAAATGCTCGTAACGTGGTGGAATGCCAACGAGAATTGCGAAGCAATTCTTGGAGGGCAAAACGCTGGTTTTGCCCTTTTGTCCCTGCATATATGAGGAGAGCGGGAAGCTTAATGTGGATAAGAATAATGAATTGTCAGACAATTTGTGGATAAAAAAGACAATTTGTTTTCGAAAAAAATGATTGACAATGGATATATTGTACATATTGCACAAACAAACGAGTTTATATTAGTAGAAATGTCAAAGATAAGAGATAAATGTGAATAGTTATCCACATTTTGTGGAAGGAAAATATGTGGAAAAATGGAGTTATTCACGAAGTTATCCACATTGTCCACAATTTTTACCCATTTTTTACACAAAAAAATAGTTGTCAACAAGAAAATTTGTTTTGTGAAAAAGGATAAAAATATAAAAAACAGAAAAATATCTTGACAGACAAATTGTGTGACAATTAAACGATGATCCCCTTTAATATTCAAACTTCTCTTCCGGAAAGTATGTACATGCCGGTCATATTTCTTATGATCAGGATATATCATTATGATTTTTGCCATTGAAGTTTAACTGTTCTGGAAGGCTGTGTTTGAAAATTGACGCAGATCGTTAGGTTTTCTGAAAAATCTTTGCTTTGCAATGTTTCGATGAAATACGTGTCTGGACGACTGAGCCTCCTGGGTGGGTTCAGTTATTTCAGCGGGCACGCTCCCGCTACACTGCGCTACGCAGCACTACATAGCACCTTAAACAACAAGGTGCAAGTAGTGGCGAGCGCAAGTGCCCTTTGAAACATCTGAATCCCACCCTGAGGCGAGTACGGGAAGACACGTTCATCAAACATCGAAACAGCAAAGCATTTAGATTTTTCGAAAACCGTAGAACGACAAGATAATTTTCAAACACAGCCTTCCAGAGCTTTAAAATATTGAAAAGGCAAAAATCATATTCAAAATTGTTCGTCATAAGAAATATGATCGGCATCGGCGATACGTTATTGAGAGAGAAGTTCGAATATGCTTTTGTGCAATTTGTTCATTTTTGCTTGCAAATTGCGGGGTAGTGTAGTATAATATAACCATTCTAAACAGTAAAGGAGTTGGGGACTTATGCAGTATATTATCAGTGGTAAGAACATCGACGTAACAGAAGGATTGAAGGCTGCCGTTCAGGACAAGCTCGGCAAGCTGGAGAGATATTTCACACCAGAGACAGAAGTTCATGTGACCCTGAGTGTAGAGAAGGAGAGACAGAAGATAGAGATTACCATCCCAATGAAAGGCAATATCGTCAGAGCAGAGCAGGTCAGCGATGATATGTATGTATCTATTGATCTTGTAGAAGAGATTATTGAGCGTCAGCTCCGTAAATATAAGAACAAGATTGTCGATCAGCAGCAGTCAGCAGTCAGCCTGAGCAAGGCATTTGTAGAAGAGGATATTGAGGATGACGAGGAGATCAAGATTATCCGCTCCAAGAGATTTGCCATGAAGCCGATGGAGGCTGAGGAGGCATGTCTGCAGATGGAGCTTCTCGGACACAGTTTCTATGTATTCCGCAATGCTTCTACAGACGAGGTGAATGTTGTATATAAGAGAAAAGGTAATACATATGGTCTGATCGAGCCGGAGTTCTAGACGATGGTGATATAAGAAAGGTATTATACAGTGGGGTGTATGATATACAGACGGGTATCCGGGAGGGATACCCGTTTTTTTTGTGGCTGCAGAATGCTTCAGCGCCGTGTCGTAAAATAAAAGTTGCTTATAAATGTGAAAAATGCTATACTTGAGTGTAATTTCGGAATTATCTGAAATTATATTTTCCTGCGATCAGGAGCAGGTATTGGAAAGGTAAGGTTATAATATGAGCTTATTTACAAAGATTTTTGGCACTCATAGCCAGCACGAGCTGAAACGAATTACACCGATTGTAGATAAAATCGAAGCGTTAGCTCCTGAATATGAGGCGCTGAGCGATGAAGAACTGCAGGCAAAGACTCCGGAGTTTAAGGAGAGACTGGCGAATGGCGAGACACTGGATGACATTCTGGTTGAGGCATTTGCGACAGTCAGAGAGGCTGCAACGCGTGTTTTAAATATGAGACATTATCGTGTACAGTTGATCGGTGGTGTGATCCTCCATCAGGGGCGTATCACAGAGATGCGTACCGGTGAAGGTAAGACACTGGTATCAACACTTCCGGCATATTTGAATGCACTGGAGGGCAAGGGTGTTCATATTGTCACGGTCAATGATTATCTCGCAAAGCGTGATGCGGAGTGGATGGGAAAGGTACATGAGTTCCTTGGTCTCACGGTCGGTGTGATCTTAAACTCCATGGATAATGATGAGAGACGTGACGCATACAACTGCGATATCACATATGCGACGAATAACGAGCTTGGTTTTGACTATCTTCGTGATAACATGGTTGTTTATAAGAAGGATCTTGTACAGAGAGAGCTTCATTATGCGATTATCGATGAGGTCGATTCCGTATTGATCGATGAGGCTCGTACGCCGTTGATCATTTCCGGACAGAGCGGAAAGTCCACAAAGCTTTATGAAGCATGTGATATTTTTGTGAAGCAGCTGACCAGAGGTACCCGCAAGGAGCTTTCCAAGATGGATATCCTGATGGCAGAGGATGAGCAGGAGACCGGTGATTACGTTGTTGATGAGAAGGAGAAGAATGCGAACCTCACAGAAGAGGGTGTCCGCAAGGCGGAGCGTTTCTTTGGTGTTGATAATCTGGCAGATCCGGACAATCTGGAGCTGCAGCACAATATCAACCTTGCACTGCGTGCACATTCTCTGATGGCAAGAGATAAGGACTATGTAGTAAAGGATGATGAGGTACTAATCGTCGATGAGTTTACCGGACGTATTATGCCGGGACGTCGTTTCTCTGATGGTCTGCATCAGGCAATTGAGGCGAAGGAGCATGTGAAGGTGAAGCGTGAGAGTAAGACGCTCGCTACGATCACATTCCAGAACTTCTTTAATAAATATGAGAAGAAGTCCGGTATGACCGGTACTGCATTGACAGAGGAGAAGGAGTTCCGTGATATTTACGGTATGGACGTTATTGAGGTTCCAACCAATCTTCCGATTGCCCGTATTGACTATGATGATGCGGTTTATAAGACCAAGAAGGATAAATTCAATGCAGTTGTTGCTGATATTGTACAGGCACATGAGAAGGGACAGCCTGTTCTGGTGGGTACGATCACGATCGATACCTCAGAGATGCTCAGTCAGATGCTTCAGAAGAAGGGAATCCCGCACAAGGTATTAAATGCGAAGTTCCATGAGCTCGAGGCAGAGATTATCGCTGATGCCGGACAGATGGGCGCTGTAACGATCGCAACAAACATGGCAGGTCGTGGTACAGATATTAAGCTTGGCGAGGGTGTAAAGGAGCTCGGTGGTCTTAAGATCATCGGTACAGAGCGTCATGAGTCCCGCCGTATTGATAACCAGCTTCGTGGTCGTGCAGGTCGTCAGGGAGATCCGGGTGAGTCCCGTTTCTATATTTCTCTTGAGGATGATCTGATGCGTCTGTTCGGTTCCGATCGTATCAAGGGGCTGTTTGATGCAATGCCGGACGGTGAGCAGGTAGAACATAAAATGCTTTCCAGTGCGATCGAGAGTGCACAGAAGAAGATCGAGGGTAACAACTTCGGTATTCGTAAGAATCTGTTAGAGTTTGATCAGGTCAATAATGAGCAGAGAGAAGTCATCTACAAGGAGCGCCGTATGGTTCTGGATGGCGAGAATATGCGTGATACGATCCTGAGCATGTTAAAGGAGCAGGTGGAGAAGCTTGTCAGCCATGTGATCGGTGAAGAACAGAGTGCAGAGGACTGGGATATCGATGAGCTGAATAATGTGCTTCTGCCGGTTGTTCCGCTTAAGAGAATTGAGCTGACAGAGGAGCAGAAGAAGCATGGTACAAAGGCTGAGCTGATCGAACAGCTTCAGGAAGAGGCTGTTAAGGTATATGAGGCGAAGGAGGCTGAGTTCCCTGAGCCGGAGCAGTTCAGAGAGGTAGAGCGTGTTATCCTGTTAAAGGTTATTGACCGCAAGTGGATGGATCATATTGATGATATGGATCAGCTTCGTCAGGGTATCGGTCTCCAGGCATATGGACAGAGAGATCCTGTTGTTGAGTATAAGTTTGCCGGTTTTGATATGTTCGATGCGATGATTGATTCTATTGCAGAGGAGACGATCAAGGTTCTGACTCATATCAAGATTGAGCAGAAGGTTGAGAGAGAACAGGTTGCCAAGGCGACAGGAACCAATAAGGATGAGTCTGTTGCGAAGGCTCCGAAGAAGAGAACAAGTAAGAAGATCCAGCCAAATGATCCGTGTCCGTGTGGAAGCGGTAAGAAGTATAAACAGTGTTGTGGCAGAAAATATTAATGACACAGCGATAAGGATAGAGAGATAATATGATACAGGGGCAAATGACTTTTGCCTCCAACATCATAATATTTTAAAGGGAAAGAAAGAGGTGAATAAGATGGTTGAGTTTGATGCGATCAAACAGTCCCTGGCAAATTATGCCCAGCCATTGTTAGAGATGGGGGATTCACTTTGACCTGGCTAACAAAAAAGACCGGGTTGAAGAGCTGGATAAGACAATGGAAGAACCGGGATTTTGGGATAATCCCGAGAAGTCTACAGCGATAGTACAGGAAAGTAAGCATCTGAAGGATGTGATCGAGCGCTACGAGAAGCTCTGTGCAGACAGGGAAGACATGCTGATGCTTATTGAGATCGCAGAGGAAGAGAACGATACGGATATGGTTCCGGAGGTGCAGGAGAGCTATGAGGAATTCTGCAAGGAATATGAAGCCATCCGTATTGAGACGCTTCTGTGCGGAGAATACGACAAGGATAATGCCATCCTGACGCTTCATGCAGGTGCCGGCGGCACCGAGAGTTGCGATTGGGCGAGCATGCTGTGCCGTATGTATCAGCGATGGGCTGAGAAAAGAGGCTTTCAGGTTGAGATGCTCGATTTTCTGGATGGTGACGAGGCGGGTTACAAGTCTGTTACTTTGCAGATCAATGGTGAGAATGCTTACGGTTATTTGAAATCGGAGCATGGCGTTCACAGATTGGTCCGTATCTCGCCGTTTAATGCGGCAGGAAAGCGTCAGACCTCATTCGTGTCCTGCGATGTTATGCCGGATATTGAGGAGGATCTTGACATTGAGATCGCAGACGATGATATCCGTATCGACACATACCGCTCCAGCGGTGCCGGCGGACAGCATATTAATAAGACGTCATCGGCAATCCGTATCACGCATTATCCGACCGGTATCGTGGTACAGTGTCAGAATGAGCGCTCCCAGCATATGAACAAGGATAAAGCAATGCAGATGCTGAAAGCAAAGCTGTTTATCTTAAAGCAGCAGGAGCAGCAGGAAAAGGCAAACGGTATCCGCGGCGAGTCAAAAGAGATCGGCTGGGGAAGCCAGATCCGCTCATATGTAATGCAGCCATATACAATGGTAAAGGATCACAGAACGAACGAAGAAATATCCAATGTGCAGGGTGTGATGGACGGTAATATTGATCCGTTTATCAATGCATATCTTGCATGGATCACAAAAACAAATCACTAAGACAAATGGATGGAGGACGATCATGGTAAAAGTAGGAGTATTAGGTTATGGAACAGTAGGCTCTGGAGTAGTGGAGATCCTTGATAAGAATAAGGACATCATTGCAAAGAGAGTTGGCAAGGATGTCTCAGTAAAGTATGTACTGGATCTGCGCGACTTCCCGGGAGACCCGGTTGAAAAGGTACTGGTACATGATTTTGAGATCATTGCAAATGACCCGGAGATTTCTATTGTTGTAGAAACCATGGGAGGAGTTCACCCTGCCTATGAATTTGTCAGAAAATGTCTGGAGAACGGCAAGAGCGTATGTACCTCCAATAAAGCACTGGTGGCAGCATATGGTCCGGAGCTTTTAGCACTGGCAGAGGAAAAGAACATCAACTTCCTCTTTGAGGCAAGTGTAGGCGGTGGTATTCCGATCATCCGCCCATTAAAGACATCCCTTGCACCGGATGAGATCCTCGAGATCTCCGGTATCTTAAACGGAACAACGAACTATATTCTGACAGAGATGACAGAGAAAGGCTCGGATTTTGATTCCGTATTGAAGGATGCACAGGACAAGGGATATGCTGAGAAGGATCCGACAGCTGATGTGGAGGGATATGATGCATGTCGTAAGATTGCGATCCTTACCTCTCTGGCATATGGTAAGCAGCTCGATTTCGAGGATATTTATACAGAGGGTATCACAAAGATCACAGACCGTGATATCGCATATGCAAAGAAGATGGGAGCAAAGGTGAAGATCTTTGGCTCCAGCAAGAAGGTTGGCGATAAGGTCAGTGCAATGGTTGCTCCACAGCTTATTTATCCGGAGCATCCGCTTTACAGCGTAGACGGCGTATTTAATGCGATCCTTGTAAAAGGAAATATGGTCGGAGATGTTATGTTCTACGGTCAGGGAGCAGGAAAGCTTGCAACTGCAAGTGCTGTTGTCTCTGATGTCATGGATGCGGCAAAGCATGCAGGTGTCAATATCATTACACTTTGGGATGCAGAGAAGCTTGATCTGGTGGCAGCAGAGGATGCAAGAAATGTATTCTTTGTCCGTGTCAGCGGTATCAAAGCACAGAAGTCTGACAAGGTGAAGAAACTGTTTGGCAATGTCAAGATGGTTGATGCAGGATATGATGATGAGTTTGCGTTTGTTACGGAAGAGATGAGCGAGGGCGAGTACCAGAAGGCTGCAGAGCAGCTGGAGGGTGTCATTAACAAGATCCGTGTTGATCAGACCGGTCTTGCATAACAGACCTGCCTGCAGAAATTTGGAGACTGCATAACAGTGCAGCAATCTGCGGTGTCTACAGGGGATTTCCCTGAATTTAGCACCGTTACATATGTTGTCGCGTAAAAAAGGATAGAGAGTATGGAAAGCGACTGGAATCAGTCGCTTTCTTTCATGGAGATTAAAATGAATATTCAGAAAAAGATTGCAGAAGAATTAAAGATTAAGGAGTGGCAGGTTGAATCGGTTATTAAATTGATCGATGAAGGCAATACGATTCCGTTTATTGCCCGTTACCGTAAGGAGGCACACGGTTCGCTGGATGATGAGCAGCTTCGAAATCTCTCCGAACGACTGACGTATCTGCGCAATCTCGAGGAGAAGAAGCAGCAGGTACTGGCAAGTATTGAGGAACAGGGAAAGCTCACAGAGGAGTTGAAAAAACAGATTCTGGAAGCACAGACACAGGTTGTTGTGGATGATCTGTATCGTCCGTACCGCCCGAAGAGAAGAACGAGAGCAACAATCGCCAAAGAGAAGGGGCTTGATGGTCTTGCACAGATCATTATGGCACAGGAGACAGTGAAAAGTCTGGAAGAGGAAGCACAGATGTATCTTTCGGAGGAGAAGGGCGTTGATAGTGTAAAGGATGCTATTGACGGTGCGCGGGATATTATTGCGGAGCAGATTTCCGATGAGGCGGATTATCGTATATATATCCGTAAGCTCACCATGGAGGAAGGTGTGATTACATCCACTGCAAAGGACGAGAAAGAGCAGTCTGTTTATGAAATGTATTATGAGTTTCAGGAGCAGGTCAGCAAGATCGCAGGACACCGTGTGCTTGCGTTAAACCGGGGCGAGAAAGAAAAGATCCTTGTTGTAAAGCTGATCGCGCCGGAAGAGCGGATTCTGCAGTATCTTCACAAGAAGGTGATCGCCGGAGACAATGCGAATACCGAAGCAGTACTTGAGGAAGCGGTGGAGGACAGCTACAAGCGCCTGATCGCACCGGCGATCGAGAGAGAAGTGCGCAATGAACTGACAGAGAAGGCTGAGGATGGAGCAATCCGTGTCTTTGGAAAAAATCTGGAGCAGCTTTTAATGGCTCCGCCGATCGCCGGCAAAACAGTGCTTGGATGGGATCCGGCATTTCGTACCGGCTGTAAGCTGGCGGTTGTGGATCCGACCGGAAAGGTATTGGATACTACGGTTATCTATCCGACAGCACCACAGAACAAGGTCGATGAAGCGAAGCGGGTTGTCAAAAAGCTGATTGACAAGTATGATATTTCCCTGATCTCCGTCGGAAACGGAACGGCATCCAGAGAATCCGAGCAGATCATTGCCGAGATGCTAAAGGAAATTAAGAAACCGGTACAGTATGTGATCGTCAATGAGGCGGGGGCATCGGTTTATTCTGCAAGTAAGCTGGCAACGGAGGAGTTCCCGAACTTTGATGTAGGACAACGATCCGCCACATCCATTGCAAGAAGAATCCAGGATCCGCTGGCAGAGCTTGTGAAGATCGATCCGCAGTCGATCGGTGTAGGACAGTATCAGCATGACATGAATCAGAAAAAGCTGTCGGAGACGCTTACCGGTGTTGTGGAGGATTGTGTGAATAAAGTAGGAGTAGATCTGAACACGGCATCCGCTTCCCTGTTGGAATATATATCAGGTATTTCCAAGACGATTGCGAAAAATATTGTCACATACCGCGAGGAAAACGGTCGTTTTACGAATCGGAAGCAGCTGCTTAAGGTGGCAAAGCTTGGTCCGAAGGCGTTTGAACAATGTGCGGGCTTTATGCGTATCCCGGATGGAGACAATCCGTTGGATGCAACGAGTGTGCATCCGGAGTCTTATCAGGCAGCAGGACAGCTTCTGGAGAAGTTAGATATGACGATGGAAGAGGTCAAAAAACTGCAGGGTGAGATCGCCAAAGCCAATACAGGAAAGCGTGGCGTGGCTCCAAAAACAAAGAAAAAGAAAGAATTTGTTGTCCGTAATACCGGTTCTGCATTTGGTGCCGCATTTGCAAAGGCGTTTGGCGAGAGCCGGCCGGAGTTTGCTGAGGAAAAGCCTGCAGAGAATATTAAGAAAGCCGGCGTAAAGGGAATTGCCGGTCGTATCCATGACAAAAAGAAAATGGCACAGGAGCTTGGAATAGGCGAGATCACGCTGGAGGATATTGTGAAGGAATTGGAAAAACCGGCAAGAGATCCGCGTGATGAAATGCCAAAACCGATCCTTCGCACAGATGTTCTTGAAATGAAGGATTTGAAGGAGGGGATGATCCTGAAAGGAACCGTGCGCAATGTAATTGATTTCGGTGCTTTTGTGGATATCGGCGTGCATCAGGACGGTCTTGTTCATATTTCCCAGTTGTCGGACAAAGGCTTTGTGAAGCACCCGTTGGATGTTGTCAGTGTCGGAGATATTGTTGATGTCAAGGTGATGAGTGTGGATCTGAAAAAACAGAGAATCCAGCTGACTATGAAACTTTAAACAGAAAATGACTAATTTTTTGCTTTTTACTGAGGGAATATGTTATAATCACTTGGAAGGAGGAGTGCGGTGTGTTTTGAAGGATCCGAAGTGATCTTTTCATAAAAATGACACAATTGCACGATAATATCAGTGGGAATATTTGGAAGACGCATTGACATTAAAAATGCGACAAAGACAACCTACAGCGATGAAGATTTAAGAAAGCTGGATCTGAATTACCGCAATAAATTTCAGATCGACCGTGAAAAGCGGATATACACTCCGTTTCGAAAGGAGATGCCGAGAGCGTGGCAGAGTCAGGTTCGTGATATGGCATTTGAGCAGATTCTGGATGACCGCATTTTCAGTTTTCGTCACCTGCTTGTGATCCCGAATCCCTATGGTGCATCGGTACAGACAGCCATGCTTCTGTTCAATACACCGAAGGAATACAGGGTGCGTTATCGTATCCTCGGCAAGACGGAGGGGACGGATTTTGTTGGCGAGACCCGCATGACGACGAGACATCGTGTCCCGATCATGGGACTTTATAAAGGATATACCAATAAACTGATCCTGGAACTGATCGACAGTGCAGGAGAGGTGTACCAGCGAAGAGATTTAAGGATTTACACAAGAGATATTCCGCTCGGACAGCAGAATATCGTGACAAAGGTAGAGCATTCAGAGTCTTCCTGCTTTCCATTCATTCTTGTAAACGGATTCCGGTTTAAACCGGTGGTATTTGACCAGAATGGAGAGGTACGCTATTCGCTGCAGATCAAGACGGATCAGACGGGTATGATCCCATTAGAAAACGGCAGATTTCTTTATGTGGATGCCACTGTGAACTGTATGGCGGCGGACGGAAGCATCAGAGCCTGCCGGTATCATGAGATGGATTACATGGGCAGAGTGTATCAGACCTATGTGCTGGATTATCCGGTTGGACGGTATGCGGCGCAGAAAGGGGATTCCCTGTTCCTGCTGACGGCGTCAGAGAAAGGCTATGCCGATGACTGCATTATCGAACTGGACAGGAATACCGGACAGATCCGAAAGAAGTGTCTGCTTCAGGATCTGCTGGGAGATAAGTATCGTATCGAGGGCAACTGGATTGTTGCGAGCGGTATGCAGTATGTGCAGGGACAGCTGATCTTAACAATGAGACGGTATCATACGGTATTGTCGATCGACTGGGAGAAGCAGTCCGTCAACTGGGCACTGGCTCCGGAGTCGATCTGGAGAGGCACTGTGCTTGCGGACAAGCTTTTGAAGTCTGTGGATCGGGAGAAGATGGATGGCTATATGCCGGAAAGCCCGAATATTCAGGTACAGGAGGATGGAAGCTTAAAACTCCGCCTGTACTGTATACAGAATAAGGGAAATGTTCCCGCAGAGGGAGCGGAATCAGATGATGATTCACGGATTGACTTTTATAATATCGATCCGGTCCGAAAGAGTTTTCAGAAGGAACGTAGCATTGCTGTGGTGAAGAGCCAGAGGGATGCAGGATGTTTTTATCGGCAGAAGAGTGACAGAATATTATCTCTGTCAGGAATGCTGATGAGACGTTCCGACAATCTGAAGGCATGTATCGAGGAACTGGATGGTCAGTCCGGAAGGATGATCAACAGACTGCGCCTGTGTAAGCGCTACCGGAGTGCATGGGAGTTTAAGCCGGATATAGAGGCTTATTCTGTGCCGCTGGAGCATGATCTGGATGCCGTAAAGGGAACCATTGCACCGCCGGCTTTGTATAAGTCTGTGAATGGGGAGACCCTGCCGGAGGCTGTTGCAGAGAAGCTCAAGAAGAGATATTTTGGGAATATCCGGGTGAGCGATACGCTGTTTTTGTTTGCTTTTTGTCCGGGAACAGTCCAGAATGTTTATCTGATCGGCGAAACGCAGTCGTATGTTCAGTGCTTTGAGGGGCTGGAGACCAGACCGCGCAAGGAAAGCTTCTGCATGGCGTTAGACCAGCTGGAGCTTGGTGAATATCAGGTATATGTAGAATTTGATAATCAGATCTACCATCTGAAAAATGAGATCAGAGTGGAAAGATCACAACAAGAATAATATATGGAGGAAAACAATGAATCAATTATCACATTTGGAAGAGCTGGAGGCTGAGGCGATTTACATTATGCGTGAAGTTGTAGCTGAGTGTGAAAAGCCGGTTATGTTGTATTCGATTGGAAAGGATAGTTCGGTAATGCTTCATCTTGCATTGAAGGCATTTTATCCGGAGAAGCCGCCTTTCCCATTTCTTCATGTGGATACCACATGGAAATTCCACGAAATGATCGAGTTCCGTGATAAAATGGCAAAGAAATACGGATTGGATATGATTGTATATACCAATCAGGAAGGTGTAAAGCAGGGAATTAATCCATTTGATCATGGTTCTGCATATACAGATATCATGAAGACGCAGGCACTGAAGCAGGCACTGGACAAGTATGAATTTACAGCAGCATTCGGTGGTGGCAGACGTGATGAAGAGAAATCCCGTGCCAAGGAGCGTATCTTCTCATTCCGTAATTCCGCACATGCATGGGATCCGAAGAACCAGCGTCCGGAGATGTGGAAGTTATACAATACAAAGCTGTTCAAGGGTGAAGAGGTGCGAGTATTTCCTCTTTCCAACTGGACAGAGAAGGACATCTGGCAGTATATCCGTCAGGAGAATATCGAGATTCCATCCCTTTATTTTGCCAAGGAGCGTCCGGTTGTTTATCGTGATGGCAACATCATTATGGTGGACGACGACAGAATGCGTCTGAAGGAAGGCGAGAAGCCGGTTATGAAGAAGGTTCGTTTCCGTACATTAGGATGTTATCCGCTGACCGGTGGTGTAGAATCTGATGCAGAGACACTGGATGAGATCATTGAGGAGACATTGAGTGCAGTATCTTCCGAGAGAACCAGCCGTGTTATTGATAATGAGGCGGCAGGCAGCATGGAAAGAAGAAAGAGAGAGGGGTATTTCTAAGATGCAGAGTTTACTGAAATTTATTACATGTGGTAGTGTAGATGACGGAAAGTCCACACTGATCGGACATATGCTTTATGATGCTAAGCTGATCTTCGCGGATCAGGAAAAGGCATTGGAGCTTGATAGTAAAGTGGGAAGTACCGGTGGTGCAATTGATTACTCCTTACTGCTTGACGGACTGATGGCAGAGCGTGAGCAGGGAATCACGATCGATGTTGCATATCGTTATTTTACGACAGAAAAGAGAAGCTTTATCGTAGCAGATACACCGGGTCATGAGGAGTATACCCGTAACATGGCGGTTGGTGCATCCTTCGCAGATCTGGCGGTTATCCTTGTGGACGCTTCCAAGGGCGTTCTGGTTCAGACAAGACGCCATACACGTATCTGCGCACTGATGGGTATCAAGCATGTTGTTTATGCGGTCAATAAGATGGATCTTATTGATTACGATGAGAATGAGTTTAAGAATATTGTAAAGCAGATCAAGATCATGACCGGAGAGTATGATTTCGAGACAATGCATATTATTCCGGTATCTGCAACAGTTGGTGATAATATTACGACAGAGTCTGCAAAGACACCTTGGTACAAGGGTGGTACTCTTCAGAATTATCTGGAGACGATCGATGTTACCGATCATTCCGACGAGACAGGTTTCGTTATGCCGGTACAGCGTGTAAGCCGTCCGGACCGCACTTTCCGTGGTTTTCAGGGACAGGTTGAGGTTGGCGAGATTCACGTCGGAGATGAGATTACCTCTCTGCCAAGTGGTGAGACAGCTCAGGTAAAGAGCATCCTTAATACAAATAAGGAGGTTGATAATGCCTCCAAGGGTCAGGCAGTAACGATCCAGCTTGATACAGAGATCGATGTATCCAGAGGCTGTATGCTCTGTAAGGATGTGAATCTGCATACCAATAAGATGTTTACATCCACTCTTCTGTGGATGGATGATAATAAGCTTGTAGCAGGAAAGAACTATTTCCTGAAGCTTGGAACCAAGATGGTGCCTGCTGTTGTTATGAATATCAAGTATAAGGTTGATGTCAATGAAGGTACCCATGTTCAGACAGATAAGCTCTATAAGAACGAGATTGCCTGCTGTGACATTGCCTGCTCTGACACGATCGTATTCGATGAGTTCAAGCATCATAAGGAACTTGGCGGTTTCGTTCTGATCGATCGTATCACCAATATGACATCTGCATGTGGTGTCGTTGAGCATCCGCTTCGCCGTGATGACAACCTGACATGGCATAATATGGACATCACAAGAGATCTTCGTGCACAGCAGAAGGGACAGGAGCCGAAGACAATCTGGATGACAGGTCTGTCCGGAGCCGGAAAGTCTACTCTGATCAATGAGGTAGAGAAGAGACTCTTTGCACAGGGCAAGCATACAATGCTTCTGGATGGAGATAATGTTCGTATGGGACTGAACAAGAACCTTGGTTTCAAGGAGCAGGATCGTATCGAGAACATCCGTCGTGTGGCTGAGGTTGCCAACTGATGAATGATGCCGGATTGATCACACTGACATCCTTTATTTCCCCATTTGCAAGTGACCGCCGCAGTGCAAGAGATATCATCGGTAATGACAATTTCATCGAGATCTACATCAGCACACCTCTTGAGGAGTGTGAGAGAAGAGATGTCAAGGGTCTTTATAAGAGAGCCCGCAGCGGTGAGATTCCAAACTTCTCAGGTATT
Organism: Roseburia sp. AM59-24XD; assembly: GCF_003478445.1. Lineage (GTDB taxonomy): Bacteria > Bacillota > Clostridia > Lachnospirales > Lachnospiraceae > Jutongia. Next base: position 50,078 of record NZ_QUET01000013.1, read on the forward strand.
TCCAGTCCTTATGAGGCACCGGAGAATCCGGAGATCACGATTGATACAACCGGTATGACGGTTGAGGAATCTGTAGATTACCTGATGGAAGAGCTGAAGAAGTATCTGTAATCCGGGGGATTTTAATGGATCGACGATAAAAATTAAAAACAGGTTGCAATATTCATAGTAATGCAGTATGATTAGTATGAAAACGATAAAAGAGGGTTTGGCTGTTCCGGCAGCCAAACCTCTTTGTAGTTAAGAATATATATGATAAATAATATATTTTATAATGAATCATATTGAAAATGATATAAACGGAGGATAAATATATGGATTTGGAAAAAGAGCTTGCTGTGGCAAAGGAAGCTGCGGTACAGGCAGGTTATGCAATCATGGATGTTTATGAGAATGCCGAGGATATGCAGATTACTTATAAGGATGGAGATATGCCGCTTACAGCAGCGGACAAGGCATCAAACCGTATTATTGTGGATGCGCTTAAGAAAGCATTTCCGGACTATGCAATCCTTTCCGAGGAGGAGAAGGATGATCTGTCCCGCCTGGAGAACGATTACTGCTTCGTGGTAGATCCATTGGACGGAACCAAGGAGTTTATCAAGAGAAATGGTCAGTTTACGGTTAATATTGCACTGTCTTACCGGCATCATTCCATTATGGGTGTGATCTATGTACCTGTGACAGGTGAGCTATATTATGCGGCACAGGGTCAGGGCGCATTTCTTGACACGAAGGATAAAAAGGGGGAGAAGCTTCAGGTATCCGACTGTACGGATATGAAAGAGCTGCGTATGGTGATGAGCAGCTCCCATGGCTGTGAGCAGATGGATCAGCTTTTGGAGAAGTATCAGATCAGTAATTTTGTGAAGATGGGAAGCTCCTTAAAGGGCTGTGTTGTGGCAAAAGGCGATGCGGAGGTGTATTACGTTTATCCGACGATGGAGTGGGATACGGCAGCGATGCAGTGTATCGTGGAGGAAGCCGGAGCTGTCTTTCGTCAGATGGATGATACCCCGATGCTTTACAACCGTGAGGACAGTCTGAATGCAAAGGGCTTTTACATTATCAACTCCATGAAGAATAAGCTGGAGCTTGACGCAAAGTAAGCTTATCAAGAGATATTTAAGGTACAAAGCCTATATGGAATACAAAACGAAACGGAGGAAGAGATACCATGAAAACTGAAAAAAACAAAAAAGATTTTAAGAGTGAATTTGGTATGATGCTTGCGCTTTTAAAAATCGGATTTATCGGTTTTGGCGGCGGAAGTGCTCTGATTCCGGTTATCGAAAAAGAAGTGGTTGAGGAGAGGAAGCTTGTCACGGAGGAAGAGTTTAATAAGGATGTATTAGTGGCAAGCATCACACCCGGAGCGCTGCCGATGGAGATTTCCACCGGACTTGGCAAGCGGGCATATGGTGTCGGCGGAATGATAGTATCTGCACTGATGCTTGCATTTCCGGGAGCACTGATCACGGTGGCAATGCTTGTCGCAATGTCACGTCTTCATTCAAATGTACTGACACAGATAGAGATCCTCTCGATAGGTATCTCCGCATTTATTGCATGTCTGCTTACCGAATATTCCAGAAAGACTCTGGCAGAGGCACGGGCAGAGAGTAAGGGGCGCTGGAAGCGTGCGGTTGTAATCCTGGTGGGCGTATTTTTGCTGACCTGCGGGAAAGCAGTGTATGGAATCCTGGGATTCGAAGGAACGCCGATCGTACATCTGTCAACGTTGCAGGTGCTCGGCGTGTCGATGTTTGGTATTTTGTACACACACTGCAAGTTTACCCGGAAGAATCTGACAGTTTCCGGTGTGCTGATCCTGGGATATATTGCATGTCTAAGCTTTGATCTGCCGTATGAGACTTATATTTATAACGGACTTCGGGCAGTGATGGTGATTCTGGCAGTCTGGGGACTGGTTCGCAGCATTTTGGATGATGGACAGAAAAAGAAAATTTCTCCGAAAAGGATGCTTCAGGAGGAGATGGCATGGATCCTGTTTTTTGCGGTGCTTTCTGTACCGGCACTGTTATATGGTGGACATGTTCTGGAATTTCTGGGACAGGGCTTTCTTTCCTCCATCCTTTCCTTTGGAGGCGGTGATGCGTATCTGTCTGTTGCGGACGGTATGTTTGTCAATTCCGGAATTGTTGAGAAGGCTGACTTTTATGGTCATCTGGTACCGTTAGTCAATCTTCTTCCGGGATCTATTTTGTGTAAGACCTTGTCCGGCATCGGTTATCTGCTGGGCTTTGAGATGAGCAGCGGAAGCATTCCGGCAGGCTGCCTTGTGGCACTGGCCGGATTTGCATGCAGTGTTATGGCGTCCGGCGGAGTATTCTGTCTGGTATCCCATATTTATGAATGCTTTGAATCGCTTAGCGTATTCCGGCTGCTGAGCCGCTGGATCCGTCCGATCATTGCAGGTACCCTGCTGACAGTTATGCTGTCCCTTTTCTCACAGAATATCAGTACCGGGGCAAAGCTTGGCTGCCCGGCATGGATCGCTCTCGGTATCTCTGCGCTGATCTATGGGATGAACCTGATCCTGCTGTATGTTCTCCGCAAGAAAAACGGTATGTTGATCCTGTGTTCCATCGTGGCAACACTCGTTCTTGGTAACATGGCAATCCTTTTGTTTTAAGCCTGTAAGAAAAATAAATAAAAAAAATTAAAAAAAGGGCTTGCATTTTTTGAAAAGCTAATATATAATATCTCAAGTACGGAACAGAGATGTGAAGTACGAGAGATAATTTGTGCGCGTAGCTCAGCTGGATAGAGCGTCTGACTACGGATCAGAAGGCCGGGAGTTCGAATCTTCTCGCGCACGCTATGAATCCTTGCAGCGGGTATTCGCAGCAGGATTTTTTCAATGTAAAGAACTTGTTGTTTTGATATTGTATAATGCTTTTTGACTCCGGCATGATAATATGGAAGTCAAAAGCTTTTTGTTTGCAGTGATCTGGATGGAAGGAATGAAAATATGATTCAATATGAAAAATTACAGGAGATTGCCGGGGCAGAGCATGTTCACAGGGATGAGCCGATGTCATCACATACAACATTCCGTATCGGCGGACCGGCAGACTATTATGTGGAGACCGGAGATGAGCAGACACTTGCCGGCCTTGTCTGTGCATGCCGGCGGACAGATACTCCGTTTTTTATTCTTGGCAATGGCAGTAATCTTCTGGTGGCAGATGAGGGCTACCGTGGTGTTATGATCTCTCTGCGGGGCTTCGATGAAATTTCCTTTGTAGAAGAAAAGACATCGGACGGTAAGACGCTCATGAAAGCCGGAAGTGGCGTACTTCTTTCCAAAGCAGCGATGCAGGCGGCCGGAAAGGGGTTGACAGGATTTGAATTTGCAGGTGGGATTCCCGGGACGCTCGGTGGTGCAGTAACGATGAATGCAGGTGCCTATGGAGGGGAGATCAAGGACGTGATCGTGTCTGTCCGGGTGATGGATATGGAAGGACAGATCAGAGAACTCTCTGCGCAGGAGTTGGATCTTTCATACCGCCATAGCGTGATCCAGGAACAGGAGCTGATCGTGCTGTCTGCCGATTTTGCTTTTAAGGATGGCGATACAGAGCAGATTCAGGAGAAGATGCGTGAACTCAATGCACAGCGAAGAGAAAAGCAGCCGTTGGAGTACGGAAGTGCGGGAAGTACATTTAAAAGACCGGAGGGCTATTTTGCCGGAAAGCTGATCCAGGATGCCGGATTGAAAGGCTACCGTTGCGGTGATGTCATGGTTTCCGAGAAGCACAGCGGCTTTGTGGTGAATGTCGGAAAGGGAACCTGCCATGACGCGATGCAGGTGATCGAACATGTGCAGAAAGCCGTCTATGAGCAGTTTGGAGTAGAACTGGAGCTTGAAGTAAAGAGACTTGGATAATATGATGCAGGGGTCAAAGGCGGAGAGTAATCCGTGGAATAAGTATAATACGATCAGATTTGTACCGGAACAGGTGTGAGCCGGCGAACCGGATACAGATTGGGAAAGAGAAGGATAACGATGCGATTTGTGATAGTGACGGGAATGTCCGGTGCCGGTAGAAATTCCGTAATGAAAATGTTAGAGGATATGGGGTACTTTTGTGTGGACAATCTTCCGGTTCGTCTGATCCCGCGTATGACGGGAATGATGCTTGAGGAGAACAGTCTGGACAAGGTGGCGATCGGTATTGATATCCGTAATCAGCAGGGGCTTTCAGAGCTGGATGATACACTGGATGAGATGCTTATAGCAGGGATCCGTTATGAAATCCTGTTTCTGGAAGCAGACAGCTCCGTGTTGATCAAGCGGTATAAGGAGACGAGACGTAACCATCCGCTGGCACTGCAGGGGCGTGTGGACAAGGCGATCGAGGCGGAGAGAGAAGAGCTTGCGCCGCTCAAGAAGAGAGCGGATTATATTTTAGATACCAGTCATATGCTGGTGCGCGATCTCAAGCAGGAGATTGATAAGATATTCCTTGGCAAGGAAGAATACGAGAGCTTTTTTGTGACAATCCTGTCGTTTGGCTTCAAATATGGCATTCCGGAGGATTCCGATCTTGTGTTTGATGTGCGATTCCTGCCGAATCCATATTATATACCGGATCTTAAGCCACAGACAGGCAATGACCGTCCAGTGTATGATTACGTCATGTCGTCGCCACAGGCGGTTACCTTTGAAAAGCAGCTTTTTGAGATGGTGGAATTTTTGATCCCAAATTATATTCTCGAGGGCAAGAATCAGCTTGTTATCAGCATTGGCTGTACCGGAGGAAAGCACCGCTCCGTGACGATCGTCAATGCATTGGCAAAGCACATGAAGCAGCTTCCGTACAGTATTAAGGTGGAGCACCGTGATATCGAGAAGGACAGGAAGCAGGGAAAGTGAGAAGGGTTTGCTGAAATGAGAAAGGATATGTCATTTTCCGGCAAGGTAAAGCAGGAGCTTTTAAAACAGCTTCCGGCAGCAAGACATTGTCAGATTGCTGAGCTTGCAGCGCTGTTTGATCTGAATGGAAGGATACGCCGCCGAGATGATGGGGGCGAATATCTGGAAATACGGACAGAAAACTTGACAGTCGCTCGAAAATCTTATATGTTATTAGTTAGTGTATTTCATAATCCGGTTGATGTTCGTGTCAGAAACCATAATATTCACGGTGAGGTTCGGGAGTATTATATTGATGTCACCGGGCAGCAGGCGATTATATCTATACTGAAAGCATTGAAATTGATGAATGAACAGGGAGTAGTTACAGGGGATTGTCTGGGACAGCAGCATCGTCTCATTCAAAATGCCTGTTGTAAGCGTGCCTTTTTGAGGGGGGCGTTTCTGTCTGCCGGTTCATTGTCGGATCCGGAGAAAGCATACCATCTTGAGTTTGCAGTTCTCTCGGAGGGGTTTGCTTCTTTTATTAAGGAGATTCTGGCGTTTTTTGAATTGGAAGCCAAGATCGTCAAACGGAAAAGGTATTTTGTGGTATACATAAAGGAAGGATCACAGATCGTTGATTTTTTGAATGTCGTGGAGGCACATGTGGCGCTGATGGACTTTGAAAATATACGGATTGTGAAGGAGGTTCGCAACTCTGTGAATCGTCAGGTCAACTGCGAGACGGCGAATATTGGGAAAACCGTTGCTGCAGCGGCGAAGCAGATTGAGGATATCAGGTATATAGAATGTAATATGGGGTTACGAAAGCTTGCAAAGGGATTGCGGGAAACGGCAGAGCTGCGTCTGGAATATCCGGATGCTTCGTTACAGGAGCTGGGAGAGATGCTTCAGCCACCGATCGGGAAATCGGGAGTCAATCACCGGCTGCGCAAATTGGGAAATATTGCAGATGAATTGAGGGAGCAAAATTAATGTTTTTGTTCAAAAAGGAGGAAATGTAACCATGATTACAAAAAAAATTAAAATTCAGATTCAGAGTGGTCTGGAGGCAAGACCGGTTGCTGTTCTTGTTCAGGTAGCAAGCCAGTATTCCAGCAGCATTTATGTTGAGGTAGAGGACAAGAAGGTCAATGCCAAGAGTATCATGGGAATGATGACACTCGGACTCGCAGCAGGTGAGGAAGTTGTTGTTTCTGCCAATGGAGATGACGAGCAGAATGCGATGGACGACATTGTTAAGTATCTGAGCACATCACAGGCATAATTGTAGAACATAATAAGCGTTTGATCTTGTATCAGACGGCTTTTTGGCTTTATAAGGAAGGATTTGGGATTATGGGATTTGCACACTTGCATCTGCATACAGAGTATTCTCTGTTAGATGGCTCCTGTAAGATCGGCGAGCTGATGAGCCGGGCGAAGGAACTTGGCATGGAGAATATCGCCATTACCGACCATGGCAATATGTATGGGGTGATTGATTTCTACCGGGCGGCGAAAAAGGAAGGAATCAATCCGGTGATCGGCTGTGAGGTTTATGTGGCACCGGGGTCGCGCTTTGATCGGGAGAATGTCCGGGGGGAGGATCGATATAACCATCTGGTGCTTCTGGCAGAGAATGATCTTGGGTATGCCAATCTGATGAAGATTGTCTCTATCGGGTTTACGGAGGGGTTTTATTATAAGCCGCGAGTGGATGCGGAGGTGCTCGAGAAATATCATGAGGGCATCATTGCACTTAGTGCCTGTCTAGCGGGCGTTGTTGCGTCGAATCTGCGTCAGGGCTTTTATGAGGAAGCCAAGAAGGAAGCACTGCGTCTGTCGGAGATCTTCGGACCGGATCATTTCTATCTTGAGCTTCAGGATCATGGTATTGATGCGCAGAAGATCGTTAATCAGGGGCTTTTGCGCATGAGTCAGGAGACGGGGTTGGAGCTTGTTGCGACTAACGATGTGCATTATATCCGTGCCGAGGATGCGGAGCCGCATGATATTTTGCTTTGTATCCAGACACAGCATAAGGTACAGGACGAGGATCGTATGAGATACGAGGGTGGTCAGTTTTACCTTAAATCCGAGGAGGAGATGAGGGCGCTTTTCCCATATGCGCTGCAGGCGGTGGAGAATACCGGAAAGATCGCCGGGCGCTGTCATGTAGAGATTGAATTTGGAAAATATAAGCTGCCGAAATTTGATGTGCCGGAGGGATACACATCATGGGAGTATTTGAAGCATCTTTGTTATGAAGGAATCAAGCGGCGCTATGAGGATGTGACCCCGGAGATTCAGGAGAGATTGGATTACGAGTTAAATACCATTAAGAATATGGGATTTGTGGATTATTTCCTGATCGTGTGGGATTTCATCCACTATTCGCGAGAGCAGGGAATCGTGGTAGGACCGGGACGTGGCTCTGCTGCCGGAAGTATTGTGGCATACAGTCTGGAGATCACGAATATCGATCCGCTGGCGTTTGATCTCCTGTTTGAGCGTTTCTTAAACCCGGAGCGTGTGACCATGCCCGATATCGACGTGGATTTTTGTTATGAGAGACGGCAGGAGGTCATCGATTATGTAACCCGCAAATACGGCAGAGATCATGTGGCGCAGATTGTCACCTTTGGTACGATGGCGGCAAGAGGAGTGATCCGTGATGTCGGCAGGGTTCTTGATATGCCGTATTCCTATGTGGATACGATCGCCAAGTCTATTCCGATGGAGAAGGATATTACGATCGCTAAGGCAATTGCAAATATACCGGATCTTCGTCAGCTCTATGAGACGGATGAGCAGACAAAGTATCTGCTCGACATGGCCCAGAAGCTGGAGGGGCTTCCGAGGCATACCTCGATCCATGCGGCAGGTGTTGTGATCGCACCGGAGCCGGTGGATCATTTTGTACCGTTATCCAAGGGCTCAGAGGGCAATGTCACAACGCAGTACACGATGACAACGTTGGAGGAGCTTGGTCTTCTGAAAATGGATTTCCTTGGTCTTCGTACGCTGACGGTTGTGCAGAATGCTGCCGGAATGTGTGGCATGAGCGATGAGGATATGCTGCATCTGGATCTGGAGGATGAGAATGTATGGAAGCTGATCTCGAGCGGACGCACCGAGGGAATCTTCCAGCTTGAGAGCTCCGGGATGAAGCAGTTCATGAAGGAGCTGCAGCCGGAAAGCATGGCGGAAATTGTCGCCGGTATCTCCCTGTACCGTCCGGGTCCGATGGACTTTATTCCGCAGTATCTGGAGGGAAGAAGCAACCGGGAGAGCATTCATTATGACTGTCCGCAGCTTGAGCCGATCCTGGCAACCACCTACGGCTGCATCGTTTATCAGGAGCAGGTTATGGAGATTGTCCGTAGTCTCGCCGGCTACAGTTATGGACGAAGTGATCTGGTGCGTCGAGCCATGTCCAAAAAGAAAGCAACGGTCATGGAGGCGGAACGCCAGAACTTTGTGTACGGTAATGAGGAAGAGGGCGTAAAGGGATGTATCGCCAATGGCATTCCGGAGGAAGTTGCTAATAAGATCTATGATGAAATGATCAGCTTTGCCGCATACGCATTTAATAAATCCCATGCGGCTGCATATGGAATGGTCACTTTCCAGACAGCATGGTTGAAATGCTATCATCCGGTAGAGTTTATGGCATCTTTGCTGACCTCCGTTAAGGAAAATACAGGAAAGATTGTCGAGTATGTGATGGAGTGCCGGCGGATGGAAATTGAGATCCTGCCGCCGGATGTCAATGAAGGCTACAGTTATTTTTCTGTATCCAACGGTAAAATACGCTATGCGCTTTCGGCAATCAAGGGAATTGGCTCCGGCGTGATCAACAATATTGTGCAGGAGCGTGAGCGTGGTGGTCCGTTCAGCTCCATGCAGGATTTCATGAAGCGTCTGACCAGCAAGGAGGTCAATAAGAGCAGTCTGGAAAGTTTTATTAAGGCAGGTGCATTTGATGGCATGGAGGGCAACCGGAGACAGAAGCTTCAGGTTTACCAGAGCATGTTAAGCAGTGTGAATCGTGAGAAAAAGGATTCGATGTCCGGTCAGCTGTCTTTGTTTGATATGGGAGATGAAGATCTGGAGCATGCAAATGAGGTGACGTACCCGAATCTTGAGGAGTTTGAAAAGGAAGACCTTCTTGCTTATGAGAAGGAAGTGCTTGGCATCTATATCAGCGGTCATCCGCTTGAGGAATATGTTTCTCTGATCCGGCAGAATTCCACCTGTACCTCCAGGGATTTCGTACGGCAGAGCGAGGAGGAAACCGGTCAGGAGCCGGAGAGGATCGAACATCAGCAAAATGTTGTGATCGGTGGAATGATCACGGCAAGAACCGTCAAGACGACAAAGACCAATAAGCTGATGGCATATCTGACGCTGGAGGATATGTACGGTGCTGTAGAGGTTTTGATGTTCCCTGACATTTACAGCAAGAAAAAGGAGCTGTGTCAGGAAGATACCAAGGTGTTTATCAGAGGACGCGCTGACATGGGCGGCGACCGTGACGGCAAGATCATTGCAAGGGATATCATTCCATTTTCCATGATTCCATGCGAGCTGTGGCTTCGTTTTAAAAATAAAGAAGATTTTGAACAGAAGGAACCACAGCTATATGAGAAATTATCTCCATATGACGGAACGGATCAGATCATTGTTTATCTGGAGGAGGAGAGGCAGATGAAGAAGCTTCCGCCGGGACGCAATGTCAACGCAAGACAGGTCATCCGCGAAAATGTACTGGAAGATTTTGTGGAAAGTGCATTGAAGGAGAGAAAGTTGTAGGATCATTGGTTTCTGCTTGAAAAAAAAACGAGAATGACGTACAATAGAGGGTACGATGAATAGGTTGGAAATGATTCGTTAAAGATAAAATAAAAGGGAATGCAGATCATATTATTCTGGAGATGCATTTCCGGTTATGTGAAACGGAGGACAAGATGAGTAGTGCAGTAAAGACGATTGGTGTATTGACAAGTGGTGGGGATGCGCCCGGAATGAATGCAGCCATTCGCGCAGTTGTGCGTACCGGTATTGCAAACGGCGTAAAGGTAATGGGAATCAAGAGAGGATATGCGGGTCTTCTGGATGAGGAAATCGTGGAGATGGATACGCTGTCCGTATCCAATATCATTCAGCTTGGCGGTACGATTCTTTATACCGCACGCTGTAAGGAGTTCCGTGAAAAGGAGTATCAGGAGAAGGCAGCAGAGATCTGCCGCAAGCACGGGATTGACGGCATCGTTGTAATCGGTGGAGACGGATCCTTTCAGGGAGCCAGCAAGCTTGCTGAGTTAGGCATCAACACCGTCGGCGTTCCGGGAACGATCGATCTGGATATCGCATGTACCGAGTATACCATTGGTTTTGATACGGCGATCAACACTGCGATGGAGGCGATGGACAAGCTCCGTGATACCTCAGAGTCACATGAACGCTGCAGTATTGTGGAGGTTATGGGACGTACCGCAGGACACATCGCACTGTGGACAGGTATTGCCAGCGGTGCAGAGTATATTCTGACGACAGAGGAATATGATGGAAATATACAGAAGATTATTGAGAAGATACAGCAGCGCCACAAGATTGGCAAGAAGAATCATGTAATTGTTAATGCCGAGGGTGTTGGCAATTCCTATGAGATGGCAAAGATCATTGAGGCAGCTACAGGTGTTGAGACACGAGCAACCGTCCTGGGTCATATCCAGCGTGGCGGTAATCCAACCTGTAAGGATCGTGTATATGCATCTGCAATGGGTGCAAAGGCAGTGGAGCTTCTCTGTGAGGGTAAGACAAACCGTGTCGTAGGTTATACGAACGGAGAGTTTGTAGATTATGATATTCAGGCAGCACTGGCGATGGAGAAGGGACTGGATCCATATCTGTTCCATATCACCAGAAAGCTGACCACGTATTAAAGTAGAGGAAAGGAAGGTAGCTAGACATGAAAAAATTACTCAAGGGTGTTATGGGTATCACATCGATTGCCGTGATGGCAGCAGGTGCATACTATCTGACCAAGAAGCTGATCGGTGAGCCGGACGAAGAGCTGGATGACGAGTATGATGATTTCGACTTTGACGACGAAGACGATGAGCTTGATGAGGAATCCAGAAAATACGTAACACTGGATTTTGAAGACGACGAGAATGAGGGTGGCGAGGAAGCTCCGGAAGATGAATCCGAGGAGTAATCCGCGCGATTGGGTATACTAAAACGTATGTCATAAGCATAGATTACCTACAGGTAGATTGATCTGGAGGTAACCTATGCTTAATTATTTATGGGGATTTATGATACTGGCAGGGCTGGGGGCAGGGATTGTCACCGGTCAGGTTGAGGCGGTGAGCAATGCATCGATTGACAGTGCCGGTGAGGCGGTAAATATGGCGGTGACAATGCTTGGAATTATGTCCATGTGGACAGGACTGATCGAGGTCGCAAGGCAGGCGGGACTTCTGGATCGTATGACAAGAGGACTGCGTCCGGTTCTAAGCTTTTTGTTTCCACGGATTCCCCAAGAACACCGCGTGAATGAGTATCTGACTGCCAATATCCTTGCCAATATTCTGGGACTTGGCTGGGCGGCAACTCCCATGGGCTTAAAGGCGATGGCAGAGCTTGCCCCGTTAGAAAGACAGAGGCTTGCCGAAAGAAAGCGGCAGGAAACCGGGGAGCAGGCTGATCCTAATAAGATTACATTGACAAGAGCCAGTGATGAGATGTGTACATTTCTGGTTTTAAATATTTCCTCGCTGCAGGTGATCCCGGTGAGTGTGATCGCCTACCGGGCGCAGTATGGTGCGGTTAATCCCGCAGCCATTGTGGTACCGGGACTGATCGCTACGACAGTCAGCACAGCGGCTGCTGTGGTCTTTTGCAGAATCATGAGCCGGCGGGGAGAGAGTTCTTAAGAGTTAGACACAATAAGAGAAAGGATGACAGATTATGAAGAAACAAACGAAAACAGGGTTCAGGCGGACTACAGGTAAGCTGACGGCATGGCTGTTGACGGGAGCACTGCTTCTGTCAAGCGGTGTATGTCCGGATGTATCAGCAGCAGGAAAAGTAATGATCAAAAATATGCCGGCGGTGAAGTACATGCCTGCGGGAAGCAGCTTTTTGGTCAAAGCAAATCAGAAGAATGCGAAGCTTTCTTTTACATCCTCTAAGAAAAAGATTGCATCCGTTGACAAAAGCGGTCTGATCCTTGCAAAGAAAAAGGGAACGACAAAGCTGAAGGTAAGCAGTGGAAAGAAATCTGCCAAAGTAACGATCAAAGTAGTTCCGTCAAAGGGCTTTACCATGTCAAAGAAAGCGGGCGTATATCAGGAAAGTGTCACAACCACGTTAAAGGCACAAAAAGGGTATCAGGTTTATTATACGACCTCTGACAAATTTGCTCAAAAGACAAAGGTAAAAGCTGGCACTTCTAAGAAGTTTACCTTTACCAAAACGACAACTCTGAAGGTGTATCCGGTACGCACCAATCAGAAAATGACAACGACAAAGCTTAATAAAACAGCAGGTACGAACAGAAACAGAGGCGATTACTGCTATCAGATCAAGGCAGCCGGGGCAACGAATGTACCGACCGGAACAGCAGTCAGTGCACCGACAGCAATCGTGGCATCGCCGCTTCCGACAACAGTACCGGCAACGACACCGACAGCTCCGGTAACATCGGACAAACCGGCAGTGTCACAGACACCGGATGCGACCACAACACCGTTTGTAACGAATCCTCCGGTTGAAACCGATCCGGTGGTCACAACGCCGGAGCCGATTGATTCCAAGGAGCCGGTGGTTACAGATATTCCGGAGACCTCTGACACACCGGATGCGACGGATAATCCTGCACACAGCAGCGAACCGACAGAGAAGCCGGTCAATATTTTGCAGCCGGGTGAGGAAGGATATTGTGGAGATGCGGCAGATGGTTACGTTATAGCTTACAAGGGAACATTTGAGGAGAGTGACAGTAACGTTTCTATTGACAATGCCGTGCAAATCACGCTTCCTAAGACAGCAGCCAAACAGGAATTTAAGGACAGTGACGGCAATGTTGTTGCCTCCTTGTCAAAGAAAAACAAGTTGTCGATCACGAAACCGGGAACTTATCTGATCAACTCGGAGGGATCAGCATCCGGTGATGCGGTTGCGGCAACGATAGAAGTTTCCTATGATGCAGATGCCGCTGCGGCAGCATCACAGGAGCTGCATATGATTCTGGATGGGGTTCGTCTGGCATCCGCTCCGTCAAAGACGGATAATGGTGTCATCACGATCAAAAACGGAGATACCGATATATCCAAAGCAATTATTACCGTGCTGGGAGAGAATGTGATTGAGGATCAGGGAGCGGCAGACTTAAATCTTGATGATCATACCGCAGGTATCATGAGTAAGAAAAATGTACCTCTGACGTTGAACGGCTCCGGCAGCCTGCAGATCAGCTCGGAGAACGGCAATGGCATTCAGTGTAAGAACTTCCTGAAGCTTCAGGATGCGACGATTAAAGTGACAACCGGAAATGCAGAGGACGCATCTGTCGGCAATAATGGTATTTCCGGCAAAACAGGTCTTTTCGTGAAAAATGCCGATCTGACCATAGATGCGGCAGGGGATGCATTAAAGACAACACTTGATGCGGCGGATATTGAAGCAGATCCAGCATTGGCAGAGCTTGGTAATATGAGTATAGACGGCGGTAAATATCAGCTTACCGCTCGGAACGGAGACGGTATCAGCGCCTTCCGTACGTTGTATCTGAACCCTGATGAAATGACAGTAACTGCACAGAATAAGGCGGGAAAGGATCTGACAGCAGCAGGAAGCTGTAAGGCGGTTAAAGCGGGAACTACCCTTTACGTTTCACCTGACAGTGGCAGTATCACAGCGGACAATTCACAGACTGCCGGCAATGGTGAACTGACGGCAGATGATGCGTTATGCAGCGATGGTTATATCTGCATTAACGGAGGTGGGGATCTTACCATCAAACCCGGTAAATCGGCACTTCGTGCAGGAAAAGGAATTCTGTTTAACGGTCATTTGGAGAATACTTTGAATGTGGAGGATTATAAAAGCTTGTTTTAAGGAATGACAGGAATATTTTCCGGAAAATTTCATAGGATAAATGCGAGAAACAGTGGCATAAGATGCAGAAAATGTGTTTGAGATGCCGGAGCGAGTCCTATGAAAAAGAAATTGATCTGGATCAGTATATGTTTGGTGCCGGCAGTGCTTCTGTTCTGCCCGGCAGTGGTCAATCAGGGATCGAAGGATGGACTGCTGCTGTGGTTTACGGTGGTGCTGCCGGCACTTTTTCCGTTTATGGTATTCTCCGGGACGATGATGAAGACCGGAGCTGCAGGAGAGATCGGACATCTTCTTTATCCGTTTTTACATCGTCTGCTTGGTCTGTCAGAAAATGGCTGCTATGCCATGGCGGTTGGATTTCTGTCGGGCTATCCGCTGGGCGCAAAAACGGCGGCGGATCTTCTTCTGGATGAGAAAATTTCTTATGAAGAGGCACAATATGTGACCGGTTTTTGCAATAATGCCAGTCCGATGTTTCTGCTGGAGTATATCGGTGTGTACTGTATGGGGCTTACAAAGCCATGGGTTGTGCTGGTTGTTGTGTATGGTACTGCCGTATTAAATGCATTTCTTTTTTTGCGGAAAAAGGTGTCTTCCGGTTATCAAAACAGGCAAAATGTGGTAAAATACTGTTATCAGGAGGATCGTGTGTCGGTGATGGATGCACTGGATCAGTCAATCCTTAATTCTTTCGTTACTGTGACGAAGGTGGGCGGTTATATAATATTGTTTTCGATTCTGGCAGAGTTTGTGGAAAAGATCGTGCCCTGCCATGAATTTGCAAAGCTGATCGGTCTTGGCGTGATCGAGATCACCACCGGAGGAGAGTATCTGAAGGCGTATCCGATGGCGGAACCGGTCAAATGGATCATCGCCTGCGGAATCGCGGCGTTTGGAGGTCTGTCGAGTGTGGCGCAGACATACAGTGTGCTGCAGGGGAGCGGGATTAAGATAGACGGATATCTGAAAGCAAAGCTTCTTCATACTCTGCTTTCAGTGTTGGCCGCGGCGGGAGTTGTCTTAGCCGGGGACTGGGGAAGGTAAAGGATTTGCGGCGGGAGCTGTATTAGTTGGGATTGGGTAAGACAATGGATTTGTGGGTTATTGGAGAAGGTGATATATCTGTGGCGTGGAGTATATGCCGGCGTTTACAGATACGCGGGATCACCGAAAAGCACAAGGAGCCGGCGGCGTATGCCGTGCCGGACAGAATGGAGGGAATATGCCTGCATTTGCAGCACATGAGATATTTGGAGAGGAAGCACTGCAAGAGACAAAGGGAAAGCTGAACGAGGTTGTGGCAAAGCATCCGGAGGTGTTCCGGCTGGGCTGCCAGGGACCGGATCTGTTTTTCTTTAATCCGTTTATGAAGCTGGTGCATCGTAAGGTGGATCTGGGAAGCAGACTTCATACCTCGCAGATCAACCGGTTTTTTGAGGTATTTCTGGATGAACTTCTGAAGCTTTCCAACAAGCAGGGACTGGAGATCGGAATCAGTTATTTTTTGGGCTTTGTGTCCCATTATACGCTGGATACAGAGCTTCATCCGTATATTTATGCCAGATCCGGCTACAGGGATGGCGTAAAGGACGCCGGAGCAAGATCGTTTCCGGCGCATCAGCGGCTGGAGGCGGTGATCGATCAGAAGATACTGATGGTAAAAAAGGGAATTATGCCGTCGGGTTATTATCCGGAGAAGCGGATCCGTGTTTCGGAGGCAGAGCTTAGTGTGATCGCACGTCTGATGAGCAGGACACTGCAGAGAATCTATCATCTGATGATATTCGATGAAAATATCAAGGCATCCTATCGCTGTATGCGTGGTGTGATCCGTCATGTTTATGATCACAGCGGAAGGAAACGGCAGCATGTCCGCCGGTTTGAGGCTGTGGTGCTCGGAAGACCGGTGATCGCCAATATGATGGTGGCAGACCGGATGCCGGACCGGAGAGATGCCATGAATACTTTGGGTAGAAGGTGGACAAGTCCATGGAATCCGAAGGAGCATTTTGACAAGAGTGTATGGGAAATGTATGATATTGCCATGGAGCGGTATCAGGATTACTATACAAGGCTGGAACCGCTTCTGGCGGGTCTGCTGCGGAGAATCCGGTTTGTGGAGCAGAAGAAGAGCCGTGCCGGAAGCATAGAGCAGTTTATCAGAGAGCAGATTGCAAAGGTAGCAGCCGGTTTGGAAAACAGAGATTACCATTCCGGTAAAAATAAATAGAAGGGCTGGTGACTTTCATGGAACGTATTAACGCATGGAAAACCTATGAAAACAAAGACAAAAAGGAACTGGAGCAGTTAAATCAGGACTATATCGAATTTCTCTCTGTCGGCAAGACAGAGCGGGAATGTGTAAAGGAGACGATCCGTCAGGCTGAGCAGAATGGCTATCAGCCTCTGGAAGAGGTTCTGAAGAAGGGGGAAAAGCTCCAAAAGGGCGACAAAGTATATGCGGCATATATGAATAAGACGATCGCATTATTCCAGATCGGTGAGAAACCGTTGGAGGAAGGCATGAACATTCTGGGAGCACATATTGATTCTCCTCGTATGGATGTAAAGCAGAATCCGTTATATGAGTCAGAGGATATGGCATATCTTGATACTCATTACTATGGCGGTATCAAGAAATATCAGTGGGTGACACTGCCGTTAGCAATTCACGGTGTTATTGTGAAGAAGGATGGACCTCAGTGGATGTGAGCATCGGTGAGAAAACGGAGGATCCGGTATTTTGCGTGACCGATCTGCTGATCCATCTGGCAGGAGCACAGATGGAGAAGAAGGCGGCAAAGGTGATCGAGGGCGAGAAGTTAGATATTCTTGTCGGAAGTATGCCTTTGAAGGACGAGGAGAAGGATGCTGTCAAGGCCGGTGTTCTTGCAATCTTAAAGGAAAACTACGGCATGGAGGAAGATGACTTCATGTCTGCTGAGTTAGAGGTTGTTCCGGCAGGAAGAGCAAGAGAAATGGGTTTTGACCGCAGCATGATCATGTCTTACGGACAGGATGACAGAGTTTGTGCGTATACCTCTCTGGCAGCTATGTTAGAGGCAAAGGATGTAGACAAGACAGCCTGCTGTCTTCTGGTAGATAAGGAGGAGATCGGCAGTGTCGGTGCAACCGGTATGCAGTCTCATTTCTTTGAAAATGTTGTGGCAGAGCTGTTAAATCTGCAGGGAGATTACAGTGATCTTAAGCTGAGAAGATGCATGGCAGCAAGCCGTATGCTTTCTTCTGATGTTAACGCTGCGTATGACCCGCTGTTTGCAGATGCTTTTGAGAAGAGAAGTGCCTCCTTTATGGGACGGGGCGTTGTATTCAGTAAATTCACCGGCTCCCGTGGTAAGTCCGGTTCCAATGATGCTAATGCGGAATATCTGGCAGCGCTTCGCCGGATCATGGATGACAATGGCGTTAATTACCAGATGGCTGAGCTTGGAAAGGTAGATATCGGCGGTGGAGGTACGATCGCTTATATTCTTTCCCTGTACGGCATGGAGGTTATTGACAGCGGTGTAGCGGTTCTCAACATGCATGCACCTTGGGAGGTGACAAGCAAGGCGGATGTTTACGAGGCATATAAGTGTTACAAGGCATTTTTGAAGGATGCGTAAGGGTTTGCGGAAGCAGCTTTCAGAGAAATGGATTCAGTGGCAAACAGAAGGTTTTGCCCATTTTAACATCCGCAGAACAGATAATATCCAAGGAGCAGACAGAGGACGATAATGCAGAACGCAAGAAAGCCGCTGCCGATCCAGAGCATGAGCAACATGCCGATCGCGATCCAGAATAAGATAAAACCTAGCATTCGTTTCACAGGGTACCTCCATTTTGAAAGAATCCTCACAAGAAAAGGTTTCTTTTTTGAAAAGAATAGGGTATACTATAGAATATGTTATTATGCTGTGAATTTGAACATTTTTCTGGAATCATCGAAAGATGACCGGATCAGATAGAATTGATAAAGAATGGAGGATGGACTATGAAGGGTAAAATGAGTAATGAGATGGGAGATATTGTCATTGACCGTGAGGTTCTTGCCAAGTATGCCGGATCAGCAGCAACAGAGTGCTTCGGTATTGTCGGTATGGCATCTGTCAATGTCAAGGACGGTGTGACGAAGCTTCTGAAAAGAGAGAATGTCAGCCGTGGTGTGAATGTAACGGTGGTTGACAACAAGATCCATATTGAGCTTCATGTAATTGTTGCGTATGGCGTGAGCATCCGTGCAGTTGCCCAGAATATTCTGGAAAACGTTCGCTGCCGTGTAGAGACATATACGGGTATGGAAGTTGATAGTATCAGTGTTGCAGTCGAGGGCGTAAGAATTGTCGATGACTGATACGGACTTTTATGTCAGAAGGAAATAATCTCTAGGAGGAAGAAAAAGTGAGTGTTGAGAGAATAGATGCGTTGATGATGAAAAAGTGCTTTCTGGCAGGTGCCAAGGCGCTGGAGTCAAGAAAGGATTACATTAATGAGTTAAATGTATTTCCGGTACCGGACGGTGACACGGGCACAAACATGACCATGACGATCATGGCGGCGGTTCGTGAGATCAATAAGCTGCAGGACGTTACGGTTGACAGCCTGTGTAAGGCAATGTCCAGCGGCTCCCTGCGTGGTGCGAGGGGTAACTCCGGCGTTATCATGTCCCAGATCTTCCGTGGCTTCACGAAGGAGTTAAAGGGACTGGAGTATCTTGAGGTGACCGATCTTGGCAACAGTATCCAGCATGCAGCGGATACTGCTTATAAGGCGGTTATGAAGCCGAAGGAGGGTACGATCCTTACCGTGATCAAGGCGGGTGCGGAGAGATCCGTTGAGCTTCTGATGGAGGGAGAAAGCCATGATATGGTTTCCTTTGCCGAGGAAGTGAGCGCATACATGGAGGATACATTAAAGCGTACACCGGATATGCTCCCTGTCCTGAAGCAGGCAGGTGTGGTAGATTCCGGCGGAGAGGGACTGATGACCTTTGTGCGTGGTGCACTGGCAGCACTGCAGGGCAAGGAAGTAGACCTTGATCTGACGGGTGTGGATGCAAAGGCATCACCGGCAGTGACGACAGGACCTCTGAGGATGCGGCAGATATTAAGTTTGGTTATTGTACCGAATTTATCATAATGCTTGAGAGAGATCAGGATAAGGTGGAGAAGGAGCTGAAGGCATATCTTCAGGATATCGGTGACTGCGTTGTCGTTGTTGCGGATGACGAGATCGTCAAGGTGCATGTTCATACCAATCATCCGGGTCTTGCCTTTGAGAAGGCACTCACATTTGGTTCTCTGACCAGCATGAAGATTGACAACATGCGTGAGGAGCATCAGGAGAAGCTGATCCGCGATGCGGAGACAGTTGCAAAGCAGCAGGCGGAGGCAGAAGCTGAGGAGCCGAAGGAGCATAAGGCAGACGGCTTTGTTGTTGTTTCTGCGGGAGAAGGTCTGAGTGATATTTTTAAGGATCTCGGTGCAGATGAAGTGATCGAGGGCGGTCAGACCATGAACCCGAGCACGGATGATATTCTGCAGGCAGTGGAGAAGGTGGATGCAGATCATGTCTATGTTCTGCCGAACAATGGTAATATCATTCTGGCAGCAGAGCAGGCGAGAGATCTGACAGAGGACAAAGAGGTCATCGTGATCCCATCGACCAATATTCCACAGGGAATTGCGGCAATGATCAATTTCATGCCGGGTCAGCCTGTCGATGAGAACACGGCACAGATGACGGAGGAGATGAAGAATGTCAAGTCCGGTCAGGTGACTTATGCGGTTCGTGATACGCAGATGGATGGCAAGGATATCAAGCAGGGCGATTATATGGGCATTGCAGATAAGAAGATCGTTGCCGTTGAAAAGGGGCTGCAGGAGGTTACACTGGAGCTGGTAAAGGGCATGCTAGACGATGAGAGCGAGTTAGTCAGCCTTTACTATGGAGCCGATGTGACGGAGAAGGACGCAGAGGCTGTTGCTGATCTGATCCTGAAGGATCATGACGATCTGGAGGTTGAGGTTCAGTATGGTGGACAGCCGGTATATTCATACTTTGTATCAGTAGAGTAGTTGCTCAGAAATGAGGATTTATATGCAGTTATCCGACAGTATTCGTGAGATTAAAGGGATCGGAGAGAAGAGCGAGAAGCTTTTTGCCAAACTGGGCATCAGTACGGTGGAAGGGCTTCTCTTCTTTTATCCCAGAGAATATGAGATTGTAGAAAATATCCGTCCGATCGATCAGGTGCAGGAGGGACATATCGTGGTGGTCTGCGGTACACTTGCCGCAAAGCCGCGGATGCAGTATGCCCGCAATCTGAAGATTGTCAGTACATTTTTAAAGGACAGCACCGGTCAGATCGAAGTGACCTGGTTTAATATGCCGTTTATCCTGCGTACGCTCCATATGGGGACGCGTTATATCATGCGGGGACGGGTGATCAATAAGAACGGCAGATACCGTCTGCAGCAGCCAAAGCTTTTGAGTGAGGAGGAGTATCACAAGCTGCTTTCCAAGCTGCAGCCGGTCTATCCGCTGACGGCGGGGCTTACCAATCATGCCGTCAGCAAGGCGGTGGCAAATGCCTTGAAGGAGACAGATCTGACCGGAGATTATCTCCCGCTTGAAATGCGCAAAAAGTACCGGCTTGTTCTGCGTAAGCAGGCGGTTCAGGCAATTCATTTTCCGAAGGACAAGGAGGAATATATTCAGGCAAGACGAAGGATCGTGTTTGAGGAGTTTTTCTTTTTTGCGCTGGCACTTCATCAGATGAAGCAGGGAAAACATCAGAAGGAATCTCCTTATGTGATGGAGCAGTTTGACATGCCGGCAAAGCTTACGGAAAGCCTGCCGTTTAAACTGACGGACGGTCAGGAGCATGCCTGGGAGGATATCCGGAAGGATCTGGCATCCGGCATTGTCATGAACCGGCTGGTGCAGGGAGATGTCGGTTCCGGTAAGACGATCGTGGCAGTGCTTGCACTGCTTGCCTGCGTGGAAAATGGTCATCAGGGTGCGATCATGGTGCCGACGGAGGTGCTTGCCGAGCAGCATTTTAAGACATTTCAGGAATATCTGGAGCCGTTTCATGTCCGCGTGGACCTGCTGGTTGGCTCCATGACAGCGGCACAGAAACGACGTACTTATGAAGCAATTGAAATGGGAATGTCAGATATTGTCATCGGAACGCATGCGCTGATCCAGGACAAGGTGCATTATAAGGATCTGCACTTGTTGTCACGGATGAGCAGCATCGTTTTGGCGTCCGGCAGAGAGAGGCATTCTCGGAGAAGGGGCTGGAGCCGCATATGCTTGTCATGAGTGCAACGCCGATTCCGAGAACTTTGGCGATCATTCTTTACGGGGATTTGGATATTTCCGTCATCGATGTGATGCCATCTGACCGTCTGCCGATCAAGAACTGCGTTGTGGGGACGGCGTACCGTCCGAAGGCGTACGAATTTATTCAGGCGCAGGTGCGGCAGGGGCATCAGGTATACATTATCTGCCCGATGGTCGAGGAAAGTGACAATATGGAAGCGGAAAATGTCACGGATTATACGGATACGCTGAAAGCAACGCTGGCGCCGTCCATCCGTGTGGAATGTCTTCACGGCAAAATGAAAGCCGGAGCCAAAAATGATATTATGGAGCGATTTGCGGATGGTCAGATCGATGTACTTGTTTCAACAACGGTAATTGAGGTCGGGATCAACGTTCCGAATGCCACGGTCATGATGGTAGAGAATGCAGAGCGGTTCGGCCTGGCACAGCTTCATCAGCTCAGAGGTCGTGTCGGTCGTGGAAGTGCGCAGTCCTATTGTATATTCATGGCAGGCAACAGTTCGCAGGAAACAATGGAGCGGCTGGGAATTCTCGGAGGGTCCAACGACGGCTTCTATGTGGCAGAGCAGGATCTGAAGCTGCGTGGTCCGGGAGATCTGTTCGGAATCCGGCAGAGTGGAGAGCTCAATTTTGCATTGGCTGATATTTATCAGGATGCATCGATCCTGAGGGATGCCAACGAAGCGGCAGCTGCATATACCAAGGATGATATTTTAAATATGTGCAAGAAATACGAGGGACTTCGCCAGAGGATCATGGCGTATACCGATGATATTTTCCTGTAAAATATATGTTCTTATCGAAAAGGATACGGTATATTACGGTGACAGGTGTTGCCCGCAAATAGATATGGGAAGAGCTTCTGCGGGGAAGAAATCTTGCGGGATGAACCTGCATATGGTAACATAAAAAGACAGGAATCGTTTACAGAATGAAAAGGATATGGGGATAAAAACATGGTTGTAGATTTAAAAGAAAGCAGAGAAAAGATTGACAGGATCGATAAGGAGATCACCAGACTGTTTGAGGAGCGTATGGAGGTGGCAAATGATGTTGCTGCCTACAAGAGAAGCACCGGCAAAAAGGTCTATGATCCGGAAAGAGAGCAGCAGAAGCTGGAAACACTGCGCAGCTATGCCAGCACGGAATTTAATGAGACAGCTGTAGAAGATCTGTTCCGCCAGATCATGTCTATCAGCAGAAAATATCAGTATCAGACATTGGGACCGGGCGCGGCAACTATCCCGTTTGAGCAGGTGGATCATCTGGATGTCAATGAGGACACACATGTCGTATATTTTGGGGAGCGAGGTGCATTCTCCGAGCAGGCGATGTCAGAGTATTTTGGCGATAAGATCACTGCATTTAATAAGACAACCTTTCGGGATGTGATCGAAACCGTAGCAAACGGTGAGGCAAAATACGGCGTTGTGCCGATTGAAAATACTTCTACCGGAAGTATTACCGATATTTATGACCTGCTGGTGGAGCATGATATTACGATCGTGGCAGAGCATGTGGTCAAGGTGGAGCAGGCACTGCTTGGCGTGAAGGGCGCTGCGACAGAGGACATTAAAGAAGTCTATTCCCATCCGCAGGGACTTTTGCAGTGTGCTCCGTTTTTGGAGGAGCATGATATTCAGGGAATCGAGTATGCCAGCACGGCAGGCGCGGCAAAGAAGATTGCCGAGGAGAAGGACAAGACACATGGTGCTATTGCAAGCACCAGAGCGGCTGAGGTCTTTGGTCTTGATGTTTTACAGGAACGTATCAATTACCAGAGTACGAACTTTACCCGGTTTATCATTATTTCCAATCAGAAGGTATTCTTAAAGGATGCCAATAAGATCAGTGTTGCTTTCGAAGTGAAGCATGTGCCGGGTGCGCTTTATAACATGCTTGCCAATTTCTATTACAATGAAATGAACCTGACGAAGATTGAATCAAGACCACTTCACGGAAAGAAATGGGAATATCGTTTCTTCGTTGATCTTGAGGGAAATTTGAATGAATCCTCCGTAGAAAATGCACTGGCAACCATGCATGAATGTGCCAGCAATCTGAAAGTATTAGGTAACTTTGAAACAAAATAATGTGATGGAGACTGACATGAAAAAAGGACAGATCGTAGAAGGAATTGTAGAGCACGTGGACTTCCCAAACAAGGGAGTTGTGCTGATCGAAGAGACCAATGAAGCAGGAGAGCGTGAGACGCACCGTGTTGAGGTAAAGGGCGTGATCCCGGGGCAGAAGGTGCGTGTATCGATCAAGAAAGCAAGAAAAGGAAAAGCAAAGGGAATCCTGCGGGAGGTAACAGAGCGCTCCGCGATTGAAACGGCAAAACCGGAGTGTCCGCATTTTGGGACATGTGGTGGTTGCAGTTATCAGACAATTCCATATGACAAACAGCTTGAATTAAAGAAAAATCAGGTGCTTGATCTGCTGCATCCGGTATGTGACGGAATATCTGATTTTGTTTTTGATGGAATTTTATCCAGCCCGAAGCAGTGGGAATACCGCAATAAAATGGAATTTTCCTTTGGCGATGAGGTGAAGGACGGACCATTAACGCTTGGTCTCCACAAAAAGGGCAGCTTTTACGATATCATTCATGTCAATGGATGCCGTATCGTGCATCCAGACTTCCGTCTTATTCTGGATACGGTTCGTGATTACTGTGCTGACAATCAGATCCCATATTACCGCAAAAACAGCCATGAGGGTGTTCTACGCCATCTGCTTGTGCGCCGCTCCGAATCAACAGGAGAGCTTTTAGTAGCCCTCGTCACCTCCTCCCAGTATGAGGACGTCGTGATGGAGGAGCATCTGAACAAACTCTCAGAGCTTCTTCAGAAGCAGTCTCTGGAAGGAACCCTGACCGGATTTCTCCATATCATCAATGACAGTCTCGGCGATGTCGTCAAAAGTGACGAAACGCATATCATTTACGGAAAAGACTGGTTCATGGAAACCGTTCTCGGGCTCCAGTTCAGGATCACACCATTTTCCTTTTTCCAGACGAATACAAAGGGCGCCGAGGTTCTCTATCAGCGTGCCAGAGATTATGTACTGACAGGTGCGGCAAATGCACATACACCTGCTGATACTTCTGCGGATACTTTCGCGGACAAGGCGGCTCAGACGGAAGATCCGGGAAAAACTCCGTCGAACGCTCTGAACAATGCTCTGTCCGGAAAAACGGTCTTTGATCTGTACAGCGGAACAGGAACGATTGCCCAGATTATTGCCCCGGTAGCAGGTCATGTGATCGGCGTGGAGATCGTCGAGGAGGCTGTGGAGGCAGCAAGGGAAAATGCGGCACTTAACGGACTTTCAAACTGTGACTTCATTGCCGGAGATGTCTTAAAGGTCATCGACGAGATCGAGGAAAAGCCGGATTATATTGTACTGGATCCGCCGCGTGACGGAATCCATCCGAAGGCACTCAAGAAGATCATCGACTACGGTGTGCCGGAGATCGTATATATCTCATGTAAGCCGACGAGTCTGGCGAGAGATCTGGTGGTGCTGCAGGAGAGCGGATACCGGGTGGAGCGGGTGAGCTGCGTGGATTTATTTTGCTCGACGGTGCATGTGGAGACGGTTGTTCTTTTGTCCCAACAAAAACCAGATGACACGATAGAGATCGACTTAGACCTGGACGAGCTGGATGCCACCTGTGCCGAGTTGAAAGCAACCTATCAGGAAATCAAAGATTATGTGCTGAAAGAATTTGGCTTGAAGGTTCCAAGTTTATATATTTCTCAGGTAAAACGCAAATGTGGAATTGAAGTGGGAGAAAACTATAATCTTCCAAAATCAGAAAATGCAAGAGTTCCGCAATGCCCGAAAGAGAAAGAAGATGCTATCAAGGCTGCCCTGAAATATTATGCGATGATCTAAGGATATCGCTGATTTCAAGGAGGAATAACACATGAAAAGCACATTTGAAAAAATGGGTGGAACCTACACACTTGGCGCAGACGGAATTTACTATCCGAATCTTGTCAGTACAGATGAAGAACCGCATTATGGGAAATATGGAATGATGCGGAAAACATATCTGAAAGAGTATCGTCCGGCAATGTATTCACTGTATATGTTGGAAGACAGACTGACAGAACATCTGAATACTGTGGACGATGAAGCACAGGAGAGAATGGATATTCTGGTGCGTCAGATGATGGAGAAGCAAGGCGTTACGGAAGAATTGAAAGCTCGTGATCAGATGGTGTGGGTTGGAGCTGTAAATAACATCCGGAATGCAGCGGAAGAGATTGTGTTAAAAGAATTAGTGTATATTTAAGGTAATGGAAAGCTCCTTCGGGAGCTTTTCGCTGTTTGGAAGAGATTATATAGAAAATGGGTTAAGAAGATGGTATTATTAAAGCAGCGGGATTTTTATTATAGTATCTAAAATGTTTTATTCATTACAAGGAAATGGAATTGATGAATGCCATTAAACTTCCTAATAGAAATAGAATCTTTCGATATTCTGAATTGGAAAATTTGATAAGTACAGATTAGAGCACGTGTAGATGTAATAAGAGAACGAAAGGAGAAATATGGGAAAAAGCACAAAGAAGAAAAACAAAAAGGTTACAGCTCCAAAAGCAAATATTCAGGAATTAAGTATTTCTAGGGATGGCGGACAAATTGCACTCAGGGGGTATTCATATCAATTTTTGTATTCGTGTTATTTAATTCTTTCGTCATCAAATCCAAGCAATTTTTTCCAGCTTGAGGGGATTGAAGATATTGATTGTATCATGCAGAAAAATGGTAGTAATGATATTACTCATATACAGTTGAAATATTCTGTCAACAAACAGGATGCCAGCTTTTTAACTGATGTGCTCAAAAATTTTCTTGAAGCATATTTGCTGGATCAAAATAGATTTTTTAAGCTTGTTTATGATTTTCCTGTTGCAAAAGGCCATCTAAGTAAGATATTTGCATCTAAGTTAGACGAAAAATCACGCACCTATTGGGCTGGCGTGATTTCAAATATCAAGAAAAACAATCCTTCTTGGAATTGGTCTGTTTATGATTTCGATAAATTTATTTCACATCTGTCATTTGAGAAGATTGAAAAATCTATACTTGCTACTGAAATTGAAAAAACCTTAATTAGAATTTATGAGATTAACACAGACAATGTTTCATTATTTGCAAATAGCATAAAAATTCTTTGCTTTGAAAAAATGGAGCAGCGGGCCTATGTGACCAAAGCAGAATTAGATTCCAAAATCCAATCTGTCAAAATAGATATCAGTAAGGGTCCTCAAAATCCAGCTCATAGTTGGATTCGTAAACTGGACTACTCTAAGCCTAGCATTGATGAAGGGTGTAGTTTTTACGAAGGAAAAAAAGCAACACCAGCAGATATAGTAAGTGGGTTTCCAATCAAACGACCGAGTTTAGAAAAAGATGTTATTAATTCTATTTGCGAAAACATGGTTACTGTAATTAAAGCTTCTAGTGGGCAAGGAAAAACCACGCTGGCTTTGCGGGCAGCTTATATTCTCCAAAATGAATATATACCATATCAGTTACTATGGTGTGATGAGATAAAAGAAATTGGGAATATTGTCCAATATTTCAAAGCAAGAATTCAGCTTGGTGAAAAGATTCTTATCTTAATTGACAATCTGGATGACCATCTCAGCAAATGGAATTATCTTGTTCAGCTCTTACAATCCGAATTGCATTGTCATTATAAGTTGCTCATCACATCGCGAGAGATGGATTGGTATAATTATAGTGGCGACTTGAGCAATATTCAGTCTTTGAAAGTAATTAAGCCGGCTTTAGAAGAAAAGGAAGCAATAGAGATATTCAATCTATTCGGAGAGGCTAAGCAGCTTCACCCAAGCATAACAAGCTGGCAAAGAGCATGGAATAAGATTGCAGAAAGGCAACTACTTATAGAGTATGTCTACTTGCTTACTCATGGTGAGATGTTATCAGAAAGAATAGCCTCACAAATATCCGAAATAGGACAATCATCTTCTGGCAAAGCAAAATGTGAAATCCTGCGCAAAGTATGTTTCGCAGATCTTTGCGGAGTCAGGCTTTCTGCTGTCAACCTTTATGCGAGTCAATCAGAAGATTCTGGATCGGATTTTGGGGAGCTCTTAAAATGTATGGAATCCGAGTTCCTTGTGCATGTAAATGAAGAGAGCGGGTATATTGAGGGGCTGCATCCAATTCGGTCAAAGCACGTTGTTGAGAGGCTGCATGAATTCCTGCCAATTGACAATACCGCCATTTCAGTTATGAAAATGGCGGACAAAGCGGACCTATCGATACTGTTTTCTCATCTGCCGGAGTTTACCCTGAACAAAGAGACATTTTTCCGCGATGCGGTCGAGAGTCTATGGGATGAAAAAGACCTTTCAAACTATACTTCTGCAATACAGGGGCTTTTTTCAGGGAGTGTGATGCAGTATTTCCTTTCCAATCGGGCTATGTTTGACGATGCAGATGCCCACGGCGGTCTTTTCCTTATATCGACCGAAATGTGCCCCTTTGCTGTATTTGAGGATTTCGGTGTGTCGATGGATACGCTGGACAAAATGCGGGAAACATTTCCGGATAATAAGAATATAGAATATCTTTGCCGATTACGGGAGCGTATTCCCACCTGCCGTTTGCAGGAAACGTATGTCTATGTTTTCTGCGATTGTCTATATAGGAAACTGTGCACCCTTCGGTTTGACGGAATAAAGGACATCATGTCCTATGCCTCCATTTCTGAGTGGATCTATAACATCAATCCAGAGTGGAATGTATCGGTCGGATTTTCTCTGGACGATCTTTGGAGCAAGCCGGAAAAATTGACGCTGGAGTGCATTTCTACGCTGATGTATCTCTCCTACTGCGGGAACAGAAAGAAATATATGGAATTTGTGGAACGAAATCTTAAGAGTATTCTTACGTACCTCAAGCAGTGGACCAGATCACATAGGGTATTTATTGATTCCGAAAAAAATGCGATTCACATTGAATATATCCTTCGATTGCACAATATTAAAACGGGAAATGAGCAGAGCGTCTCAAGGTTGAAACTCCTTTGCAAAGCCTTGCCTATTTTTGATTTGTATTGCGCGGATGCACTCAAGCCGACAGTTGATTTGCTCGCGGCTTATCCTGTTCCCGACGATGCACATAAAGAAATGTCCATTAGAAACATTGTAATCATGTTTCATCAGAATCTTACGTCGCTATGGAACAAGACCATTATGAGCAATTACGAATTTGATACCGTGACAGAATGGTTAAAT
This sequence comes from Roseburia sp. AM59-24XD, assembly GCF_003478445.1. Classification (GTDB taxonomy): domain Bacteria; phylum Bacillota; class Clostridia; order Lachnospirales; family Lachnospiraceae; genus Jutongia. The sequence continues at coordinate 78,737 of NZ_QUET01000013.1, forward strand.
TACTGGTTTGATGTGAGAGAACATATATGTTTGCTTGCAGATAAGTGCTGTGCCTGTATTTATAAACTTCTTAGCGGAAAAACATTAGGGGGCTTGGCAGGGGAAGTAGATAAACTTCGTGAAGACTTCGCCTTAATTACCACAGGTGAAAAACGATATCCTAAGGAAGATCGTCCTTTTGAAGAAAAAGCTACAGTGCCTGAGAGATTAGGAAAAATAAAGAATAAATACTTTCAAAGCATACAAAACTTTATGAATCAGTTTGCGGGTTTTCTTGCTAAGGAAGAACAAAAACAAAGATTGGCTATGGTAAACCTCATAACAGCTCAAAGTTCTCTTGTAACGATGCAGAATTACTTTGCAGAAATTGCAATTGATTTTGGTTTTCAGGAAAGACAGATGGTTCTTTGTGTTATGGAAACGCAAAATATAGAGCGACTAATAATGTGCTGTAGATACTATCAGGCACATTCGCCAAATAAGTATTTTGATAAATATCAAATTAGGAATTGGTATGATGGGTATTGTCGAGATGAAAGAAAAATCGCAGAAGAAGGATTTTTGGCATTAAAATCCAAGTATTTGATTCATTTTCCTGATAAAATTTATACCATTGATATGTTGAGATATTATCCAATTATAGTTGATAATTTTGATATGGCATCGGAAAGCAATTTAACCGAATGGCTTCTGGGTTGTATCGCATTTTCTGATGCTCCCTTTGATTATCTAGTCATATTATCTGCTAACGAGTTTGAAGAAATAAATTCTGCTGCTTTACAGTTCCCTCGACAGATGCTTGTTGATGTCAAGAAGGCAATTGAATCAGAAAATTATTCATCGCTTGATAAATTATTACATCCATATCCTGTGGATGTGACGGCACAAATGCTTGACTGCTTTAGTGAAAAATATGATTTGCCTGAAAAAAAAGTCACCGATGTCGATGAATTTCCAATAGGAGATATTGCAGAAGAACTATGGATATATTCTAAATCTGTGGAGTTGTTGACGGAACCAGAAGATGCGTGCTATCTTGCAGATCAAACGCAAGATATTCAGCCCAACATTGCGGAAATGCTTCGTTTATTGAAGAACAAGCTTCCGTTCAAAGATGTCGATTGGTTAATAGAAATTTGTGATAACGTATTTTCCGGAGAAAAATTTGATGACATTATGTTCAATAATGTTATTGAACATTTCATACAGAAAAAGATTGAACAGTAGTGAAAGGTTTGCTCCAAACAAACATAGATGGAACTACAAAGCTGATGGATTTTCTTGATGAGCAGAGAATGTGCCGTTTGTATGAGAAGTTCATTCTCGAATATTATAAAAAGCATTATCCGAAATTAACCGTCAGTGCTTCACAGATACCGTGGTCTTTAGATGATGGTATTGGAGATATGCTTCCAGTAATGCAGAGCGATATTCACCTTCAAAAAGAAAATACAGTATTGATTATTGATGCCAAGTATTATTCTAATACAACACAGGTTCAGTTTGATAAACATACTTTGCATTCAAATAATCTGTATCAGATATTTACTTATGTAAAAAATCGTGAATATCAATTTGGAGATGAGGATAACAAGGTTTCTGGAATGTTGCTGTACGCAAGAACGGACGCTTTGATTCAACCAGATAATGTATATCAAATGCATGGTAATCAGATTAGCGTTAAAACGTTGGACCTGAATAAACCATTTGACGAGATTGCCAAACAGTTAGATGAAATTGCAGCAGCACATTTTGATGGTATTGAGAAGGCGGTATAAGGAACAATGACAAATAAAGAAAAAGCACAGATGATTCAGGATGTCATTGATCATCCAGGAAGAGAAAGAACTTATTATAGTTTGATTGAAGATCTCGGTGATCTAAAAAGTAACTATGCGGATTACATGACAACAGAACCGATCAATTGTAATGAGGAATTACAGCGTGTGGCAAATGCAGATTATGAATTATGTACTGCATTGCTTACTGCGATTTTAAGAGAAGATCATTTTAGTAATGGTTCCTTCGAGCGCAGACAACGCGCCGGTCAGGTTGATGAAATCCTTAAAAGAATGGTAGCAGAATTGAATAAATAAAGCATAATGGCAGTATCGGTCTCTGTGATCAGTACTGCCATTTTCGTTAGTCTTTTTTATAAAATTCAGTGATATACCCATCTGCTCGAAGTAGTATATCAGGCATCCAGTCTGGTGTTTGTGCCATCTGTGTGCAGAGCACTTCCAGTGATACCTTTTCGGAGGATTAGCATAAATGTGTTTCGCTCCATTCTTTCATTTGCTCTAAAATTGGAACAAAGCTTTCGGCTAATTCTGTAAGAGTGTATTCTACTCTGGGAGGTATTTCTTGATAAATCTGACGATTGATCCATCCGTCATTTTCCAATTCCCTTAACTGTTTGGTAAGAGTTGATTTTGTGATTTCATGATACGAAGATAATCGTCAATATTTGTGGACATACTTTGGCACAGTATTGTTCGGTTGCAGAGAAATTTGCAGACTGTGATATTGATCTTTTGGAACTTAATATTTCCTGTCCAAATGTGGAAGAAGGTGGATTGAGCTTTGGCACAGATCCGCACATTGTAGAACGGATAGTGGGTGCTGTTCGTCATTACGCAAAACAACCTTTGATTGTAAAACTGTCACCGGAAGTCAGTGATATAACAGAAATAGCAAAAGCTGCTGTTTCTGGTGGGGCAGATGCAATTTCGCTAATTAACACACTAAGAGGAATGAAAATAGATATACATAAGCGTAAACCTGTACTTGCAAATAGAATCGGAGGGTATTCTGGTCCCGGTATTATGCCTGTGGCACTGCGAATGGTTTATGAGGTCTGTCATAGCGTTGATGCGCCTGTGATTGGCATGGGTGGTATTTCAACATACGAAGATGCTCTTGAATTTATTATGGCGGGAGCAAAGGCTGTTGCTGTTGGAACTGCAAATTTTCATAATCCTTATGCGACTGTAGAAATCATAGATGGAATTTGGAGATATATGAAAGAAAATAAAATTTTCTCATTGGAAGAAATCAGAGGATGTATTGATTAAGCATATATCCATGAAATATGGCAGTGAGAATATTTCATTAGTATAGGTGATAGAATGGGAAAAATATTAGTTTTATCATTTTCTGATGACGAAGAAGAGACTTATCAGAGAATGTTACAGATAATAAGTAATAGCAAGAATTTTTAATGGTGTAATATGCTTCAGGAAACAAAAAATATTCAAATAGGCGAATTGATAGTAGATTTATCGAAAAGAAGTGTTATTACTGGGAATACAGAAGTTACGCTTACAAATCGAGAATTTGAAATACTGTATCTGTTAGCAAGTAGTCAGGGGAGGGTGTTTAGCAAGGAGCAAATCTATGATCTTGTCTGGGAAGAACCCTATTCCGGTGATTACAACATCGTCATGAGCCATATACGCAACATACGAGAAAAGATAGAACAGCCAATCTACATACAGACGGTATGGGGTGTAGGCTATCGTTTCAACAAAAATTTAAGCAGCGGTCTGTAAAGAAGAAATACTGATCACTGCTTATTTTTCGCTTCTGACACCTAAAAGATATTCACAAGATACATGGAAAAATTCAGCAAGGGCAACCACTTCATAATCTGGTACAAAGCGTATCCCTTGTTCTATTCGTAATACGGTCAAATCACTAAATTCATATCCGGCAAGTTGGAGCTGTTCTGCCAGTGCTTTTTGCGAAAGCTGCCTTTCAGTTCGCAATTCCTTTACTTTCTGACCTATCAGATTTTTGGAATTGCTTTCTTTATTCCAGTAAATTTTCATATCATCACCAACTTTCTAAAGATGAAGTGCGGAAAAATATTTTTGTAAGAAATTTAAGGATTGATAATACTGCCTGTAAAATGCAATACTTAGGGATAGAGAAAATTGTGTGGTGTGGGAAGTATTACTCTAAGCGGAGAAAAAGGTAGTGTTTGATTTAGTTGATATTTCTGAAAGGGGTTGAGATAAAATATTGGTTTAATCGTTTCATTCGTTTTAAGAAAAAATGAGGAATCTTTTAATCATTTTAAGTGCATAACCCGTTATTATATATATACAGATATTCAATGGAAAGGAGCCTGATGCGTGTTGAGTGATGACGAATTAGTGGAACAGATTCTACTTGGAAATGAAAATGCAGCAGAAGAATTGATAAAACGCTATTATACATCTATTTTACGTTACTGTAGGTGGCATTGCTCTAATCTGGAAAAAGCAGAAGACCTGACTCAGGAAACATTTTTGAAGTTGTTTAAGAATTTATCCGGATATAAAGGGAAAAAGAAATTTAAGGCTTATCTATACACGATTGCAAATCATTTATGTATTGATGAAAGTAGGAAGGTTGGGAGCTTTCTGTTTCTCCACAAGAAGCTAGACAATGGCAGACAAAAACAACGGTTGCTAATTTACGGCACGAAGGAAAAGAAATTATATTGCGTATTATTTCAGACAATATGCCTAGTGAGCGAGCGGTGCCTTGTGAAGCTACATTGGAAGATCTTTATTTATTTTATTTTCCCACAGAGGAAGGAGTGAAATAGAATGGAACTATTTTGGTTAGAGCATAAAAAGTTATGGCGAAAGAAAATTGTTAAAATATGTGTGTTGTTGTGTTTTGTTTATTATGTAATTTTTGGAAGCATACTTTCGTTTCAATGGTTCAGTTTTGGCAGTTCAGATGACTATACAAGTGCTTTTGGCAATAATTTTGATGGATATACAGTAATAAAGGATAGTCAGGGATATGCACTTTCATTTGGTGGAGAATTGACGGATGAAACCTTGCAGCAAATAGTAAGTGATTATCAGCAAATGGAAGCTGACGGTATGGAGGAAGAACTGGAAAAGACAGACTGGAAGATAGTTAATAGTTGGCTTGGAACATTGTATCCGGAGCTTCGAGATACCGGTAATTATAAAACGATGATAAGCTATGTTGATCCGGATAAGTTAACAGGCTTCTATGAAAGAAGACAGCAGGTGCTTGATGAGTTTTTGGAGGTCAGTGGTCAGGTAGGAGCTGAAAAAGAGTATTTACATCAGATAGAGGGAAAGGTAGAAAAACCATTTCGTTATGAGTGGGTAGAAGGCTGGTCAACGCTTCTTGGTAGTATGGTTGCGGATCTGGGAGTTGTGATGGCTTTGTTTCTCGGTATTGTTTTATCCTCTTTATTTGCTGGCGAATGGCATGATAATACAAGCACACTGGTATTGACGACTCGAAATGGTTGGGGGAAAATTGCTCTTGCCAAAATTCTTACTGGTTTAGCGTTTACAGTGGAGTTTTTTGCATTACTTGCTGTTTCAATTGTTATATCACAGTTGTTTTTTATGGGAACTGCCGGATGGGATATGCCGATTCAGAATATCAAGCTGATTGCTGTTGCACCTATGAATATGCTGCAGGCAGAAATTTATGAATATGCTTTTGTACTGCTTGGAGCAATAGGTTTTGCCGGAATTGTTATGTTTATATCAGCGGCTGTAAAAAATAATGTACTTACCTTACTGCTTAGTCTGACTGTTGTATATGGACCAATGATGATTGCAGAATATCTTCCTTATGGGATGCAAAAAGCATTGGATTTAATACCATTGGTAGGAAGTTCAACAGATATTTTCAGAACTAATACTTTTCGTATTTTTGGGAAGCTTATCTGGTCACCATATCTACTTATTACTATTCCTGTCTTGATGGGTATTCTATGTATGCCATTCGCTATAAGGAGCTGGTCAAGAAGGATGAAGGCATAAATAACAATATGGCAAAGAAAAGAGATAAAAAAAATAAGTTGCGAGGGAAATGGTTGAGAGGAATTATCATAGTTTACTTGCTTTTGATACTATGTAATCTATTTCACGAATTTCCTTCAAGATTAGAGAATCCTATTCCGGCGATTACAACATCATCATGAGCCATATCCGGAATATTCGGGAGAAGATAGAGGATAATCCAAGTAAGCCAATCTACATACAGACGGTATGGGGGGGAGGTTATCGTTTCAACAAAAATATAAGCAGCGGTCTGTGAGTAGATTACAGATCACTGCTTATTTTTCGACATTGAATGCTGTGCAAAAGTCACCTCGAAAATCGTTCCCCCAGTCTTGCCTGATTTGATACAAATACTGCCATCATGTACTCTAACGATTTCACGGACAAAAGCAAGACCTAGCCCTACGCCACCCAGCTTCCGGCTTCTGGATTTATCCACACGGAAGAATGGCTCGAACACTCTCTCCCTAAGCTCCTTTGGTATTCCGCTTCCCGTATCTTCTACAGACAGATAAACATGCTTGTTTCTCTGACATGCGGTTACGGTAACCTGTCCGAGCGGATGATTATATTTGATGGCATTCTCAACCAGATTGTATACAAGCCTGTAAATAAGGATATCGCTGCCTATCATAGTGGCATCCTCACATTTTCCAATCAGCTTTATATTCTTTTCCACGGCAAGAGGCTCGAGGTCTGCCAAAACCTCTTCAACAATAGCATCCAATATAATTTTATCATCCCTTCCCACCGTCTGAAGCTCACTCATGTCAAGAAGAGTCTTTACCATCCTGTTTAATTTATCATTTTGTTCCGTAACCATTTTTATGGTCTGCAAAGTGTCTGCATCATTTCCCGGGTGAGAGGCAGAATTATATAAATCAAGCTGTACCTGCATTAACGCTAATGGAGTACGCAGCTCATGTGCTGCATTTGCAGTAAACTGTCTCTGTATCTCAAATGCTTCCGACAGACGCTCAAGCATCTTATTATAAGAAATACCCAGCTGGTTCAGTTCCTTAACATTGTTTTCCTCTATTCTTGAATCAGACAGATTCTGAGCCTGTACCTCTTCAATTTTATCTGAAAACTCCCTGATTGATCTGAGTGCATGCCCGCTTATAAAGTAAGTGACGACACCTCCCAAAAGCGCCAGCAAAACCGTGATTATCAGACTGTTTCTTTTATAGTCGGCCTTATTATTGTACACCTGAACCGAAAATTTATCCGCAAACTCATCCCACTTATCGTCCGGTATACTGATATATATTTCATCTGATTTGTTTCCTTTTTCATCCCCCTGTGACTCTACCGCATCCTGCAGAGAATCGATGTAATGCACACCATTTTTATAGACAAACATAGTCAGGCAGCCACATATAATAGCAATACACAATGTAGTAATGCACGTAAGTCTCCACTGTAGCGACATTCTTTTCATCTGTCAGACTCCTCCCGTATTTTATAGCCTTCACCTACCTTGTTCTGAATGGGATCATATCCCAGCTTCGCCTTAAGCTTTTTTCTAAGTGAAGACATATGTACCCTGATTGCTCCGCTAAAGCTGTCTGCCGTGGCATCCCACACATGCTCTATCAGCTCCTCCTGACTCACCGGTCTGCCTATATTGATAAGTAAATATTCCAAAATACCATTCTCTTTTCTTGTCAGTGGAACCGGCTCTTCCTTTGCATATGCCTCGCGTTTAATCGTATCAAACTTTATTTCTCCGCATTTAAGACATATATCATTCTGTACAAATTTCCTTCTTGTCAGGCTTCTGATACGTGCCTCAAGCTCCTGCAGATGGAATGGTTTTTCCATGTAATCATTTGCTCCTGCATCCAGTCCCTCTACCTTATCAGCAATCTGACCTCTTGCAGATAATATCAAAACCTTAGTTTCATCATTGTATTTTCTAAGCTCCTTAAGAAGCTCCATGCCATCCATCCCCGGCAGATTCAAATCCAAAACTATCAGATCATAATTCTCCGACAGTATACATTCAAGAGCCTCTTTCCCATCATAACAGGTATCCACCTCATAACCGGCAGCATACAGACTCTTTGCAACCATATCACATATTTGTTTCTCATCCTCAACAATTAATAATCTCAAAATGTTCTCCTGCTTCTTAACAATAATTTTACAACCTATATTGTATAATACCAAAGTCAGCTGGTCAACCATACAACAAAAAGGAGCAACATTATGTTGAAATACCAAAAAACATGTCAAATCATTCTGCTTATCCTTGGTGTATCCATGATAAGCTATGGTGCAGTCAGAGGTGAGGCGGCTACCGTGCTTGGTAAAGCAATAAAACTATGTCTGGAGTGTGTCGGAATTGGATAAGGAAAAGAAATTACTATCAAGAAAATTGGCAAAAATACGTGGCTGGATACAGGCCGCAGCAACGCTGCTGACCAATATTCATATTCTAAATTTATTTAAGGGTAAAATATATCAGGGCAATGCAAAAACAGTATGCGTACCCGGATTAAACTGCTACTCCTGCCCAGCCGCGACAGGAGCCTGTCCAATAGGGGCATTTCAGGCAGTTGTCGGGTCATCAAAATTTAAGTTTTCATACTACATAACCGGATTTTTTATTTTACTCGGTGTAACTCTCGGCAGATTTATATGTGGTTTTTTGTGCCCATTTGGATGGTTTCAGGATTTACTTCATAAAATCCCCGGAAAGAAATTATCCACAGCCAAACTAAAGCCTCTTAGGTACCTAAAATATGTCATTCTTATTGTTTTCGTTATACTTCTTCCAATGCTTGTAACGAACTCTATAGGAATGGGAGACCCGTTCTTCTGCAAATATATCTGTCCTCAGGGTGTTTTAGAGGGTGCTATACCGTTATCTATTGGAAATGCTGCTATCCGTTCTGCGCTGGGAAAGCTTTTTTCTTTCAAGTGTATGATTTTAATTGCAGTGATTGTACTAAGTATCTTATTTTACAGGCCCTTCTGTAAATGGATTTGTCCGCTTGGAGCAATCTACTCATTATTTAATAAGGTCAGCCTGCTCAAAATCACCGTTGATAGCAGCAAATGTGTCGGATGCGGTCAATGCTCAAAGGCATGTAAGATGGATGTGGATGTGTGTAAGACACCGGATCACCCCGAGTGCATACGCTGCGGTGCCTGCATAAAGGCCTGTCCGAAGGACGCCATCTGCTACCGGTTTATGGGAAAGTCATGTCAAAAAAATGACAACAGATAACTATTAAATATTTTACTATTATTTTAAAGGAGAAATTACTCATGAAAAACAAATTATCATTTATTTCTATTTTTACACTCTGCATAGCATTATCACTTACAGCATGTGGCGTAAAGCAAGCTTCCAACACAGATTCTAAGAACAATCAGACTGAAGCCGGCTCAGAAGCATCCGGCAAATCAGATTCCAGGCTTGATGATTTATATCAGCAGGAAAATCAGCTTTTTGCAGATCACGCTGATGTGTGGAACAAGGCATTTGGCATGATGAACAAAAGTGACGCCGATCCAAACGGAAATTATGCTGATTATCTTGCAGGTACTGTAGAATCAAACAAGAATTCATTCACAGACGATGAACTTAAAACACTTAATGAGGATATTGAAACCATACGAAAAATCGAGGAACAGATAGCAAAGCTTGAAAACAAAAATACATCATCAGACGATAACAAGAAGGACAGCTCTAAAGCCTCATCTGTATTCAGTGATTTTTCCGGTGAGGATTTTGATGGCAATAAGGTTGATGACAGCCTGTTTTCCGGTAATGCAGTAACAGTCGTCAATTTCTGGTTTACCGGCTGCAAACCATGTGTCGCTGAATTATCCAGCTTAACGAATTAAATGATGCTATCAAATCAATGGGCGGAGAAGTTGTTGGCATCAACACTGAGACCTTCGATGGCAATAAAACAGCTATCAAAGAGGCTGCCTCTGTTCTTGAAAGCCAGGGTGTCAAATATCGTAATCTGTCAATTGACTCTTCTAGTGCTGCCGGTAAATATGCCTCAGAAATCATGGCCTTTCCAACAACTATACTTGTTGACAGAAATGGCAATATTGTAGGCGAACCAATGCTCGGCGGAATTGATAACAAGGACAACTATGATGCCCTTATGAAGCAGATTCAGTCTGTAATTGATGCAGACAGCACAAATAAATAGAGGTCTACATATAAAAAGCTCTCTGTGCATTGCACAGAGAGCTTTTTTTGAACATTACTATAATGTCAAGGAATGGTGCAAGTGCGAAATATAGAGAGGTTAGTGTAAAGAATCGTAAGCGCATAGTTTCAGGGTGTCCTCAAAAATCCTTATCAGATTGACCTCATTTTTTCTAGCCCATCACTCGGTATATAAACTATTGTACAAATAGATTAAGAGAGGTACGGCTTAAGCCGGGAAAAGCACCTCAGAGGAGATGCTTTTCTTGGACTTTTATTCTGAAATCAACCAGTCGATCAAGTTGACGGATTTAATGCCATCATAGGAAGTATCCATTCCTGTATTCAGGGAAAGAATTATTTTTTCATAGTTATCGTTGATTCCCTATCCTTTTTTATAAGCTGTTAATTACTTTTCTTTAATGTTTGGAGATATTTACCGTTAGCATAAACAAATGGTCCGGCTTCCTCCTCGTCTCCGAAATATTCCGGTCGCAATGATAAAATATGAAGCAATTCATCTATCGTACGAACTTTTGTTGCCTGATATGGCTGTTCAAAGGCAATTTTTTCTACAAATAAATAGTAGTCGCTATACTTTATCAGTATTCCTGTATGACCTACAAAAACGACATCAGAATCAGGATCGGATATTACAATGCTGAGAAGAGATATTCTGTCGCTGTCTATATGAAATCCGTGATCCTTCCAATTGTTAGAAAATGTAGTTTCAGGATGTTTGTTGTCTGTTACTTTTTTTTCGCCATAGAGGGTAGTAAACATATCCTTTTTCTTTTTTATGATTTCGTATCTGTCTACATTATCTATCGCATCTGTATCAAACATTAAATAAGTACCTTATACTTTTTTTCTGTTGATTCAGCCGTCAGCATCCCGTCTAACAGAAGAAATGCGGTCATTCTGCAGTCGGTATCCGAATAGTCATGATTTTGTTCCCAACCATCCATACATTTACCTGTATCTGCTTTCAGTTTCCGGGGATCTGACCAATTGTCTTCCAATTTTGCATTTTTTCCGGCGGAATCTGCAAAATCAGTCACCCAGTCCTGAAATACATCTACATGCGAAGCTCCCGCATCCTTTAACGCTTTGCAGACCTCGGCAGAAGTATTATCCCCTCCCATATAAGTTGCAGCAGGTATCTTTTGCTCCTGCGCTGGCTGAGTATCCGCAGGTATCTTCTGTTCCTGCGTCATCTGAGTATCCGCACAGGCACTCAGCACCATAGATGAAAGCAAAATGACAGCACATATTTTAGCGGATAAAGTGGTATTATTTTGTCTTTTCAACAGATATCACCTCGCCATCGAACGGATCTACCTCTGAAATTGTACCTGTATATTTTACGGTTACAGTATCACCGTTACTGATATTTTCCAATCCCTTCGGTTTTTTGTCGAAAGTAAAACTATATGGTGTGTCATCGTCGTCTGTAATGATAAACATAAAATCTTTTATCTCATCAATGGTTCCAACCAATTCTTTTTCTTCGGTTGTTTCCTTATTTTGATCCCCGCTGTTACTGGTTGCAGTATTATTTTGCTTTGTCTCTTTCTGTCCACAGCCTCCTAATATGCTCATACAAAGCATTACACCAAGTACAATTGTGATTAATTTCTTCTTCATAATCATTTACCTCTTTTCTTGTTTCTGCTCTCCGATTATTGCTGAAACAGGTTACCATATTATTTTATATATGGCAATAGTATGGTTCGCAATTTAAGAATTATATATGGCAATAGTATGGTTCGCAATTTAAGAATTATTTATAGTGAAAATAATAAAAAACTAAGAC